>CAYPPQ010000017.1:0-45742 GCA_964412635.1 uncultured Planctomycetia bacterium | reverse complement strand
CGCGTACTGCTGGCGAAACCGGGCCTCGATGGCCACGACCGGGGTATCCGACTGGTGCTCAGAGCTCTTAGAGATGCCGGTATGGAAGTGATCTACACCGGAATTCGAACATCCCCTGAACAGATCGTCAGGGCAGCCATCGAGGAGGATGTGGAGGCGATCGGCCTCTCCAGTCTCTCCGGAGCACACGAGACCCATTTCCTCGAGGTCTCGCGGATTCTCGAGAAGGAAAAAGCGCAAGACATCCTGCTCTTCGGCGGCGGCATCATCCCGCAACAAGATGTCGACCTGCTGCAGGGAGCAGGATTCCGCAGCATCTATCCTCCGGGAACCCACCTCGACCAGATCGTCGAGGATCTGAGAGCCGCTCTTCGCCCTGGAAGCGAGGAAGTCTCTTGATACTGGATCATGTCGGAATTGCAGTACGTTCCATCGACGCAGCCTTACCCCTGTGGAAGGATGCGTTGGGAGCCAAGGTGGGAGATCGCGAAACGATTCCCTCCCAGGAGGTCACGGTACTGTTCCTGGAGACGGGCGAGTCGTGTACGGAACTACTGGAACCGACCGGAGAGAACTCGCCGATCCAGCGATTCATCGAGAAGCGCGGAGAAGGCCTTCATCACATCGCATATCGTGTTGAAGATCTGGAGACGGTGATGAAGAATCTGGACAATGCTGGTTCACGCTTGCTCTATCCAGAACCTCGCCCTGGTAGCCATCAAACACGGATCAACTTCATCCATCCCTCCTCTACCGGTGGCATCCTGATCGAACTGGTGGAGTATCCAGAGGGTAAGAAGCGAACCTCCGTCGAAGAGGAGATCGAAAATTGAAGGAAAAGAACCGGATCGAAGCCCGTAACCGCCTCGAAGATGCCCGCATCGGTGGTGGTGAAGCGAGAATCGAACGTCAGCACGGAGCAGGAAAACTGACCGCAAGGGAACGCATCGAGGTGCTACTCGATGAGGGTACCTTTCACGAGATCGATGCGATGGTCACCCACCGTTGCACCGATTTCGGCATGACCGAGCGAAAGGTACCTGGCGATGGTGTGGTGACTGGCTGGGGAGAGGTAGACGGTCGCAGGATCTTCCTCTACAGCCAGGATTTCACCGTCGAGGGGGGCAGCCTCTCTGCCACCAACGCAGCCAAGATCTGCAAGGTGATGGAGATGGCTCTCAAGGCAGGAACCCCCATGGTCGGCCTCAACGATTCGGGAGGCGCCCGGATTCAGGAAGGTGTGGCAAGTCTTGGTGGCTATGCAGACATCTTCCTGCGCAACACCCTCGCTTCCGGTGTCATCCCTCAGTTGAGTGCCATCCTCGGTCCCTGTGCCGGGGGAGCGGTCTATTCCCCCGCCTTGACCGATTTCATCTTCATGGCAGAGGGAACCAGTTACATGTTCGTGACCGGTCCCAATGTGGTGAAGACGGTCACCCATGAGGAAGTCACCCAGGAAGAACTGGGAGGGGCAGCCACTCACTCGACACGCAGTGGTGTCTCACACTTCCGCTGTCGAGATGATCGTCACTGTCTCGATGAGATAAGAAAACTACTCTCGTACATCCCGCCAAACAATCTCGAGAGTCCTCCTGAACGCGACAACACCGACCCCATCGACCGGGCTGACAAGGAACTGGCTACCATCGTCCCCGACAACCGGGAAAAGCCCTACGATATGCACGAGGTGCTCCGACGAGTCGTCGACCAGGATTCCCTGATGGAGGTTCAACCCGAATTTGCCAGGAACATCATCACCGCATTCGCACGGATGGACGGGAAATCGGTGGGAATCGTCGCCAATCAACCGTCAGTCCTCGCCGGCTGCCTCGATATTCATGCCAGCGTCAAGGCCGCCCGCTTCGTCCGATTCCTCGACTGCTTCAACATTCCGATCATCAGTTTCGTCGATGTTCCTGGATTCCTTCCCGGTACCGATCAGGAGTGGAATGGAATCATTTCTCATGGCGCAAAGTTGCTCTACGCATACTGCGAGGCGACCGTTCCGAAGTTGACCGTCATCACGCGGAAGGCCTATGGAGGTGCGTATGACGTGATGTCGTCGAAGCACATCCGGGGAGACCTGAATTACGCCTGGCCTTCCGCTGAGATTGCAGTGATGGGAGCTCCAGGAGCAGTCGAAATCCTGTTCCGCAAGGAGATCGCAGATTCGGAAACTCCCGAGCAGATCGCCTCGACCCGAACCCAGGAGTACGAGGACCTGTTCGCGAACCCCTTCACCGCAGCAGAACGAGGCTACATCGACGCTGTAATAGAAGAACCCGAAACACGTCGTCGGCTCATCGAAGGCCTTCGATTACTGGCCGGCAAGCGAGATCAGAATCCTCCAAAGAAGCATGGGAACTGCCCGCTATGAGTCGCACCAAGGGAAAGAAAATCCGCAAGGTTCTGGTGGCCAATCGTGGAGAGATCGCCATCCGCATCTTTCAGGGATGCCGGGAGCGCAACATCGAGACGGTGGCGGTTCACTCGGAAGCAGACACTTCCGCACCTCACCGATATGCGGCAGATGAATCGATTCTCATCGGTCCTCCCTCCCCCGCCGAGTCATACCTACGAGGCGATGTCATCATCGACGCTGCCAAACAGTCGGGAGCGGATGCCATCCATCCCGGATACGGGTTCCTCTCCGAAAACGCTGATTTCGCAAAGATGGTCGAAGACGCAGGTCTGATCTTCATCGGTCCTACGCCCGATCAGATCGCCTCGATGGGGGACAAGGTTCGCGCCCGTGAACTGATGGAAACTGCATCGGTTCCGGTGATACCGGGAACCAAGGGGCCCATCGATGATCGTTCCAGCCTCGACAAGGAGGCGAAGAGGATCGGCTATCCCCTGCTGATCAAGGCAGCAGGCGGTGGCGGTGGCAAGGGGATCCGCCAGGTAGACGACAGTTCCACCCTGGTCTCCGCCTGGGAAAGGACTCGCTCCGAAGCGAGTTCCGCATTCGGGGATGGCCGGGTTTACCTGGAAAGATTTGTCAGTCCTGCCCGTCACATCGAAGTACAGGTGGTCGGAGACGGCACCGGCAATGTGTGGTTCCTCGGCGAAAGGGAATGCTCACTACAACGAAATCACCAGAAGGTACTGGAAGAGAGCCCGTCACCGGTGATCAGTCCCGATCTTCGCACCAAGATGAGAGCCGCTGCTGTGGCAGGAGCATCCTCCATCGACTATCGCGGAGCGGGGACGATGGAGTTCCTCCTCGACGAGGCGACTGGTGAGTTCTTTTTCCTGGAGATGAATACCCGACTGCAGGTAGAACACCCGGTCACCGAGATGGTCACGGGAATCGATCTTGTCGGGATGCAGCTCGAGATAGCCGAGGGCAGGGAACTCGATCACGATCCAGATCTGACCTACCGGGGTTGGTCGATCGAATTTCGTATCTGCGCTGAAGACCCCTATCGAAATTTCATTCCATCAACGGGACAGATCCGCGCCCTGCGAATTCCAAATGCACCCTTCTCCAGGATCGATGGCGCATTGCGGGAGGGGCTGGAGATCACCCCCTACTACGATCCGATGCTGGCCAAGGCCATCGTCTGGGGAGAGAACCGCAAGGCAGCTGTCGATCGCCTCAAGGCACTGCTCTCCCGATTGAGGATCGGTGGTATACACACCACCATTCCCCTCGGCATCGAACTGTGTAACCAGGGATGGTTCCTCGATGGAGATTTCCACACCGGTACCCTCGAATCGTGGCTGTCCGGTCGAAAAGTGAGGGATGTCGATCCCGATCAACTGCAATTGATCGCAGCAGTCATCGCACGCCACGCCCTGGCCGGTGCCAGATCACACTCTTCACCCGGCCTTCCAGGAGGTGGGGAGTGGGGAAAAGCGGCTCGTAAAGGTGGAGTGAGGGGAAACCTGTCATGAAGTACCGGGTGGAATGGTCCGATCAACAGTGCGAGATCGAAGCGACCCGCGACCCCCTGGGACGGGAATGGAAATTCGTGCTGCCCGATGGGGTGAGCATCGATGCCAGGGTAGAAATTCTCGAAGAGGGATCAGTGGTCAGATTGATCACCGCTGGAGAGAGCCACACCGTTTCACTGCTGCCAGGGAATCGACCCGGAGAAGCGGTGAGATTCCTCCTCGATCACACTCCTGTAGAGCTGGATGTTCTCGACCCTGTCGATCTCATCACTCGAGAAGTCTCGGCAGGATCTGCTCAATCCGGTCATGAAAAGCTACACAGCGTCATGCCCGGTATCGTCCGAAAGCTACTGGTCGAGGAAGGGGACGAAGTTCAGGAAGGGGATCCGTTACTCTTGCTGGAAGCGATGAAGATGGAAAACGAGATCACTTCCCCGGTGGCTGGGACTGTCTTCAAGATCGAGGTCAAGGAGGGGGAAGCGGTTGCTGCAGGGTCCCTTCTGCTGATCATCGACAGCTAGGCCCTGGTCAGGCTCGACCGATCGGTTCCCTCTATCCGAATGGATCCGCTTCGATCACCGGCTTCTTCTTTTCCTTCTCCTTCTTGCGCTTCTCTTCCTCTGCATCCGCTTTCTTCTGCTTCGAATTGGCGTTGTCGCCGACGATCCCCGATCCCGAACAAGGCTTGCAGGAAAACTGCTTCTTTCCCTCGCACTCTTCACACGTCTTCAGGAAAGCACCCTCGCCCTTACAATCTTCGCAGCTTCTTGCTTTCTTCCCCTTGCAGATGGGACAGAGGATCTTGCCCTTGCCGCTACAGTCCCGACAGCGAGTCTTTACCTTCCGTCCCTCCAGGGGATCAAAGCGTTCGTAGGTACCTTCCCCCCCACAGCGTCGGCAATCGAGAAGGCTATCCTCCGCCTTGGTACAGGTCACACACTTGAGTCCAGTTCCGGACCCAGCGCACTTTCCGCAGGGAGTCGAACTCTTTCCCTTGCCGACGCACCCCTTACAGGAAGCCGTTCCCGATGCGTCACACTCCCGGCACCACTTTTGCGGATTGGCCTTCTTTCGTGAAGCGACCTCGACAGCGGGAATCCGCGACAGAATCACTTTTCCTGCTGAAACAACTTCTTTTCATGCGCCCACGCCATCAGATCCTTGTGACCTTGAAGATCTGCAGGGTCCAGTTCTCCCAGTCTTTTCACGAATTCATCATTGGGGAGAACGCCTCTGGTGATCTTTTCGATCTCTTTTCGATCCACCGTCATCACGGCTCTCGACTTACCGATCACCACCTCGATTTTCACCTTCTTTGCAGTTTCTGAGAGAATCTTTCCTTCCAGAACCTTGCCCGATTTCAAGACCACCTCGTCCGCAATCACCATCAGCGGTAAGCAGCTAAACATCACCACCAGAAGAAACTTCATCGTCTTCTCTCTCATGATTTCTCCTCAGGAATCTCCAGGTATAGTTTATCCATCCCTGACCTTTGCACCCTGAACACGGGGATTCCACGCATCCGTGCAATCGCTCCTCCAAGTAGTAACAGGATCGCCACCGACAACAAACTTATCAATTGCAGTTGGTGCAGTTCAGCAATGATGTTCGGCGAATTGGTCCGCCAGGAGTGCTTGAAGAAGATGACGAACGGTGGAGCAATACCCTCGTAGACCAGTTGTGGATTGATACGATCAAGGGTCGCTACAGCCATCACTGCAATCAGATGAGTTCCATTGGCAAGAACACCGCAAATGATCTCGGAAAATCCAATCTGGGCGAACACCCATGCCAGTGCGAGGACTGAACAACCCCACAGGAAGATTGCCACGGTGCGCTCGGCGAACAACTCCGACATATACGAGTATTGCTCGGCTGAAGCGCTGTCCATGGTCGCCAGTCCATCCCTTGGCTCCAGTTCAACCAGGATCAGGATCGCACCGACACAGATCCCCAGGAAGACCACTGAAAGTGTCCAGTTGCGAACTCCTCCTGGCAGTAGAAAGATGCCGAGAGAAGTCAGAAAGGGCTGTTCCTTGCGGAGTTGGACGACCCGAAGAGGAACTCTCGCTTCCGATCCTGCAATCCGTGTCAAGAATGCCACGATTGCGCAGGTGGTCACCAGCACCACCTGTCCCATGCCGCCGGCCAGTGAGTTGCCATAACTGATGGAGGCACCGTTATTGTACGTGACAGGTCCCAGATAACTGTAGGTAAGCCACACCAGATCGGAGCACATGAAGAGCACGAAGACGAATCCAAAACTACGGATGAGAACGTCTCTTGCGGACTCCACTCCCGTGAGAAGGTAGTTCGCCAGCAACAACGACCCCACCACCACGAACAGGTACAAAGGAATCAGCCAGTACAGAAACTGATAATCCTGGATGTTCGTTTTCAGGTAATCGAGAACCAGGAACCCGTCATTGTAGATCTCAACAGAAAAACCAATCGCGAGGAAAAACAGAGATGGAATGACGAAGATGTAGACCTGGAGGATCGCTCGGATCTGACTGCCGGTGGAGGCCGAAGATAAGATTCCAATACTTGCGACCAGCAGTGCCAGCAAGAAGTGCAGGAAATATTCGAAGATGATCGAGACGATGGAGACTCCTCCAAAGATCGTCACGAACCCCAGCAGCGGAGCTGGCAAGATCAACAGGTAGAAGAGAGCCCCCATGATGCCAAGCAACTTGCCCCATACGATCTGACCGGGAGACATATCAGTCCCCAGCAAGGTATCCCACGTCTTGGATTGTTTTTCCGAGGTAATGCTCACCGATGCCAGCAATGGAATCACAATCCCGATGGCGATGAGCTGGATGGTGAAGTAAATCGATGCGAGCGTCATCGCATGAGACTCCGGCGCTTCACTGAGTTGTCGCCCCTGCCCGATGCTGTACATCCACATGATTCCACCCACGAGTGCTGCGAAGGTCAACTGAACCAGCAGCGACCGAATCCTGCGGATTCGCAGGATCAGTTCCTTCTGAAGCAAGGCGGTGCTGGTCGAATCGAGGAGCCTGGGCAGTTTCATTGCACCTCCCCAGATGTGAGATTCATGAACAGGCTCTCCAGATCATCTTCCCTGCGACTCACCGATGTGAAGGCAATCTTGGCTGAAGAGAGAGCTGCCCAGACCTGATGGATCTCCTGATCCGATCCAGTCCAATCAACAGTCAGTTTGCGTCCTTCGAGGGCGGTTCTGCTGACCCCTGGGATCTGGGTGAGTATCTTCTCCGCATCGCTTCTCTCTTCCACGAGAACGACCTCATATCGAACCTCATGTCCTCTGATTCTGTTCTGGATCTCTTCCAGAGGGCCGTGGGCAACCAGATTTCCCTTCTCGATGATGCTGACCGAATCACAGATCGGAGAGAGTTCCGACAGGATGTGACTCGACAGAAAGATGGTCTTCCCTAGCCTGCGGAGTTCCGTCAGGAGCCCCCTGAACTCGATCCTCGCCCGCGGATCAAGCCCACTGGCAGGTTCGTCAAGAATCAACAGGTCCGGCTCATGAAGAAGTGTCTGTGCGAGGCACAGGCGTTGCCTCATCCCCTTCGAGAGGGTGTGAACCTCGATCTCCAGGAGATTCTGGAGATCGGTCAGTTCCACCACATCCGCGATGGCAGATTTTCTTCTTGCCGGGGTCAGCCGATGAGCGAGGGCGAAGAACTCCAGATATTCGCGGACAGAGAGACCCTCGTACACACCCACATAATCGGGCATGTAGCCAAGTCGACTTCTCACCTCTGCAGGTTCGGTCACGACATTGAATCCATCGACCCAAGCACCACCAGCGGTTGGAATCAGCAGCGAGGCCAGAACCCGGATCGTCGTGGTCTTTCCCGCTCCGTTTGGCCCGATGAATCCATGGATGACACCTCTGGACACGTCAAAACTGATCCCTGCAACCGCCACCTTCTTGCCAAAAGCGATCTGCAGGTCCCTGACTTCGATGATGGAGGAACTGGAATGACTCACTGCTGTTCTCCCCGCTCGAAGACATGGCAGTCCACGATGATGACCGGGGTTTCTGGCGTGACCGCCAGCTTCTGCTGGTCCTTCTCATCAAGAATTGACGACACGATGGTCCTGCGTACCCGTCTTGTCTCCAGCGTCGCCTGGGCTGTAGCGAGACTATTGCTCTTGCCAGTCCTGTGGTGACGCCCCTGAGAAGGGAAATGTTCTCCGGTGATCCAGTTGTCCCCGGGTTCGGAAAAGAGCCGATCAAGCCCTGCTTCCAGCACTCGCCGGCGACTCCCATGATTTGTCTCGACATGTATCTGTCCAACAGTCCCCTCCACCAGCGGAACATCGACCACCTCGCAGGCAACCTCATGTGAGATCGAGCGAACTTTTCGATCCACCTCGGTGACCATCGTCCCATCCGGTTGCAGTTTGTAGTGGATGAAACTGTTCAAACTACCGACGGAAAGAGGCAATCTCGGACGAGTCTTGACTTCTTCGGAAAAAGTTTCGAGACCACCACCGGGGGAAAAACTCGTTTCCAGCACGAATGCAATCGCGCTCTCTTTCTGAGGTGTTCGGACGATGATCACCTCCTTGGTTTGCCGTGGAACGACACCATGGATGAAATTCACGAGCAGATAGATGCCAAGAAAAATAACCGCCACCACCGCTGGTTGCAGCCACAGCATATGTGGCAACTTACCAGACCTCTTCAACAGCCAGCCGGCAACTGGCCAGAACAGGCACACGTAGATCATCCCGAACCAGAAGGAGATGGCCAGGGTTCCAGTGGGCCGATGCTGTCGATCGATCCTCTGGACGATTCCCTTGAGGAGAGGCATTCGATCAAGCCTGGAAACCGCGGTTCCCAGGTGCCACGGATCTCGTTGAAAGTCGATGGAACTGGTTACTACCGGGTCAAAACTGGAAGATTCCAGGGCTAGCCATCTCCCCAGACCATCTTCGATCTGGATCAACCCGGGAGCCAATCGCGATCCGTGGCTTTCAAGTGAGAAGAGGAAATGCGATTCCTCTCCATCGACTTCGACCAGCTGTGGCTTTGCAACAAAGCCGGGAATCCAGCCGAGGCCCCGCCCTCTCGAGTCGGGCTTGAGGACGACGGTGACCCCTGCTCGAACCGCCTCTCGAAGAGCTTTTCGTTGCCCCGCCGCAAAATCATCCGGATCGGAAGCCAGGATGAACACGTAATCGAATCCAAGCAAACCCTCGCGATTCTGCGGAAAATCCCGGATGGAGATGTTCGTGCGCCCATGCTTGATTTTTACCGATCCGAAACGTTTTCCCAGTTCAGAAGGCAGTCCTCCAGCGGCGAATCCCCTGAGCCGCGCTGAACTGCCCACCACGAGAGACGACACGGAACGACATTCGTCGTCATCCGAGATGGTTGTGATTATTTTTTCAACTTCAGGTCTCCTGGAAATCAAGAAGGGTTGGCCATCCTTCTTGAAGGAAAAGTACGCCGATCCTCGATAGTACTGCGAGCCCCTGGAATGATCCGCTCCAGCGGGATAAGCCAGGATCACGGACCGTTCCTCGCTACTCTTCACCACCACCTCGGTGGTGCACTCCCACGACTTACCTGGCCTTGAGGACCAGCGATCTCCGATGGTGCCAAATTTGATCTGATACACTGCATCCAGCGTCGCCGATTGGTTCGTGATCATGACCAGCACCGGGATCCAGTCGTTCACGGCCAGTTCATTGCCTGCAAAGACCTCATCGCTGCCAAGTATCTCTACCTCGACTGAAGTCTCCAGTTCTTCGGCAGTAGGCAATTGAAACGCATGCGTAGCCAGCACGGGGCTCACTACCATCGTCACCACCAACAACCGCAGACGAAGGAAACGAGTGGAAGCATGCAGGAGGTCGGCGACGATCATTCGTCCCCCAGGGTATTTTCAAATGATCGACGGCCCTCCACGGCATCTCGCAAGATGCTGCGATTCATGTACTCGATCTGCCCTCCTGCGGGTAGCCCGCGGGCCAGTCGTGTCACGGTGACACCTGCAACGGAGAGTGCTTCAGTGACCAGCATCGCTGTCCCGTCCCCCTCGAAATCGGGGTTGGTGGCGAGAATCACCTCGTCGATCTCGTCACGGGAGCATCGATCCACCAACTTCTGCAGGGAGAGTTGTTCCGGTCCTCGTTCATCCATCGGAGAGAAGGACGCCCCGAGAACATGGTAGAGCCCCGAATAGGAACCACTCTGTTCGATGGCCCGCAGATCCTTGGGTTGTTCAACCACCAGGATGGAGTTCCGCTCACGACCTTCGTCAGAACAGATTTCACAGACTTCCTGTTCGCAGATGTCCTCACACTCGATGCATCTTCGGAGGTCGTCCTTGACCCTGCGGATCGCATCGGAAATACGCATCGCATCTGCTCTGGATACCTTCAGCAGGTGATAGGCGAGACGCTCTGCGCTCTTGCTCCCGATGCCCGGCAGGGAAGAGAGCGCAGCGATCAACTCCCCCATCAGATTTTCGCTCGACATCTGCTCCACCTATGTCATTCCAGGGAAGGACATGCCGCCAGTCACACGAGAAGTTTCCTGATCAGACAGTTCCTTCGCCTTCTCCAGTGCCTGCTGCACCGCCACGAGAATCAGATCCTCGAGCATATCGGTGTCATCCGCATCGACCGCCTGGGGGTCGATCTCGATCTTCAGGATCTCCTGCTGACCGTTGGCGTAGACCTTGATCAAACCGCTCCCGGACTCCCCCAGCACCATTCGTTGCTTGAGGTCTTCCTGAACAGCCTTCAACTCTTTTTGCATCTTCTGGGCCTGCTGAAAGAGGCCCCCCAGATCTCCCGTCGACATCGTCGAACTCCTTCAATCATCAACCTGGAATCGGATCTCCATCACCTCGGGGACCACGACTCCTCGCTTCACTCGAAAAAATTTCTTCCGCCTGGCCGACGATCTCCGGCCGGTCCCCTGAGGTGGCAGTTCCCGAGGATGGATTCTCACCCTCCTCCGGTGTCGACCATCGCTCGATGACCAGGGCGCCATTCTTCTTTTCCCACGATCGAAAAGCCTTGTTCGCATCTTCGCTGGAAAGGGCATCGAAAAGTGGCTCTTTTGCCTGCAAACGCCAACCCTCCGCCGATCGTTCCAGCCGTCCACCCACCTGAAATTTTCGTGGGAGCATCGCATCGATCGCTTTCAAGCAGTCGAGCAGATCTTGCTCCGGAGAGGCGGACTCATCGCCTTCGCTGCGTGGCGCTGAAGGCGTCTCTTCAGCGGCTGGAGGTGAGTCCTTCTGCCCCCGACGAAGTCGATCTCTGGCAGCTTGTGCGCCACCGGTGGCAGCAACTTCCGTGGTGCCGGTGACAGCAGCAACGGTGTGAGTCGTGTCCTGCACCTTTGAGGTGCGCGCAGTGGAGTCGGCGGAGGATTCCTCTCTCTCGACGACCCGGCGACTTTCGCCGACAGAAGCACTCGGTTGCTCATTCACCAGGGTACCGATCGGAACCAGCGATCGGAGGGTAGAGATCCTCATCAGAGCCAGCTCCAGCAGCAGATCTCCTCGATCCTGACGTCGCAATTTCTGACGGGTTTCCTGGATGATCTCCTGTGCCAGTAGATTTCGCTCCAGTTCGTCACTGGACCAATTTCTCTTCACGCCCTCGTGTAACCGATGTCGCAACGCTTCCGCAATCTGCTCGGTCAATACAGATGCCTCGGTTCCACCCTCGAAGATGGGAGTGAGATGTTCGACCACTGCCGACATCTCCGCTGACTCGGCAGCCACGAGCAGTTGATCCAGTTTTTCCTCGGAGATTCTTCCGGTGATTCGATCGAGATCGTCAGGCCCCGGTTCCTGTCCGGCAAAGGAGAGGACCTGGTCCAGTAACGACTGCGCATCTCGCATCCCGCCTGCCGACAGGGAGGCGATATTTTCGAGCAAACCCTCCTGCGGTGCCGCACCCTCCAGTTCGCAGATCTGCCCGAGTCGGCGGACGATGTCTCCGCGGGAAATCGACGAGAAGTCACATCGTTGACATCGAGAAAGAACCGTCGGGATGATCCGCTCCGGTTCGGTGGTGGCAAAGATGAACTTCACGTGGGCGGGTGGTTCCTCCAGCGTCTTCAGCAGGGAGTTGAACGCTTCCCGGGTCAGCATGTGGACCTCATCGATGATGAAGATCCGATAGGGTCCCTGGGTCGGTGCGTACTGCACATGCTCGATCAGGCTGCGAATGTCGTCGATGCCCCTGTGAGAGGCACCGTCCATCTCGGTGACGTCGGAGTCCTCACCACGGAAGATCTGTTCGCAGGTGGCACAGCGATCGCAGGGGATAGCCCCGTCCCCATGGGGACATTGCAATGTGCGGGCAAAGATCCTCGCCATCGAGGTCTTACCGACTCCCCGCGGACCACAGAAGAGGTACGCATGAGCCAATCGATTCTGCAGGATCGCCTGCCTCAACACCTCCGCCACCGCCTCTTGCCCCACCACCTCGTCGAAGTTTCGGGGGCGGTAGCGACGAGCGATCACCTCGTAGCGATCACTTCCGGAATTGGCTCGAGATGGAGGGTTGGTGCTGTGGTCCGACATGACCTCATCTGAACCTCGGCAAGGCACGCCTGCAAGGCGTCAACGAGAAACTCCTGGGCTGCTGGCCCCTCGAATTACTGGTGAAGTGCCACCCTGGGTCGAGGGAACTCAGGGGAGAGGATCGTCCAGGTGGGAATTGCAGAAGCGATGAAAAAGACCGGAGCCCGAAGCACACCAACGGTGACCGACATGGCTGCTCCCGTCAGGGCCTGACCAGGTTCACGGGCCGCCAGTCGCCCGGACCCCGGATCTCTTGAATGTCGCTCTCTGCAGGGAGTACCTCCCTGCTCGGTGAAGAAGGATGGCGGAGAGGGTGGGATTCGAACCCACGGTACGGGTTAACGCACACACGCTTTCCAAGCGTGCTCCTTAAGCCACTCGGACACCTCTCCCGATGTATCCTCTTCAAACCGTCGATGTCGCCGCAACACGACATCGTCACTATCGTCACTCCCGTGCATTTTCACAGGAAATCGTGTCATTTCCAGTGCCCGCTGTGGGTACTGGAGGTATCCGCTGCGAATCTCCGACACTTCTCAAAATGTGGCGGAGAGGGTGGGATTCGAACCCACGGTACCGGTAAAGGCACACCGGTTTTCGAAACCGGCCCAATCGACCACTCTGGCACCTCTCCGCGCTCTCGTCTCGATCTCATCCCGGAGGGTTCCTGCGTTCCCGGAAGAATGCTCGCAGCAGATCTCCCGATTCGTTTCCAAGAACACCACCGGTCCAGGCCACATCATGATTGAAGAGACCCGGTTCGAAAACCTTCAATTTCGTCTCCACCGCTCCCCACCGGGAGTCGGACGCACCGAACACCACCCGATCGATCCTCGCCTGCAAGATCGCTCCTGCACACATCGGACACGGTTCCAGGGTGCAGTAGAGGGTGGTTCCATCCAGCCTCCACCCCGCCACCGCCTCAGCAGCCTGTCCGATCGCAAGGATCTCGGCGTGGGCGGTAGGATCGCGAAGGGTTTCCTTCGCATTTCGTGAGCGGCCGATCACTCCCATGTCGGGATGAACGATCACCGCTCCTACCGGAACCTCCCCCTTCTTCTCTGCATCTCGCGCTTCCTGGAGCGCCATCTGCATGTGGAGAAGATCTAGATCATCATCGAGCCAGGAGACGCCCATTCGAGGTCCTCCACTCCTGGTCAGGGATCGAATGCAAGCACGCCGGGGAGGATTCGAACCCCCAACCTCCTGATCCGTAGTCAGGTGCTCTATCCAGTTGAGCTACCGGCGCACAGAAGGGCCAATGTTAGCCCCAAGGGGAGATGTGTCAAGCCGACCGGGAAGTGGCTATTTCCCGTCCCAGCCGTCAGGGACGTAGTCGTCCAGATCCTCGTCGAGGGGTGGGGTCGATTGCGCCGTCTGCGACGCCTCTGCACCCTTCCCGGAACTTGAATCGGACTCCTGAGGTTCCTGTGCCGCTTCCCCGGCGGCTTTTCCATCCCCCAGCAGATCGTCGAGGACTTCCAGGCCCAGATCGGATCCCTGTTCGCGGAGCCGCTCCGGCTCGGGCAAATCGTCGAGACTCGACAGGCCCAGCAATTCGAGAAACTCGCTGGTGGTTCCATAGAGTAGCGGGCGACCGATCGACTCGTCTTGCCCCACCACACGGACCAGGCTCCATTCCATCAGATTCTTGAGGATGGGGCCGCACTGGACGCCACGTACCGCCTCCAGATCCGATCTTCGGACCGGTTGCCGGTAGGCGATCACTGCCAGCGTCTCGAAGGCGGCGGAACTGAGCCGAACCCGGCGACGCTCACCACGAAGTCGAGCGACGAAGGGCGCAAATTCGGGCTTGGTCAGCAGTCGCAGTCCGGCACCGTCTTCGTGCAACAGGTATCCTCGTGGAGTCGTGATCAATTCCGCTTCCAGTTCGAGTAATGCCTCCTTGACCGCTCCCTTCGGTGCCTCCTTGAGCATCGCCTGGATGCGTCTGCGGCTGACCGGATCGGGAGAGGCGAAGAGGATCGCCTCGATGGTCGAGCGCAGTTGTGCCCCTTCCAGAGCCTCCTGCGATTCTTCGTCTGTGGCCTCCGGGGAGGAGTCAGAACCTTGTGTATCTCGCGAGATCATCTTTCTCCTTCTCGACTGCTCGAAGCGTCGCTGAATTCACCGGGAATCGAAGCCCTTGATCTGTACAGGAAACCGGCTCCTGATCAACCTCTCCACGGCCAGCAATTCTTCATCGCTGGCGGGTTCGGCGAGCCACATCTGTAGCAATTGCGGTCGCATCTCGGAATAACTGCGTGCCGGTTGCGACTCCACCACCCGCATCAGGTGCCAGCCGAAACCCTCTTCCGGCAGCGGTCCCACCACTTCGCCAGAACTTGCCTGGAAAACCTTGAAGAAGGCGGGGTTGCCTGCCAGCTCCGATTCACGGATCCACGCCGTGCCGGTTCGAGGGGTGAAGGAAGACTTCAGCCCCAGCGGTTTCTCCACTGCAGCAGCGAGAGGTGTGCCGGAAGCGAGCACCTCCACCGTTCGAGAAGCCCATTGCTCGATCTCGGCTCGGGTTTCCTCATCCGCCTCTCCGATGGGAAAGAAGATGTGATCGACCAGTCTCCGAGGTTCTTTCCAGGTGGCCCTCCACAGATCGAGCAGTTGCTCCTCGTCCACCTCTCGATGATGGGCGATCACCGCCTGGATCAACAGTGCCGGTCCCACCTCCTGAGAGATTTCCCTGCGCAGAT
Organism: uncultured Planctomycetia bacterium; assembly: GCA_964412635.1. Lineage (GTDB taxonomy): Bacteria > Planctomycetota > UBA8108 > UBA1146 > UBA1146 > QNYK01. The sequence goes on along the minus strand of CAYPPQ010000017.1, from coordinate 30,579 downwards.
CACTCTCCAGCAATCCCTGCTCCTCCAGTTGTAGCAACGCCCGTCGCTTCGATTCGAAGTTTGACCCGAGAATGCGCTCCATCTCATCCGCCACGGCGGATGCGATTTGTTCGGCATCGATACGAATTCCGAGGCGCTCCGCCTCGGCACTGAACAGGGATTCCCTGACCAGCCCATTCAATGCCCTGGGACCGTAGTATCTCTCGAGGATCCTGCGCTTCAGTTCAGCATCGGTGATGACATCTCGTCCAACGGTGGCCAGAACCTGATCCCCTTCACGGACTCGGTCCTCCTCGACCGAGGTAACCGGCAGGGCCGCTGATCTCGAGCTGGAGGTGACCGATCCGCAACCGGTCACCTGCAGTACTACCAGCAATGGCAAGAACCACTTCAGATGCATCAGACGTCACCCTTTTCGTAGTGACGCAAGATCTCGACCAGCTGCGTGGTGGAGAGGATCCCCATCTGGACCATGCACAACCCCATCATCTTGCGGCCGCGCCCCTCACCCTCCAACTTCTCCTGCTCCTGCAAGACCCGGTTCACATCGTCTCGAGTGACAAACCCCAGTTTCACGGCAAGATCACCAAATCGTGTCGAACCCGCTCCCAGTGGAGCAACCTCGCTGGTATATCCACTTGGATGTGTTCTGTGCCACCGCCAGGCAGTATCCATGATCATCGTCATGTCGCTGTGCTCCGGTTTCCAGTCGAGCCGCTCCAGCGCCTTGCTATTGGAAGCCAGCAGTGTCGCGGGATCTCCATCGCGACGCCCCTCTTCCACCACCTTGAAATCAATTCCGGTGACCTGCTTGGCGATCTCGATCACCTCTCGAACGGAAGCACCCGAAGCAGAACCGAGATTGATCGATTCTCCAGCGACGGCATCGATCCGTTCAAGAGCCCTGAGATGTGCCCTGGCGATGTCGGTGACGTGGACGAAGTCACGAACACAGGTTCCGTCGGGAGTGTCCCAATCGGAGCCGAAGATGTAGAACTGTTCGCGGATGCCAAGAGCACACTGCAACAACAACGGAATCAGGTGGCTCTCTTCGCTATGATCTTCACCGATGAGACCCGATGTATCCGCCCCTGCGGCGTTGAAATACCGCAAGCACACATGCTTGAGTGGATGTCGCTCGGCGATGGCGGTGAGGGTTTCCTCTACCAGTTTCTTGGAATCTCCGTAAGGATTGACAGGTCGCTTCGGGTGAGTCTCGGGGATCGGGGTCTCCTCCGGATCTCCGTACACCGCGGCGGTGGATGAGTGAATCAGCACCTCGACGCCTGCTGTCAGCATCGCCTCCACCAGATTCAGGGTCCCGGCCAGGTTATTGTGATAGTACGCGGCGGGGATTTTCATCGACTCGGGGACGCTACAGGAAGCCGCCAGATGAAAGACCGCATCGATTTCCGAGGTCTCGAAAACCGATCTCAAGGCGCTGGAATCGTGGATACTCCCCTCGATCAGCTCCACATCCTGGATCGCCTCCCGATGTCCTGCCCTCAGATCGTCAAAGACGACCACCTCATGCCCTGCTCGTAGGCATTCAAGAACGCAGTGGCTACCTATATAACCGGCTCCCCCGACCACCAGTATCCTCATGGAGAGTCTCCTTTCCGTCCTCGCAAGACCGGTGGATTCTACTCTCTTTCCTGCAGGATGTCGCCCTACCCACCCGATGTTGCAGTACGATTTCTGGAACCAGCAGCGACAAGGAGATCTGCACGATGGCACGAGAAAACAGAACCGATGATGCGCCCCGTTCCGTCGAGGTGACCACTGGCTTCATTCCGGAAATCACATCGAGTGCGTTGTACCGGTGTGGTGGTACCTCCGTTCTGTGCGTGGCAACCCTCGAGGAGGGAACCCCACGCTGGAACACTGGCACTTCAGGGTGGGCAACCGCCGACTACCAGATGATGCCGTACTCGGTTACACCGAGACTGGAACGATTCAACAAGGGCTCTCCCGACGGCCGAGCTGTTGAGATCCGCCGCCTGATCGGGCGTGCCTTGAGAGCCGGGTTGGACCTTTCGCTGATCCCTGGATACACCATCAGGATCGACTGCGATGTGCTCCATGCCGATGGTGGTACACGAACCGCATCCATCAATGCTTCCACTGTCGCTCTCGGATTGCTGGTACAGCAACAACTCGCCAGTGGAGTCCTGGCTGCGGATCCTCGAAGAGAACTGATCCTGGCGATGAGTGCAGGAATCCAGGGCGGCTCTCTGCTGGTCGATCTCGATTACCAGGAAGACAGTAATGCTGCCATCGACCTGAATCTCATCGGAACCGGTTCCGGTGAGGTGATCGAGGTGGTGGGCGGCTGCGAAAATGGTCCGGTTCCGATGCAGACGATGCAATCGGTCATCGATGCGGCGATGGGCGGAATCCATCAGGTCAGTTCGATGCTGGATGAACATGTATTCCCCATCCAGAACTGAGAAATGCGCCCTGCCACGGCAGGGTTTCGGCGTATCAGCCGCAAATGAGGTTCGCCGGTCCACAGGGTCTCCTTGCGGATGCAGGGTCCCTTCCGTAGCATCGCCGGTACGCCCGGCCCTCAGGGGTGATCCCTGTCGAAATTCGGAGAATTGAGTGATCCCTCGTCCAGATCGTCCGCTGCTCATCGCATCGGGGAATTCGCACAAACACGAAGAGATCCGCCGCGCGCTCCCGCAAGGCCTGGTCGATATCGTGGTTCCCGCCACGGTCCACGACCGGGTTGGGGAACCGGTCCCCGACCCCGTCGAGGACGGCGCCACCCTGCTCGAGAATGCCATCATCAAGGGGATCGCCTTCTCCACCTGGAGTGGACTCCCCGCCGTTGCCGACGACACCGGACTCTTCATCGAATCCCTCGATGGGGAACCAGGGGTTCACTCGGCGCGCTGGGCCGGTGAAGAAGCCACCTTCCAGGACAACGTAGCGATGGCACTCGACCGGCTCCAGGGACGAACAGGGCGGGAACGACGTGCACAATTTCGCTGCGTACTGGCGCTCTGCCATGGAGATGAACTGATCCTGTCGGTCGAAGGAACCTGCCCAGGGACCATCACCGAACAGGCGCATGGAAACGACGGATTCGGCTACGATCCGATCTTCATTCCAGACGGAGAATCCCTCACCTTTGCCGAGATGACCCCGCAGGAAAAAGACGCCATCAGCCACCGCGGCAAGGCTCTTCAACTCTTTTGCGACCTCTACCAGCAACTTGATTCTGCTGGAGGTCAACGATGAGTTTCCCCGTCGACAAGATCCGAAACTTCTCCATCGTCGCTCACATCGACCACGGCAAGTCGACACTTGCCGATCGTTTACTCCTCAAGACCGGTACCATCTCGGAACGCCAGTTCAAAAATCAGCTGCTCGATGACATGGACCTGGAGCAGGAGCGAGGAATCACCATCAAGGCGAAGACGGTTCGGATGGAATACGTTGCCGATGATGGAGAGCGCTACCAGTTGAACCTCATCGACACACCGGGTCATGTCGATTTTGGATACGAAGTATCCCGCAGCCTCGCCGCCTGCGAAGGAGCACTACTGATCGTCGATGCAGCACAGGGAGTGGAAGCCCAGACAGTTGCCAATGCATTCCTCGCCATCGAGGGAGATCTGGAAATCATTCCGGTGATGAACAAGATCGATCTCACCACCGCCCGTCCCGAAGAGATCGACGAGGAGATGGCCCAGACCTTCGGTTTCCAGAAGAGTGAATCGATCCGCTGCTCTGCCAAGACAGGGCAGGGAGTCGATGAAGTGCTCGAGGCGATCACCACCTTCGTGCCACCGCCGAAGGGGACACGGGAAGTTCCGCTCAAGGCACTCATCTTCGATTCCCATTACGATGAGTACCGTGGTGTCATCATCTACGTTTGCATCAAAGAGGGCGTCCTGAAGAAGGGTGAGGACATCATCCTGATGTCCACTGGAAGAAAGTACAACACCGATGAGGTCGGAGTCTTCACACCCTCGATGAAGCCCACCGGAATCCTTGAGGCAGGAGAGGTGGGTTACTTCTTCGCCAGCATCAAGACGATTCACGACGTCAGGATCGGCGACACCGTCACCACTCGAATCGACCCGGCAAGCGAAAGCCTTCCAGGATTCGAACACCCCAATCCGATGGTGTTCTGTGGCACCTACCCCGCCGACAGCGGTGACTACGAGGACCTGAGAACGGCTCTCGACAAGTTGTGGCTCAACGACCCTTCCTTCACCTTCACTCCCGAGTCATCCGATGCCCTGGGATTTGGATTCCGCTGTGGATTCCTCGGCTTGCTGCACATGGAAATCATCCAGGAACGCCTCGAGCGAGAGTCGGGGATCTCCGTGGTTCAGACCGCCCCCACCGTCACCTACGAGATTCTCCTGAAGGAGGGCGAAACCAAGCTGATCGACAGCCCCAGTCAGCTTCCAGATACGATGCTGGTCGAAGAGGTCAGGGAACCGATCGTCGATGCTCACATCATCGTCCCCACCGAGTACATCGGGGCAGTGATGAAGTTGATGGATGAGAAGAGGGGCGAGTGGAAAAAAACCGAGTATCTCTCTCCCACCAGGGTTCAGATGAGTTACGAGGCACCCCTTGCAGAGATCATCGCAGATTTCTATGACAAACTGAAATCCTGCACGCGGGGTTACGGAACCCTGGACTACACGTTCAAGTACTTCCGCAAGGATCAGCTGGTTCGGTTGAACATCCTGGTCAACGGAGATGCAGTCGATGCTCTCAGCGTCATCAGCCACAAGGATGTGGCAGAGCGCAAGGGTCGTCAGTTACTGAAGAAGTTGAAGGCTGTCATTCCTCGACACATGTTCCAGGTTCCCTTGCAGGCCTCCATCGGAGGCAAGATCATCGCCCGCGAGACGATCCGAGCCCTGATGAAAAATGTCACTGCAAAGTGTTATGGTGGTGACATCTCCAGGAAACGTAAGTTGCTGGAGAAGCAGAAGGAAGGCAAGAAACGGATGAAGCAGGTCGGGAGCGTCGCGATTCCACAGGACGCCTTCATGGCGATCCTCCGCCTCGATGATGAGGAGAAGAAGAAATGAAGTGGAGTTCGATGCGTGAAAACCTGGAGGCACTTACGGTGGCATTGCTACTGGCCCTGGTCATCCGCCACTTCTTCATCGAGTCCTACGAAATCCCCACCGGATCGATGGCATCCGATCTCAACGGTCTCCACATCACCGCCGACTGCCCGAACTGCTCGACTCCCAATCATGTCGGAATCAGCAGCGACAGTCTCACCAATCGGGTAAATCTCGGAAACCGCATCGAGATATTCGAAGGAATCTGCCCCGAGAACAACACTCCCATCAAGATTGCGACCAGTGGCAGGAATCAGGTGACCTGCCCCTCCTGTAAGCAATCGCATTCGACCGAGGGAACCCGCTGGGCAAGGGCCTCTACATTGAGAGCGTGGTGCAGGGAGTGCACTTACATCTTCCCCGTGGTCGTCGAATCCACCGACATTCTCGGTGGAAACAAGATCCTGGTCGACAAGTTCATCTACGACTGGCAGCAGCCAAAGCGCTGGGATGTTGTCGTCTTCAAGTTCAACAGGGAACGCAATTACATCAAACGCCTGGTTGGATTACCGGGAGAGAAGATCCAGGTGGTCTCTGGAGATGTCTGGATCGATGGCAACATCGAATCCAAAACCATCGAGGCACAGGAGAACTTCTGGACACAGATTCACGACAGTTCCGTTACCGAAAATGGACTGGTGAAACCAGCCTGGAATTCTGATTCCGGCTGGCAGAGTCAAGATGACGGTAGCTGGGATTTCAATCAGGTGGGTGATTCCGGCCAGCTGGCATACACACGCCCCATCCGTAACCGATACAACTACAACCCGGTCCGCCCCTCCAGTAGACCTGATCCGGTTCGAGATGTTGCGGTACGTGCGAAATTCCATGCTGCGCGGAGCAAGGACTCCTCCAGTGCAGGATTCCACATCTCCATCCACAACTATCCATCGGAGTACCGCTGCTCGTTGCCCTTCGGCGAAGGTGCCATCGATTTGCAACTGATCCGACCAGGGGAAGAACCGGTTCTACTCGGATCGATCGAGGACAGTCCAATCGTCCAGGGGCAGCAATACCTGATCGAGGCTCAGATCGTTGATCGACGCTTCCGGATCTTCATCGATGGTGACTCGGTAGCCGACATCGCACTGCCCCCTTCGGAGCAGCAGGCGGGATTGCGTGGTGACGGGCGAGACCAGGAAGCAAGTTCCGTCACCTTTTCTGCACAAAACTGCGGAGGAAAGCTACATTCAATCGAGCTCTTTCGAGATCTGCACTGGACCCAGGCCTCTCGATACGCCACCTCCGAAGCCTTCGAGATCGGTGCCGATCGCTACTTCGTCCTCGGCGACAATAGCCCGTCCAGTCTCGATTCCAGATGGTGGGGTTCTTTTTCACGCACCAATCTTCTGGGACGCGGCTTTGCGATCTTCTGGCCCGCCCTTCCAGGGCGAAATGAGAGCGGGTTCATCCGATGATCCTGACCGTGAGGAATCTGAGCAAATCGTACAGTAATCGAAGGGTCGTCGATCGGGTTTCCTTCGACGTGGCTCCAGGCTCCGTCATCGGATTGCTTGGAAAGAACGGTGCCGGAAAAACGACGACATTCCGCATGACCACCGGCATGGTGCAGCCAGATCAGGGCCAGGTTTTCTTCAATGGCGAAGAGATCAGTAACCTGCCGATGTATCAGCGTGCCCGCCGGGGAATGGGGTACCTTCCGCAGGAGACCTCGGTGTTCCGGGGATTGACGGTACGCCAGAACCTCATCTCCATCCTCGAGACCCGACCACTCAGCGAGCCGGAAAGAAATGTTCGCCTCGGCGAGTTGATTGAAGAGTTCGGTCTCGAAAAGGTTGCAGATAGCAGGGCGGAATTCCTGTCCGGTGGAGAGAAGCGGCGACTCGAGGTGGCACGGGCTCTCGTTTCGGAGCCGACGCTCATCTTGCTCGATGAACCCTTCAGCGGTGTTGATCCCATAGCAGTGTCTGATCTTCAACAGGTGATTCGTTACCTGTCCGATCAAGGTATTGGCATCTTGCTGACCGATCACAACGTGAGAGAGACTCTCAATGTATGCGATCGTTCCTTCATCATTTACGACGGTCGCATCATTGCCCAGGGTGATCAAAATCAGATCCTTCAGGATTCAGATGCACGCAGATACTACCTTGGTGAACAGTTCTCGATGTAGAACGAATTGAAGAAGAGGAACTCGACCTTGGCACAACAACCATTTCTCACCAGATTCATCGCAGGCTGGCTCGTCCCCGGGCTGGGACACCTGCTAGGTGGAAAGATCCGGGAAGGGTGGCTGTTGATCCTCTCCTTGAATTGCCTCTGGGCCATCGGGATGTGGCTATCGAACTTCGAGGGAGCTTCTCGCCTCTTTCACCCCTATCTCTTCTGGACCGGTGCAGGGTGTGGCGGAACAGCGATCCTCTCCTTTTTCGATCCCGCCGCAGATCTGGCACTGAGCGGTCTCTCCAGCGTGCAGGATTACCAAGATGTCCCCTACTGGAATGACACGGGGTTGTTGCTGGTCTTCGTCGCCGGATTGCTCAACATCCTTTGCCTGCTCGACCTGATCGACTCCAGGATCGAGCCGAATCGCCATCAGTCCTCTTCGCCAGGGAAGGACTCGCCGCGATGATCGACCTGCTCTCGTTCTTGCTCCTGACTGCGGTCATCTCCTTCGTTCATGTGACCGTGACCCAGACTTCTCGCCACAAGACCCAGCTGAGGGAGGTCACTGCATATTTCCTCAGTGCTTCAGGTGGAATGCTGCTCCTGGCCGCGTTGATCGAGGCTCTCTCACTGCTCTTCCAGTATTGATCGATATTTAGTACCATTCATGGTGGTGAGCGGGTGTAGCGGTCGCGTCATGGCATTGCCATGTCGAGGAAAGTCCGGGCTCCGCAGGGCAGGGTGGTGGGTAACTCCCACCGGGAGTGATCCCAGGGAAAGTGCCACAGAAAATATACCGCCGGAGATCCTCGGATCACCGGTAAGGGTGAAATGGTGAGGTAAGAGCTCACCGCGGGGGCGGCGACGTCCCTGGCAGGGTAAACCCCACCCGGAGAAAGACCAAACAGAGGCAAAGGAGCGGCCCGCTCCATTCCCGCTTGTCGGGTGAATGCCCGGGTAGGTCGTTAGAGTTGTCCGGCAACGGGCAGCCGAGAGGAATGACCGCACATCGATCTCGTATCGGTGAACAGGACTCGGCTTACGGCCCGCTCACCACTCTTTTTTCTTCGAGCCACCTGCTGGCCGATGAAATCGGCAAGATATGCCTTCAGTCGGCTTCATCTGACGATTACTGCACATTGACTCGATGAGGAGCAGTGCTAGCATCGAAGATAGCACGATAGAATCCGGCAATATGTCTTGCTGGTCGGTGCTACCGATTTCCGGGCACAGATAGGACATCAAGATGAAGGCGATCCAGACACTGCTCGTGCTGCTGTCCAGCTTCTTTTTGATCCCCCCCACCCTGCTCTTCAGCCAGCCGGTCCCATTCACCCAGGAAGCGTTATCCAGGGGTGTCGATCACTTCACCTTCGCATCCTCCACCTTTGGATACGGACTCGGACTCGATGACCTGGACGGGGACGGAGATCCCGATCTGATCGCGACTGGCAAGGTTCTGGGTCAGGTCTGCGTTTACGAGAACGATGGTTCCGGCAACTTCACCGACCGCACAGCCGCCAGTGGATTGCCCTTCGATTCCAACTTTACCGGAATTTCACTGGGTGACTACGACGGAGACTCCGATCTCGATGTCTACATTTCGGGACACGATATCCCCGATCTTCTGTTCAGGAATGACGGAGATTTCGTATTCACCGATGTCACCGTCGCTGCTGGACTTGGTAACCTAGGCACGGCAAATGGAGCCGCATGGTCAGATCAGAATAATGACGGTTGGCTGGATCTATATGTTGCAAATTTCAATCTTGAGGGAGACATCAGCAATGTGATCCATCCGAACAAGTTCTATAGAAACCTCGGCGACGGAACCTTCATCGAGATCGGACAGCAACTTGGCATAGCAGATCCTCGACTGGCTCATCAGGTGATGTTTCTCGATGCGGATATGGATGGGGACCGGGATCTCTACGTGTCGAACGACAAGGGCCAGATCAGCCCCGAGATTCTCTGGAACCGGCTATGGGAAGTTGAGGGAGATGAGTTCATCGATGTCAGTCAAAGTTCAGGTGCCGGCATTTCCATCGACTCGATGGGGATCGATGCGGGAGACCTGGATATGGATGGCTACTTCGACATCTACTGCTCAAACCTCGCTACCAATCCAGGGATTCCTGGAAAGAATGTATTACTCTGCGGAAGTGAAGATCTTCAGTTCAGCGATCGCACTGAGGAAGCTCAGGTAGAAGCGGCTGGAATCTGCTGGGGAGTCCGATTTGTCGATTTTGACAACGACGGATACGAGGAACTCTATGTCCTCGCCACCGATCAGCCGGCATCCTTTTACGACTGCGATGGCGTTTTTCCATGTTCAGAGATCGCTGCGGATCTTGATCTCGCCATGTCACCGTTCAATCCTGCAGAGCAAGCAGCCTCCTACTGCGTAGTTTCTGGTGACATCGACATGGATGGCGATCTCGATCTGATCACCCAGAGTGCCAATGAATACCTGGCCATCTACATCAACCAGACCGGTTCCTCCCAGAACTCGGTACGTTTGACACTCAGAGACGATGCTCCCAATGTTTACGCCGTCGGAGCGATGTTGAGGCTCACCACGGCGGCAGGAGTTCAGTGGCGAGAAATTCGCGCAGGAGGTGTTTACAAATCCTCAGCAGAACTTGCCCAGACCATCGGAATCGGAGATCAGTTACAACTCGAACAAGTTCTGGTCCGCTGGCCAGACGGGGACCTCTCCATCGTCGAGGATTTACCTGCTGGCTCCTCAACCATCATCGACCGGAGTCAGATCGAGTCTTATCAGGACTGCAATCACAACTTCATCGTCGATTCCATCGATATCATCAACGATCCGCTACTCGACATCGACGGCAACGGGATCATCGACAGTTGCACGCTTTTCATCCGCGGGGACAGCAATGGTGATCAGGTATTGAACATCGCAGATGTCGTGACCTCTCTCGATGTCATGTTCGGCCCCGTGATGGCCACTTGCGATCTATCCCTCGACTGCAACGATGATTCACTCATCAACATTGCAGACCCGATCTACTTGCTCGGTCATCTGTTCTCAGGAGGCCCCACATTGCCTCCGCCTGGCAATGGATGTGGAACCGATCCAACCGCTGCAGGAACACTGCTGTGTGACACCCCACCCTTCTGCCCCTGATACGGTGCTGGCTCGACTCCCTTCTTCTTGACTCCTGGAGCCGATTCCTCGATCATCTCGGCGCTGCTCTTCACCTGTCTTGTTCGGTGATAGGAAAGACTGTTTCGTGGCTGATCAAAATCGTGCAGAGTCCTCATCTGGATCCATCCGATCTCATCTCGCCCAACCGATGGATATCGCCTCCCTCGTGGTGTTCCGGATCTTGCTGGGTGGTAGCATCCTCTTCGAAACGGTTCGTTACTGGTTTGACGGCCATCTCAAGGCGTACTACATCACTTCAAATTTCCATTTCAAGTTCTACGGCTTCACCTGGGTGGAGCGATTGCCTGAGCCGGGAATGTGGGTCGTCTTCTTCCTGACGGCGCTTTCTGCCCTGGGAGTGATGGTCGGATATCGCTACCGAACATCTGCAATCGTATTGTTCAGCACTTTCACCTACGGCTTCCTGCTCGATGCTGCGACCTACCGGAACCACTTCTACCTGCTGTGCTTGCTCACCTTGTGGATGATCTTCCTGCCTGCAGGACGCTTCTTTTCGATGGATTCCAGTCGGGAACCGGATCAGAAACGGGAGGATTGCCCTGCCTGGTGTATCTGGTTGCTTCGGTTCCAGCTGGTAGTGGTGTACTTTTTCGCAGGGGTGGCCAAATTTGATCCTGGCTGGCTCTCCGGGGAATCGCTGAAGATGATTTTTCTCGACGAGTATCACTCGCAGGAGGTACTCGCCTTTCTTCTCAAACCGATTGTCACCCAGTTCTTCGTGTGGAGTGGCCTACTCTTCGATCTGACCATCCCCTTCTTCTTGCTGTGGAAGAGAACCCGGCTGATGGCATTCATCGCTGCAACTTCCTTTCACCTGATCAACGGCACCTTCCTGGTCAGCGTCGGCATCTTCCCCTGGTTCATGATGGCCGGCAGCAGCATATTCTTCACTTCAAACTGGCCGAGGATTGCTCTTCAACGCCTCGGTTTCGTCCTGCGTCCGGTCGTACCGATGCCCGGTCCGGCACCCAGGATCTCTGCCTTGACCTCGACACTGCTCGCCTTGATCGTTGCCAGCCAGTTACTGATCCCGCTTCGACACCATCTGTACGGTGGATACACATCCTGGACCCATGAGGGTCACCGCTGGTCATGGCGAATGAAGTTGGTGGCGAAGAGAACCACCCGCCTGGAGTTCTTTACCATCAATCCCGAGACCGGGAATAGACAGGCGCTTGGCAACACCACATCGATCCTGTTCCCATGGCAGCAGGATGTGATGTCACGCCAACCTGACCTGATCCTGCAGTTTGCCAGGGATATGCATCGAACTCTGCTGGAGAAGACGGGGAAGAGTTATCCGATCCACGTCGATGTCATGGTGAGTATCAATGGTGCTCCTGCAGCCCCGCTGATCGACCCCACCGTGGATCTTGCCACGGTGGAATGGTCGCTCACTCCGAAGAAGTGGATCCTTCCTCACCGTGGCAGGTAAACGTCGCAATCTGCCGGTGCACCCTTGACATGAATCCTCGATGTGAGTGAGTCGCTTGATTCGAGCAGTTCTACCCCATCTGGCGCAATCCAATCTTCACCGCGGATTCTTGCCGACAACAGTGCGAATGCACTTTTCAAGGCGAGCAAGCGAGCATCCGAATTCTCAGCACGCGTCACAGCCCCTGAAAGGCCAGGCACGATCATCCCGGTAACGACGGCGTAGAAGGGAACACCTTGCTCGAGTCGCTGGAGGTTGACGGGATCGGTTGGATCCAGACTGAAGGGAACTTGCAGATCGAGATAACACTGCAGGTCAAATGTGCTTGACCATGGATTGACTCCATTCACAACCAGATCAAGGCCCATCAAGGTCTCCATCTGTAGCGCCCTGGTGACCCCCTCCAGGGGTGTCTCGACCCGAGCCAGTGCCTCGACGGCCCTGTCATGAAAATGTGGATTCTCGGAGGAGAGTAACTCGTTTGCCCTTTCCATCAACTGTTCGAGAAGCGCGAGGCGGACCAGTTGCTGGATGAGGAGCCCTCCCGAGCCGAGTGATTCGGCAAGTTCCACTCCCATCAACCAGCGCTCTTGATCAGAAAATTGCCGTGCCGGCGAATCCAGGTCGCTGGAAGCAGCCCCGGAGTTGCAGCAATTGCCGATCAGTCCGAATAGCTCTTTCCTCCAGATGGGAACCATCGTCTCGAAATCGACTGACTCCGGTACCTGGGGAGCCCTCGAATCTCGTACCAGCAACAGGAAGTTCATCAGTTGATCGTCGGAAAGCAGGACATTGCCCGTAGGGTTTCCAGCCGGCTTGAATTCGATGGAACTCAGTTCCTCGAGAAGAACCGGATCATGGAGTTCAAAAAGTCCAGGATCGCGCCGGGTAATCGAAGTCTGCCACAGTTCCGCTGCGGTCTCGGCTCCAAGGTGAAGTCGATACTCGTCGATCCTCCTGGCATTGGACTCACCCACCGCGTACATCAACAGCCCCAGGCAGCCAACCAGGATCACCGTGAGAGAGAGCAGGGCCAGTAGATTTCGAAACCAGCGTCTCTGGAAGATCGATAATGACTGCGGATCGCTACTGGTCATCGTTTTCTCCGCACCTTCCTCGGCGCCAGGGGTGGAAGCATGCTCCCTTCTCCATCATCGCTCGCTGAGTTCATGACGATGGCCGTGAAACCAGGCAGATTGAACTGCTCGCCTCACCTCTGGAAGCCTGTTCAACCGAAGATTCTCGCGCAGGAGGGACAGTAGACGACCCCCTGTCCCGACTGAGCTCGTTCTCTTATCTGCGAACTGACATTCAGATGGCATCCTCCGCAGGTGTCCCCATCGAGACTGACGACCACGGTGGCTCCTATCGATGGATAGAGCCTGTCGAACAGTTCCAGCAGTTCGGGGTCCGTATTCGATCGTGCGACCTTCAGTGGCTCCTGAAGAGCCCCCATCTCATCCCTGTACTCCTTGGTGCTGGCATCGATTTCGCTTCTCAACTCTTCCAGTTGCTTCACGGCAATTTCCATTCTTTGCCCAGCATCTTCTTTTTGAGCTCGAAGTTCATCCAACTTTTCCATCACCAGCATCACGTTTTCTTCCAGTACTGCTTTTTCCTCACCGAAATTCGAAAGTTGAGCCTTGAGCCCCGTGAACTCGGAAGCTTGGGTTGCAGCATCGAGTTGTTGTTGAGTCTTTTCGATCTTCTCGACGACCTCGGCTACATCGAGTTCCAGTTTGCGTACGAGGGCACTACCTTGCGACAACCTGCCCTCGATCGGTGCAGCCTCGTTCTTCAGGACTTCGAGGTCGCCTGTGGCACTTCGGATCCTCGCTTCTCTGCCATGAATCTCCGTTTCATAGAGGGAGATCTTTCCCTGTAATCGTTGTACTTCCTTCAACTGGTCGATGGCTTCCAAGCGAACCTCCTGGTAGTTACCTGCTTCGATCGGCCCGTGAAGAATATCCACGATCCCGGAGATGATCTTAGCCGTATCTGCATCGTTCTACCACAGAAGAGGCCTCGCGACGATTTACCGCCACGAGGCCCTGTTCTCTATTCATTGCTGGTCGATCGGTTACTCGTCGAGAAAACCCTCGAGATGGCGAGAACGGATCGGATGCTGGAGTTTCTTGACCGCCTTCGCCTCGATCTGGCGAACCCGCTCCCGGGTCACCTTGAAGATCTTGCCCACCTCTTCGAGGGTGTACGTGTAGCCGTCCTCCAGACCGTAGCGAAGTTTGATGATCTCGCGCTCCCGGTAGGTCAACGTCTTCAACACGTCCTTCAGTCGATCCTTGAGCATCTCATGTGTCGCCGTATGTATCGGCGACTCGACCGACTGATCCTCGATGAAATCTCCGAAGAATCCATCGTCGGAATCACCGATGGGCCTGTCGAGGGAGATGGGATGCTTGGATATCTTCAAGACTTTTCGGACCTCCTCCTCGGGAAGGTCCAGTTCCACGGCAATCTCCTTCATGCTCGGTTCGTAGCCCAGTTTCTGCATCAATTTCTTTGTGGCGTTACGAACCTTGCTCATCGTCTCGATCATGTGAACCGGAATACGAATCGTTCGAGCCTGATCCGCGATCGACCGGGTGATCGCCTGTCGGATCCACCAGGTGGCGTAGGTGGAGAACTTGTACCCTCTTCGGTACTCGTACTTTTCCACCGCCTTCATCAAGCCGGTGTTTCCTTCCTGGATCAGGTCGAGGAAGGAAAGCCCACGGTTCCTGTAACGCTTGGCGATGGAAACCACCAGTCGTAGGTTTCCGGCGGAGAGTTTCCGCTTGGCGATCTCGTAACGGTTGAAGTGCTTGTTCATCCCGAATACACGCTCGGCGAAGGGCACTCCAGCTTCCATCACGAACTTCTCGATCTCCCGGATGTTCGACTGCTCGAGTTCAACGAGATCCGTATCTCCCTTACGCTTGCCCTTGCGCTTGCCGATGATCTCGATTCGTCGCTCCGACTGGACCACTTTGTGACGCTGACTTCGCATCGCATCACGCAGGTTGTCGAGGATCTCGCGCTTGAACACCAACTCACCGAGCAAGATGCCTATCTTGATCGCCTTGGCCTGGACCTTTTCCTGGATCTTCTCCTTGTACCGCTCCGATAGTTTCTTGGAGTTGAGTTTCTTCTTGTCTGCGAGATTGATCTGGTACAGGCGCTCGATGGTGGCGAGATTCTGACTCATCCGCTGCATCATGTCTTCACGACTCGGCTCCCCACTGGACGGAGTCAGTTTGATGACCTTGTCGATCGATTGATCTCCGCAGAGGACTTCCTGGCACAATCGGATCATCTGCTGCTGACAATACCCCGACGAATAGATGGAGGTACGATATCGATCTCGACAGGTTTCGATCGTCTTGGCCAGTAACAGTTCCTCTGCCCTGGTCAGCAGCGGAATCTCGCCCATCTGGGTGAGGTACATCCGAACCGGGTCGTCGATTTTCTCGACAGTGAGTTCGTTCCCATCCGGAAGTTCATCGATTTTCACCGGATCATCGGTGACCTCGATGTCGTACTTCTCGAGTAGATCATAGACCTGATCGATTCGTTCCGGCGTGTTGCACTCGGCAGGAAAGCACCTGTTGAACTGTTCAAAGGTAACGTGCCCCTGAGCGGCACCGAACTCGACGAGACGCTCGAGTCCCTGCTCCATGGTGAGAGGTTCCTGTTTACGATCGCGTGAAGCACTGCGTGCCGTGGCAATCCTGGGGATCTCTTCCACCGGATGCTGAGGTTCACCATCGTCAATCGGTTCCAGTTCGACCGCAGGACCATCCCCGTCGCCGAGACTGGGGAGATCATCCTCCGCCTCTTCAGTTTCCTCCTCGGGATCGGCGATGCCGATCTCGACCTCCTCGTCGCCCTGAAACTTCTCTTCTGCGGTCATTTCTACCTCGCAATAAATCGGATTTTCGGATGCGTCTGCAGTTTGATCACCACAGGACACATCAGTTGATTTCTGTCTGGACTCCCCGTCGGAAAACCCCGTGAGATGAGGGACTAGCCACTCTCTCCTACAAACTTATTGATTATCTGACCCAATTCCGAAAGATTATGAAAAGAATCTGGTTCCTCTCTCATTGTTTGTATTGTCTTGTTAATGCCAATGATGTCAGAGGAGGATCGCTTCCCCTGACCATCGGGGCCGATCTGTCCGCGCAGGCGATCGATGACCAGGTCGATGGTCAGTTGAAATCTGAGCTCCGGTCGATCCTCCACCACCGTGACCTCATTCTCACGCTCGACACGCTCCCGTAGATCGAGAAGCAGTGACTTCTCCTGCTCGTCTCCGATGTGTACCGGATCTGGAATCTCTCCCAGTTGCTCGATACGGCGCGCCAGAGCCCTGTGAATCGGCTGGCTCCACCGGGCATGAGGACGCAACTGGAAGAGCAGATTCATCTGCTGGGGATCGCGGATCAGGGTCACCAGGATCGCTTCCTCATCATCGGGCAAGCTTCGGCCCGCAACGGTCTCCCCCGAGCCACTGGCCTGGCGCGATGCGCTCGCTGGAGCTGGACGCGGATCGCGAAGTCGCTGGTGCTCTCGAAGGATCATGTGCTCACCGTGCCCGGTACATCGGGCCACCATGCTGGCGGCGCGCTCCAGGGCAATCCCCTCGTAGGGGCTAAGTACCACGCTGGAAACCGCTTCCATCACCTGCTGAGCGGTGGAAGCGCCGGTTCCAGGATGTTCTTTCTGGATCTGTTTGACGATAAATTCTATCGGATCGACTCCCGACTCCAGCACCCTCTCGAAATCCTCTGCAGCGTCACTGCTCGAGAGGAGATCACACGGATCTACCCCGTCTGCGAGGATGACGACGCGGACCTCCAGCCGGGTTCCAAGAAAACGCTCACAGGCTCTTCTGGCAGCCATCTGTCCCGGCTCATCGCCGTCGAAGATCAGATCGACAGAGTTGGCGATCCTGCTCAGTTCCGCCACATGTTCGTCGGTGAAGGCGGTACCGAGTGTCGCCACGGCGATCTCGAAGCCGCTCTGGTGAGCCATGATCACATCGGTGTATCCCTCGCAGAGGATCACCCTCCTCGAGCGACTGATGGCAAGCCGACCTTCTCGGCGACCGAACAGGACCCGCTTCTTGTGAAAGACCCTCGATTCTGGCGAGTTGATGTACTTCGGTGGCTTTTCACCACTGGTCGGCGCAACCGAGGCCAGGTCCCTTCCCCCGAAGGCGACAACTCGACCCCGCTTATGCTCGAGGATGGGGAACATCACCCGATCTCGAAATGCATCGTAATAGCGGCCCGCTTCCTTCTCCTTGAGAAGTCCAAGTTGACAGGCACGTTGCCGTACCTGTTGCGACTCGTCTCCAAGACGCGCCAGATCATCATCGAGATGGCTCCAACCGACAGGGGCATAGCCGATCCGAAAAGCTCGAATCGTTTCCTCGGAAAATCCTCGCGAGAATAGATACTCTCGCGCCTCGCCTCCCGAGTCTGACCACAACTGCCGCTCGAACCAACGAGCTGCTCGATCGAGCAGGTCGTGGTCCTTCGAATTTTCCTCACTACGTTGCCTGTCAGGCTTGTACGTCTGGATCTCAATCCCGACCCGATCGGCCAGTTTCTGCTTTGCTTCAGGAAACTCGACGCCCTCGATCTTCTGGATGAAACTGAACACATCTCCATGTTCTCCACAGGACCAGCAACGATAGGTCTGGCGCTGAGGATTCACATCCATCGACGGGTTCTTGTCGGGGTGGAAGGGGCACAATCCCTTGAATACATTGCCGCGGCGAACCAGATCGACATATTCCGGCACCACATCCTCGATGGGATTGGCGTCGCGAATTCGTTCCAGTTCATCCGAGACGGGGATCCCCGACATCCTCTTCCTTCCATCATGAAGTCCACTGCTGGGACCCTCATGGCACCGGTACCCGGTCGACGAATACGCACATCGATACGCAGATCGATGTCATCGCCGACATCATTCGAATTGGATCAGGAAAAACCAAACTGGAAGCCGTCTATGGCAGTGTCAGTTGCGCGAGGCGTGCCTGTGAGATATGCCCCGGACTGAACAGCAGGATGATAACTATGAAATTTGGGCTGTGCTACCTCTTCAGTGGATCATCACCACATCTCTGGTAGAGGGACAGCCACTGCTCTGGACTCAGTTGATCGGGCCGCGCGCTGGTCTCGACCCCATGATCCCCCCACCAGGGATCTTCCCGGGAAAGTCGCTCCTGGAGGATCTTCCCGAGGGTCTTTCGACGGAACTGGAAGCACCATCGAACCAGACTCATCCACCCCTCGGGGGGCAATTCCGACCGTGGATCTCGCTGCCAGTGGTAAAAGCTCGATTCGACGCTGGGGGGAGGGATGAATGCACTCGACGGTACCGAGCGACAGATCCGTCCCTTGCCGCTCCACTGCAGCAGCACCGAGGTGGTGCCGTACTGTCTCGTTGCCACCTCTGCGACCCAGCGCTGTGCCATCTCCCTCTGGACCAGGACACCGATACTCTTCAAATCGGACCGGGCAGCCACGAGAAGGGAAATCAGCGGAGATGCGATGGAATAGGGCAAGTTGGCGACCAGGTGAAATCCGCTGCCAGCGGCGCTGTCCTCATCCAGGGTCGAGATCAACCGTGAGGAGAGGCGGTTCTTCGTTTCCAGGGCATCCCCCTCGATGAGGCGGAATCGATCTTCAGGGAAGGACTCCCGCAGGTACTGACAGAGGATGGGATCGATCTCCACAGCCGTGACCCGGCAGCCCAGTTCGAGAAGCATGGCGGTCAGCGTCCCCGCTCCAGGACCGATCTCGAGGACATGATCCCCCGCTTCCACTCCAGCATCTCTCACCAGCGCCCGGAGTAGATTGGGATCGAACAGGAAGTTCTGTCCGCGTTTCTCCTGAAAGCGGAATCCCCGTTCCCTGAGATCGGAAAGAACCTGCTGGCGCGATGAAAAGGACGGAGGATCAGTCACCACTGAACCTCCGTCCTTGTCGATTGCATCTTCATCGCCATCGATTCCTTGCCCGTGACGTGATCACCCTGGGAAGGGAGATCAGTCCGAGGCCATTCCGATGCGAATCTCTACCCGGCGGCACTGCTTCCTGCCCACCTCGGTATCGGGGTTGACTCCCGGAACCGGTTTGGACCAACCACTGGAGGTCAATCGCATGCGAGTCTTGTCGATGCCCTGCCGGACGAACTCCTGGAAAACCGCATGGGCGCGCTTGGCTCCCAGTTCCCAGTTGTCGGCATTCTTCGACTTCATGATGGGAGTGTTGTCGGTGTGACCATCGATGAACACTTCGCGATCGGGGAAGTCTCGCTGGATGATACGGATCAGTTCTCCGATGACTTGCTTGCCTTGTTTCTTGAGGGTGCTTCGGCCCTTGTCGAAGAGCAGTTCGTTCTCCAGCATCAATCCGCCCGTCTCAGGATTGGTCCTGACCTGCGGTGAAAACTGTTCCGTCGAGATGATGACCTTGGGAATCTCCTGCAGGCTTTGCTGCAGGGCGACGTTTGCTTGCTGCAACACGTCTCGCTCCTGCATCATTCCTGAAAGATCCGATTCCAACGACTGGATTCGTGCGCTGGCCCGGGTCAGCTGCGCATTCCCTTCGAATCCGGTGATCTGCGAATCCTTCAATCTCTTCTCGAGATCGGTGTTGACCCGATTCGCTCTCTTCAGACGGGTAGCGACATCTTCGTACTTCACGTACGGAACACACGCTGAGAGGATTACTGGAACCAACGCCAGCACCAGGAAACGGCTCCATCTGCTCATGGAGCGGTGACTGGAATACGACGAGTGACTGGAATACATCGGGTAGAGTTCCTTTCCGGAGCCGACCGAGGGAAAGGCTCCACACGATCGCGGCCCCCCCGGATCGGCACAGTGTGCCACGGGGAATGCGACGACGGAAGTCCCCGATATCATCAATGGAGACAAAATTTGAACGGGTAGACGCCCTCGGCCAGCGCTGCGAATTCTCGCGAGATGGTCCGAAACAGCAGTGCCCTGAAAAAGGAGTCCGGCTCCAGACCCACAGGGGATCGAGAGCCGGACTCAAGGCGATCTGTGGTGGCTGACGGCGATCAGAACGCCCCGACCACCGATTCCACGAGGCCATTCATGAAGTTGACTGCGGATCCAGAAAGCCACTCTGGAAATGCCCCGGTTCCGTTGATCAGATTGAGGAGCACAGCAGCGGGAACCAGCATCAACAAGATCGTCATCAGCAACAGGGCCGTCATCATGGTGGCGGGCTTCTTGCGAACGATCTGCATCTCCGTGGAACCGGCCAGGATCAGGTCGTCACCACCTGTCTCCCCCACCGTCTCGTCATCGGAGAAGTCAAAGGACTCGTCGAAGGACAGATCCTCGGTATCGAGAACCGTCTCATCTCCGACTCCGCCCATGTCCAGTTCGATCTCCCCTTCAAGGATTCCTCCACCTCCCTCATCCTCGAGGAGACCCTCGATGTTGAGAACGGTTTCATCGGTGGAGAGATCCTCCAGCTCAAGCCCGCCATCATCGAGCAGGCCGTCGGAAGACTCGGAAAGAACGACCGTCGGTTCGGTGGAGCGGCTCTTCTGGAATGCTTCCAGATCTTCCGCCCTGAAGACGACTTCTCCGCCGTCATGTTCAGCGCGGATCTCCTGATTGCTCACGAGTCCCTGCAATTCTTCTGCGGAGATTCCGAGCGATGCAGCCGCCTGGTCAAAACTCATGCGATCTGACATTTGATTTAGGACCTTCCCTTGAAGCCTCGCTAGTTGCGACCGGCCTTCTTCATATCTTCAACTGTGGGCTTTTGCTTGCCCTTGTTTGAGAACATCTGAGGGACCATGTCGTACTGGATGTCGCGTACGCTGTTGATCTGTAGACCATTTCCAGTCTCGTATCCGGTCCAAAGCCTCTTGGTATTGGTGTCGAGGATGGCGAGGCCTTCCGCCTGCCCTTTTCCCTGCATCACGAATGGAGTCATGATGTAGCCGTTGGAACTGCCGGCATCTTGCAACCCGTGTGCGACTCCGGTGGAGTTGTTGGTAAGCAAGAAGACGAAGTTCGCCCCCAGCGAAATTCCGAGGAGCAGGGTCACCCAGAAACGTGATCTGGAAGCCGGCTGCACGGTGCTGGTGCTGTGGTTTTCTTCATTCATCAGCGCGTTCCTTTCCTTGAACGAAAAACTACCTCTGCAGGATCGTTTGATCCCGACAGGGGACTATCGATGGGATGCCATGAACAACGAACACACCATCGATGACGGTCCACGGACCCGGAGATTCAAAACTTCGTGGTTTCTCGGCTGGACTCCCCGGGAAACAAGGGTACTGGAGAGCCTGGACCGGGCCTCTAGTACCAGTAACGGATTGTAGCCCAGCACCGGTTCCCGGCAAGGGGTCCCCCCCGTGGAATCCACTTCTGTCCCGATCAATCGAGGGGATCGACCATTTCCGGGCCCAGATACCGGCCCAGCCGCTGTAGAAGTGCTCCCTCGGGAGGATCGTGGCCCTCCTCCAACCGCACCCCCGCTTCAGCGGACAGCTGCTGGAATCGTTGCAGATCCTGAAGAGGTCGGGCCAGCAAGAAACCGCTGCTTCCACTCTGACGCGAGCCCACCACCTCTCCGCCGCCACGGATGAGGAGATCCTGTTCCGCCAGCAGGAAGCCGTCATCCTCATCGACAAATGCCTGTAATCTTTCCTCTCCTCCCTCGGCAGTGGGCTGCGCGGTGAAAAAGCACCAGGAAGGACGATCACTTCGCCCCACCCGCCCACGCAGTTGATGCAATTGCGCCAGGCCGAATCGCTCCGCTCCTTCGATCCACAGCACCGTCAACTCCGGCACGTCGAGTCCCACCTCGACGATACTGGTGGCCACCAGAACCGGTTCCCGTCCCTTCCGGAAGCTCTGCATCCGGTCGCTTCTCTCCTGCAGTGAAAGCCCACCGTGGAGGACCGTGATTCCCAGTGAACCGAGTGTCGATTCTCGCAGTTTCTTGGCGAGTTGCTCCACCCCGACCGGGTCATCTCCATCTCCGTCCTCGATGCGTGGGACGACGAATAGCACCCGATTGCCCGACTCGATCTCCTTGCGTAAAAATTCCAGTGCCGGTTGCCACTTGCTGGGCGAGACCCAGTGCGTTTGCACCGTCGGCCTTCCGGGTGGTCGCTCATCGATGCGAGACAGGTCGAAATCACCTCGCAACGCCAGTGACAGGCTGCGTGGAATCGGCGTGGCACTGAGGTGCAACCGATGGACATCTCGTCCCTTCCTGGCGATCTCCTGGCGCTGCTTCACTCCGAATCTCTGTTCCTCGTCGACGACCACCAGAGCGAGGTCATCAAAGGTGACGGAGGAGGCGAGGAGAGCCGTGGTTCCCACCACGATCTTCGCATCTCCCCGGGCCACCGTTTCCTTGATGTCACTGGAACAGCCGGTGGCGATGTGAGCGATCTGCACCTGGGACTGCTCCATGTATCGCTGCAGGGTGTCGCGGTGCTGCTCGGCGAGGGAGGTGGTCGGAGCGATCAATACGGATTGCCTCCCCTGCGCTGCCATCGCCAGCATCGCCCACACCGCCACCGCTGTCTTTCCACTCCCGACGTCACCCTGGACCAACCGCGCCATCGGAAAGCCCGCCTGCAGATCGGTGCGTATCTCCTCCACCACTCGCTGCTGTGCCGCGGTCAGTTGATAGGGAAGTCTGGCGAGGATTCGCCGTTCCACCTCGGGACTGACGACCACCCGTTCGATCTCGATGGCCTTCCTGTGCGCACGGGTGCGCGCCTGCTTCGTCGCATGGAGAAACATCTCGATCGTTGCCAGGTGAGATCTACAGGTCTCACACTCCGCCGAACTGGCGGGGCGATGGAATCCACTGTAGATCGATGGAAGATCACGCTCGATGCCAAGCAATGTCGGCAACTCTCCCTGCCAGTCCAGTTCCACCTCGTCGAGGATCTGCTGTACCGATCTGCGAATCAAATCCTGAGAAAGCCCATCGGTGGAGGGGTAAACCGAGACGATCTGCCCATGACCGGCGGGGAGCGGCTCTCGCTCGGCGGCGCGGAACAGCACCGGATGGGCGATGACGATGTCGTGGAAACGACGGATCGCTCCGGTCAGCCACCCCTGCCAGCCACCTCGAACCGGCGCACGGTACTTTCCGGTGTACCAGTGCAGCACCACCTTCGTGTGCGGATCATCCTCCGGAGTCAGGCGAGCTTCCCAGCGGCCTCGACCGCTGTAGACCCATTCCGGATCCTCCTCGATCGACCCGTAGATGCTGCGACGGGCCCCGTCGGGAACATCACGAATCGACCCGTGGATCACCAGATCTTCATGCCTGTGGGGGAAATGATGGAGCAGGTCGCCGATGGTATGCACCGACAGCCGAGCGAACTTCTGGGCGCTGGCGGGACCGATCCCCCGCAACTGCTGAAGAGGGGTCAGTAGTCGATCGTTGTCGCCGGAGACCTCTTCGATGGGATCGGAAGCCTCATTACCCACCGGTTTCCTCCGCCTCTTCAGCCCCTCAGATCCCTCAGCAACGACTCGATCTCATCCCGGAGCTGCCGATCGGAGGAGATCAATCCCTGGATCTTGCGGCACGAACTGCTCACCGTCGAGTGGGTCCGCCCCCCCAGCTGGCTACCGATCTCCGAGAGGGAGAACTCCGTCAGCAGTCGGGCCAGATACATCGCTACATTCCGGGCCATCGATGTGTTGCGCGTCTTCGATCTGGAAACGATCTCCTCCGGTGGAACACCCCACCGAACGGCAACCCTGTCGACGATGTTCTCGAGGGAGATCCTACGTTGCAAGGATGCGGCGATCGGTTCCAGGATGGTACGGGTTCGCTGCATCGTGACGGGCACTCCTGAGAGTTTGCATTCTGCAACGATTCGGACCAGCAGACCCAGAAGTTCGCGAACACTATTTCGAGCCTGGGAGGCGATCAACTGGATCACTTCCTCGGGAACCTTGATCCCACCCCGGAGAACTTCCTGGCGGAGGATCGAGACACGGGTCTGCTGATCGGGGGGATCGACGAGAACCACCAGTCCTGCTACGAAACGATTCTGCAACTGCTGATGAAGATGATCGAGTTTACGGGGCGGAACATCACAGGCGAGGAGTACCTGACCACCTTGTTGAGCCAGCGCATCCACCGTCTCCAGCAACTCCTGCTGACTACTCGGTTTTCCGGCAAAGGCCTGGATGTCATCGATGGCCAGAACCTTCAGTTCGCGGAACCCGGCGCGGAAGGCGGGGAGGGTCTTGTTCCTGAGAGCTCGGATGAATTGTTGAACGAAGTTCTCTGCCGGAAGGTAACGGATGCTGCGCTCTCCCTGGATGAAGAACTCACGGGTGATCGCCTGCAGCAGATGTGTCTTTCCCAGTCCACTGCCCCCGTGAAGAAACAGGGGATTGAAGGAGGCACCGGGGGTGCGAAGCACCTCGATGGCTGCGGAGTGAGCGACCCTGTTGGCATGTCCCACCACGAATCGCTCGAGGGTGTGGTCGTGGCGAAGACCTGCAGGGCCCCTCGTCGGAGAAAGGGGAGAAGCGCTGCCAGTATCGACCTGCGAACGATTCACCTCGGCGATGAGATCGGCCTGCTGCAGCGATATCTCCCGGGCAGGAAGCGTCGCATCGCTGCTCGACAGGGACATCTGAACGCCGGCCAGGCCGATCCGATCCGCTTCCTGTTGAAGGAACTCACCGTAGCTGGACTGGATCCGCTCCAGGGCGTATCGACTCCCCACCTCTAGACCGAGGATCCCGTCCTCAAGGAGGTGTGGATGTACCTGGTTGAACCAGCGCGCCATCTGGATCTCTCCCGATATCGGGAGAGATGGCGTTGCGAAGTTGCTGCCATTGATGGTCGGCAGAGGTCGATGACGATTCTCGAATGCTCAACACTCTCCCCCCCCATGCACGTGGCGATGACCCATCGCCACGGAGTTCCCCCGCGTTCAGTCGATACAACATCAAGATCGTTGCAACGATGCCAGTATTTCTGGAAGTACCCCTACCGGACCAACTGGTGTTGCCAGTCGGCGGTCTTGAAAAAAGATGCGGACCCGGAATCAAAACGCTCCTTGGCGTTCAAACTCCCATCGACCTGTGGCCGATCATGCATCGAGTTCTTCCCCGTTCAAAAACGGGATCGGGATCACTTCTAGAGAGCAAAGTCGCTCACGAGTAACTTGCCTGGGATCGACAACGGCTTTCCGACAGAGCGGAACTCTTGTTCCTCAATCCTTCACGGCAACGCCCGACCGTAGCAAACGAAATCGGACCTCGCAAGGGTGCCCGGAAGATGTCATCTCGGTGCGCTGAGGACGCGAAATAGGCGCGCGAATTCCGGCCGGTAGTTATCGGCCAGGATGGAAATCGAGCGGATCTGGAGAATGTAATCTCTGCCACTCTTGATAATCTCGTTGCAGTTTCAGTTGCTCCCGATACCAGCGATTCCAGCGCTTTGCCTGGCGTGCCCGGAGCCCCTTCGCATCCTGCTTCTCCCACTCGAATCGCCCCTCGATACCACTGATCTTCACGATCAATTGCCATGACAACTTACGAACCCAGCGATTGTCTGCATCGAGTCCCTCGAGGGCGACCTTTGCCTGGTCGAAATGAGGTGTTTTGAGAAGGATACGCAATGCCGAGATGCGGGCCAGATCGAAGGGAGAGCGAGCCACCGGGATCAGATGAGGAATCACTGCCGGTCCCATGGTGGCGAGTTTGCGCTCCGCCCGGGTCCGATTCTGCGTGCGCTGCCTCTGTAACTCCTTGACCAGCAGCAGCACCTCTTTCAGCCGCGAAGTCTCCAGTTGCGGGATCTTCGGCGGCATCACCACCGCCGGAGGAGCCGGTGGCAGTTCCAGATCGGCAACAGGGGGGTCTCCGTCGCCGTCCACGGCGCTAACAGCCACCAGCGGTGGAACCGCTCCTGCAGCCAGCAGCGATTGCGACAGCGGTACGCCGCCGAAGGAGAGGATCAATGACAGCAGAATCGTGGTTGCGATGGGGGAGGGGGTTCTTTCGGGGCTCATCCTGTTTCTTCTTCCCAGGCTCTGGCCAGCTGTCGCTGCAGCTACTGGCTCAACTACGCATCGAGTTCCGGTAACGCCGGGATCGCGGATCCGGCCCAGGCCAGCGGTCCTGAAGATATCATGCCGACGGCAGGGCCGTGTCCGATCTGCCAGCCGCCGCGCAGCAGCGCCAGTCGAATCCTCCGTGCAGAACTGTACGTCGATAGTATAGCATTTTCTGACATGCGCTCTCGCAGAGCAGCCAGAAAACCGCTCTTCCACGGTCCTGGGTTACGTTTAGGAGAAAATGGGTCGAGAAACACCGCATCGTAGGGCCCCTCTACCGAGGCGATCTGCTGCTGAACGTCTCCTTCGATCAGTTGCACATCGAGGGCCCCCTGTCGCCACTCGCCCCGCTCGACCAGGGTGCCGAGAATCGACGACAGGCGTGCCTCCGGCAACGCCCTGAAATGCCCCCTCAGTTGCTCCAGCGGCAACAGATCTCGTTCGAAGGAGACGATCTCGACGACCGCACCTGGAACCTCCCGTTGAACGACATGGATCGCCCAACCAACGTTGGTGCCCAGTCCAAATCCGACATCGATGATGCGCACCCTGCCCCGATGGCGGGCGGTCTCGACGATGCGACACGGAAGCACGAATCGGTGCAGCGCTTCCAGGTGCGCACCGCTGAGGGAGTGGTAGTGCTCCCCCACCTGCGGGTGAAATCGAGTCGGTGAGCCATCACCGGTGAGAATCAGGGAGTGGTCCAATCGGTTGGCTCCTGCCCACGGATGGTGCTCAGTAGCACGTGCAGCGCCAGGTTGGTGGCCAGATCACGCACTCTCCCACGGTCCCCGGCCAGCATGTAGCAGTGTGAACGGGTGATCGATCGGTACGAGAGGCCCATCCACACCGTTCCCACCGGTATCTCCTCGGTTCCTCCGGAGGGTCCAGCGATGCCGCTGACGCCGAGGGCCAAATCTGCCCCGGTCAGGGCACACGCTCGCTTCGCCATCGACTCCACCACCTCACCACTGACCACACCCATCTCGTCGATCAGTCCCGCCTCCACCCCCAGCAGCTGGTTCTTCATGGCGTTGGAGTAACAAACCAATCCACCGGGAAAAACCTGACTGGAGCCGGGCACCGAGGTGATGCGCGAACTGATACTGCCTCCGGTACACGATTCCGCCAGCGCCAGGACGAGGCCTCGTTCCTTCGCTTCGTTCACCAGGTGCGTCTCGACGCCGATTCCTCCCAGGCCGGTGAATCGGGATCCGAAACGACGAGCCGCTTGCGCGGCCAGTGACAATCGTGCTGGCAGCCGCACCTCGATCTGCGACAGCCCCTTCACGCAGATGTGATGGAGATCGGCAGCTCCGAGTTGATCGACGATCCACTCATCCAGTTTCGATTCGGGAATCGCCATGAACTCGAGGATCTCCCCTGGCTCCCTGCCTCCGCCGATCTCTCTTGCCCATGGTTCCACGTGAGTCGTGAACATCTGTTCGAACTCCGAGGGAACCCCGGGTAGTGCGAAAACGGTGGTGCCATCCTTCAGTTGCAGGGTAATTCCTGGGGCACTTCCACTGCGGTTCTGGAGCATCTTTGCAGACTGCGGTCTTCGAGCCTGGTTGCGATTACTTGTACTCGGTTCGACACCGCGTGAACGCATGTAGCGCTGGATTTGCTGCCAGCTTTCATCGTCATCGATCAGCGGAACATCGAGGGCGTCCGCCAGTTCCTGGCGAGTTCGATCATCTGCGGTGGGTCCAAGCCCGCCGGTGATGATGATGGCAGAGACGGCAGTGGGCGGAGATCGCAGCACCGATGAGAGAGCCCCCGGTGCATCCCCCACGCTCAGGTGCCACGACACACCGATACCGAGGGGGGTCAACTGACTGGAGATCGACCGACCGTGTCTTTCCAGGATCCGGCCCTCGAGAATCTCATCGCCGACGGCAACCACTCCCACTGGCAGCGGTGCATCTGGCGAGTTCTGATCTGTATCGACCATCGATCACTCCTCACCGAACCGATCGCTATCCCTCGTCGTGGGAAACCTTGCTCCCGCCGAACATCACACAGGCGAGAATGCCCAGTTCGTAAAGAACCGTCAGGGGGCCTGCCATCAGCAACTGCGTCACCACATCGGGGGGGGTCAACATCGCCCCCAGCAGCACCGCTCCCATGATGGCGTACTTGCGATAGGTACGGAAGGTCTGGATCTCCACCAGCCCACTGCGCGACAGGAAGATCATCATCAGCGGTAACTGGAAAAGTACTCCCATTCCGAGGATCAAGGTGAACACCAGGCCCAGGTACTCCTTGAGTGTGAAGGTCGCCTGGACCAGTGCCGGGTCTCCATATCCACCGAGGAATGACAGCCCCACCGGAACCAGAACCAGGTAGGCGAAGCTCACCCCCATCGCCAGCAGCAGGAATGCCATCGGCAAGAAGGGTCGCACCGCCCGTCGTTCTTGATCGAAGAGTCCGGCGGCGATGAAGTTCCACATCTCGAAGGTGATCCACGGCAGGGAGATCAAGATCCCCAGCATCAAGCTCAACTTGAGATAGGAGAAAAACGCTTCGGAGTAGGAGAGCAGGGCCAACGGTTTGGCCTGTTCACGCCAGCCGAGGAGCAGAGCGGTCTCATCCAGTAACGTCACCGATGCGGCGGCGACGCCCTCCAGAATCGATCGTGTCTCTGCATCCACTTGCGCCGTTTCGACGACATCGGCTGCAGTCTCGACATCCTCCGCTGGCTCGCCGACCGTTGCATCGGATGTGGTTTCATCGGATGCCGCTTCATCCGCTGCGGGATCGAGGGTCCACTGATTCCACCGAGATGCTGCCTGCTCGAGACCGGTGATGCAGTTCTCCACCGACTTCTTGCCTCCCCACGGTAGATCCCCCAGGGTCAGCTTCAGTTGATCGGCGCACTTCAGTAAATTCTCAGGGGTGACACCGAGGACTCGCATCGAGGAACGATCGGGATCGAGGGCAATCAATCGCTCCTCCAGGAGAAGTGCCATGCGGCCAACCACCGGTGACTGCTCCTGCGACTGCCTGAACTGCTCCCAGCGACTCCACCACTCCTCGTCGGAGGCGGAGATCTCCAGCAATCGCCTGGCAAGTGAATCATCGACCTGTTGCAGCTCAGCATTGACCCCAGAGATCTTGCCCTCGATCTTGGCGATCTGTTGCCGGGCGGTGACCTGCGACATGGCGGTGCGGTGCGGCACCGTGATCAAACTCATCAGGGAGTCCTGGAAGATGAAAGCCACCACTGCGAAGACTAAAGTGACCAGGATCGATCGAAAGAGCCTGGTTCTCAGTTCTTCCAGATGATCCCCGAACGACATCGTCTTCAGTTCATCCTCTGAATCGCCCTGCAGATTCACGGTTCAACTTTCTTTCTACCGCGACTCCTGGCGGTTCAATCATCCCCGCATCAGGATGCCACGACTCCCTCACCTCGAATACCCTTCTCGATCGAACTCTTCCAGCGGTAGCGAACACTCCAGGATGAAAAACGGCGACGAGGGATCCCCTCGTCGCCGCAATTTCAACAATTTGAGTTCATCTCCTAGAAGTCGATGAAGTCGAGAAGTTCCTTCTCGCGAAGGATCGTCACTCCGAGATCCCGTGCCAGATCGTACTCCGAGGTATCCTCGTAGCCCTTCACTGCCACCACGAAATCGGTATCGAGGGCGACCTTGTCGGAAACGACCCCTCCGAACAGCTGAATCTTACGAGTCATGTCCTCGATGGAGTAACGACCATTGGTCGCGTTGTCACCGGCGAAGACGAACGCTGGAACCTCTTCACTGTCGTAGAAGGGGCTGGTGATCATGTCTCCGGAAGAGATGGGATCGAAGCGATCGACATTTTCGAGGATGGCGACCTCGGAGAAATCTTCCTCCACGCTCAGAACCTCAACCTTGCCCTTGCTGATCCTCTTGCCACCCTTCTGGTAAGCAAACACATCGAAGACGAGTCCCCGACGCATCCGATCTTTTGTCCCCACGCTGATCCAGGCCTTGCCCAGTTCCTCGGAGACGCGGATCACTTCACCGTCAGGCTCTACCATGGCGAAGGTCTGCTCACGGACGATCTCACGCTTGAGCTCCTCGATCCGATCTTTCGACCTTTGCAGGAGGTTCTGGGAGATGCTGAGGTCACGCTGCAACTTGTAGACGGCGGCGCTGTTGTCCTGCTCCAGACGCTCGATCTCTTCCTTCAGCTTCTTTTCCTCTTCCCGAGCGCGGGTACGACTCTGTTCGAGGTTGACCTGAAGATCATTGATCTCGCCGCGAAGGCCGTCATTTTCCTCGTTGAGAGTCGAGCCGAGGTTGCTCTTGGAGGTCACGACCTCCCGGTACTCGTTATCCTTCGCCTCGGCGGCAGCACGCTGGCTCTGCAACTCGTTGTTGAGAAAACGAATCGTATCGACCGAATCGGAGTAAAGATCGGAAAAGGAACCGTACTCCTTCGGGCTACTCGATCCACGGGCAGTGGCGATATCTCCACCAGCCTTGGCGACCATCGTGTTCATCTCCTCGAGAGGTACCTGGTTCTCGGTACCGTGGACCAGAACACGGAGCTCGTTGTTCTCCTTGTTCAGCTCCTTGATCTTGTTTTCCTTCTCGGTGAGGTTTCTCTCA
>CAYPPQ010000016.1:0-46671 GCA_964412635.1 uncultured Planctomycetia bacterium | reverse complement strand
CCATCGGCACCCTCTGGTACAACATCGCCAACTATGCCCTCAGACCCTGGATGTGGATCGCGGTGGCGCTGGCGTCGCTGCTGGTGGTACCCCATGGCGATCCTGTAGTCAGTCCGGTGGCGGGCACCGTGGTCGCCATCAGCGAGGATCTCGATCGGGTCTCCATCGAGGATGACGCCGGAGTTCGCAGCGAGGTGCCGATCATCGCCCCCGAGGGGTGGGCCGGTGTGTTGCCGACGGCGAGAGTCAGCGTCGGCGACGAGATCGAGGCCGATGCGGTGATCGCAAGCACCGACTCGGAGAAGGCCTACGTCGTCATGATGGTGCGCTATCTGCCGGCGGGCTTGCTCGGCATCGTGGTGGCGAGCCTGCTGGCGGCATTCATGTCGACCATCGACACCCATGTCAATCTGGCAGCCAGTTACTACGTCAACGATCTGCACCGACGCTTCATCGACCGCAAGCGTGAAGCGAGCCACTACGTCATGGTGGCACGCATCGCCAGCGTCGTGTTCCTGCTGGAGGGGGCACTGCTGGCATCGATCTCCGACTCCATCAGCGATCTTTTCACCTTCTTCCTCGCCTTCCTCGGCGGCGTCGGGCCGATCTACCTGCTGCGCTGGCTGTGGTGGCGCATCACCGCCTGGAGCGAGATCGCCGCCATGGTCACATCGAGCATCAGCACCACCTTCATCACCTTCGGTACCGATAACGGCTGGCAACTGGGTCCCCTCTCCCCGGATGGTGCCATCACGGCAGAGGGTCGCATCGTCATCGTCGTGCTGCTGTCGACGCTGGTCAGCCTGCTGGTCACGCTGCTGAGAAAAGCACCCGATCCCCGCTCGCTGGTGCCCTTCTACGAGAAGGTGCGGCCAACCGGAGCATGGGGTCCGGTACGAGCCCTCACCGATGTGAGGGGAACCGCCGGCGAGGGAAGACTGGTGATGGGAGGAATCGCCGGAGGCCTGGCGATGGTGTGGGGTCTGACGCTGGGCATCGGTGCGCTGATCCTCGGCAAGGAGTGGACCATCTGGTCTCTCACCCTGGCCGTGGCTGGCATGCTGATGGTGTGGCGCTGCCTGCCCCGCTTGCTCTCCGGGGACGATCACGAAGGTGACAGAGAAGCGCAATGATGGCCCACCGATGAAGAGCGGCGCGCTGCCGACCACTCGCACCATCCTGCTCATCGTCCTGGCGACATGGAGCGGTTTCCTGCTGGTCAGAGCGACCGGACCGGACGACCTGCTCAGCCGCGACCAGGTGAAGTTCGCCGGATACGTTCTCGACATCGTGGAAAACGACGCGTGGCTGTGGCAGCAAGACCACCACGGTCAGTTCGCCTCGAAGCCGCCTCTCAGCCAGTGGCTGGCAGCGGCAGCGACCAGGGCGATCGGTTCCTGGAGCCGCCTCTCGCTGACCTTCCCCTCCTGGTTCGCAACCCTCATCACGATGCTGCTCGTCGTCGGCTGGACCGCGCGAGAGTTCGGTACGGCGGCGGCGATCTGGGTACCGCTGCTGCTGATGGGTCACCAGCTGGGACTTCGCGAGGTGATGCTGGCCCGCAGTGATCCGCTGTACCTGTGCACCACGGTGCTGCTGGCACTGCTCACCTGGCGATGCTGGGTTGACGGAGCGCCGGCGTGGCCGCTGGTTCTCGCCGGCAGTGCTGCCATCCTGACCAAGGGACCGCTGGCCTGGCTGCTGGTACTGGTGGCACTGTTGATCACCGGTCGAAGCGGCTCATCCGCGACGATGCCGTCGATCCCCTGGCGAAAGGTGACGGGAGCACTGCTCGCATCGCTGATCATCCCGGCACTGTGGTTGTGGTGGGCACAGGAGGCGAGTGGATCGCTGGCGGTGAAGAAGCTGATCGGCGACGAGTTGATCGGGCACCTGTTCGGCTCCCGCGAGGCACACAATCAGCAGTCGTGGTCTCATCACCTGCTGCCGCTGCCATGGTTCCTCACCCGACTGGCCCCGACCGCACTCATCGCCATCGTGGCGGCGGTCCGCCTGTGGAAGAATCCCGCCAGCGACAGCCGCGAACAGCTCGCCGAGAAGTTTCTACTGTGGTGGTGGCTGGGGGGAATGGTGATGCTGTGCCTGGCCACTCATCATCGCTTCATCCATCTGCTGGCAGTGGTTACCCCCGCCACCATGCTCGCCGCCAGAGAGGTCTCTCGATGGTTCCTCCCCGAGCGTGTCGGCATGTACGCAGCGATGGCGACCTCCTCGATCCTGCCGGTGGCTGCCGCCTACCTCGATGTGTTCGACATCCAGAGCCCTGCCATCGTTCGTACGGCGGAACTCGATCAGTTCTGCGGAGAGGTCGAGCGGGAACTGACACCTGGTTCACGACTCGAATTCTACCGGGTACACCCGGCAACCCAGGTGCAACTCTCCCGACACCAGCCATTCCTCCAGGACGATCAGGTGCACGAAGCTCTTTCCGGGGAAGTGGAGACCTACATCGTCGTCGGCGATGAAAAGCCATTCCGGAAGCTGGCCCAGGACTCGGGAATCGATCTCTTCGAGGTCAGAGTCCGGATGCCTTTGGGGCGAGAACAACTGACCCTGTACCGGGGAGAGGGGCGTCTTCGCGCTCCTTCGCAACCGACTCCAGCAGGACGAAATGACCTCTTCTTGACAGTCCTGTCGCTTCTGTCGGCCCTCACGCTCTATACAGCGGTCATTTATTCCACTCGTTCAGTGGCGACTTCTCGAACTGACCGGGGTTCCATATAATAGAATAGCACCGCCAAGGCTCTTCGAGACCCTCATCCCGTTGATGAAAGTCTCGATATGGAATCCGGACACCCAACAGTTCGTCGTATTCCAGGTCTCAAGATCTGGAAGTCGCGTGGCCGGATGGGTCATGTTCGTGTGTCAATATCGCTGCCTGTCGGCAACCGTGAGAGGGAATCATGCTGTTTAGAAGCCACAAGATCCTGAACTTGATTCTTCTGTGTCTGCTCTCCACCTCCATCTTTTCAACCACCACGCTGCCGTTGAATGCTGCTGACGCTCCATTCCGACGCGGCGACACCAACGATGATCAGGCGGTGGACATCTCCGACCCCATCGTGGTTCTCAACTACCTGTTCGTGGGCATCAATGACATCACCTGTCGGGACGCTGCCGATACCAATGACGACGGCTCCATCGATGTGGCGGATGCCATCAACCTGTTGACCTACATCTTCGGCGGTGGAGCTCCCCCTCCAGATCCGGGACCCTTCGACTGTGGTCTCGATCCCACCGATGACAATCTCGGCTGCCTGGTCGGTTCTTGTGATGGAGCCGCCGACCCGGCCCGCATCGCCGCAGGCCACCTGATGCAAAGGATCGCATACGGAACCACACCGGAGGATGTCGATCGCATCATCGATATCGGAATCCCGACGGTGATCAACGTGCTCCTTCAGCCCGAGGTGGGAGAAGAGACGGGGAACGCACCACTGATCAATCTGGAGAATCAGTTCATCTCGGAGATCCCACTGGCCACCGAACACTTCCTGCTGAGACCCAACGGTAACTTCCGCTACTTCCTGGGGTTCTCGGAACCACCCGCGGCGTGGGCTCAACCAGGATTCGACGACAGCACATGGGATACCGGCACCGGAGGTTTCGGGCGAGGCGACAACGACGATGTCACCGAGATCGTCGAGTTTCTCACCACCGACCTCGCCTCGATCTACATCCGCACCGAGTTCGTGCTGCAGGATCCACTGGTGCTTCCACCGCTGTTCCTGAAGATGCTGTACGACGATGCCTTCGTCGCCTACATCAACGGGATCGAGGTCACTCGAAGCCTCCAGAACAACGGCAATCCCAATCTGGTGGGGAATCCTCCTCCATTCAATCAGTACTCTACCGGTACTCATGAAGCGGGAATCCCCGAGTACTACCCGATCCCCGACTCATTGCTGCAACCGGGGATCAACACCCTCGCCATCCAGGGGCATGATGCTTACAAATACGGCGAGTTCACCGTCTTTTACACCATCGTCTCGCAAATCTTCTCGGCGACCGAGACCAAGGAAGTGATGCTCAGCGATGGCAACCTGCAACGCTTCACCTTCATCCGTGGGATCTACTCGGGCCGACAGCTCCAGACGGTGCTGGGAGAGTTCTGGGAGAATCACTTCACCACCGATGAAGAAAAGTTGCGTGATCTGTTCCGCGGACTGCGCAATCGATACAACTTCCGCATACTCGGAAGTGGGACCGCCAGCCGCATGCACTCCTCGACCCTCGAGTTCGAGGAATACGAGTTCTTCCGTGATAACTCACTCGGCTACTTCAAGGATCTTCTGATGTACAGTGCCAGCAGCGTGCCGATGCTGGTCTACCTCGATACGATCCTCAACTTCGCCGCCGAACCGAACGAGAACTACGCCAGGGAGATCCTCGAACTGCACACCCTCGGTGTCGATAACGGCTACACACAGACCGACATCGAGGAAGTTGCGAGGGCGTTGACCGGCTGGTCCGTCACCAGGATCCCCGATTCGATGGTCACCCCCTTCCCCGATTACGTCACCAATCCGGTCACCGATGATCATCACGACTGGATCACCACCGCTCTCGTCGAAATCGGCGACGACTGGAGTTACTTCAAGGGCATCGAGGAGCCGACGCCAGATCCTCTGGGTGCGCCGACCACCGCCTGGACAGAGAATGGATTCGACGATTCCACCTGGCTGGTGGGTCCCACCGGAATCGGCATGGGCGATGGAGACGATGCCACCCTTCTCACCGACATGGTCAACAACTACATCAGCTTCTACGCCAGAAAGACCTTCATCATCCCCGACCCGGCCACACCTGACCGGATGGAGCTTGAAGTGGCCTACGATGACGGCGTGGTGATGTACCTCAACGGTGTCGAGATCGGGCGCACGAGCACCTTGTTCGATGCTCCAACCCCTCCACCCCACACCGCATCTTCAGGGAACCACGAGGTCACGGGGCGGCCACTTATGATCGACCTCGATCACTACCGTCACCTGATGATCGCCGGCGAGAACGTCCTCGCGGCTCAGGTTCACAACAGTGCCATCAACAACGGGGATGCATCCTTCCTGCCACGCCTCACCACCAACACGCCCACCAATCGACACATCGATCTCAACAATCGGCAGGGTCGCTGGACATTCCGCTTCAACCCTGGCCAGCACGATGACGGACCCAAGTCGATCTTCGCCGGAACTCCATACCAGCTGGATATCCCGGCAGGAAGGGTCGGAGCCGATGGCGTTCTCGATGGAATCGATCTCCTCGATGCGCTCACCGCACACCCGGGAACCGCACAATTCATCTGCATCAAGTTGATCCAGAAGTTCGTCTCCGACGACATCTCGCTGACGACGGTGGCAGATGGCTCCGCTCCCCTGGAATTGCAGGCACTGCTGGCGGACATGATCGCTGCCTGGTACTCCACCGTGGAACCGGGACACATCGGTACCGTCATGGAAGTACTGCTCGATCCAGTCGATCAGAATGGTCCCTTCTGGCACATCGAGAACAACAGGAACAAGGTGAAGACACCGATCGAGTTCATCAACTCGACCTTGCGTTCCCTCAACGCCAACGCCAGCAGCGATGACCTCGCCAATCAGATGAAGGATATGGGGATGGATCTGTTCCAGAGAGATGAACCGGACGGATACTCCGAGGTCGGTTCTGACTGGATCGGTACGACCACACTTCTGACCCGGATCAACTTCGCGAGACGCTTTGCTTCCAATGTCGACAACGACTACCAGTGGAACATCGCCGACTACATCGATGTGAACCAGGGACTCGGTGCGGTGGCAGTGATCGAGGTCTTCGACGAGGTTCTGTTCCAGGGCACTCTCACCGAGGCGGAGAAGTGCGTGATCATCGATTACGTGGAGACCGATCTATTCGGCAATCCCTGGCCACTCAGTCCCGATGCTTCCGACTACTTCAATCGGATCCGTGACATGGTTGGTTTCATGTTCAGCTTGCCCCGCTGGCAGTTTCAGTAGAAGAGAAGGAGAAGACGATGATGAATCGCAGAGACCTGCTCCGCAAAGGTGGACTCGCTGCCCTGGGGCTGATCCTTCCGCCACTCTATGGCCCTGGATTCCTGACCCGCAAGGCGCTGGCACAGGTTCCCAATGCAGGACAGAAGAAGATGATCTTCATCTTCCAGCGTGGAGGAAATGACGCCATCAATACCGTCATTCCCCGGGGAGATGTCGACTACAGCCAGGCGACCAGACCTGGACTCTTCATCAATGACACCGAAGCGGTCGATCTCGGTAACGGCTTTGCCCAGTTGCACCCATCGTTGCAACCGATGATGGAGGTCTACAACCATACCTCTCTCAACGGTGTTGCTGGTCCTGGCAACCTCGCCGTGCTGCACCGCGTCGGATACCCCGACCAATCACGAAGTCATTTCAGCGCCCAGCAATTCTGGGAAAATGGAGTCCCCGGCAACAGTACCCTCGAGGAGGGATTGCTGTACCGACGCTTCGCCAACGTGCCAGGCTTCGCCGACAACCCATTCCCCGGCGCCTATCTCGACGATTCGCTACCGATCGTGATGCGAGGCTCGGTTCCGATGCCCGCATTCCCTGCCTCGGCGGAGTACTCCTTCACCGGAAACCTCGATCAGGTCAGCAAGTTCCTCGGCGAACTGCCGTCGACTCCGGGCGGAACCGACGGAAGCGGACTGTACGGTGCCTACGGAGGAAAGCCCGACGTCGAGGGCGGGGCCTACCGCGATATCCTGATGCCGACCGGAGTGAAACTCGGGGAGTCGGTCAACACCGTCCAGCAAGCCCTGGCCCAGGGACCTTACGTTCCCGCCAACGGTGCGGTGTACCCCAACAACACCTTTGGAAATCAGCTCTCCGAGATCGCCATGCTGCTCAAGAGAACTCCCGCCACCTTGCTCGGGGTCAACCTCGATGGCTGGGATACCCACACCGCACAGGGCCGCATCACCGGGGCACATCCGAACCTGCTGGCGAGTCTCGCCCAGGGGATCCAGGCCCTCTCACGCGACCTGCAGGACCAGTGGCAAGATGTCATCGTCGTCACCGTCTCGGAGTTCGGAAGAACTTCCATCGAGAACGGATCGCAGGGAACGGACCATGGAGCAGCCAGTACCATGTTCATCGCCGGTGGATCGGTGATCGGAGGGGTCTACAACTGTGACCCGATCAGCTGGGCACCGGGATCGATGTTCACCGTCAACGATCGATACCTGGCGGCCAACAGCGACTTCCGATCGGTCTTTGCCGAGATCTTCACCGGCCACTTCGGAGACGATTCGCTGCTGATGGATCAATTCATGCCCGGGTTCGATGCTGCGGCGCTAGCAAACCCCGGCCTCTTCAACCCGCTCGGTTTCCTGGCATGAGATTGCGGCGATCGGGTACTGTCTCGGGCTTCCTGTTGCTGCTGGTGCTGATGCCAGCTCTCAGGGCCGATGCCGAGGAGCACTTCATCAACTTCTTCGGCTCGGCATTCCTGCCGACCAGCCTCATCATCGAAGCGGGAGACTCGGTGACCTGGAACTGGATCGCCGGGGATCATCAACTGCTCAGCGGAGTTCCCGGTGGAGCAGCAGGAACCCCCGATGAACCGGGCAGCATCTTTTCTGCCCCCATCGATGCCAGCAATCCCAGCTTCACCCATACCTTTTCCGAGATGGGCGTCACCATCGGCTTCTTCGATGGAAACAACCCCACCCAGGTCGGCTCCATCACCGTCCTCGATGACACCCTCACCTTCGAGGTGATCGTCGTCGACAACTCGTACATACCCCAGACCATCGAGATCTTCGAAGGCGATCGAGTCCGCTGGGTCCACGAACCGATGGAGATGCTCCACACCGTGACCAGTGGCATCGCCGGCGGAACCCCCGGTACCATCTTCGAACCAGGTGCGCTCTTCGACGAGGAGTCCTCCGATCTCAATCCGATCTTCGAGTTCACCTTCGATACCCCTTTTGATCTTCCCTACTTCTGCATCCCCCATGTCACCTTCGGAATGACAGGTGATGTCATCGTGCAGGACCGCTTCGTGCGGGGGGATTCGGACAGGGACGGCATCGTCGGCATCGGCGACGCCATCCTGAGCCTCGGTTTTCTGTTCCAGGGAACCGCCACCCCCGCCTGCCTCGACGCCCTCGATGTCAGTGATGATGGCCAGGTCGATATCGCCGATCCGGTATCCCTTCTCGGCTATCTCTTCTCTTCCCAGGCGGCACCGACCGCTCCCTTCCCGCTGGAAGGGCCCGATCGCAGTGCCGATGGACTGCTCTGTCGTCCCTGACGCCTCCTGAGTAGTTTCGCTCCACTGCCACCGGGGAACACCTTCTCGGCCCTCGCCATCCGTTCCTGACCAGTTGAGAACTGATCTATCGCCGTGAATCGGTTACGATCCAGGGTTCACTCAACAACAGCAGGAAGGGTGTTTCCCCATGATTCGAGGGATCCGTCTTCTCACACTGGTCATCTTCATCACCTCGCTCGCTTCGGCCCTGGTAGCCCAGACCGAACCACGCGAGGGGATCGAACGCAGAACTCCGGAGATCCATGCGATCGTCGGAGCCGATGTGATCACCGAACCAGGAGAGAAAATCACGTCCGCGACCATTCTCATCGAGGATGGTGTCATCACGGCAGTCGGCACCAATGTGTCGATTCCATCCAATGCCAGGGTCTGGGACCGCAGCGGTCATGTCATCACCGCTGGCTTCATCGACATGGATGTACGCATCGATGTCGAGGAGTCGACCGAGTCCTCCCGGGCTGGCCGCAGCTGGAACCGCAAGGTCCACCCCGAGTACAACACGGCGGAGGGACTCGTCATCGATTCCGATGTCGCAAACGGGTACCGGCGGGCGGGTTTCACCAGTGCGCTGATCTCTCCCCAGCAGGGAATCTTCACCGGCTCCAGCGTCTACGCACGACTGGTCGGAGGAGCGGACCGGAGGGCGTTGATCGAGGACCAGATCGCCATCAGTGGCGGCCTTCAGGCTGGCGGCTGGCGTGGCGGTGGCGGTTACCCGTCATCGCGGATGGGGGCGATGGCGCTGATGCGTCAGACCCTTTACGACGCATCCTGGTACCGTGAAGCATGGGAGTCTCACCGCTCCCATCCAGATCACCTCGCCAGACCCGAATCGAACCTGTCGCTGGAGGCGCTGTACCCGGTACTCGATGGCAGCACCCCGCTGGCACTGAGAACTCGCGACATCCTCGAAACCCTCGCCCTCGAAGAGGCGCTGGAGGAGTTCAAGGTCAACACCTGGTACCACGGCAACGGCCAGGAATACCTGCAGCTCGATGCGGTGGCAGCGACCGGATCACCCTTCATCTTGCCGGTGAACTTTCCCGACGCTCCCGAGATCGATGGGGCCGGAGGAGACAGTGGTATCAACCTTCGAACCCTCGAACTGTGGGCAACCGCTCCGGAAAACCCGGAGCGACTGCGCAGAGCAGGGGTCCCGTTCACCCTCACCAGTCAGGGTCTCGACTCTCCTTCCGCCTTCGCCGGGCAAGTGCGCCAGGCGATCGATCGTGGACTTCCAGCGGAGATCGCGCTGGCATCAGTGACCACCGAGCCGGCGCGACTGATGGGAGTTGAGGATCGATTTGGACGGGTTGCCGTGGGCAAGACCGCAATGCTCGCGGTGTTCGACGGCCAACCGTTCGAGAGTGGCAAGAGCTGCACCGAGGTGTGGATCGATGGAACGCGTCACGAGAACAGCGCCGCAGCCCCCCGCGATATTCGCGGTACCTGGGCCGTGACCGTCAATACACAGCAGAGTTCGATGGAGTTCGGGTTCGTCCTCTCCGGTTCGGAAAAGAACCCGAGGATCACCGTCAACTACATGGATGAAACGTTGCGTCCGGCTCGACTTCATGTCGAGGGATCCGACATCGGAATCACCTTTGTTGGGGGCCCGTTCGGAGACAAGGGATACGCTCGCTTTGGCGGAACCCTCGGACACGACGGCAACATTCGTGGAAGCGTCGTGAGCCCCGAATATCCGGAGTACTCCTTCACGGCGGTTCGTACCGGCGACGCACCTGAGAACTCTCGCCCGCAAGCGGGTGGCAACGCTGCAGATGCAGAACCGAATGAGAATGCCGACGCTCGTCCCGCTCGTCGCGGTGCCAGGGAAGGCCGAAGAGGGTTAGGACGGCGTCCAGCAGGTCGTACAGGAAGACCCGCCGCCTTCAGTGGAGGCCGCCCCTCGAGGCGTGGCAACGACATCGATTCCTCGCACTTCGAGGGCTCCATCGATCGCCAGATCTCGATGCCGCTGGGAGCGTACGGGACCACCGAAGGTCCCTTCTCTCCTGACTCGGTACTGATCACCGACGCCACCGTGTGGACCTGTGGTCCCGAGGGAATTCTCGAAGAGGCCGATCTTCTGGTGATGGGTGGCAAGATCATCGAGGTGGGACAGGACCTCACCGCCACCAAGGGAACTCATGTCATCGATGGAACCGGACTGCACGTCACACCCGGACTGGTCGATCCTCATTCGCACACCGCCATCCGTGGCGGCGTCAACGAGGGCACCCAGGCGGTGACCGCCGAGGTTCGCATCGGAGACTCTGTCGACTGTGAGGACATCAACATCTATCGACAGCTGGCAGGGGGAGTGACCACCGCTCAGTTACTTCACGGCAGTGCAAACCCCATCGGGGGCCAAAGCGCGCTGGTGAAGTGGCGCTGGGGAACCTCGTCTCAGCAGATGAAGATCAAAGACGCTCCGAAGATGATCAAGTTCGCTCTCGGTGAAAACGTCAAGCAATCGAACTGGGGGAATGAAGCCACCGGCCGCTACCCCCAGACTCGTATGGGAGTCGAACAGCTGATCCGGGACTCCTTCCATGCAGCACGGGAATACCGGGATGCGTGGCACGCGTGGCAGAATGCCGATCGCTCGACGATGACACCTCCCCGTCGTGACCTTGAACTCGAAGCTCTGGTCGAGATTCTCGAGGGTGAGCGGGTGATCCACTGTCACTCCTATCGCCAAGATGAAATCTTGATGCTGATGCGAGTTGCCGAGGACTTCGGATTCACCATCGGAACCTTCCAGCACATCCTGGAGGGCTACAAGGTCGCTCCGGAGATGGCTCGACACGGCGCTGCCGGATCCACCTTCAGCGACTGGTGGGCTTACAAGTTCGAGGTTTACGATGCGATCCCGTACAACGGCGCGTTGATGCGCAGAGCCGGGGTCAATGTCTCCTTCAACTCCGATTCCGATGAACTGGCCCGTCGCCTCA
The DNA here is from genome assembly GCA_964412635.1 of uncultured Planctomycetia bacterium. Taxonomy (GTDB): domain Bacteria; phylum Planctomycetota; class UBA8108; order UBA1146; family UBA1146; genus QNYK01. The sequence continues at coordinate 35,377 of CAYPPQ010000016.1, read as the reverse complement.
ACCTCGAGGCTGCAAAGGCGGTCAAGTACGGCGACGTCCCCCCCGAGGAAGCACTCAAGTTCGTCACCCTTCATCCGGCATATCAGTTGAGGCTCGACGATCGCCTCGGTTCCCTTGAACCGGGCAAGGATGGCGACTTCGTCATCTGGTCCGGCGATCCGATGTCCGGATACACCCTCTGTCTTCAGACATGGATCGAGGGGCAACGCTACTTTGACCGCGCGATCGATCAGCAGATGCAGATGGCCGCCAAGAATCGCCGCGAGGAGCTGATCTCGATCCTCCTCGAAACTTCCATGGGAGCAGCACCCGCCCCAGGGGATGGTGCCGAGAGAGAGGAGGGAAGCCGATGAAATACTATCAACGACTCACAATCCTGGCAGTGATCCTGCTGGCCGGTGTCTTCTCCTTCTACCCACAGGTCGGTAGCGGATCCGATCCGCTTCCGGGCAAGATTCAAACCACGCCCATCGCCATCGTCGGTGCGACCATCCATCCCGTCGATGGGGATCCAATCGTCGACGGAACCATCGTCTTCAATCGAGGACGGATCACCGGTATCGGTTCGGGAATCCCCGTGCCCAACAACTGTGAAGTGATCGATGCCAGCGGAAAGCACGTGTATCCCGGCCTGATCGCATCCGCCACCAGCCTCGGTCTGATCGAGATCGATTCGGTGCGCGCCACCAACGACCAGCGAGAAGCGGGAAGTCTCAATCCAAACGCCCGGGCTGCGAGCTCGGTCAATCCCGACAGCGAGCACATTCCGGTGGCGAGAGCCAACGGCATCGCGCTGGCGGCAACCCGTCCTGGCGGTGGTCTCATCTCGGGCCAATCGGTGCTGCTGCGCCTCGATGGTTGGACGTGGGAAGACCTGGCAGTCAAGAGTGAGCTGGGTCTGGAGATCCAGTGGCCCTCCCAGCGCAGGGGACGTCGCTTCTTCGAGCAGGAAGATGCTCACGCCCACGGACACGGACATGGTCACTCCCATGATCGTGCGGGCACGACAGATGTCGATCCCAGGGCAGATGAGAGCAGCAACCGCCGCGGTGGAAACACGACCACGGCCAGGGTCGAAGAGATCCGCGAACTGTTCCGCCAGGCGAAGCTGTACTGCAAGAACCGCTCGGCAACGGAAGAAGTTGTCGCGGGTAATGCTCCCGATCTCCGTCTGGAGGCGTTGCGGGCAGCGGTAGAGGGTACCTCTCCCGTCTTCATCCACGCCAACGGAGCACGAGAAATCCGTGCTGCGGTCGAGTGGGCACTCGAAACCGAACTACGCCCGGTGATCGTGGGAGCTCGTGATGCGGCTCGCGTCGCTGACTTCCTCGCCGAACATCAGGTGCCCGTGGTCTACGGTCCCGTCCACCGCCTTCCCTCCGATCGGGATGCCGCCTACGACGAGCCCTTCACCACACCGTCGGTTCTCGCTGCAGCAGGAGTCGACTTCTGCATCGGTGCCTTCGACACCTCCAATGTGCGCAATCTGCCGTACCATGCTGCGACCGCTGCAGCGTACGGACTGGGAGCGGAGAAGGCGCTGGAGTCGATCACACTTGCTCCTGCACGCATCTTCGGGGTCGCCGACAGGTACGGCTCTCTCGCCAGAGGCAAGTCTGCAACGATGATCATCACCGACGGAGATCCGCTGGAGATTCCGACCCAGGTGGAGGCGATGTGGATCGACGGCCGCAGTGTCGACCTGACCAGCCGCCACACCCAGTTGCGTGACAAGTACGCAGAAAAGATCCGCCGAAAAGCGGAGCGACGCTCCTTCTAGAGCATCGATCGAGTGACAGGACAGGAGGACGGGGAGTGATTCAACTCGCCGTCCTCCTGTCAATTTCAGGTCGAGGTCGAATCGAGTTTTTCCATCGATCGACGGTGCAAGGTGGCGACCAGCAGCACCGCCACCAATCCCCCGCATAGCGCCATGAACATGTCCGCCTGGGCATCCCAGGGATCTCCCTGCATCCCCAGCCACTCGGGACCCTGTCCAGGATAGAAGATGACCACCCAACCCCACTCGAGGATCTCGTACAGGGCGCTGAACGCTAGCCCCACACACACCGCCGTGGTCGAGATCAACCACCGACCACTCGTTACACTTCTCCGGGTCAACCATTCCACCGTGAGGAGTGCCGGAGTCACGCCCTGCATGAAATGACCGACCCTGTCGAAATGATTGCGCTCGAATCCGAATGCTTCATCGATCCACTCCGGGATCGGTACCAGCGCATAGGTGTAATGAGCCCCGAGAGCCAGAACCACGTAATGCACCAGCACCACTGCCATGAAGAAGTTACTGAAGCAAAACCTGTTGCGAGTCACCCACAGCAGTGCAACACCGAAGGCACCGATCATCAGTTCGAAGAACCAGGTCGCCAGATCGTGAGCTCCGACGGCAGAGATCACCGTGATGAAAAGAATCATTCCGTACAGCCAGCGATGCGATGATGGAACTTCTGACATCGGCCCTCAGCCTCTCCAGTGCTTCAGTGGCGTGAAATCCGCTCCCCTGCACGGAAGCAGAGGATTTCCTCGGCAAGGTAGATCTTGACGGTTTTCACCGGGCAATGCAGCATCTTGTGCACGAACTGAACACGATGGCACGGCAGCGCCGTTTCCATCGGAGTGAAAAGTCGCAACATCAGCAGTGGATGGTCCCCTGCGCACATCTCATCAACGCCCGGCACGAGAAGAGAGAAAACAGATGTTCCTCGCTCTCGTGCTCCACGGCCTGCTGCTCATGCCTGCCAGCGATTACACCGTCAATGCGTCCATCTCGATGTCGAAATCGCAGGAGCAGGACCTGCTGGTCGAAGCACGGGCACTTCTGGCTCGTGGAGACATCGCTGGCTGCGCCCGCAACTGTCGTCTCATCCTCAAGCAGAGTCGCAGCCACCCGGAAGCGCTCTTCATGCTGGGGCGCTGTAGTTTCAGCGCCGCCAAGAAATTGAAAGGCCAGGCCCAGGACCACGCCTACCTCGAGGCGGAGCAGGCTTTTCTCAACCTGCTGAAGGTCGATGCGGAGCACAAGGATTCACGCATCCTCCAGTCGCTGGCTCTCTGTGCCCTTCACCGTGGAGCCAGCACCACGGCACTGTCCCACGCGCTCAAGGCGGTCGAGTTGCAACCGACCAGCGCCACCGCCCTCAGGGTGCAAGGAGAATGCGCCACTGCGGTCGGCAATGGAAAGCTCGCCGTCGATTCCTTCCGACAATCCCATGCCCTCGATCCAGACGATGTGAACGTGATACACCTGCTGAGCGAATCGCTGCGGGAAAACGAGAAGCCGGTGGAGGCGATCGAACTGCTGAAGCAAAGCATCGCACGGCTAACGGCGGGATCCCCCGCCTGCAACCAGCTGTCGCTGGTTCTCTATTCGACCCATCTCTCCATCAATGATCCCCACGCTGCCCACGAGGTCATCGAGAAGACCGCAATCAGCGCACCGAACGACCTCGCCGTCGCCATCGAACTGTGCTTCAGCCTGTATCGGGTTGGAAAACCGGACCTCGCTCGACAGCAGTGCCTGCAGTTTCGTACGCGGGGAGGAGATCGTCTCTCGCCACGACAGCGGGGATTGGCTGCCCGACTGATGGGCCAGATTCACGCCCACATGGGAGAACACGGTGAAGCGGTGAAGGAGCTGGAAAGCTGCCTGCAACACATCCCCGACGATCTTTCAGCGCTGCAAACGCTGGCCGGATCGTTGCGACGACTGAAGCGAGAGGAACAGGCCCGAAGTACCTTGAAGAGATACCGGCAAGTACGGGAATCGCTGGCGATCGCCGAGCAGTCCGAGCACATCGACCTGACCGATGGCGATGGCCTTCAACGGCAAGAGCAACTGATCCGAGCGCTGGTGACATTGCGGAGAATCGATCGGGCACGGCAAGAACTCACCCGGCGACAGCGGTTCGCCGCTAACCACAAGATGAATGAAGAACTACGACAACTCATCGAATCGGAGAAATCACCTTGAGATCTCGGACGATGCTGACACTACTTCTGCTGGCGGCAGGATGCACCGAATCGACGACCCCGATCACTCCTGATGACAACGATTTCTCTCCACTCTTTCTCATCGAGGACGAGGCGATTCCTTTCCACCACGATTCCGGAGCCCGCGGGAAACGCCACATCGGTGAAATCGTCGGGTCGGGTGCAGCATTCATCGATGTCGAGGGGGACGGAGATCTCGATCTCTACATGGTCAACGGCGCACCCGATTCAACGGACCCGAAATCGCCACCGCCAGTAGTAATGTCAATCGACCAGCTGTTTCTGCAGGTCGATGGTCAGTTCATCCCGGCACCGAACAATGGCGGCATCACCGGAGCTGGCAAGGGGATGGGGGTCGCGGTTGCCGATATCGACAACGATGGAGATTCCGATCTGTTCGTCGCCAACGATGGTCTCGACCACCTCTACATCAATGACGGGTCGGGGAACTTTCAGGAGCAATCAGCGAGCAGGGGAATTCGCGTCGAGAGTTTCTCCAGTGCGGCATCCTTTCTCGACATCGAAGGGGACGGCGATGTGGACCTCTTCATCGGCTCCTATCTCCACTTCGATGCGGAGAAGTTCACCCCCTGTACCCGGGGAGGCCTGGAGGTTTATTGCTCTCCAGCCAATTACGCCGCCGCCCCCTGTGTCCTGCTGATCAATGATGGAAGCGGCCACTTCGTCGATGGCTCCCGGCAAGCCGGTCTGCACCGGTGGCCCGCCAAGGCTCTCGGGGTTATCAGCAGCGACATCGATGACGACGGCGATACCGATCTCTACATCGCCAACGATGGGGAACCGAACTTCCTGCTGATCAACCAGTGGAAGGAAACGGGGGAGATCGGTTTCGAGGAGGATGCCCTGCTGGCGGGGTGCGCCTTCGGAGAAAGTGCCAAGGCGGAGGCGGGAATGGGAGTCGATGCTGCCGACCTCGACGGAGATGGAGACGAGGAGATCCTGGTGACCAACCTGGAGGCTCAATCGAACTCCTGTTATCGCAACGACGGCGACGGGCTGTTCATGGAGACCAGCTTCATCAACGGACTCGGTCCCGCCTCGCTGCCATTCGTCGGATTCGGAATCCGTACACTCGATGCCAATCTCGACGGACACATCGATGTGTTCGTCACCAATGGACACATCATCGACAACATCGAAGAGATCCGTCAGGGCGCAGCGAGGTTTTCCCAGCCAGATCAGTTGTTTCTCGGCGGCAAGACAGGATTCCAACCATCCAGGTTCGCCGAGGAGATGGGATCGACCGTCGGCCGATCTCTCGTCAGTGGCGACATCGATAACGATGGAGACCTCGATCTGATCATCTCGTGCTGGAATCGATCACCACGACTGCTCCGGTCCACTGCAGCGGGAACCGCCACGGTGATCGGCATCGAACTGGAGGGGAACTCGAGTAGTTGCCACCGTGATGCCATCGGAGCGAGGATTACCGTGATCAGCGGTGACTTCCAGCGGGTCCGCGAGCATCGGATCCAGAGTTCATACCTGGCGAGCCACGACCCCAGGCAGCTGTTTGCCTTGCCGCCGGGAAGCAGCGGAGCAGATGTCACCATCCGCTGGCCCGACGGCCAGCAGGAGACGCGCCATCTCGCCGGCGGAAGTTACCATCACTGGAAACAGGGGCAGGAACAGGTGATCAGCAGCGAGTTTGCCTCGCCTCGCTGACCGATCAGTTGAGATCTGTCACGCGACTCTGGATGTCGATCTCGAACTGATCGGCGGTCTTCATCGTCGATGCGGTTCCCGCCTCGAAGCGATGCGTTGCCGTCCCCCTGAATGTGGTTACCGTCGCCGAGATGTATCCATCGCCATGGATGGTGACCTCCAGATCGAGTCTCTTCCTGGTATTTTCTGAAGAGCCTCCCTCGATACGGATCGACGCCTCTTCCCCTTCGAGCACGACAACTCTCGGCGAGCTGATGACGCTGTTGCCGACGGAAAAGACCAGCTCGTGAGATTGCTGAGAGACGTGATCATCGGATGTTGTCAACGGTGCACAGCCACAGCAAGCTGCCACGACCATCATCGAACTCAGTAGCAGTTTCATCTTCATCGGTTTCCTTTGCAGGTGCGTTGCTAACAGATCGTTCACTGACCTGTTGATTCTATCTTTGTTTTCATCATCTCGGAAAGAAGATAACTCTTGGAGTGGATCACTTCATCGTTTCCGCGGATCAGTCTCACATTCAGTGTCGGATCCGAGGATGTGGCATCCGCAGCCACATGCAGATATACGCTCGCTTCGCCACCGTCAAACACCAGCGCCGGATGCGGTGCGTTGGCACTCGAGATCACCGAGTTTGCCAGCGGCGAGGTGATCCATTCATCGAGTGAATACCCCGCGCCCTCGCTGGCAGGATAGGAGAGATGGCGGCACCGGTGAATATCCCCTGTCACCACAAGGACTCCGGAGATCTGATTCTCTCCGATGAAATCGATGAGGCCCTGGCGTTCGTACGGGTACATACCCCAGTGATCGGTCTTACCTGGCCGTGTGGCACCATTGAAGATCATCCCGCACGTGACGATCTTGAAGGGCGCAGTGGAGTCTTTCATCCCCTGCTTCAACCACTCCCATTGCATCTTTCCCAGCAGTGTTGGTTTCTCGCTGTCGAAGATGGATGGCTCCGTTTTTCCGAACCATCGGGTGTCGAGGATGAAGAGTTCGACCGGACCGACTCGATGACTGGAGTAGATCCCCTGCGACGAGCCATCACCGATGGGACCGAGGGCGTGGTACTCATCAAATGCCTGGCGAGAGTTCTCTCTTCCTGGAATCGTCCCCACCGAGTCGTTTCTGCCGTAGTCATGATCGTCCCAGGTGGCCAGCACCGAGGTCTGTCGAATCACCGCGGCCAGTCCTGGATCGGTCCAGAAGGAACGGTAGGCACCACGTTGCCTGGTGAGGTCGGTGGTATCGATGTATGGAGTATCACCGAGAAACACCATCGCTTGAGGATTCTTGCCGAGGATCGAACGCCAGATGTCACCCTCGCCGTATCTCTTCGACTGGGCACAGGAGCCGAACACCAGTCCCACCTGACCGTCACTGGCGGGCGGCCCCGTGACCTGCTGGTCAGCTGCAGTGGCCACATCTTCCCCGTCCAGCAATACCTTGTAGCGGTACTGCTGACCCGGGAGCAGTGCTGCCTGCAGTCGCAGATCACAGGTAAAATCACGGGTCGAGGAAGTTTGCTGTCTCCCTGTCGCCACCACCTTGCCAGCGGCGTCGTACAACACCACCTCGATCTGCTGTCCCTCGGCACTGCCGCGACACCAGATCCTCACCCCATCGCTCTCCAGGGCGCCCACCATCGGTCCTGCGGTGAGCTTCCCGGCGATCGGTTCATCTGCGGACCCCGCGAAGCCACAAAGTCCCGTACTCAGAATCAGATAGACGATCGTCATCACGGATTTCATCGGTCCTCCTGTCGGGGATGCAAAAGAACAAGATGTACCGAAACGGCGGCTCACGCTATTCTCCAGCCTGAAATGAGGAGCAAAGATGCGCGATGGGCCTGGCGGAATTCGTCTGTTCTTGCTGGGGATGGCCCTGTTGCTCCCCACCATCGCCCTCGATTCGAGCCTCACCGGCAGTGACGAGTATCGAGTCTCTTTTCGTACCGCGATGGAAACGGAGGCGAGCGAGGACTGGACCATCCCGACCCTCGACGGCGAACCTCGTTTTCGCAAACCGCCGCTGATGTACTGGTTGCTGTCCGCCTCGATCCACTTCTTCGGCTCCCACCCCTTCTCGTTGCGAATCTGGGGGGTGATCTTCGCTGTCTTGATGGGACTGGTGACCGCCAACATCGCCAGAAAATCGCTGGGAACACCGCCACTGCTCACCTTCCTGATCCTCATGGCAACGGTGGGAATCGCCACCGAATCGCGCCGGGCGATGCTCGATATCCCGATGGCATTCCTGCTCATCTGCTCCGCCAGTATGTGGCTGCAGTGGCGCAGCGACGGAGGCACGGGACGAGCGATCGGTGCCGGCCTGTTGCTGGGCCTGGCCACCTTGATCAAACCCACTGCGCTGCTCTTCGCCATCACCGGGATGATCAGTGTCTCATTACTCGGACCGAAACGAACCTCTGGATCGATACTCTTTCACCCCTTGCTGACTCTCTTGATGCTACTGGCCACCGCAATCCCCTGGTGGCTGGTCGCACATCAAGCTCACCCCGAACTGTTCGAACAGCAATGGGGAGAACAGATCGCTCGTCGCGAGATGTCATGGATCCACGTCGAGGCGATCCCCTCGGTACTGGGTGGCCTGCTCGGCTTGATCTTTCCCTGGACCGTTGCCGCCATCGCCGGGTTGATTCATTTCATCCGTGGGCGTGAGGAGGGGCTCGAGAATCCCGAGCGCTGGATGGTGCTGTGGGTGATCCTCTCGACGATTCCCTTCTTCTTCTTGAAATCATTCGAGCGCTATCTGATTCCATTGCTGCCGGTGCTTGCGATGCTGGTGGCCAGTTACCTCGACGGACTGGAACTGGAGCCACGCAAGAAGCAATTGCGAATTGCGGCGTTCCTCATGGGGATTCCGTCTCTGTTGATCGCAGCCTTCGTCGGATGGTTCCAGTGTTCGATGGTGGCCGCAGCATTGATACCGATGATGTGGGTCGCCATGTCGATGTATGCCAGGCGTGGATCCACCATCAACACCGCGCTGTGCGGAGCGTGTCAGATCACTCTCATCATGGGATTTGCTCTGCCCTCCATCGGAATCGGGTCCCTTCCGCGGATCCCTGACTCAACCCAGCAAACCACATTTGCAACGGTCGGCATGGACCTGCTGCCAACCCTGATGTTGCGCCGCCAGGAAGTGATACCGATCTTGCCGCTGCAACCGGACCAGATGGCGGTCGCCTTCCCTGACGACAACACCACCCTGTTCCTCATGGATGAACACCTTGCACAGACATCCGCTGCCCTCGAGCAATCGGGCAGGAAATACCACCGGGTAGGCACCTTTCAGATGTTCCGCTCGAGGAAGATCTTCACCCGCTTTCCCCGGGCCGATGCCACCGTCGAGGACTGGCTCCATGCCATCGAGGAAAGATCCCTGGATCCCCTGCGAATTCGATGCACGATGCTTCATGTCGAAGAGCGAAAGGGATCGTGATGGCAGCAAGAGTGTGGTTGATCCTGATGATCTTCACCCTGGCCAGCTGCGATGGCACCGGCCCTGTACCATTACGATTGCTGGTCGCATCGAGCGCAGTAGACCCCGCCCGCCTGCTCGCCAGCCAGTTCGAGGAAGAAACAGGGATCTCGGTCGAGGTGGTCGCCGCCTCCAGTGGTGCTCTGGTCAGGCAGGTAGAAAATGGCCTGCAGGGAGATGTGGCACTGCTGGCCAGTCCACAGTGGATGGATCGACTCGAGCAATTCTCTCCCACGGTGCAACAGTCACGACGCATCTGTTTCGGCAATCGACTCGTCATCGCCAGCGGCGATCGATCACCCCATCAGGATCCGATTTCCCTGCAAGGTGCCGCCCCTGCGGGACGCTGGGTCATCGGCATCCCGTCATCGGTTCCTGTCGGCCAGCACGCCAGGGCTTCCCTCGAAGTCCTCGGGTGGTGGCAAGATGTACAACCACGAACGGTGATGGCCGCCAGTTCCAGGGCTGCCTTCGGTCACGTCGTCAGCGGCTCGGTAGACCTCGGATTCATCTGGCTCAGTGATGCAGCGAACCGCTGCCAGATCCTCGCCGAGATCCCCGAATCGATCTCCGGCCCCATCGCCTATCCGGTGGCGAAACTCGGGGATCGTGATGGCGTACAGAAACTGTTCGACAGGATCTGCACCTCTTCGATATGGCACGAGGCAGGATTCATCTCTCCCACAGATGGAGAGACGAAACGATGATCCTGACCCCTGCAGAAGTGGAAGCACTCACCATCTCGGCCAAGGTTGCTTTCTTTTCCACCATCATCGTGGCGATCCCTGGTGTCTTGCTCGGCTGGGTACTCTCTCGACGCGACTGGATGGGACGGTCGGTCGTCGATGCCGTCGTGATGCTACCTCTTGTACTTCCTCCGGTAGTCGTTGGATGGGGACTGTTACTACTGCTAGGGGGGCGAAGTCCATTCGGAATCGACATCGCATTCACCACCCTTGCCGCTGCCATCGCCGGAGGAGTGGTGGGATTACCGCTACTCATCCGCGCAGCCAGAATCGGTTTTGAATCGGTACCTCATCGCCTCGAAGAAGCGGCTCGAACCCTGGGGATGAGTCGACTCGAGAGCTGGTGGCGAATCTCGCTGCCACTGGCCCTCCCTGCCATCGGGCAGGGGCTGATCCTGTGCGTCGCCCGCAGCCTTGGAGAATTCGGGGCCACCATCACCTTTGCCGGGGCAATCCCCGGAGCGACCAGGACGATGCCGTTGATGATCCACGAGCAGTTGCAAGCACCCGACGGAGAGCAGGTTGCCCTGCGCCTGGTGATCTTTTCTGCAACGATCTCACTGGCAGCGATGGGATGTAGCGAATGGCTGGCAAGAAAGGTGCGAAATCGAGCGAGGGGGGCCACATGATTCCAACCCTCTCTTTCGACCTGGAGATACAACGGGGCCAAAAAACCATCCGCGCTGCTGCTCAGCTGGATCAGGCCTCGACCGGATTGCTGGGTCCATCCGGTTGTGGAAAGACGACATTACTGCATTGCATCGCCGGACTGATTACGCCAGTGCGTGGCACCATCAAGGTCGGCGAGAAGGTTCTTTTTGATAGTAGCGCTGGCATCGATATCGCTCCCGAACAGCGCAGGGTTGCCGTGGTGTTTCAGGATGGACGCCTGTTTCCACACTGGTCGGTGAAAAAGAATGTCGAGGTGGGGGCTTCATCTACCGATGCGGCACTGATCGCAGAGACGGTGGAAATGCTGGAGATCGGCAACCTGATGAGCCGCATGCCGGACACCCTTTCCGGCGGCGAGATGCAGCGAATCGCACTGGCCAGAGCCATCGTCATGAGACCGAGATGGCTGCTGCTCGATGAGCCACTGGGGGGAGTCGACAACCGCCTCAAGAACCGAATCCTGCCTCTACTTCGCAAGATCCGCGATCACTCCGGAATTCCCATCCTCCATGTCAGCCACGATGTGAGCGAACTGATGTCGATCTCCAGTCAGTTGATGTGCATGACCGACGACCGATTGATCGGTCCCACCTCTTACCTGAACCTGCTGCTCGATGGACCGCCAGGCGAAGTGGAGGCGATCAACCTGCTACCGGGTCGGGTGATCCAGAGCAGCGAGGGAGACTGCCAGATACGCTGTGGCAATCTAGACCTGATCTCCACCGCCAGTGGTCTTCAGCAGGAGGAACCGGTCACCGTCAGGATCGCACCATCGGAGGTGGCCCTGTCGACTGGCGCCCTGGGAAACATCAGCATTCGCAACCAGGTCGAGGGTATTGTTCGCAAATTGCACCGCTACGGCGCGGCATACCTGGTGGAGGTAGAAGCGCAGCAAACCCTCCTTGCGGAGTGTACTGCGGCGAGTTGCCATAGCCTGTCGCTGGAGGAGGGTCGTTCCGTGACCGTTCTCATCAAGGCCTCCGCCGTTCACACCCACCATCCTGATCTGATGCCTGCACCTCCTTGACCGCAGCCTTGCTGGGGATTCCGATGGAAGCAGGAGGCCACATGATCACGACGATTTTTCTCGCTCTCGCCATCCAGGGAATTCCAGGGTTACAAGCCACCGAACAACCGACCCCGGATGACCAGTACTCTCCGACGTGGGAATCCCTCGAACAACACGACACACCGCAGTGGTTTCGAGATGCCAAGTTCGGCATCTTCATTCACTGGGGGGTCTATTCGGTGCCGGCGTACTGCGACACCAGCACCTACTCCGAGTGGTACCAGCTGTGGTACGACACCAACAGTCACGGAGGCAAGGTCAGGAAGTTTCATGACCGCGTCTACGGAGAAGATTTCGAGTACAAGGAGTTCGCCTCGAAGTTCAAGGCGGAACTGTACGATCCCGCCGAGTGGGCAAGCATCTTCAAGCGCGCCGGCGCACGATACATGGTCATCACCAGCAAGCACCATGACGGCTACTGCCTGTGGGACAGCGAGGTCGCCAGCGAGGTTCGAGGATATCCGTGGAACAGTGTCACCACCGGCCCGGGCAAGGATCTGCTGGCGGACCTCTTCGAGGCGTGCCGTGAGGAGGGAGTCCGCCCCGGTCTCTATTACTCCTTCATGGAGTGGCATAGCCCCCTCTACCCGCAAGATCGGCCCAGTTATGTCGACCAGGTGATGATTCCGCAGATCAAGGAGTTGATCGACCGCTATCAGCCCGATGTGTTCTGGCCTGACGGAGAGTGGGACTACCCCGACGAGGAGTGGAGATCGACGGAGATCCTCGAATGGATCTATGAAAACTGCAAGAACCCGCAGGATATCGTCGTCAACGATCGCTGGGGCAAAGGATTGCGCGGGCAGGTGGGGGACTACACCACCACCGAGTACGGCAATCTCGGCAACTCATCGGGAAAAGGGATGAGAAAGGAAAGACCCTTCGAGGAGTGCCGCGGCATCGGTCACTCCTTCGCATTCAACAGGGCAGAAAACTACGAGATCTACTCTTCTCGCACCGAGTGCATCCAGATGCTCATCGACCTGGTCTCCAAGGGCGGCAACTTGCTCCTCGACATCGGCCCCGATGACGATGGAACGATCCCTCTCATCATGGTCGACCGCCTGCTTGCCATGGGACGCTGGCTCGATGTGAACGGTGAATCGATCTACGGCACCACCCGTGGAGCACTGCAAAACCTTCCCTGGGGAAAAACCACCACCAAGGGGAACTCCCTGTACCTGCACATCTACGACTGGCCCGCAGATGATCGACTGCCGGTAGAAGGTTTGGTGACAACCATCGATCGAGCCGTGATGCTCGGTGATCGCGTGGACGGTCGAACGCTGCAGGTAGAACAGACCGGGGATGGCTTCCCGGTGATCTCCCTCGCCGGCCTGCACCCGGGAGAATCGGTGTCGGTGATCCGACTCGATCTTGCTGGACCTGCCAAGGTCGACAATGCATTTCGCCCCGACAAGGACGGGGTTTTACAGCTCCACGCCAGCCGAGCCAACATCGAAGGCGGCAACCTGCGGCTGGAAACCCACGAAGACCCGACTCTCGGCGCCGACCAGAACCTCGGTTACTGGAACGACACCACCTCCACCGCCAGCTGGCTCATCTCGACGGTACCGGGACAGACCTATCGCATCGAAGCGTTGTGTGCCGTCCCTGCTGACGCCACCGGAGGAACCCTGTCGGTGCAGCTCGGCGCCAATCGAACCCAGCATGGCGTCCACAACTCCACCGGCGGCTGGGATCGATTCGAATGGCAGTGGATCGGCGATGTCACCGCCACCGGCGATCGGGATCTGCTGACCCTGAAAGCACGGGAAATCGGATCGATCGCCCTGATGAACATTCGCAAGGTGAAACTGACTCCGAAGATCACCAGCGATTAGTTACTGGTATTCGATCGAACGATCTCGAGGAGTGAGCTTTCTCTCCAGGTGAATCGTGAAACGATACAGGATCGGAATCACCAGCAAGGTCATCACCGTCGCCACCATCAGGCCCGCCACAAATACGGTGGCAAACGGGCTCCACTTCACATCGAAATGGGGAATGCCGATCGACATCGGCAACAACCCCGCGATGGTCGAGATGGTGGTCAGCAAGATCGGGCGCAACCGTTCATGAGATGCGCATCGGAGTGCGGCATCCAGTCCCATTCCCTCTGACCTTCTCCTCGTGATGAAGTCGACGAGAACGATGGCATCGTTGACGACGATGCCGGTCAAGCCAACCATCGCGATGAATCCAATGATCGTGATGTAGGAGCGTTCAGGTCTGACAAATCCATCGGGAAGTAGATCGGAGAAGAAGGCCAGGATCGCCATCACCATCACCACTCCCGTGAACGCAAAGATGATGTTGGAGAGGAGCACGAATGGTAACAGCGCCGATTTGAACTGCACTGCCAGGATCAGATAGATGATGAAGATGGCCACCCACATCGCCATGAACAGGCTGCGGAACGATCGATTGGTCGACTCTGCTTCTCCCTCGTAATTGAAGGAGACCCCTGGCATCGATTGAACCTCGGCTCCGAGCTCCTGGTCGATCACGTAACTGACCGTATCGGCAGCGATGGTAGCATCTGCGACGATATTGGCGGTGATGTTCAACGACCTCTGGAAGTGGCGGCGCCGCAAGATCCCCTCTTCACGACTCCCCTCGACCTTGCCGATCTCTCCAAATCTGAGTACGGCTCCGTCTCGACTCCTGGTCAGCGGTAGTTGCAGAAGTGCCGTGGGATCACTCACGGCATCCTCCGTCATCCGAACACGGATCGGAATCTCATCATCGGAGCGAAGATAATCTCCGACGTACACACCATCAAAGGCACCAGCAACGAAACTCCTCACCTGTTGAGGATCGACACCGTGCATCGAAATCGATCTCTCATCTGGTATGAAATTGAGAGCGAGGGTTTCCTGATCGAGATCGCTGGCAAGGTCCACAACTCCCTCGAGTCTGCCGCCAGGCTGCGACTCCCTTTGAAGGAGGCTGTATGTGCGGCGGGAAATGTCATCGATGCCTTGCTGGTTGCTACCCTGAATACGAACCGCAACCGGTGATCCAGTAGGAGGACCATCTTTCTGTGCAGCGATCTCCAGCTTCACTCCACGCGCTTTCCACTTCTCCAGCATCAAGCCTCGCAAGGCAGCGATGGCTACGTTTGGATCGTCGTAAGTGCGCTCCGAGCGATCGGGGAACTCGGCCAGGATCAGACCGAATTGATGGCTGAACTGGGGACGATAAGTGGTGTCGAGTTTCATCCCGGAGAGACCAACCGCTGCCTCGACCAGACCGGTCTCCTTCAACTCCAGCGACAGTTCCCTGACCACCTCATCGGTCGCCTCCAGTCCCGTTCCAGGACTGGTGTTGACCATGATGTTGAGGATCCCGGTGTCCTCGGGAAAGAACTCCAGCTTGAGCATCGGTCTCATGCCATGACTCGGACCCACAAAACTCTGTACGACCATCCCGATGGCACCCAGGAAGAGTGCGGCAGAGAGCAACAGCACCTGAAAACCGTGGTCCTGATTCCACAGGAAAACACGATCATAGAACCTCGATAGCTTTCCCGAATAACCCGGTCTGTTGAGGTAGTTCTCCACCCCCTGCGCCTCGACTTGACCACCGATCTCCTCGGGTCCGATCAACCGGTCCAGATCATTGACATGAGACGGCAGGATGATGAAACACTCGACCAGGCTGACCGCAAGCGCCGTCGCCACACTGATGGGAAGGATCGAGAAGAAATCACCGACGGTTCCCGTCATCATCAGCATCGGCAGGAAGGCTGCTACGGTGGTAAAAGTGGCAGCTGTCACCGGGACGATCACTTCACCGGTGCCGGCGATGATGGCTTCTCTTGGCTTCTTCCCCATCTCACGATGGCGACGGATGTTCTCCAGAACGATGATGGCATCGTCGACGATGATTCCCACCGTCAGAACGAACCCGATGAGACTGACCTCGTTGATGCTCCGGTCGGCGACGAAGAAGACGACCAGCGTGGCGAGGAAGGCGAACAGGATGCCGCTGACCGTCAACACTGCTGACCTGCAGGTGAAGAAGACGAAGAGAGACAACGAACCGAGGGCCAGCAACTCGAGATTCAAATCCTGGCTGGTTGCAACGACCACCGTCGAGATGACGGTGAGTAGTAGCGCGACCAGAGAGGTTGCCAGGCCCTTCTTGCTGAGAAAGAAGAAGAGGCAAGCCACCACCAGGCCCAGCGCCAGGAACATGCTGTCGTGAAGAACCGACATGGAAGAGTTGATCTTCCGTGTCGAGTCGAGAATCGTATAGATCTCGAAGGGTGTCCCTCGATTGGCACCACGAAACTCCTCCACCACCGCCAGAACCTCGTCGCGGATCGTCTTGGCGTTGGATGTGGCATCCTTGAGGACTCGACAGCCGATGGCCTCCTGCCCATCGAGGCTATTGCGAACCGACTCCGTGATGGGGCGCACTCCCGTTTCTTGTGGATCCACCAGATCCGCAACCGTGATGAAGGAGCCATCTCCATCGCTACGAACAACCACATCGAAGATCTCCGACGGATCCCTCGGCCTGGTGTCGATTCGAATCGATCGCTCTCCCAGTGAGGTCTCGATCTGACCCGCTGGTTGGGTTCCGCCGTGGGTAGCGATGCTCCTCTGTACCTCGGAAAAGGTGCAGCCGTGGCGATCGAGTTTTTGAGGATCGAGAGCCACCAGGAACTGATCGAACTCTTCACCGGCAAAGTCGACACGCTTCACTCCTGGAATTCGATCGAGTCGATCTCGGAGGTCCTTGGCAAGGATGGTGAGAGATCTCTTGTCGAGGTTGCCGTTGACGGTATCGGTCAGCATCACCTGGATCACCGGGACCCATGAATCGACATCGAGTTCCATGAAGATCGGCTGCAGGGTCTTGCCGTTGACCTGCGGTAAGCTGTTGAGGGCCGATAGCACCCTCAAGCGAAACTGATCAAATCCCCGATCTATTTCTCCTTCGTCATCCAGTTTCACGACCACTTCACTGCGACCGGGTACCGATGTACTCGCCACGTACTCGACGTCATCGAGTCCCCGAACGGCAACCTCTAGCGGCTTTGTCACCAGCCGTTCCACCTCGGCAGCAGATGCTCCGGGATAACGAAGCGACACCTGAACCTGACGAAAAGAGTTGTTCGGAAAGACTTCAACGGGCAGGCGTGGAATCGCCACCATCACGGCAAACAGGATCAATCCGAAGAAGACGATATTGATGGGGATCGACAGTCGGAGGACGGAACTCATGGCATTCCTCAATGAAAGTCCTCCTAGTACTCGATGAGAACAGCAGCTGCGGGTAGATCGCCAGGCAATACGACCCAGCCCTCATCGTCGGAACGAACCGGGGAAACCACGTGCAGCTTCCCGTCCTCGGTCTTGACCACCCACTGTTCGAGCCTCCTGCCGATGAAGCGATGCGGCACCCGAACTCCTCCGGAGGCATCGGGAACCTCGAGTGTCACCTGTAGTTCGATCCCTCCACCGGTCTCCGGTGACTCCAGAGCGAACTCCTCGGCTGGAATCCGGATCACCACTCTCCTCTTACGCGTTCGAGCATCGGGAACTGCTCCGACGAACTCGACCTCACCCCGCACCTCTGTTCGGTTGGAAACTCGTTCGATTTGAAGGGGGCCATCTGCAAGAACCTGGATTTCCGCCTCCGCCATGGGAACGTCAATTTCAAAGGCAGAGAGATCCGCAAACACCATCAATGGAGCACCCGGTACAACCCCCGCACCCGGCTCGACCAGACGCTCTTCGACGCGCCAGCCTCCCGGTGCCTGGATGGTCAGCCTGGCGATTCTCGCCTCGATTACGGCGACTTCCGACTTCGCGGCACGAACCGCCTCTGTCGCATCTCTCTGGGTCACTAGCGCCATCTCGAGCGCCACCCGAGCTTCCGCTTCCGCCAGCACCTGCCGGTCCAGATCCGCATCGGAAGCATTTCCGCGGGAGTGGAGAACCCTCATCCGGTCGAGTTCCTTGCTGGCGATCTGTGCTGCGGTTGTCGCTCGAGTAATCGAAAGCTGCGCTCTCTCCTGGTCGTTGAGAGAGAACTCAAGGGAGATGCGGGCGCCTTCCAGCAGCTGCTTCTCTACAGACGAGTCGAGCACGATGGCGGGCACCATCTGATCGGGGAGACCGGGTACTCGATCACCTTCGTCGAAGAGTACCTGTTCGACTCGTTGTGGCAGATCCGATGCCACCGTCAAGACACGCCCGGGCCTGGTGTAGGCAGAAAACACTCTCCTCGAATACACCGCATGATCGTACGGTCTCCACGTCACCGGTGTGTCGACATGGGAAGTATCCACCGGAGAGGTTATCGAGAGGAGCAGGAAGAAGGTGTAAAACAAGGGAGCCTCCCGGCGGTCAACTTGAATCGATAAGATGGACATCACTTCCATCTTCAGCGCTGGTTCAGGATGGCTGTCAGATGCCCGGCAGTCAACGCAACCGACAGGCGATTGGATTGGAGACCTCCATGGTCAGATCAAAGATGTTGACGTTCTTGTTGATTCCCCTCCTCGCCCTTTCGGTGCCACTGCTCCCTCCAACTCAAGGTATGGCAGATCAAGAGGGAGCCGTCAGCGAAGATAGCCAGCAGCAGGAACTGGAGTTCCAGAAGTTGCACCGACAGTCATCGGACCCCGAAGCCGCGTCGAAGAAGAGCCGTCGAGGTCGCATCGTCCAGCCAGGATCCGCGCAGGGCTACCTCTCCCTCGCCGATGATGGTGAAGCCAGGACCTTCCTCGAACTTCACCTGCAACGGCCAGAGCAGGATGACACCGCGCCAGAGAGTACGCAGCGTTGAGCGATCCAGATCCGATCGGACTGCGAGTCATCGGCCATCTGCTCGAATCGGTAGCAGAGGAGATGGGCACTGCCCTGGAACGCTCGGGGGTATCACCGAACATCAAGGAGCGACTCGACCACTCCTGCGCCATCTTCGACTCGAAGGCTGAACTCGTCGCCCAGGCTGCACACATCCCGGTTCATCTCGGTGCGATGCCGATCGCCGTGGCGGAAGCTGCCGCGAGATGTGCGCTTGAGGAGGGAGACATCGTTCTCCTCAACGACCCGCGACTGGGCGGCACCCACCTGCCTGACATCACCTCCGTACAGGCGTTCAGGATCGACCCGAAGGACCCGGAACCGGTAGCGTACCTGGCGACTCGTGCACACCACGCCGATGTCGGAGGGGAAGTTCCCGGATCGATGGGACTGACGAGGACACTCAGCGAGGAGGGGGTGGTGATACCGCCGACCACATGGGTACAGGGGGGCCAACGACTCCTCGATGTGGAGAGTGCGCTGATCCGCACGATGCGAAACCCTGCCGAGCGAATCGGCGACCTGCTTGCCCAGCGCGCCGCGATGGAAGTGGGACAACGTGGATTGAGACGCATCATCGAACGCATCGGAGCGGACGCCATGGGAGAGGGATTCCGCAGACTTCAGGACTCCGCCAATCGACACACCCGTGCGTTGCTTGGCTCGATCCCCGATGGCATCTATCGCTCGAGTGATCATCTCGACGATGATGGGTTTGATCCTGATCCCCTGAAAATTCAGGTACAGATCGAGGTCCGCGGAGAACAAGTATCGTTTGATTTCGAGGGGACCGCAGCGGCCTGTACGGGGCCGATGAACTGCAACCGAGCGGTGGTCCTCTCCGCCATCCAGTACGTACTACGTGCCCTGGCAGGGGACGATATTCCGACCAGCAGCGGCACACTGTGGCCCGTCGAGGTACACATTCCTGCCGGTTGCTTGCTCGATCCTCCCGAGGGAAGTCCCGTCGCCGGTGGCAACGTGGAAACCTCCCAGCGACTGGTCGATGTGCTGCTCCTGGCGCTGGCCCCGGCTCTTCCCGACAGGATTCCCGCCCAGTCGCAGGGGACGATGAACAACCTGGTCATCGGAAACGACCAGGGTGCCCACTACGAAACGATCGGTGGCGGATGTGGTGGCGGTCCCGATCGACCAGGCGCCAGCGGCAAGCACGTTCACATGACCAACACACTCAACACTCCCATAGAACGGCTGGAGCACTGCCTGCCCGTCCGAGTTCAATCTCTCCGGTTGCGCAACGACTCCGGCGGTGACGGCAAACATCGAGGAGGAGAGGGGATCGTCCGGGAGTACCAGTTACTGGAACCGATGGAGATCTCCATCCTTTCAGAGCGGCGAACTCATCCCCCTGCAGGACTAGCCGGGGGCAAAGATGGGTTGCCGGGAGAAAACTGGATCCGACAAGAATCCCGGCGAATCTCTCTGTCTGGAAAATGGCAAGGGAGGCTCAACGGAGGCGACTCCATCACCATCTCGACGCCGGGAGGCGCTGGTTGGGGCCCTGCTGGAGATTAGATATCTACCCACAGACTGGTCGAGTACCATCCTGCTGCCCAGGAAAGCAGCGAAATGACAACCCCTGTCGAGTTTACCAATGTCAGCAAGTTGTACGGCGATTTCAAGGCCGTCAGCGACGTTTCCTTCTCGGTGCCTGAAGGCACGGTGTGCGGCTTCCTCGGACCCAATGGCGCCGGCAAGACCACGTGCATTCGCATGATGCTCGACATCCTCAAGCCCACTTCTGGTTCCATCTCGATCCTCGGTGCCGCCAATGCTCTCGATGTTCGCTCCAGAATCGGATATCTCCCCGAGGAGAAGGGGCTCTACAAGAAGATGACCGCAGCAGCCGTCATCGCCTACTTTGCGATGCTCAAGGGAGTTCCTTCGAAACCGGCCAGGAGCAAAGCCCACGAGTTGCTCGAGCGTTATGGACTCGGTTCCTTCCAGAACCACAAGTGCGAGGCACTCTCCAAGGGAATGGGGCAGAAGGTCCAGGTGCTGGCGTCGATCGCCCACGACCCGGATCTCGTCATCCTCGACGAGCCCTTCAGCGGCCTCGATCCCGTCAACCAGGGAGTGATGGAAGAGGTCATCCGCGACATCCGCGAGCGGGGAAAAACGGTCCTCTTCTCGACCCATGTCATGGCCCACGCAGAGCGCATCTGTGAACGCATCGTCATCATCTCTGCGGGCAGCCTCGTTTTCAATGGAAGCGTGGAAGAGGCGAAATCTCTGCTACCCCGTCGAATTCGATTCCGGGGCACGGGAGATACCGAACTTCTCTCGAGGCTTCCCGAGGTCACCGATTCCGGCCCCTCCAGCGATGGTCGTGAAGGAGTCATCGAACTGCGCCTCGATGAAGGAGCTGACCCACAGCACCTGCTGAAGACAGCCTTTGAAAAGGGAATCGGACTCGAGATCTTCGAGGTGGTCGATCCCAATCTACACGAAGTCTTCGTGCATCTGGTAGGAGAAGAAGCGAGAGAGGCGGCGTTCCGATGATGCAGATCTATCGCGTCGCAATTCGCGAATACATCGAAAACGTAAAGACGAAGGGTTTCTGGATCGGCATCTTCGTCTTTCCCGTGTTGGTCTGGATGATGATCGAGATCCCTAAATTCCTGGAAGAACGGGGCATCCCCACCAGGCATGTCGTGATCGTAGACCGAAGCGACGAAGACCTTGGCGAGATCGTGCGTGAACGCATCACCCTTCTCAATCGCAAGAAGATCCTGGTAGAGCTACAAACTCACCTGGCAAAGTCGACCCAGAAACAGCGCGACGAGATGATGGAAGAGCAAAAGATCGATGCAGCAGAACTGCTCGACAAGCTGGAAGAGGGACTCGCCCAGCTCGATAACGCCGAGGTGGAGATCAATCCATTCAGTCCCGATCAACTGGTCAAGATGGGAGACCTCATTCCCGAGGAGGTGATCCTCAACGACTCGCAGTGGAACTTCCTCAAGACATCGGTACTCAAGCAACTTCCAGAGGATGCACCGGAGTTCGAGAATCCAGTGGCGCGATTCGCAGAAGTCCCCCTGCCCGAGGGTCTCACCACCGCCAACAGCGACTCGGAGATCGAAGCACAACTGAAGGCGCATCTACGTGGAGAGCAGTCGCTTGCCAGTAGCAGCGGCGAGATGGTCGATCTGTTCGCCCTGGTCATCATCCCGCCCAACGCACTTGAGCCCAAGAACAAGATTCGCTTCTGGTCATCCAACCTTGCCGATACTGACCTGCTCGATACCGTTCTCTCGGCACTCAGTTCCGAAGCGAGAGAAAGGGAATACCAGCGCCGTGGCATCGAATCCTCGGTGGTCTCTGAAATTGCTTCGATGCGAGTTCGCTCCAACAATTTCGACCCGAACAAGGGAGTCGGAGATGAAAAGGTCGGGATCCGCGACAAGATCCGCCAGTACGCTCCGATTGGATTCGTCTACATGCTATGGGTGGCCATCTTCTCCATCGCACAGATGCTCCTCAACAACACCATCGAGGAGAAATCGAATCGAATCATCGAAGTTCTGCTCTCCTCGGTAACCACCAATGAATTGTTGCTCGGAAAGGTCCTGGGAGTAGCCGCAGTCGGCATGACGATGCAGCTGGCCTGGATCGGCTCCCTCATCGGGATCCTCAAGCTCAAGGCAGGACCCGCTGCCACATGGATACCCGACCTGATCGCTGCTGTGGTCACGCCTGAACTGCTGTTCGGATTCGTCATCTACTTCCTTGGCGGCTATCTCTTCTACGCCTTCCTGTTTGCAGGGATCGGAAGCATCTGTAACACCATCAAGGAGGCTCAGAACTTCATGAGTCCGCTGATGTTGTTGATGATGGTCCCGCTGGGCACGATGACCTTCATCCCCAGCGAGCCCAACGGCGCCATCGCAACCACGCTGTCGTGGATCCCGCCCTGGACTCCGTTCATCATGATGAATCGCATGGCGGCCAACCCTCCCGCCTTCGAGATCTACGGTACCGGCATCTTGCTGTTCGTCTCGGTTCTCGTCGTCTTCTGGGCATCTTCCAGGATCTTCAGGATCGGCGTACTGCGAACCGGACAGCCCCCAAAACTGATGGAATTGATTGGTTGGATGAAATCGTCAAACTGATGAAGCCCGACCAATCACCGATCAGATTCATCTGGATCGGCTTCGGATTCATGTCCCTCTCACTGGGAATCATCGGCATCGCCTTGCCGGTTTTACCGACCGTACCCTTCGTGCTGCTGGCGGCGTACTTCTTCTCGAAGGGATCCACTCGTTATCATCGCTGGATTCACTCACACCGATATTTCGGACCGATGGTGGTGCAATGGGAGAAGCACGGATGCATCTCCACCAGGGCGAAGACCCACGCAACGATCATGATCTTGCTGTCGATCTCCTTGCCCCTGTACTTCTTTCGAGATCAGGTGCCTGCAGTGGGGCAGATCGTCACCCTGGTGCTGGTGACGATGGGATGGCTGTTCATGATCACTCGACCAAGCAGCCCTCAGGAAGAGATGTAGAGACCACCATTTGCCGTGGCCAGGTAGGGCTCCAGTGGAATATCTTCCTGCTTGATGAAGCCCTGAGAGGGCAGCTGGCCACCATTCACCATCTCGACCACGGCTGCGACGGAGCAAGCTGTGGTCCAGCTGATGGCTCTCCATTCGACTCCATCGATATCGATGGGGCGGTACTGCCCGGTGAATTCCTCCCGCAACAGCTCTCCGCCGATGTGACCCTCGACAGCGGCGTGAACGTACACGACATCTTCTTTCACCGCAGGGCAAGCGGCGGTGAGAATCCGTGCCGCCTCTTCGCGGTCGCGGTGCATTCCCAGCTCGTTGAGAAGGAAATTCATCTGATGGCAATGGCCCGGGTATCTCATCGTCTTGTAGTTGAGGGTTTCGACCTTCCCCTCCCAGGTATCGCACATCGTTCCCAGGCCTCCGGAGGTGGTGAAGGCTTCCAGCTCGAGACCTCCGATGAACACCTTTTCGACCGCCTCAAGCGAAGGCACCAGCGCTCGCTTGCCCCGGGCGATCACCTCGCAGTCATTCAGATATTCGTTGATCACTCCCGCCGAGGACCACGTGAAGGAATATCCCAGATCACCACTCGGATGCTCTGGAAGGGCACCGACACGCAACTCGATCGATCTCACATCATCGAAGCGAGATGCCAGATCCGCGCCGACGATGCCGATGAAGCCAGGAGCTAGCCCACATTGCGGTGCCAGC
The DNA here is from genome assembly GCA_964412635.1 of uncultured Planctomycetia bacterium. Lineage (GTDB taxonomy): Bacteria > Planctomycetota > UBA8108 > UBA1146 > UBA1146 > QNYK01. The sequence goes on along the minus strand of CAYPPQ010000016.1, from coordinate 11,610 downwards.
GCACTCCTGGCACCTGGAGCCATCTCCAGGATGGCATTGGTGGTCGGGACATCCTCTGTCAGGTCGAAGTAATGAACTCCGAGCTCGAATGCAGCCTGGGCGACGGGAAGATTGAACCGATAGGGGAGGCACGAAACGACTCCCTGGCATCCGTCCAGAGCCGAGTTGAGGGCGGCGCTGTCGGAAACATCGAGCACCTGGCTCGGGAAGGAAAGCCCTGTCACGGGTCTGGCGTCACCACCGGTCACCTCGAATCCGGAACGCTGCAATAGGGTGCCCACGAGGCTTCCGACCTTGCCAAGTCCAACCACGAGAACCTTATCGATGACATTGCTCATCCCGAATCCTTCCACTTCCCTGGAGGTGTCTATCTCCTCCGGTGGAGCATCCTATCTGCCCCGGGAATCGTGACAAGCAGACCCGATGAGCAAGACGGCGCTTCGGGTCTTGATTTCCCCGAAGCGCCGTCTTGTTGCCGAGATGAGGGGAATCCCCCTAGGTCAGATCCTCCGGCTTGGGATAGCAATCCCGTCCCGGACGACACCCCTGTGGACACACATCGTCCCCGTCAGGGCCATGATAGGCCATCGTACGGAGACAGTGAAAAAAGGCGGTGTCTGCCGTGAAGGAGTCCTCGAAAGCACTCCGTCGGTACTCGGTGTTGAGCACCATCGTCTTGGTCCTGAGGCACGGACACACATCTTCAGGGAGCAGTTCTGGTTTTTGCATCGCCATGCTAGCCCTCCTTCACTTGTTGCAACGATCGAGCCGCCTGGGAAATCAGCCCCTGGAGCATCGAGACCTTGTAACCATTCTGGGACAGCACGTTGGCTCCCTCTCCGATGGTGTCTCTCAACTTCTGGACCCTTTCGGAATCGAGAGAACCGTTTCCGATGATCTCCTCGAGGTCGGAACGGCGGAGAGGAGTGGGGGCGACGGCACCGAGTACCACTCGATGATCTCCCGATCGACCGCCTCGGTTCAGGAGTACCGTGATACTCGCCTGCGCCCAGTCATAGGTCTGCTTCTCCCTCGCCTCGACATAGCTCCACTGCTTGGTGCTGTTGCTGGCAGGAAGCCAGATTCCGGTGACCACCTCACCAGGCTCGAGGGAAATCTCGCGCCTCACATCTTGCTCGGGAGAGATGAAGAAATCTTCCGCAGGGATCTGACGTTTTCCGTCGGCGCTCTCGATCAAGATCGACGCACCATAAGCGACCAGCACCGGACCCATGTTCGACGGCTGGGTGATGGCGCACACCTTGTTGCCGAAGATGGCATGGAACTCATTTTCCCCATCCTTGGCCCAGCAACCACTGCCGCCATTCTTGGCGCAGGAATAGCCCTCGTGGCGCAGATACCAGCAGCGCGGTTTCTGACAGATATTGCCGCCCACCGAACCCATGTTGCGGATCTGTGGGGTGGCGGTGTTCTTCAGCGTTTCTACCAGGGCGGGAAAGTCCTTCGCCACATGACTGTTGCCAAGCACCGTCGCCATGGTGGTCAGTGCGCCGATGCCGACTCCTTCGGCGGTCGCAGTGATTCCGGAGATTCCCTCGATCCTCTTCAGGTCCACCACCTGATCGGGGGAGATGGTGAACTCCTTGATCTGGGCCAGCAGGTCGGTGCCGCCGGCGAGGAAGGGGGAGTCGTCACGGGTCTGCAGGCTCGAAGCCTGTTCGATGTTGGTGGGAATCGCCACCTGAAACGGCTTCATAGACGCGCTCCCTTCTTGTGACCCGACACCGGGGTTTTGTTGCTGCTTGCCAGCGCCTCCAGAACCCTCCGGGGAGTGATGGGAACCTCGAACACCCTGGTTCCGATGGCATTCGCCACTGCGTTGGCAACCGCAGCGGCAGTCGCCACGATCGGCGGCTCTCCCAGACCCATCACCTGGGTGTTGGACTTGCCGTTGTAGACATCGATCAGCACCACTTCGATCTCTGGACAGTCGACAGACCCGAGGATCTTGTAGGTCTCCAGGTTGTCGTTGAGCATCTTGCCCTTGTGCCGGTCCATCATCCTTCGTTCGTGAAGAGCGAAGGAAACCCCCTGGATCACTCCGCCGCGAACCTGGCTCTCTGCGGTGAGCGGGTTGATCAGTTTGCCCGCATCCGCCACGGCGACGACTCGCTTCACCATCACCACGCCGGTCTCGATGTTGACTTCTACCTCGGCTGCCTGGACCCCTGCATTGGTGTCAGAGAATCCTGCGTAGTTCCGTCGAGGTCGCGCCTTCAGCACCTCGATGGCATCGTCATCCATCAGGGCGCAGGCCTCCTTGAAGGAGAGACCGGCATCGCTTCCGTCGCCACGGATCACCCTGCCCTTGCGGATATCGACATCCTCGACATCCCACTCCTTGCGATCTGCGATCACCGCCAGCAGTTCCTTCTTGGCATGGTGAGCGGCAAGCCTGGCTGCGGGGGTCAGTGATCCGATGGTGGTCGACCCTCCGCTCATCGGACCCTGTGGGTCGTTGGTGTCGCCGATCCTCGTCGACACCATCTCCAGTGGAATACCGATCTCCTCGGCGGTCACCATCCCCATGACGGTTCGGGTACCGGTGCCGATATCCTGGGCACCGTTTCGGACCTCCACCGAACCGTCCCGGGCGATTCTCACCAGCGCGCTGGAGCCGCCACCGCCGGCGGAAAACCACAGGTTGCTGGCGATTCCCACCCCGGTTCGCAGTGGCGATGCGGGATCGTTTACCCGCTCCGTATCCCAGCCGATCTTGTCCCGGGCGATGTCGTACTCGGCGATGCGGATGGGGTGGTCGTCATTTCTCTTGCGGAATTCGATGGGATCGACACCTTCGATGGAACTGGCTGCCATGTCCATCATCTGCTCGAGAGCCACCGATCCTTGCGGCCATCCCGGAGCACGATGGGCTTTCGCTCCTCCACAGTTGGTGCGGACCCCGTACTCCACCTTGTCGATGGTGCCGAGGTTGTAGATCCCGTCGTTGTGTGCGCCGGCTCCGCCGGTTCCCGTTCCCGGTGTTCCCCAGCTGCGGATCTGAAGTCCCTGGATCGACCCGTCCTTGTTGACGCCCATGCGCATCTTCTGCAACGAATCGGGTCGATTGCCAGCACTGGTCTGCTCTCCCGAACGGTCGAGCATCATCTTCACCGGTGCGTCCGCCTCTTTCGACAGCAGGGCTCCGATGACCCCTTCCCGTCCGGCGGAAAACTTCGATCCGAAGCCGCCTCCGACATATTCGCTGAAGACACGACACTCCTCGGCATGGACCTTGCCCCAGTTGCTGGTCATCTCGCCCCGGAAACCGAAGGTGGCCTGGGTCGATGCCCAGCACATCAGTCTTCCATCCTGCCACTTGCAGACGGCACCATGAGTCTCCAGCGGTGCATGGGTCTGGACCTGGGTGCGGAAGGTGCCCTCCACGACCGAATCGGATGCGGCGAGGATCTGGTCCACTTCCTTCTCCTTGCGAGCCATCTGCTCCTGGATCTGTTTTTCCGCCTCGGCGTTATCTCCGCCACCTCCTCGGCGGCGACGACGAGATCGGGGGCTGACTCGCATCACGTTCTTCTGGTCGCCACGGCCCACCTGCGGTGCATCATCTGCCATCGAAGCATCGATGGTCACGCAATGCTCCTTCACGTCGTAATCGACGACGATGGCTCGAAGGGCTGCATCCGCCTGAACCTCGGTATCGGCGGCGATGGCTGCGACCTCTGCTCCGGCGTAGCGGGCAGAGGAATCCTCGAACACCTGCGGAATCGTCAGTGCCGCCCGAACCCCCGGCATCGCCCTCGCTTTTGCCAGGTCGATGGAGCGAATGTCGGCATTTCCGTGAGGACTGCGGAGGATGCGCCCGTGAATCAACCCCGCGGGTTGCTGGTCATGGGCGTACTTGGCAGTTCCCGTCACCTTGGCCACCGCATCGAGCCTCGGCTTGCTCTTGCCGACCACATCGAGCGGTTCACCCGGCTGCCACGGTGCGATATCGCCGTCCTGCAGCTTCACCGTCAACTCGCGGAACTGGTCGCCAAAGCCGACCTTGATGGTGATCTCTTCAGCCATCACTTCCCTCCCTTCCGGGAGGCGTGCTCGACCGCCTCGATGATGTTCTGGTAGGTTCCACAGCGACAGATGTTGCCAGCGATCGCCTTGCGGATCTGATCTCGATCCGGTTTCGGATCGTGCTGGAGAAGCGCGGTGCACGACACCACCATCCCCGGCGTGCAGAAGCCACACTGCAGGGCATCCTTGTCGACGAAGGCTTGCTGGAGGTCGCTGAGATTACTGGGAGTGCCGATCCCCTCGACGGTGGTGATCTCGCGACCGACGGCATCGATGGCCAGCATGCTGCAGCTGTCGACCGTGTCTCCGTCGAGCAGAACCGTACAGGCACCACACGATCCACGATCGCACACCCGCTTGGCTCCGGTCAGCTGATGGTGATCCCTGAGAAGATCGAGCAAGGTGGTGCTGGGAGGTGCCTCGACCTCCTTCACCTCGCCATTGATCTTCAGTTCGATGGAAACCGGCCCGGGGCCGAGGATCGTCGGCTCATCGGTAGCAACATCGCTTCCGGTAACCGGAATCTGAACCACCGAGACCGCGGCGGCGGCGGCGCCGGCGCCCTTGAGAAACAGCCTGCGCGAAACCCCATCGGGTTGATCGTCCGCTTTTTTATCCATGCTTCCTCCCCGCATCTGGATCCCCGTGGGGACCGGTGGATCGTATAACGGGAGAGGCACCTCAGGAAGGACGCAACGGTGACCCTGGTAGCAGAGGGCACCTGAAACGAGAAACAGGCCGCCAGGGGATTCCTGACGGCCTGATCTGGATTCAGACTGAGATTGTCCGAACTACGACCTAGTAGGAGCGGCGGGGAGGCCCACCTGCGCCACGCTCGGGGCGAGGCTTGGCCTCACTGACGCGAACGCTGCGTCCATCCATGTCGCTACCATCGAGGTTCTCGATGGCATTCTGAGCGGACTCATCCGACTCGAAGGTCACGAAGCCGAAGCCTTTGCTACGACCCGACTCACGGTCCATGACGACCACGGCGTCGGTGATGTCTCCGCAGCCCTCAAAATGAGCGCGAAGCTCGCCGTCACCAACTGCCCAGGGAAGACCCCCGACAAAAATTCTATTACCCATTTTCTCCCTCATCTCTTCCCGCAGTCCCCAGCCAAGGCCAGGGGTAGCAACCGGGGGAGCGTGTGGCTGCCCTGCGGACTCAAAGGCCGGCTTACGCCGGTCGGAACACAATTCGCCCCTTGCCACGAGACGACACTGTGTCGCCTGTGGAGTGGACGTAAAAAACATGAAAAATCGTTGGGAAAGCACGACGAACCAAAAGGGTGGCGCACGTGTGTAACCTTGCAGTCAAAATCTATCCATACCCCTGATCGTCGAGAAAGCAGGGTTCAACCGGGAACCCCGTGGTTCGAGTATCTACTTCGTTGGGGCACTTGCCCCGACATCAAGTCTCAAACCAAGTTTGATTGTGACCTCGAGGTATCGATCCGGCAAGGGGAAGTGAGAAATCAATCGCGCTGGAGCCACAGGTCCAGAGCCTCCTGTACAGGGCCCTCATCCAGCTCGAAAACCAGTTCCTGTAACAACTTACGAGAATCAGGGGTGTTGATCTGGACCAACGAGCAGATGATGGCCTGGCGATTTCTTCCCTGATCCCAGGCAGTTTCCAGCACCTGGACCGCCCCGGAGGGATTCCCCAGGTAGCAGAGGGAGGCGATTTCGGAGTCCTGAAGACCCTCGCTGGAGGCCTTGTTCAGCAACTCATCCAGCCACAGACCCGCCGTCTCCATCGAGATCTCTCCGCCTCCGAGGATCGCCAGGGAGCACGACTCCGATGCTGCCAGAAAGCTGGCGATTCTTCCCAGATCTTCTCCGCGACGCTCTCTGCCGCGAAGTTCCAGGGAAAACCTCACCATCATCTCCGGCGAGGCGACCAGGGCCCCGAACAGATGTGGCATCCAGTGCTCGTCGATCTCCTCGAAGAGGGGTGCAAGTGCCGACATCTCGCCATCCACCGACAGCGGTGCGCGGTTCCCGAGGACCCCCTGCAGGTACAGGATCGTCTCTGCCGCCGCCTCGAACTCTCCCAGTTCCACCAGCTGGAACACCTCATCCGCCATTCCCCGGTAATTGGCGAGGAACACCGCGTCGTCAAAGGCGATGGGCCGAGCGGTGACCATCTCCAGCCCCACATCGGGCAGCGGTTCCTGCGGCTCCGGCTCCGGCTCCGGCTGCTGCTGCTGCTTCCTCGCCCCGGCCAGTTCCACCGTCAACAAGGCGATACGATCATCGAGCCTCTTTCTCGCCTCCTCGAAGGAGAGGATCCGTGCTCGCAACTCCTCCATCTCGACCCGTGCCTGCTGCAATGGATCTGCCTGCGGGGTCGGCTGCGACGACTCCGGAAACAGGGAGGCCACCACCAGTGCGCCGACCAGAGCGGCACAGAGATGGGAGAAGGCCCAACCAGACAGCGGCGATTGCATCGAAAAACCTCGTTCCTGTCGATGGAGAAAGATGTCTTCATTGTCCCGTTTTCCGCTACAGGTCGCAACGAGTCGAATCGCTCGGATGTGCAGATTCAGCAGCTCTCACCGCCCCCCTCCAGGTGTCTGAACTCACTGCATCGGATAGACTGATCCTCGTTCGGCCCGTGGAAAGGACTCTCCATGCGCTCATTATTGCTACTGGCTGTACTGGTGGGGGCACCGACAGCAAATCCCGTCGATGCCCTGCTGGCCAGCGCCGAGCGGGAGTCCGTATCCTCATCGATAGATACCCATCTGCTGATCGAGGCGCTCGACGCCGGCGACCGCGAGAAACTCGCCGAGAGCAGCCCCGCAAAGATCTTCAGGGCCATCGCCAAGGGGGTGCGCATCGACCGCCCCGAAGCGGGCACCCGCAAGGAGAAGATCACCGGCAAGGACGGTCGCCAGTCCGATCTGTGGATCCATGTTCCCGAGTCGAGGAAGAAGAAGTACGGCCTTCTCATCATGCTTCATGGCTACGGCGGAAATGCCCGGCAGCTGCTGACGGTCGCCTACAGCAAGTTCGCAAACCGAAACGGCTACATCATCGTCGGTCCCGATGCCAAGAAGCCGCTGTCGGGAAAGAGCAATCCCGATCTGCCCCCGGAGATCCTCGGTGCGCCCACCCGGCACTGGTGGACCTATCGCTCCGATGGGCTGGTGATGGCGATCGTCGACCAGCTCGCCGAGCGATTCCCCATCGACCATAACCGTGTGGTTCTGTCCGGCATGTCGATGGGGGGCTGGGGCAGCTGGAACATCGGCATGCGCTTTCCCGATCGTTTCAGCGCCATCATCCCCTTCGCCGGCGGTTTGCACATGGGAGACTATGTCACCGACACCCTGAATGAGGCGTATTCACCGTTGATCGACAACCTCAAGTGGTTGCCCTCCTACAACGTGCACGGCAATACCGACAACATCGTACCGGTGCGCTTCTCGCAGCTGCTGGAGCAGGAGTTGAAGTCGAGGAAGTACGACCACACCTACGATGAACTCGACGGTTCCGGCCACTACCTCAACTTCGATGAGAACGGTCCGATGATGCAGCGGGTCACCAAGTGGCTCACTCCCAGAAAACGAATCCTGCATCCGCCCGAAGTGGTTCACACCATCATCAACGATGACCACCCGCGCCAGCACTGGCTGCGCATCGATGCCAGGGCCGACCAGAAGAATCCAGCCACCATCTGCGGCAAGATCGACAAGAAGAACAACATCGACATCGAAACCGAGAATGTCGACGGCTTCACCATCTTCATCGACAACGACCGACTCCGGGAAAAGAGCCGCATCACCGTGACCCACAACGGTCAGAAGGTGCACGATGGCAAGGTCAAGGAGACGGTCGAGGCGTTGATCGAATCGTGGAGGGATCGCCGTGATCCGTACCTCCTCCACACCCGCATGATCACCGTCGATGTCGGAGTGGAAGAGGACAAGAAGAAAGAGAACCAGTCAAACTGACCTGGACGACGAGGCCACCCGCTCCCGCCCAGGCAACGAGATAAGGACCCCCGATGGACGTCGTCAATATCCAGAACAAGTTCGATCTCTTCAGCGATCGATGGTCTCCCAAGAGAATCGGCGAACTGAACGGGCAGCAGGTCATCCTGGCGAAGATCGAGGGCGAGTTCGTCTTCCACAAGCACGACGACGAAGATGAACTGTTCATGGTGATGAAGGGTCAGCTGTCACTGGAGCTGAAAGGCAGCGATGGAGAGATCAGCACCGTGGTGGTGAACCCGGGCGAGTTCTTCATCGTCCCCAGAGGCGTCGAACACAAACCGATCGCCACCGAAGAAACACATCTGCTGCTCTTTGAACCGATGAGCACCAAACACACCGGCGACGTCCAGGCAGAGATCACCGTCGAATCTTACGAAGAGATCTGATCGGCAGGAATCCCACCCTCGACACCACGGACGGCGATTTGACCTGAAATGACGGGCTGATCCCGCACCCGTATCTGTGAAAGCCACCTTTTCCATGTCACGCTCGCCGCTGCTTGCGGATTCAGGGGTAGGACTGCCCACGGCAGCCCCGCCTGGCTGTATACCCCCAGCAGGAGCAAGAGAAAGGAGCCCGTCATGGCTACGAATGAGAACCCGACGAAGCGCTTGAATGCTTACGACGCCCTTCGTCAACGGTACGGACTGAAAATACCGGCGTTCTTATGTTTTGCCGCCGCGATCACAAATCTTGCGATCCTGCTAAAACCGTTGCTCATGTTTTTCATCTTCCAGGAAGATCACACAGATGCCGCAATGGAATCCGATTCAATATCTCGAGGAGCACTGTGGTTCTTTCTGGGAATTTCCTTCGTCCTGATAGGAGATGTCCTGAAGGACCAGCGCGATCGAATCCAGAAGCAGATCCAGGCGCTGGAGGCTTCCCTGGCCGAGTTGAAAGAAAAACCTGCAGAGTAGTCCCTCCTGGCGGGAAAACCGTAGCAGGAGCACTGCGAAAAGGAGTTCGTCATGACCGGTGAAGATAAACTGTTTTGGCCAGCCGTCAGATTGATCTCTCCCTATGTGGGGTTCATTACCTGTGGATACATGGTGTACGGGATTCTGGGAGAGAGTCTTTTTTTGGACGAGAGTCTTTCGTCTCTGAAGCACTTCCTCTTCTGGTTGCCGATGTGCTTCCTCTTCATGGGGCTCTTCATGCGGATCGCCGAAAGGGAACAAAACGATCGGGTCCAGCAGCGGATTCAGGCGCTGGAAACAGCACTGGCCGAGTTGAAACAAAAACCTGCCCAGTAATCAGCGATGACCATCGATCAGCTGCGATGCAACCCACTGCATCCGCGGCAGGTGATAGGGGCCCTTCCAGTGGTTGCCCTTGAGCTGTAGTGCCGGGGTTCCATCGCGGTGCAGGTAGCCATACCACTCGCCATGCTCCGGATCGGCAAAGTGCTTCCGTGACCAGTCGTGAACCGTCTGGAAGCGTTCGGCGTGACGTTCATCCCCGGTCAGTTGATACGCCAGCAGCGTGGCGATGATCGCCTCGGTGTGGGGCCACCAGTACTTCATATCGTGACCCGGCTCCTGTGGCGGGCGGTCGTACAGATCTCGAAACGAATAGAGACCTCCGTACTCTTCATCCCAGCCCCGTTGCCACATCCAGTCGAGCATCTGCACCCCCAGCGACACCAGATCGGCATCGCCGCCTCGATGCTTCGCCTCGTGCAGGATGAACCACGCCGCCTCGATGGCGTGCCCTGGATTCAACAGGCGACCATCGAAGCTGTCGATGATTTCACCGGTGGGGGATACCGTTTCCATCACGACTCCCAGATCCGCCTTGCAGAAGTCGTGCTCGATCTCCTCGATGCAGCGATCGATCCAGGAGTTCATCGATGCATCACCGATGTTGTCCCGTAGCAGTTGAGCCATGTGAAGACAGATCATCAGCGGCCCACACCCCTTCGATGGTCTTGTTCCGGGATCGACCTTCGGTTCCATCACCCCCGGCTCGAAGGAAATCCGGGTGTACTGATCGAACAGTTGCCGGGCACGCTCGGCCCACTGCTCGTTGCCGGTGGCCCTGGCACAGGCAGAGTAAGCCATCGATGCAAACGCCTCCGAGTAAACATAGCGGCGCTTGCGCAGCGGCTGCCCATCTTCGGTGACGAGAAAGTACATACGGCCATCATCATCGAAACCGTGCTGCTCCAGGAATTGCAGACACGAGGTGGCGAACTCGAGCCAGCGTGGATCCTGCTCCACGGTGTTATAGGCGGTGGCGTACATCCAGGCGGTTCGCCCCTGAAACCACATCGACTTGTCGCCATCGATGCGGGTTCCATCCCGATCGAGCGATGTGACGATGCCGCCATGCTGGCGATCCCAGCCGTGCTCGAGCCAGAAGGGGAGCGTTTTTCCGACCAGGTCGGAACGATACCTTTGCAAGAGAGGTTTCAGATCATCCATCGCCATTGCGGGTATCCCTCAATGTCGCCAGCGTCAAGCCGGCCAGATCACGATCCTGGCCACCTGTCATCCGGCTGACCAGAGATCCGACCACGAAGCAGGTGCACGAACCGATGGCAGCATACAGCAGGAAATTGATGTCGGGGACGATGTCAGCATTCAGCAGGGAATTGATTTCGGGGCCAAACGCCACCGCCATCGTCGTGGCGGCTCCGGTGACCAACCCCGCCAGCGCACCGCTTGCATTGCAATGGCGCGTGAACACCGCCAGCAGGAACACTCCCACCAGCCCGCCGCCGAAGAGTCCCAACACCTTCTGGAAGAAGTCGAACAGGTACTTGATCTCGTAGGTGGCCAGCACCATGGCCGCACCGGTACCGATGACACCCAGCACCAGCGTCAACCTCCGGGCAAGTTTCAGAAAGTCGTATTGCCTCCCTGCGGCCGAGAAGCGACCGACAAAATCATTCACCACGGCAGCGCTGATGCTGTTCATCGAACTATCGAGGGAACTCATCGCTGCGGCAAAGATCCCCGCCACCACCACACCGGCAACCCCCGATGGCAAGTGCGTGACCACGAACCACGGCACCAGTTGATCGGTCGCCGCCGGCAGCATCGCCTGCTCCAGCGGGTGCGATGTGTAGTAGACATACAGCGCAGTGCCGAGTCCGTAGAAGAGGACTCCGGTGGGAATCGTGATGATCAGATTGAGCCACAACCCCTTGGCCGCTTGCTTCTCATCGGGGGTGGTGAGGTAGCGCTGGATCACCGTTTGATCGCTGGTGTAGGGCACCAGGTTGGTGAAGAGGAAGCCAACCATCAACACCCAGGCGACCATGTCAGAGCTACTCCAGCGCCAGTCGAAGATGTGAAACTTGTCAGAGACCTGGGCCGCCTCGATCATCGCAGACAATCCGCCCACATCTTGAATCGTCACGATCAGACACAGCAGTGCGCCGCCGATCAACACGAACACCTGCAACACGTCGGTCCAGATCACCGCCGAGATGCCACCGAGCACGGTGTAGATCTACGACATCACCCACAAAATAAAAAAACACAGGTAGGTGTCCATCGCCGTCACCGCCGACAGCGCGATCGCCGGCAGCAGCAGTACGATGCCCATCCGG
>CAYPPQ010000015.1:0-50480 GCA_964412635.1 uncultured Planctomycetia bacterium | reverse complement strand
GGGCCAGCGCTTCCGGGTCTCCCGGACGGACCAGGGTACAGATCCCCTCCTCACCGAGCAGCGACAGGACTTCACCTCCACCGGTGGCGATGGTCGGAATCCCCCTGGCCAGTCCCTCCAGCATGTGAAGTCCGGTTCCACCCCAATCGCTCACCAGCATCAAGATGTCAAAGGCTCGATACACCGCATCGACATCGGCTGGCGGAGCTGCGAAGGTCAGGTGTCCCTCCAGGTCCATCGACTTGCACACCGATCTCAGGCGTCTTTCATCGGGTCCCTCTCCCAGCACCGTGAAGATCACATCATTGATCTTGCTACGGAGCAGGCTGGCGGCGTTGAGGAAGTCATCGAGACGACGCCCCTTGTCGAGCCTGCCGACGGTTCCGATGACGGGAATCCCCCGAGGTTTCCACGGCTCATTGTCCCCGTCGGGGATCTCGATGCCGTAGGGGATGACGCGGATCTTCTCCTTCGAGATCCTCAGCTCGCTGACCAGGTGCTCCCGCAGGTCCTGGTTGACGGCGATGACCGCAGAAGCGTGTTTTGTGGCCCGCGCCGATCGTTCCCTGCTCAACCAGGAGTGGACGGTGTGGACCGTCGGCACCTTGAGAATCGCAGCGAGTCGGACGGTGATTCTCTGCGCTCCGACCCCACCGGTGGCGTGGATCACGTCGGGGGCGAACTCCGCCAGGAACAGCGACAGCTTGCGGCGAGCGAGCCATGAGGAGGGATACTCGTACACCTCCACCCCCAGATCGCGGAATCGAGGCAAGAAAACCCCTCCGCGGCACACCATCTGGATCTGGTGCCCCCGCTGGATGAGACCCTCGACCAGCCCCAGGGCATGGGTCGTGGGAACGGACCAGTCGAGGCGACCGGCCACAATCAGGATCTTCATGCTTCCCCCATTCTCCTGCGACCGGAAGCCGGGTACTTGCCCGTCGACATCGGGCAGGATATACGACCAGATAGATATTCACCATCGGGAACAGGTTACCAGCGCCGAGTTGCTACCCCTTTCCCCTGCAGGAGGCCCCCTGGGATCTGACTTCATGAGTGACAAACCTCACGATTCCGTCGCCCTGGCCAGTGGTGGCCTCGATTCCACCACCGTCCTCGCCATCGCTGCCTCGCAGGGATACAACCCGCTGCCCCTGACCTTCCGCTACGGTCAGAATCATTCGCTGGAGGTGGAGCAGGTCGCCACCATCACCGCTTCCCTGCAGCTGTCCCCTCCTCTGATCCTCGATCTCCCCTTCCAGCACATCGGCGGCTCTGCATTGCTCGGCTCGTCTCCCATCCCCCACGAGCCTGACGAGGGTGCCAGTCACCGTGATGAGATCCCTTCCACCTACGTTCCGGCGAGAAATCTCGTCTTCCTGTCGCTGGCCGTTGCGGTGGCAGAAGCGCGGGGGATTCGAGACATCTGGATCGGCGTCAACGCTCTCGATTACAGCGGTTATCCAGATTGTCGCCCCCAGTTCCTGGAAGCGTTCGTGAACGCCGCAAACCGTGGCTCGCGCGAGGGCTCCACTCGAAATGACGGGTCGTGGTGGCGCCTCCAGGCCCCGCTGGTCGAGATGACCAAGGCGCAGATCATCCAGACCGCCACCGACCTGCAGGTAGATCTCTCGCTGACCCTGTCCTGCTACGATCCCGACGATCAGGGAAGAGCCTGTGGGCGCTGTGACTCCTGTGGGCTGCGTCGCAGGGGTTTCCAGGACGCTGGGGTCGAGGACGCTACCCGGTACCAGGACTAGAGAAATCGACCGATTCTTCGGCTCCGTTGGCGGTGAATCGCCGACTCCCCTAGAATCTACCGTCTCGGCTGTATCTGCTGGTCTCGGTGAAAGGACTCGTCGTGAGCCGCAACATCCTCGTCACTGGCGGTGCAGGATTCATCGGAAGCCATCTGTGTGAAGTTCTACTCGGGCGCGGTGACTCCGTCATCTGCCTCGACTCCTTCACCGATGATTACGACCCCACCATCAAGCACTCCAACGTCGACCCGTTGCTGGCGAAGGAGGGATTCGAACTGGTGCAGGGCGACATCCGTGATCGGGATCTCCTCGAGCAGATCGGAAGAACTCGCCAGATCGAGGCGGTGGTACACCTGGCAGCGAAGGCGGGGGTGCGCCCCTCGATTCGAAACCCAGCTCTGTACGCCGATGTCAATCTCAACGGCACCGCCAACCTGCTGGAGATGGCTCGCATGCACTCCATCGATGACTTCGTCTTCGCTTCTTCCTCCTCGGTGTATGGAGAACGAACCGAAACTCCCTTCCGGGAGACCGATCCGGTGGACCATCCGGTGTCGCCTTACGCGGCGACAAAGAAGGCTGGAGAACTTCTGTGCCACTCCTTCCATCATCTCCACGGCCTCAACATCTCGTGCCTGAGATTTTTCACGGTATACGGTCCCCGGCAGCGACCGGAGATGGCGATCCATCTCTTCACATCTCTCATCGACCAGGGGCTGCCGGTACCGATGTACGGGGATGGTTCTGCCGAACGAGATTTCACCTACGTCGATGACATCATCCAGGGAACCGTGGCAGCCCTCGACCGTTGCGAGGGATACGAGATCTTCAACCTGGGAAACCATCGGAGCATTCGTCTCGATCAGTTGATCGAGACGATCGCCCGCAGTTGTGGCCAACCCTTCACCATCGATGCCCACCCCGATCAATCGGGAGATGTTTCACGAACCTGTGCCTGTATCGACAAGTCCAGATCGAAACTTGGGTACGAGCCATCGGTTTCGATCGAGGATGGAATCGATCGATTCACGCGCTGGTTTGTCAATCAGGATCAAAAGAGCAAGAGCTGAGCCAGGAGGCCAAATTGTCCACCACTGATCGCATCTCCATGGTCGCCGTGGGGCCGGATGACGCAGCGGAACGCGCTGCCTGGATCGATGCTCTCGGCAGCGCGATCGATGCAAACTCCTTCTGCCTGGGATCGACGGTGACCCGCTTCGAAGAGGAGTGCAAGGCGCGCCTCGGAGTTGCCCATGCCTTCGGGGTGTCGAGTGGAACCGACGGCCTGAAGGTGGCTCTTGCTGCTGTCGGCGTGGTGGCGGGAGACGAGGTAATCGTTCCTGCCTACAGCTTCTTCTCCACCGCATCGGTGGTGGCCCAGCTCGGCGCCACCCCGGTCTTCTGTGATATCGATCCCTCTACCCTCTGCATCGATGCTGAATCGGCGAGGCAGGTCCTCTCCGACAGAACCCGGGCCATCCTGCCGGTTCACCTCTATGGACAGACCGCCGCCATCGACGAGATCCTCGAGATCGCACGGCAGCGACAGATCGCAGTGGTCGAGGATGCCGCTCAATCCTTCGGAGTCTTTCACAATGATCGCCCCGCCGGCGCAATCGGCGATGCGGGAGTCTTCTCCTTCTATCCGACCAAGAATCTCGCCGCCGCCGGCGATGCAGGGATGATCGTGTGTCAGGATGAGCAACTGGCTCGCCGCATCGGACAGTTGAGGGTTCACGGAGATGCCGGTGGATATCGACACGAGATGCTCGGCTGGAATGCACGGATGGACGGTTTCCAGGGGGCGATCCTCTCCCTTCAGTTGCAGCGACTCGATTCCCGACAGGCGATTCGCAAGCGCAACGCAGAGGAGTATCGAGCAGCCCTGGAGCGATACCAGCTACTCGATCAGGTGAAACCACTCGGTCGCACCGCCGGCTCCGATCATTGCTGGCACCAGTACATCGTGCAGGTGGAGTGCCGGGATCAGGTGCGCGAAGGCCTCTCCCGGCTGGGGATCGATAGCGGCGTGTACTATCCGGGAACCCTCCCCCAGCAAGGTTGCTTCGCAGCTGCAAGTGGGGCAGCGCAGCAACGGTATCCGGTGGCGGATCGGGCGGCACTCACGGTCCTCGCCCTACCGGTCCATCACCGCCTGAAAGAAGGGGACCCGACCCGGGTGGTGCAGTCGCTGTCGGAGGTGATGGCAACGATCGATCAGGTCTGATTTGCCATCCAGCCAATAAAAATGGGAGGTGACATCAGTAAAGGGGTACTGACGGCCACACTCCCAACAGCGAGGAAGAGTTTTGATAATCACCCGGCGGATCTAACGATTCCCGCCAAGTAAACCTTACTAAGCAACCACCGTGCCACTCACCTCTTATTTACAAGCAATTGCCCATATCGCCGCATACTGGCAACACGAGACCGATATTAGGATTTATTGGAATTCAGCCAGTTCGCTTGTCTATATATGACTATTGAACTCAACTGTCTAAGCCTACAGGAGTGGTGGCTACGCTCAGCCGGCGTTATTGGCCATTTTCAGCCAATCCCGTGGCCTGAAGTGCGCTGAGGCGGGAATAAAGTCCGCCCGCAGATCGCAGCTGATCGTCAGTCCCCTGCTCGACGATTCTGCCGGAGTCGAGAACTACCACCCGGTCGACGTCGCGCACCGTCGACAGGCGGTGAGCCACCACCAGCACCGTACGATCCTTCATCAGCCGTTGCAGCGCCCCGTGCACCCTCTTCTCACTCTCCGAATCGAGGGAAGCGGTCGCCTCATCGAGCAGCAAGATCGGTGCATCCTTGAGGATTGCCCTGGCGATGGTGATGCGTTGTCTTTGCCCGCCGGAGAGGCGGTCCCCCCGCTCCCCGATGACGGTGTCGTAACCTCGAGGAAGGGCGAGGATCTCGTCATGGACCGAGGCAGCGATGGCCGCCTCCTCGATCCGTTGATCGGTAGCCTCGGGAGATCCCCCTCGGATGTTGTCCCTCACCGTCGAATGGAACAGGAACGGCTCCTGCCCGACGATGGCGATCTGATCCAGCAGCGAAGAATGCGTCAGCAATCGATACTCGACCCCATCGATTCTCACCTCGCCCTCGGTCGGTTCACGGAACCGGGCCAGGATATCGAACAGCGTCGACTTTCCCGATCCAGAAGGTCCGACCAGCGCAACCTGCTCGCCCTTCTTGATCTTCATGCTGACCTCACTCAGCGCCGGCTCATCCTGCTCATCGTAGCGGTGGGTGATGTTCGAGAACTCGATACTGTCCCCGAAGGGAACCATCGGCCTCGACTCTGGACTGTCGACAACCATGAGTGGAGTGTCCAGAACTTCGAAGATGCGATCGGTTGCCGCTGCGGATTCAGCGATGGTGGTCGCCATCCGTGCCAGGTTCTTGATGGGGGTGTAGCAGGAAAGGATCGCTGCCATGAAGACTGCGAAGTCTCCAAAGGAGATCGCGATCCACCCGGAGGTGATCACGAATCCACCCGCAGCGATGGCGAACGCTGCGATCAGGTTGTAGAGCCCTTCCACCATCGATCTGCCCTTGGCCCGGGCGATCTCGGTTCTGACCAGAGCTTTCCGCAGATCTTCGGAAGTCTCCTCGAACTGCTGCTGACGCTGCTTCTCCATGCCAAAGCTCTTGACGACACGGATCCCCGAGAGGAGTTGAGAGATCCCCTCGGTGGTCTCCCCGGCGTGGGACAGAGCACCACGGAAACGACTCCGGACCCTCTTCGCCTGTCGGAACACCGGGATCGCCAGCATCAACATCAAGGGGATCGCCACCAGGGTCATCTGCCACGAGGCGATGAAGGCGATGGCGAGGGAGAAGAGAATCGTCAACGGGCTCTGCAGGATCTCGCCGAACAGGAGTTGTACCGATGCAGACACGCTTGCGACATCCCCCACCGATCGGGACACCACATCGCCATGCCTTCTCGACTCGAAATAATCGATCGATTGGCGGGAGAGGTAGCGAAACAACTTGTTTCTGAGATCGACCACCACCTGGATGCGAACCTTTTGCCCCAGCACCAGTCGATAGAAGCTACTGGTCGCAACGACCAGCGACAGCACCGCGATGAATCCGGCAATCGCCAGCAACAACGTCACGTTTCCGGATCCGGGAGAACCGTTGAAGACGGTCACGCTTCCAGTTCCTCGCAACTCTGCGATGACCGCTCCATCCGGTGAGCGAGATCCGGGATCGATACCGAACCCTGACAGTTGATCTGCGGTCAGTTCCCGCGTCGTGCTGTCGACGACACCGTCCCAGCGAACGAGATTCCCCCGCAGATCTTCTACAGAACCTCCGCCGGTGAGTTGCGCAGTGACCAGGTAGGCATCTTCCCAATGCAGTACAGCTTCTCCCTCTTCTACCTCCGAGGGGAAACCAACCACCAGCGCACTGTCGACACGAAACTGGCTCTCGCTACGGCGAGAGAGTTCGATCTCACCTGGCAGGATCGGCAGCAGGTACTCCTCGAAGAGGGCAACCGTTCGCCCCCTCGATCCGTCCTCCGTGGGGGCGATGACCCCGTCGATGACGAGTCCCACCGCACCCAGTCTCAGGCTATTGGAAGCGGCATAGATACTCATCAGGATCAGAATCGCGGCGATCGCCCTGCGATGAGGAAGCACGTGGCCGAGCAGCCTGATGATTCCGGATCTATTGGTGGTTCCAGCAGCATTCATCCGATCGCCGTTCCCTGTCGTACTTCCCACGCTTTTGACTGCTCGATGAAGATGTAAGCCGCGAGCAGCACGGCGACGATGAAGCCTGGCATCCCGTCGCGATAGCCCCTGTCCTTGATGTATCGCACCCAGAACATCGATGCGCTGGCACGGGTCCAGGAAAGTCTCGATGCGGGCAGGATTTTTCTCTTCCGCAACCCACCCACCTCTCCGCGTGCCAGTGCATCGGCACTCTGTGAGGTATATCGATTCATCCGTGACAGGAAGTCATGAATCGTCGGGTGTGCGAAGTGAAGCACCTTGCCAGCGAGATCACCGACCGATCCCTCGACGATGGCATCGGAATGGATCAGGCCCGGGATGTAATCTCCTTCTCCCGCTCGAAACAGCCTCAGGTGACGGTCATTCCAGCCACCATGCTGCAGCCAGCGGCCCAGCAGGTAGTGGCGAAATGGGATCCTGAATCCCGATTCCTCGGGATCTTGTCTCAGCAGGGAATCGATCTCCATCTTCAGTTCATCGGTGACCCGCTCGTCGAGATCGAGCACCAGGACCCACCCCTCCTCGACCCGACTGAGACCGAGCCGACGAATATCCTCGATCAAGCCCTCTCCCTTCGGGGCGTCGATCAACTCCACCGCCGGATGCTCCGCAAGGAGCTCGCGCGAGCCGTCTTTACTACCGTGGTCGATGACGATCACTCGGTCTGCCCAGCCGACATTTTCGAGCCACGGCTCGATGTTCTCTCGCTCGTTCAGCACGGCGGCGACGATGGTCAGGGAAGCGGCCGGGATCTCCATCCGCGAGATGGAGGTGATCGCGGTGGTGGATTGGGACAACGGCGAACCTCCTTTCCTGGACAACATCGGGGGACCTTCTCAAGGATGCTGCGGGGACAACACCTCAGCGTCAACCGGACCGACAGTGCTGCGCCGATGAAATCGGGCTCAGATGCCCTTCTTTCGGCGCTTTCGCCGTTCCCTGAGCAACTTTTTCAGATCTTCAGATTCGTCCTGCTGCTGCTCCTCGGCCTCCTCTGCCCCTCCCTCTTGCTCAGATCGGTCGCGCTCCAGCGCTACCGTCTCCCGACGACTCGCTGCGATGGTGCGCCGAGGAGCGGGATCTGAAGCCCCGTCGACCGACTCCTCGACGGCGCTCGGCCTGGCGGTACGTCCCGGCATCTGGAACTGCACCCTCCGCACCACGATGTCGATGAAGAACAGAAACAGGCCGATGCTCGCCAGCATCTGCCACAGACTCTTGCGGTCCTTGCGACTGGGCAGAGACCGATCGAGAAGATCGTCCTGGTCGGTCAGTACCCGACCACCGGAAACTTCTGTGATCTGACGCAGCAGTTCGATGTTGCTGCTGAGTACTCGATACTCCGCAGGGTATCCGACGGTGATCACCTTCGTCTGTCCACCACTGGATCCCTTCCCGTCGTCATAGTTCGATCGAATCAGGTAGCTTCCCTCCTGACCTGCCGGGAACCTACCGATGTATCTACCCGGAGCCTGTTGATTCAACTCGATGTTCGAACTGGTGAGATCGGGTCCGATCAGGACTCCCTGCAGATCCAGCCCATCGAGAAAGCGACCGTTCGCATCGATGGCGTCGACGATCACGACACCTTCATCACCCTCAACCGTGTGAGAAATCTCCAGGACGCTCTCCTCGACCTCTCGGGAAATAGACCTCACCAGTTGTGTCCAGAATGTCGAGTTGCCACCCCAGCCTTGCCAGTCGGCACTCCAGCGGGAACGAGCATCCGATGTGAATGCTGCGGTCTTCCCCAGCCCGTGCCTGCCCAGCGCCAACACGGGATCTTCATCCGGGTTGACCAGGACCAACCTGGACATCGGCTTCACCGTGGTGAGCACGATGCCGTGCAGCGGCGGGAATCCGTCAAGTCCTCGAATCGGGTCGGCAACATCGACGATCAGCGGGGTAAATTCTTCCTCGGAGATCAGGTTCTTTCGCACCTGCAGCGCTTCCCTGAAGAAGATCTGCGGTAACGCAGCCGGGTCGCTCACGAAGTAGAAGCGACCGCCGGTCTGGGAAGCGATCTTCTTCATGGTTCCGGTACCGGCCGGACCCGAGTGGGGATTGATGCAGATGGTCGAGACCTGGATCCCATTGGCGATGTAACTGTCGATCAACGGCTGAGAAGGAGGCGTGGGATCTCCATCGGAGATCACCACCAAATGTTTGGAATAGGCATTAGCTGGCACCAGTGCCTGGATCGCCAGCGTCATCGAGTTACCGAAGGTGAGCATATCCTCGGGAACCAGTGAATTGATCTGGCCGCTGACTACCGTCGAGTCTGCCAGGGGGGCGAGAGGAATCCCCCACAGGTCTACACCTCCCCTGTAGATCAACACTCCGAACAGATCCTGCGGAGTCAGCGCTTCCGTCGATGCGTGAGCAATTCTGCGGGCCCACAGATTTCCCTGAGCAAACTCACAGGTGTGAAGAACCACTGCCAGCGCACCGTTGGGAAGTTTCTTCCGCTGCTCGATGTTCATCTTGACCGGCAGCGCATCTTCTACCTTGGTTCCTCTCCAGCCTCCCGCTCCAAAGGAACTGGGACCTCCCACCATCAATAAACCCATACCGGTGGTGTGAACCATCTTCTCCAGCAGTTCGATCTGCTGCGGAAGAAAGTCAAAAGCAGAAACATCATCAAGGATGACCGCCTCAACCCCGTGAAAGCCCTCCAGTGATGTAGCCATTCCCTGAGGAGTGTACTGATCGACCTCGATGTTTCCTGCCACGAGGATCTGGCGCAGTGTTTGATCATCATCGTTGGAAATGACCAGCACTTTTGGACGCTGCAGTGTCCTCACCAGCGCATCTCCGAAGTTATTCTGCTTGAGTGAATCGACTCCGTCGGCAGCCTCCACGGCGATCGACAGTCGCTGCAGAGCATTCTCTCCGGCGACCAGTGGAAAGACCTGTCGGTTTCTGCCCGGCTCGAGTGTGACCGATCGGCGTTCGATCACCTCTGATCCTTCCGAAAGTACCACCGTGGCCTCGGTGGTATCGCTCGACCAGATCACCGAATCCACCGAATAGGCCTGACCAGGCCTGACCGTCTCGGGGGCCTCCAGGTTTTCCAGGATGATTTCCTTCTGGTGATCGTAGAAGACAGGAAGGACATCGACGGCGATTCCCGCAGAGGCGAGATTTTTCGCCTCCCGCAGTGGATCTCCCTCGGTGGAATTGCCGTCACTGATGAGCACCACCCTGCGGAATCCCCCGGGAGCAGCCCCCTCCAGCGAACTCGCTGCAAATCGCAACGCAGATGCGATGTCGGAGCCACTACGGTCGATATCGGCACTGATTCCGCTTCCCAGCCTCATCGCCATCGGCTGCTCCAGTTGCTGCTCCTTTCCGAAGGAGACGAGCGACACCTGGTCGGGGAAGTTCAAGGTACCGATTCGACGGGAGGTCTGTTCGATCATCTCGTCACTGACCAGCCTCGGAACCGAAGCGGACAGATCTCGCAACACCAGCAAACTGACTCCGTCTCCTCCCGACAGGAGTACCATCCGCGAGAGGGCGAGGATCAGTGCCGAGATCGCCACGCATCTGAGTACCAGTGCCAGCCGTTGAACCGCCGGCGGTAATCCTGCTCGACTGCGCAATGTGAAATAGATGACCACGGCCAGCAGCGGAACCAGAGCCAGCAGCCACCGTGGAGAATCGAAATCGATGGGCAAGAAACTCATAGTTCCCTCCCCGGCAACTCGACATCCACCACCCGGTGATTGCCGGTATCGGCGATCAGCACCCTTCTCTGTTCCCCCGTCGACTTCACACAAAGCCCGCGCGGTTCACTGAGGCGTCCCCGCCCACGGCCCACTCCCCCCACCGTATCGAGCCAGTTTCCGCTCGAATCGAAGCGTTGCAATCTGCAACCGGACTTGTCGATGACCACGAAAGAACCATCCCCCACCACATCGACGTCGAAGGGTGTATCGAACTGCCCCTGCGATCTTCCTGGTCCGCCTATCGTCTGCAGGTGCTCACCATCGAGTGTGAAGCGGAGGATTCTGTGATGCCCGCAATCGACCACCAGCACCGAGCCGTCGATATCGACGGTGAGTCCCTCCGGCCGCAAGAACTGGTCAGGACCATCTCCCCGCTCTCCCCACACCGCCAGCAATTGTCCCTGACGATCAAATCGAAAAATTCGATCACGTTCTCCGTAGGAAGCGACCAGGATCGAACCGTCGGGAGCCACATCGATTCCACGAACCAGCTCCAGTCCGCAATCTTCACCGAATCGACGGATCTCATTTCCATCGATATCGAATTCGATGATTCGCATGTAATGGGTATCCGCCACCAGCAGGGTTCCGTCGGCGGTTCCGCACAGATCGATGGGATGACCAGCGGACCATTCCGGAAGCATCCAGACGCTTTGGAGTATCCCCTCTTCATCGAAGCGCTGCGCTCTGCCGCTTCGATCGATGACGACACAACCGTTTCCTGGAATTGATTCGATGGCTCGGGGTTGAAAGAAGCGACCCACCCCCCGGCCAGGTCCGCCGATGACGGTCACATCCGAGAGTGGTTTCTCGAGATCACTGCTCGATCCGCAAGATGCCAGGCACATCGAGGACACGACCAACAAGGACTGGATCCAGGCCCTCGCAACCATGCTATTGTTCCCCCGTCCGGGCTTCGCAGCGCCACGGAAATCCGAGATGGATCAATCCTCGGTTCTTCCCTTGAGGCGATCGAAGTAATCCTCGGCGAGTTGTCGAAGAGTGGCAGGCACTCGCTGGCGGTCGAGATCGGACTCTGCGATGCGGGAACTCGCCTCCACCGCCTGCTGGAGGGAAACCCTGGCGTCGCCAGCGGGGGCTTCTCCCTCGACCAGGATCGTCGCCACCGTCACTCCACCTCGCCCGCCACCATTCAGTGTCTCGGGTTGGTTCTCTGTATCCCCATCCTTGGCCTCCGGTCGCGTCCCGCCACCGGCACCCAGTTGCAAACCCTGCCCGGCGCCTCCACCACTGCTCCCGGCTCCCGGCCTGGTGGCTGCAGTCGATCCAGGTTTTTGATTCATGGTGTGAACGAAACTTCGCTCACCGGGGGTGCCACTTCAGGTGCCACCCCCCGACTTCGCCTGTCAGGTTCCCGCAAGACAGTCGGGACAGATCTCCGGCGGTGGTCCATCGGGCCATTCTGCCGGCAGCGCACTCAACTCTGCCTCGGTGAACTGGATCTGCTGACGGGCGTGATCGAGAAGATCGGACTCTCTCATCAACTTCGCCAGTTGATCCAGTTTCTCGGCGAGTTGCTTCTGCTCCTCTGGCGTCAGTGGTTTCGAGTCCTGCGCCGAATCCCCGAGCTTGCTGGCCAGGCTGTCGGGAAGGCCCAGCGACCTGGCGAGGGCCTTGAGATCGTTTCTCGCCTGCTGCCCCTCCGATCCAGACTTGCCAGCGGCTTTCTTCAACTCCTGAAGTTGCTGAGCAGCCCGGCCCAGCTCCCCCTTCTGAAGTGCTTTCGCCAGTTCTTTGCCGACCTTGGATGTAGGCTTTGACTGCTCCTGTGCCGACTGCCGGATCCGCTCGGCGGTGTTCCTCGCTCCTTGCAGTTCCGGTCGCCGGGAACGACTGGAAACCTGGCGTCGCGATTTCTGGATCTGCCCGACCGCCGCTGGACGCTCGACTTGCAACTTCTTCCTGGCCATCTCGTGGAGCAATTTCCTGGTTTCCTCATCGATTCCGTGGCGATCCGCCAGCTTTGCCACCTCACCGAGGCGTCGCTCGAGAGAGGCCACCTTGCGAGTGGTCCGCTGACCTTCACGCTTGTTGCGAAGTTGCTCCTCCTCGATCCCCAGCAGATCCAGACCGGGGATGAACAGGACCCCGATCCACAGAAGCAGCGCCACCAGCACCCTTCTCGGATGACCGGGCAATCCAACGGGGATCGCCTGGCGAGGGTCGACCTGTCCGGCGAGTCGTTGAGCATCGGAATCGATCTTCCGTGTCGCCTCATCGCTGAATCCCTCGCTGCGAGCCAGCAAGGAGGTGGAGATGGTCTGGGGGATCGACTGATCCTGCTCCGCCTCGACCACCTCGTGGACGGGAGCCACTTTCACCGACAGGAATGAATGGAGGCAGGACAATGCCAGCACTGCCACCGGCAGCCACAACTCGAGGCGGGAATCGACCGGGATTGCCAGGAAGCGATCGAACGCGACGAGCAGCGTCATGGCGACGAGAGCCAGGGCCATCCCGTTACCGAAACCGAACACCACAGCACGCATCCGTTTCCTCATGCGTAACTGTCGAACCAGTTGCTGAACTCGATCCTGTTGCGAAGCCAAGAGGTCCTCATCTCAACACGTCGTCGCAAATCACCTGAGATCTGCAACCGGGCGGCGATCGCCTGACCCCATGATAAGGTCTAGCCCCCACATCTTCAAATCAGACTCCGCCGGAGTTCCGGTCCATCCAGGGCTCCAGATCCACTCCCAGGCCATCGGCAATGCGATTGATGTGACTGAAGAAGCCGATGATGTGTGTCAGTTCCACCACCGCTGCATCATCAAACCCGACCCGCTTCAACGATTCGACATCGTCGGATGACATCTCCGAAGGAGTTCGAGTCAACTTTTCCGTGAAGGCTGCAATCGATCTTCTTCGTTCATCGAGAGTCGACGATCCGGACCGGATCGCTTCGGCGAGCTCGTCACCTCCAGGAAGTGACTCGAGATCTCGCAGGTGTGACTGGATTCAGTAGTGGCAGTCATTGAAGTTACTTGTCATCACCGCAACCCACTCGCGCTCGGCGCGGCTGAGTGTGGTCTCTGGAGCCAGCATCAGTCGCTGGTAGAGGAGCAGGAACGGCTCGAGCAGATCGGGGCGGGGAGACATCACCCGGATGATCTCGGCCACTTCACCCGCTCGTGACCTCGATCCGCTGTAGACACGCTTGAGCGTGCCACTGCGATCCTGATCCTCACTCAGGGGCTCGATCCAGGCCATCTGCCACTCCTATCCACTGGCGGGGGGAGTTGCTCTCCGGGCCAGCATCCGATCCACCAGTACCAGCGACATCATCGCCTCGACGATGGGGACTGCCCTGGGAAGCACACAGGGGTCGTGTCGACCCCTACCTTCGAAGTCGACCTCTTGTCCCTGTCGATTGACCGTCTGTTGCGACGTCCCGATCGTCGAGGTCGGTTTGAATCCGACACGCAGCCACAGCGGTGCTCCACTGGTGATGCCACCCTGCATTCCGCCCGACCGGTTTGACCGTTGCGTCACCCCGCCCGATGCATCCGCCGCGAAACTATCGTTGTTCTCGCTTCCGGTACGACGTGTCGATTCGATTCCGTCCCCCATCTCGATGGCAACCGCAGCGGGGATCGAGAGCATCGAGGAAGCCAGCAGAGATTTCACCTTGCCGAAGATCGGATCTCCCCAGCCGGCAGGAACTCCCCTGGCGACGACTCCGATCCAACCTCCGAGGCTGTCGCCGGCATCCCTGGCCTGCTCGATCATCTTGGCATGTGCGAGTGAAGTCGATGGGTCCGGTGATCGGACCTGGGAAGCCTCGACAGCTTCCGCAGAGATCTCATCGATGCCGATGGAGTTTCGAACGCCGGAGACCTCATCGACCCAGCCGACAATTTCGATGCCGTATTCCCGTTTCAGCATCGAGCGACAGATCGATCCGGCAGCGACACGAGCGGCGGTTTCCCTGGCACTCGCCCTGCCTCCGCCGCGTCGATCTCGATGACCGTAGCGAGCCTCGGTGGTGAAGTCTGCATGACCGGGTCGATACAGTTCGGAGATCTGGTCGTAATCCTGCGGTCTTGCGTCGACCGACTCGATCCAGATCGCCAGCGGCGATCCGAGACTCTTGCCATCGAGAACACCGGAGAGGATTCGCGGTTCGTCCGGTTCTTGCCTGCGAGAGGCGAGGGAGCCACCCGGCCTTCTCCGTGCCAGTTCAGCACCGATCGTCTCCACCGACACCGGCACCCCTGCCGGTAGACCATCGATGACGACACCGATTCCCGGTCCGTGAGACTCACCCCAGGTCGTGATGCGGAGGTACTCTCCGAAGGTAATACTCATGACAGGAATGTAGTCTGTCCCCGGTCAGATGCCACCCACATCGTCGGGAAACAGCGGAGACTAGCCCCTTCAGATGCAGCCGCTCTCGTCGCAGGAAAGTGGATCATCGGTTGGATCGTCTCCGCAATCGGGAAACGGGGAGGGCAAGAAGGAAGCGCAGCTCAAGATCACGATCCGCAAACCGATTCATCACTTCCCCTGGATTCGACTGTATCCTGCACCCCCGATTGCAACAGGAACCGGGAGGTTGTTCCCTCAGCGTCCGATCACTGCAACAGCGAAATGAAACCGATGAAGCCGCGCATCACCGACAACTTATCGAACTGGTTCCGACGATCTCGACAGGAACTCCCCTGGCGTGGTAGCAGCGATCCCTACGCAATCTGGCTCTCGGAAGTGATGCTCCAGCAGACTCGCATCGCGACCGTGATTCCTTACTGGACTCGATTCATGAAATGCTATCCCGACCCGGCTTCCCTGGCCGCGGCACCCATCGAAGAGGTACTGGAGATGTGGGCTGGACTTGGCTACTACTCTCGGGGAAGAAACTTGCATGACGCCGCCAAGATGATCGTCGAGGAATACGGTGGCTTGTTCCCTGAAGATCCCGAGCAGGTGCGACGACTTCCTGGGGTCGGGGAATACACCACTGCGGCGATCTGTAGCATCGCTTTCCAGCAACCTCTGGCGGTCATCGATGGAAATGTCGAACGGGTGCTGTGTCGAGTTCATCGCATCGATGGAGATCCGAAGAGTGGTGCCGCGCGAATCGCCATCGCAGAGGCTGCCAGGGATGCACTCGACCGACACGCCCCAGGCGACCACAACCAGGCGATGATGGACCTGGGTAGACGGGTCTGCACCCCACGCAATCCATCTTGCAGCGACTGCCCCCTGGCAGGGGAATGTGGCGCACTGGAGAGCGGCGATGTCAGCCGCTGGCCTCAGCCGCGCAAGCGAAGGGCGACGGAGGAACAGTGGTGGGCAGCTGCGGTTGTGGTGGCTGCGGACGAGGTGTTGCTGTGGCCCAGCGATGGAGAGCTCCTCAAGGGGCAAGCGGGAACCCCACTGGTGCGACTGACAGGACCGGAGCAAGACGCCGATCCCATCCTCGAGTTGAAGTTCGAGGAGATGGGGATTCCCGTTCCACAGGTCGTCGGCCACGGTGATCTTTACCAGCACGCCATCACCTACCGAAAACTCCAGGTGCGGCCACTGGTTTATCGCTGGAAGGGCCCCGTTCCCCCGGGGGTGAAGCGAATCCCCCTCCACCGAGCAGACCGGGTTCCAGCACTTCATCGCAAGGCGATCGCCGCCGCTCAGCAGTTACTGGTGGGAGAACCCTCATGACGATCAGCCCGATTCGTACCGCCGATGAGTGGTGCGCTGCGACCCCCCGAGCGATGGGGCGAGAAGCTCCGGTGCAGGGGGCACTGATGTGCCCGCCCGAGCACTTCGACGTGATCGACGTTCGCAACGTGCACATGGCCCAGCACATCGGGTCGATCGATCACGCCGAGGCGCGGAGACAGTGGAATGCACTGGTCGACACCATCGAATCGATCGGTCTTCAGGTTCATCCACTGGTCCCCCATCCTGGAGAGGTGGACGCCGTCTTCACCGCCAATCCATCGCTGGTTTCCATCGATGGCAGTGGAAAGCCGGTGGCGGTGCTCGGTCGCATGTCCCATCCGAACCGACAAGCGGAGAGCCACAATCACCGCCAGTTGATCGAGGAACTGGGCATCCGTTGTCTCGAGATCGATACTGAACTTCCCGGAACGTGGGAAGGTAACGGAGACACCCTGCTGCATCCTGGAAGATCATTGCTGTGGTGCGGGGAAGGACCGAGAAGTAGTGTCCAGCTCCACCTCGAGGTGGGGCGGATGCTCGGTCACCAGGTCGCTCTTCTGAAACTTCCCGACCCTTGCTTCTATCACCTCGACACGGCGCTGGCGATGATCGATGAAGATCGGGCAGCCGTGGTCCCTGCTGCCTTCGATCGAGATGGAATCGCACTGCTGGAAAGCGCATTCGACCACTTGATCGAGGTCGATGAGGAAGAGGCGAGGGATCGACTCGCCTGCAACATGTGGTGTCCCGATCGCCAGCATGTACTGTTACCAGCTGGAGCCCCCATCACCGCCGCCCGACTCGCAGAGCAGGGGCTCAAGGTACTGGAGGTGGAAACGGGAGAGTTTCTGAAGTCAGGAGGCAGCGTGTTCTGCATGAGGCAGGAGTTCCGTGAATCGAGCTGAATTCGACAGCCGCGTCAAATCCTTCATCCGTGCCATCGGTCGACCCGCCCCGGAGGGCGTGTTCAATCCGTGGCATGATCGCGATGAGGAACTCGATCGTCCCGGTGCTGCGAAGATTCGCAGGGACAACCTCACCCTCTACCTCGAGGCTCATCGACACGCCCGCGCGATTCTGGTGGGAGAAGCCGCCGGCTGGGCAGGATGTCGCTTCACCGGCATTCCCTTCACGGGGGAAAATCTGTTCGCCGGCCCGGACGCCCTCGAATGGACCACCGGCCTGCCCCTCAGGAGATCGTCGCGTCGGCAAGATCCCTACAAGGAAAGATCCGCCACGGTGGTGTGGGGAGAGATCGCTGGCAATCGAGACATCGTCCTGTGGAATGCGGTGCCGTGGCACCCTCACCGCCCTGACGAACCGTTGACCAACCGCAAACCGACCCGCTCCGACCAGGAAGCGGGGAAGAAGATCCTGGTCAAATTCCTGAAGATCTTCGAGGACGCAGAGCCGGTCGCCATCGGCAGGGTGTCGCAGGGAGTTCTCTCGCAGCTGGGAATCGATGCGGGATACATCCGCCACCCCTCCATGGGGGGGCACAATCGGTTCCGCGAAGGGGTACGTCAGTTACAGAAGGACTTCACTTCTCCTTCACGCGCTCGATGAAATCGCCAGTCTCCGTGGAGATCTTGACCAGTTCACCCTCTGTCACGTGATTGGGAATCTTCACCTGTAGTCCCGTCTCCAGCGTGGCTGGTTTGAAGACGTTGTTGACCGAATCTCCCTTGAAGCCCGGCTCCGTCTCGGTGATCTGCAACACCACCGCCGAGGGAAGGTCGACCGAAACCGGCTTCTCCTGGTAGAAGGTCACTACCACGTGTTCGTTGTGCTTCACGAACGGCATCAGATCGCCGACGAAGTCGTTGTGGAGCTGGTACTGTTCGAAGTCCTCCTGGTCCATGAAGACGAAGAACTCGCCATCGGGATAGAGGTACTCGCACTCCTTCTTGTCGAGGTATGCAGTTTCCACCTTGTCGGCAGAACGGAAGCGATGGGTGATGTGGTCGCCTCGCTGGAGGTTTTTCAGCTTTGCCTGAACTGCACCCCCGCCCTTGGAGAGTTTCTTCTGCTCCAGTTTCACACAGACCCACAGGTCATCCTCGAACCGAATCACCTGGCCCACCCTCAACTGGGTCGCTGGAACCGCCATCAACTTCTCCTTCTCCTGGTGCTTCGGGGCACCCACTGATGCTCTTCTTCTATCGGTCAAGTCACTCGGTCAAGTCGCTCGGTCAAGTCACTCGGTCAAGTGGCTGCAGGAAGCATACCACGCTTCGATGAGACTGCGAATCAACAGAACTACCAGGTCTCCGACAGGGCTACCAGGTCTCCGACAGAACTACCAGGTCTCCGACAGGGCTACCAGGTCTCCGACAGAGTTACGAGGTCTCCGACACCGGAACCTCTGCCAGCCCCGTCTCTCCCTCGCGAGAAGCGACGATTGCGCTACCCACCGTATCACTCCACACATTGACCACGGTACGACACATGTCGAGGGGGCGGTCCACTGCCAGCAACAGGGCGGCCCCTTCCAGGGGCAACTTCAGGGCACTGAGGATGGTCAGCATCATCACCAACCCCGCCGAGGGGATCCCTGCCGCCCCGACGGAAGCGAGGAAGGCGGACATCACCACCGTCACCTGGGCGCCGAAGGTCAGTTCGAAATCACCGGCAGATGCGTAGTACTGCGCCAGAAACACCACACCGATGCACTCGTAGAGGGCGGTTCCATCCATGTTGACGGTGGCCCCCAGAGGTGCCACGAAGGAGGAGGTGCGATTCGAGACCCCGCCACGCTTCTCGAGGGTGTTGAGGGTCGTCGGTAACGTCATCGAGGAGGAGGAGGTGGAGAACGCCGTCATCAGGGCGGGGCTCATCGCCCTCACCCATTTCAACGGCGAAATTTTTCCCACCGTCTTCAACAGGAGCGGCAAGACCACGCAGCTGTGAATGATCAGTGCCAGCATCACCGTCAACATGTACGCACCGAGGGGACGGAAGACATCGAACCCGGTCTCCCCCACCACCTTTACCAGCAGGCAGAAGACCCCGTACGGCACCAGCAACATCACCCACGACGCCATTCGCATGACCACCTCGAAGGCTCCGCCAAACAGGTCCAGCATGAATTGCTTCGGCTTCTCGGGCGTTTTCGTGATGAAGAATCCGAACAGCAACGAGAAGAAGATCACCTGCAACATGTTGCCGTTACCCGTGAATGACTCGAAGACATTCTCGGGAACCATTCTTCTGAGAATGTCGAGCCAGTTCTCACTCCGCTCTCCGAAGGAGGCATCGGTGGAGATCCCCAGGCGTGCTCCAGTTCCCGGCTGGATCAGATTGACCAGTAGCATTCCCAGCCCCACCGCCAGGAAGGAAGTCGTTGCGTAGTACCCGAAGGTCCGGCCCCCCATGCGACCAAAATCTGATCCTCCACCCAGACCGGCGACGCCGGTCACGATGGATGTGACGACCAGCGGCATGATCAACATCTTGAGCAATCGCATGAAGATGTCGGCGAGGAACTTGAAGGGTGCCAACCATTGCGCTCGGGATGAAGCGGGGTCGAGCGCGACCAGGGCACTCCGCTTGCCGCCCCCGGCGAGATCGACGGTGGCGACCCCGCCGGCACC
The DNA here is from genome assembly GCA_964412635.1 of uncultured Planctomycetia bacterium. Lineage (GTDB taxonomy): Bacteria > Planctomycetota > UBA8108 > UBA1146 > UBA1146 > QNYK01. The sequence goes on along the minus strand of CAYPPQ010000015.1, from coordinate 30,960 downwards.
TCGTTGCGCCAGGAAGTCGAGCAGTGCCTCCCTGGAATCGGTAGCAACCGACGACTCGTCGGTCATTCCTGCATTGATGGTGACCTTCACCACCACATCGCCAGCGCGCAGTGCTTCGCTGGCATCCCTCCCCTTGGGGAGCAACTTCTGCTGGATCTTTCCGACCCGGATCCCCGCCGGCTGCCCCTGATTGGCGGGAACAACCTGCTCCTCGAAGCTGGCTCCGATGGTACCTGGGGCATCGGTGAAGTTCTGCAGTCCCAGCCCGACCACGACTCCGGCAATGAGCCAGACCAGGATCTTCCAGTGCTGTTTCATCTTGCTCCTGTCCCGAGAATTCAGCTGGTGATGAGGGAGCAGCACATCTGCTCCGGCACCAGATGCTCCTGCATCCGTTTCTCAACATCTTGAGGGGTCAACTCGGAGAGCAGATCGACCACCTCGAAAGGATCGGCATCGAGGAATCGAGTTCCACAGTAACTGCTAGCGATGTGTTCCAGGGAGTTGAATGCACGGAGCAGATATCCGATGGCAGATCGCTTTTGCCTGTGAACATCCTCCACATCGATTCCCCGCTCGCGGATGCGAGTCACCTCTTTGCGGATGACCTCCAGCAATTGATCGGGATCGGCGGAATCGCCACCGCTTGCAGAGTGACCCACATCGGTATGAATCTGGTAGGAGGTACCGAAGGAGTCATCGATCAGCCCCTTGCGATAGAGTTTCTCGAAGAGGGGACCACTCTGACCGAATACGCACTCGAGCATCACCTCGGTGATCAGTTCCTTGCGCATCCGTTCACGCCCCGAGATCCCCGAATGAAGATCTTTCCAGCCGAACAGGACCTTCGAGCGACCCACGGGCATCTGCTGCACAACTCGCTGCTGAGCGATCTCCTGTGGTTCGGGGGTGAGTATCTTTTCCACATCCGGCTTCGGCCCCAGATCGTTCTCTGACAGCAGAGAATCGGCGGCCTCGAAAAAGCCGCCCTCGTCCTCGTCCCCCACCGCCAGCAAGATCATGTTCGACGGGTGGTAGAAGGTACTCCAGCAACTGTTGAGGATGTGCGGATCGATGGCCGCGATGGTCTGCTCGGTGCCGGCGATATCCTTCGACACCGGATGATCGCGGTACAGCCCCTCCAGCAGGTTGAAGTAAACGCGCCAGCCAGGATTGTCGGCGTACATGCGGATCTCCTGGCCGATGATCCCCTTCTCCTTCTCGACATTTTCGTCGGTGAAGTGTGGCTGCTGGACAAATCTCACCAGGTGTTCCAGGCAAGGAAGGAACTGATCGACGCAGGAGAAGAGATAGGTGGTTCCGACGAAACTGGTGAAGGCGTTGGCACTGGCTCCCATGCGGCTGAACTGCATGAAAGCATCTTCTTCGGGACCCTCGAACATCTTGTGCTCGAGGAAGTGAGCGATTCCGTCAGGAAGGAGTACCTCTTCGCCACCACCGATGCGATATCGATCATCGACGCTGCCGAAGCGTGTCGAGAAACACGCATAGCGACGCATGTAGCCCGGCTTGCGACAGAATGCCACCGTCGCCCCGCTGGCATGAATCCGCTCGATCACCCTCTCGCCGAGGGTGTCGTTCTCGAGAATTTTTTCCTCACCGGTCCAGGTCATCAGTTCTCCTCCGGAGTGAGCAGGTAGACCAGATCAGGCTGCAATCGGTTGGCAGCCTCGACCACCTCGTCTCGGGTCACCGTTGCCACCTTTTCTCGAAGTGCTTCCACCGATGGCTGTCGATCGACTAGCCTCGAGATCAGATCGAACTCTGCCAGTGAAGCAGGAGAATCCTGAATCATGCGGAGACGCGACTCCCACGCGTTGAGAGTCATCTGCAACTCTTCCGCTGAAAACTCACCGCGCTTCATCACCTCGATCTGTTCCAGGATGCTATCTCTCGCCCGTTCGGTCGAATCGCCATCGATTCCGGCAGAGATGCACATCAGGCCATTACTGCCCTCGACATGAGATCCGATCGAGTAGCACAGGCTCTGCTTCTCCCGCACCTGGCTGAAGAGACGCGAGTGAGGAAAGCCACCGAGAATGCCGTTGGTGATCAGCATCGCCTCGTGAAGGGGATCCTCGTGACCGGTATTGGTCCTCAGCGAGATGACGAGGTTCGCCTGCTGCCCCTGAAACCGCTCCTCCATCTGGCGCATCTGTGCCGATCCCCTCAACGGGAATCGCTCCGACAGTGCTTTCGCTGGACCACTCTCTTCGCCAAAGAGCGGCATCAGGATCGGTTCCACCATCGAACGATCCACGTCTCCACTGAAGTGCACGAACTGGTGACAGGAATCGATGGCATCGTGCCACAGCCCGGTGATCGTCTCCGATGTGGCTCCAGCCAGTTCCTCGACGCTTCCGTACTCGTGGAATCGCCACGGTTCATCGGGGCAGGTCTCCTCGACGCAGCGTTGCAGCGCCCAGGATCTCTTGTTGTCCAGTCGTCCCTCGATACTCCTGCGGTGCTGAGCGATCTCCGTCTCGACGGTTTCCTCGGGAAACTTGCCCGCGACCAGATGTGGCTGGTGGATCAACTCCCGGAAGAACTCGACCGCATCGGCGAGTACCTTCTCCTCACCTGGGAGGCGGGAGTCTTCCGGAAACTCGGCCTGGATCGACAGGATCTGTCTCTGCCCACAGCGATCGATGGAAGTACCGACGCCGAGTCCCCACAGCTCTTCGCTGCGGCGACTGATGTCGCGAAGTGTCGGATGAGAAACGGTTCCCCTCAGCAGGCACGAAGGGACCAGGCAATTCAGTGCCGCACCGGGTCCGAGATCGGTGACCCAGGAGAGTCTCAGCCGACTCGTCTTTCTTCTGTCCTCCCGGCGAATGTGCAACGACCGACCCTGTGAGATCTCTCTCGTCTCGAATCCTGAGATGCTATTGGAGGAGGGTCCGCTCAACGATCCTCCCCACTGGAAGCACCGACGATCTCATCGGAGATCTGCGCATCGAACTTCTCGGAGTCGCTACTGGAAAGGTCATTCCCCGAGGCGTGAAGGGTGCGAAGAATCGGCACCAGTTCGTTGAACTCCGCCGGGGTCAACGCCTGTCGTCCGTCGGAGAGTGCCTCCTCCGGTCGATCATGGACCTCGATGAGAATGCCGTCCGCCCCCGCTGCTGCAGCGGCTCTGGCGAGTGCTGCTACCCGATAAGCCTCCCCGGCCCCATGAGAGGGATCGACGACCACCGGTAGATTGCAGCGCTTCTTCAACTCCGGAATCGCACCGATATCGAGGACGACATTGCGGGTCCCAGCCCCGCAACGGATTCCCCTCTCGCACAGGACTACATTGGGGTTTCCCGCCCCGAGGATGTACTCCGCCGCCATCAACAGTTCATCGATGGTGGAGGCGAAGCCACGTTTCAGGAGCACCGGAGTGCTCCCCTTCCCCAGTTCTTTCAGCAGGGAGTAGTTGTGCATGTTGCGACTTCCGACCTGCAACATATCCGCCACGGCACCGACCCGTTCGACTTCACGCGGATCGAGGACCTCGGTGACGATTCCCAGTTGATGGTGCCGGCTGACGTCGGCGAGGATCGGCAGGGCTGCTTCGCCGAGCCCCTGAAATGCATAAGGCGAGGTGCGAGGCTTGTAGGCGCCGCCACGGAACAGGTCTGCACCTGAATCTGCCACCGCCTCGGCGATGCGGAGAGTCCTCTGTGGGTCCTCGACGGCACAGGGGCCAGCGATGATGGTGAGGTCACCGCCTCCGATGACGGTCGATCCGACCATCACCGATCGTCCAGCACGGAGCGTGTTCGCTGCCCAGTGAGTCGATGGCTGGCCGACGACGACACATTTCTCGACACCGGGCCAGTGACCGATCGCCAGCGTTTGCAGGGCAGCGATCTCACCGCTGACCTGGAAGTAGTGGCGGCCTTCTCCCTCGACGGAAAAGACGGCTGCGCCGTGCGACTCCAGCCGATCGCGGATTTTCCGCCTCAGGGGTGGGGCAAGTCCTGAACTCAGGATCACGATCATTTCAGCGGTATTGCTCTGTTCCATCGATTCCTCGTGTGACAAAAACCAGACTCAGGAGGTTCATTAGATCGGCAAAGGCGCCTGTTCTCCGTGACTATAGAACTACCACGAGGGACCCGTGCCCGGAAGTCAACCGGGGTCATTTGCGGTCGAAGCGTCGATCCAGTTCTTGCCACGAGATGAACAGCTCCGAAGGTCTTCCATGGGGGCAATTCCACGGCTGAAACGCCTGTTCTCGCCCGTTCACAAGATCTTCCTGCGCTTCCGGCGACAGTCTCTGCCCCGCCTTCACCGCCGCCTTGCAGGCCATCGTCTGCAGCAATCTCTCTCGCAGATCGGGGGGCTGCGCTCCTGCACCCCTCACCGGGGCGAACTTGACCAGTACCTCGCGCAACAGATCTGCCGGATTTCTGGCCTCGAACCCCTGCGGAACGGCTCTCACCAGTGCCGTTCCATCGCCGAACTCCTCCGCCTCGAGACCCAGTTCCTGCAGTGCCTCCCGGTACTCGACAAAGAGGGACCACTGCTCCGGATCGAGGGATACCGGTTCCGGTACCAGCAACCCCTGGCTCGAGGTGCCCTGATCCCGGGCAGCGAGGATCTTCTCGTAGAGGATCTTCTCGTGAAGAGCGTGCTGATCGATCACTCTCAGCCCGTCCTGCTCCTCCAGTACCAGGAACGAGTCGCGAACCTGAAAAACGGTCACGGAATCGGAAACGGTATGGGTCTTTCTTGCCATCAACTCCGGCTCCGACGGCAGTCGCAGTTGATCCGATCGGCCCGAGGCTCCGTAGGAGTCGGAAGACTCTCCGACCTGATCGGAGTGCCCCACCGCCTGTGCGTGAGAGGACTCAGGAGTTGCCGTGGGGAGGACCGCTTCAGGCGATTCAGCCCCCTCGAGCGGAAGATCCGGAACCGATCCGGTGACCTCCAGGGCATCGCGAACTGCTCTGCGGATGCGCCGGTGGACCTCTTCCCGGTTCCTGAAACGAACCTCTAACTTCGAGGGATGAACATTGACGTCCACTTCCTCCGGGTCAATCTCGAGGCCGATCACTGCCACCGGATACTGCCCGGGAATCTGGAAGCCACGGAAACCTTCCCGCACTGCATGCTGCAGTACTCGATCTTTCAGCGGACGGCCGTTGAGAAAGGTCCAGATCCCGTCGCCATTTCGCCGCTGAAGATCCGGTCTGGCGATCCATCCTGCGACCCCCTCGTCGCTGACCACCGGAACCATCCTGGAAGCCACATCGGAGCCGAGCACCTCGGCAATCCGTTCCGGCAGCGATTGATCGGGGGGATAGCGGAGAACGGTACGGCCGTCGTGAGTCAGGGAGAAACCGACGGTCGGATGCGCAAGCGCTGCCCCTTTCAGGGAGGTGGAACAGCGTGCAACTTCCGCCGAACTGGCCTTCAGGAATCGTCTTCTGGCAGGCACCGCCGAGAACAGATCCTTGACCTGGATCCTGGTTCCATGCCGCATCGCCACCGGAGGCAGCATCTCGATGGCACCCGCCTTGCCGGTGACACGGTGCGCCATCTCCTCGCCACCAGAACGGGAGGTGATCTCCACCACCGCCACCGATGCGATACTTGAAAGTGCCTCACCACGAAAGCCGAGGGTCAGGATGCGGTGCAGATCCTCTGCACTGCTGAGTTTCGAGGTGGCATGACTCTCCAGTGCCATCGGCAACTGGTCGGGTGAGATCCCCTGGCCATCGTCGGTGACCTGGATCGACTGCTTGCCGCCATCGACCAGTTCGACATCGATACTGGAGGATCCTGCATCGAGCGAGTTCTCGACCAGTTCTTTCACCACCGAGGATGGTCGCTCGACCACCTCGCCAGCGGCAATCTGATCGACCAGCAGTGCTGGCAACTTGATGATCTGATTTCCCGGCATGCTCTATCCCGCTCCATCACTCCTGTATCTTGCACTCCTCGAAGCGTAACGCCCCCTCAAGGGTGTTCTCCAGTAACTTCGCCACCGTCATCGGCCCGACGCCGCCAGGCACCGGGGTGATGAAAGCAGCCCGCTCGCTGGCCGCTGCAAATTCTACATCTCCGACGATGGAACCATCGTCGAGTCGGTTGATGCCCACATCGATCACTGCCGCTCCAGGCTTGATCCACTCTCCGAGGATCATCTGCGGTCTTCCCACCGCGGCGACCACCACATCCGCTCGCCCCACATGGGAGGCGAGGTCTCGCGTCTTGGAATGACAGATGGTGACGGTGGCACCCTCAGCAAGCAATAGCTGAGCCACCGGCTTGCCAACGATGTTGGATCGCCCCACCACCACCGCATCTGCTCCCTGCAGTTTCACACCGGCATCGAGTAACAGGTCGATGCACCCCAGCGGGGTACAGGGGACAAACGCAGGCTGACCGACGGCGAGTTGACCGGCGTTGACCGGATGGAAGCCGTCCGCATCCTTCGATGGAGAGATGCGCAGGAGCAGCGGATCGGGATCGAGTCCAGCGGGCAGGGGAAGTTGCAGCAGGATGCCGTGAACCTCGGGATCATCGTTGAGTTGATCGATCAACTGCTCGACCTGTTGCTGGGTCGCATCGATCGGTAACTGATGATGGAAGGAGCGAATTCCGGTGCGGGCGCAGGCACGCTCCTTGTTCCTGACGTAGACCGCACTGGCGGGGTCCTCCCCCACCAGGATCACCCCCAGTCCCGGGGGATGGCCGGCGGCCTCCTCGAAGGCCTGCACCCTCCCCTTCAGACTCTTGCGGATTTCCTTGGCCCGGGCCTTACCGTCGATGATCTGTGCCATCCCTTGTTTCCTCCAGCCTTGTTCAGTTCAGCGTGTCCAGTTTCCACTGCGCCCACCACTCTTCGCGAGCAGGCGAATGTCATAGATTTCCATCCCGCGATCGACTGCCTTGCACATGTCGTAGATGGTCAACAACCCACTCGAGACTGCGGTGAGGGCTTCCATCTCGACTCCGGTCCTGGCTCGCACCCGGGTCGAGACTTGCAGACGAAACCAGGCTTCCTCCTGCCCCACACCATCTTCGATCTCCACATCGACCTTGTCGAGGGGCAAGGGATGGCAAAGAGGGATCCAGTTGCTGCACTGCTTGGCCGCCTGGATCGCTGCGATCCTGGCCACGGCCAGCACATCACCCTTCTTCACCCCGCCATCGATGATCAACTGTCGAGTCTCCGCCTTCATGCGGATGAACCCCTCTGCTGTAGCTCTTCGGTCGGTGACTTCCTTGTCTCCGACATCCACCATCTGTGCATTTCCATCTGCATCGATGTGGGAAAGCTGGGAATCACTTCCTGTCGCCATCGATCTCCTCCTACAGTTCTCTTTGCACGACGAATCGGGCGAGTTCTTCGAGGCGATCCCTGGCTAGACATTTCGGCGCAGCGAGGTGTAGTGCTTCGATCGAATCAGCGATCGATTGCTCCGCTCTTTCCTGGACCTGCCGGAAGATCTGCTGATCTTCGAGCCAGCGGTTCAATTGCGCCTGTACCTCGGTCCCGGGTCGCTGCCCGTCGTCGACAGCGATCATCTCGAGGAGCAACTTGCGCTGCTCCTCCTCCAGGGCATCCCTGAGGATCAGCAGTGGAAGAGTCATCTTGCCGTTGGCGAGATCGGTGCCCAGTGATTTCCCCACCAGCTGTGGATCGCCCATGACATCGAGGGCATCGTCGGCGATCTGGAATGCGACACCCAGCAAGTTTCCAAATCGCTCCATCGAATCGACCTGATCGGGTGATGCTCCGGAGAGCTGCGCCCCGAGCCGACAGGAGAGACCGTAGAGGATGGCTGTCTTGCGGTGGATGATCTCCTGGTACTGCTGCAGGGTCAGTTCCAGGTTGCCGGCATTTCCCACCTGTAGCATCTCTCCGATACAGATATCGCGGGTGCAATCGGCAAGGAGTCGAGCGGCACCTTCCACCTCGGTGGAGATCACGAATCCACGGGCGTAGATGATGTCGCCGAGGAGAATCGCTGCCCGATCACCGTAACGAGAGTGAATCGTTTCGACCCGTCTACGGATACTGGCTTCGTCGAGGAGGTCGTCGTGGACCAGCGTGGCGGTGTGAATCAGTTCGACCACGGCAGCGCACTTGATGTGATCCTGCTCGATCTCCCCGAAGCACCGTCCGGCGAGGAACACGCACGCAGGTCTGATTTGCTTGCCTCGAAATTGAGAGAGATGCTCCAGCAATTCGTGAACGAATGGTTCACTGGAAGCGAATTCCCCCTCCAGGTAACTCCTCAGTCGAGAGAGATCCTTTTCGATGGGTTGGTAGAGCCGGGCCATCTGTTGCGATCTGTCGATGGGATTCTCTTCGACGGCTCCCCCGCTGCTGGAGGTCACTTGACGTGTCCACCGATGGCAGGCAAATCGTCGATGGGATGCAACGGCAGCTGGAATGCAGCACTGACGCCGCGGTGGAATACCTTTCCTCCGGCGATGTTGAGCCCCTGCGCTCGCAGGGTGTCGCGTCGAACGAACGACTCCAGGCCATCTGCCGCGAGTTTCATCAGATACGGCTGTGTCGCATTGGTCAGGGCAAAGGTCGAGGTTCGTGACACCGCTCCAGGCATGTTCGCCACGCAGTAGTGCACCACACCGTCGATGACGAAGGTGGGATCGGCGTGGGTGGTCGGCTTGCAGGTCTCGACGCAGCCTCCCTGGTCCACCGCCACATCGACGATCACGGAGCCATTTGGCATCTCCCGCAGCCATTCCCTCGGTACCAGCACCGGCGCACGGTCCCCCGCCACCAGCACCGCACCGATGACCAGATCCGCATCCTTGACCGCCTCGCGGACGCTGAACGGCGTCGAGAAGCAGGTGTTCACATTGGCTGGCATCGTATCATCGAGATAACGGAGTCGTTCGAGGTCGATATCGAAGATCTTCACCCGGGCACCGAGTCCTGCGGCCATGCGAGCCGCATTGGCTCCCACCACTCCGCCTCCCAGCACCACTACACGACCAGGCTCAACCCCGGGAACTCCCGGTAGCAAGACCCCCCGGCCGCCATTCTGACATTGCAAGTTCCTCGCTCCGGCAAGCACCGACATGCGACCTGCAACCTCACTCATGGGAGTCAACAGAGGCAGTGATCCTCCGGCACCCTCGATGGTCTCGTAGGCCACCGCTGCCACCCCGGATGACAGGCAGGCATCGGTCAACTCCCTGGATGCTGCGAAGTGGAAGTACGTGAAGACGATCAGATCCGATCGGAGGTACTGGTACTCCTCCTTCAGCGGCTCCTTGACCTTTACGATGATCTCCGACTGTTCCCAGACACTCGATGCCTCATCGACGATGCGGCATCCGGCGCTGATGTACTCCTCGTCAGTGATCCCACTGCCAAGACCGGCTCCCTTCTCGACGATGACGGAGTGACCCGCCTTCGTCAGCATGAAGGCACCGGATGGAACCAGCGAAACACGCTGCTCCTGTTGCTTGATCTCCTTGGGTACTCCGATGGTACGGGCTTGCATCTGTTGTCTCCTTTTTCGAAACCCTGATCCCCGAGAATCCCCTGCGGGTGATCGGACTGGACGCCCCTTCAGGCGTTCGACCCGGATGATCCCGTCCAGAAGGCGAAGCCGCTACCTCCCTGCCACGGGCTTCCCGAGAATGGCGCAAGGCCATTCCTGTAGGAGGTATTACAACTATGGTCCTGGATTCTACTTCTGACAAAATACCGTGACAAGCGATGCGGCCCGGTGGAAACACAGGTTGAGGAGATTTCGGCGCCGTTTCCTCAACACCGCCTCTCATCGGCCGATTTCACCGGCCCAATTCACCGCTGACAGCAGGCAAACAAGTTGATGCCTTGCGGCTCGAAGAGGATCTCCGTGCATCCCCTTCCGAACACCGATTTCTCGAAGATCCGGTTCATGTCGTCCTCATCCCGGTGGATCAGCTTCCAGTCAAAAACATTGTCCATCAGTCCCCTCGATCGATTGGAAGGATGGAAGTTGCCGAGGATGACCTTGCCGCCAGGGCGCAGCATGCCGTGAATGAAATCGAGCAGACGGATCACGAAGTTGTCGTCGAAATAATCGATCAGCCCGATGCTGTACACCAGGTCCTGCTGGGGAAGATCGAGAACATCTCGACCGAGGATGAGGTGGACCAGATTCAGGTGGTGGAGATCGATCTGGGTGGTCAAGCCCAGTTCATCTCGCCACTTACCGACAAACTCCAGAGCCTCTGCATCGAGATCGACCAGGTGCGATCGAACACTGGACCCGTGTGGATTTTCGACGTAATGGTCGTACACCTCTCGAGCGGGCCCACAGGCCAGACTGGTGATCTCCACCGGATTGCCGGCACGCTCCTTTACCACCTGACCGATCTGATCTCCGAGAATTCCCCGTCGATGCTGAACCGCCCTGGAACAGCCAAGACCGAGGATGGCCCGGTCGAAGAGGGTACCCAGTGCCCCGACTCCGGAGGGTTCATTCTGATAGATCCACTCGATGGTGAGATAGTCCCCTGCGTATCCCCTCGGCTTTGAATAGGATCTCTCTGCGATGCGCGAGTTGAGGATGTACGGCAGCATCTCCGCGGTCATCCGGCGTGACAGATGCTCTCGCATCGGCGGCGAAATCTGCTGGGCAGCACCGATCATTTCGTTCGTCTGTAGTTCCAGTTGCTGGAGTTGCCCCAGAAATTGCCCGCAGAACTCCTCGTCGATTCCCTCCCCTGGAGATCGTTCCAGTTCTTCTGCTCTCAGGTACCACTCCTTGAACTGCTGCAGCGATGACGTCAACGACGCCTCGATCTCCCCCATCTCTCCCTGGACATGATCGGGAATCCTCTGTGCGTTGCGTCGTAGCCTGCGGGCCAGCAACTTTGCGAGAGCCCCGTGGAAGCGCGCCTTGAAGCCCTCATCCGCCTCGAACTTGTGATGGAGTTGCTCGAAATCGATGCAGAGCACCCGACTGCTTTCCCTCGCCACCACCGTCGCAGATGCGGACCCCGCCTCGAGAAAGGCGACTTCTCCGACGATCTCGCCAGCGACCAGTAACGAAAGTTCAACCAGGGGCAACTCGTCGACCTGAACCACCAGCAGTCCCTGCATCAGGATCAGGATCCTGCTGCCCGGCTGCCCCTGCTGGATCAGGATCGTCCCGGCAGGGGCTTCGATCTCCTGTCCGCTGGCCAGGATCCACCGAGCGTCCTCCTCGGATAGTTGCTGGAGAAACTGGACGGATTCGTTTCCACTGCGCATCGACCCACTCCTTCTGTATCTCGGGTTGATCGGCTCTCTGCGAGACTCTGAATCGACTCCCGTTGTATTGGACCCGAGGAAATCCAGAGATCAACGACCGTGATCGGCAGGATCATCTGCTGTTGACTGGATTCCTGCACCGAGAAGGTGTTCGATACGGGCAGTAGCTTGCCATTCCGCGATCGGTGAAGGAGGTAGCTTTGCCCGACGAGACTCCCGCAAAACTACCCGTAGCTCTGCTGGGCGGGGTCTTCGATCCGTTGCACCTCGGTCATGTCGAGATGGCCACGGCTGCGCTGCAGCTCGATGGGGTGGAGGAGGTGCGCTGGATCCCCTGCAAGGAACTACCCCACGACAAAGCTCCTCCCCTCGCTCCCCTTCAAGCCCGGCTCGAGATGGTGAAGGAATACTGCTCCAATCGACCAGGATTCGTCTGCGACGAGATCGAGTACCACCGGGATGGTCCGTCCTGGACCATCGAAACGGTCCGCGCTCTCGGCGCAGCTCATCCTGGCAAGGAACTGTTGTGGCTGATCGGTGCCGATAATGCCGATCAGATCGGTCGCTGGAAGGACGCCGAGGAATTGTGGCATCTGGCGATCCCTGTGGTTGCTCACAGGCCCGGGGCAATCGGCGAATTGAAGCGAGAAGAGCTGCCCTTCATCGGAGATGAACGGTGGCAGCAGATCGATCGGTGGCATTTGCCGGCGGTCGATGTGGATATTTCATCCACCCGCATCCGAGCACTGCTGAGTGCCGGAGAGGCGGTCGACAACTGGATCCCCGAGTCGGTTCTCGCCATGATCGAATCGGGCGGCTGGTACTACCAGCGTTCTTCTTGATCCCCGGCAGGAACCCTGCACCATCAGCAGTGACGGAGAAGAAGTGCCGAGGAGCGAGACTGAATCGCTTCCACGCCAGAAAGGAACACCACGATGTCGAGGACGAGGGTTCGAGATCTACCAGAGGCTGCCGAGCAGGAAGTGATGCTGCAGGGCTGGCTCTACAATCGTCGTTCCTCCAAGAAGCTCCACTTCCTGCAACTTCGCGACGGTTCTGGAATCGTCCAGTGCATCGTCTCCCTGGAAGACTTCGGTGAGGAAGAATTCACGAAGATCGGTCAGATCCCCTACGAGTCCTCGATCCAGTTGACTGGGATCGCCCACGTCGATGAACGAGCACCCGGGGGAGTCGAGATTCACACCAGCGGTGTGGAGGTGATCCAAAGTGCCGAAGAGTATCCCATCTCGAAGCAGGATCACGGACCGGATTTCCTCCTCAGCAACCGGCACCTGTGGCTGAGGTCGCGCAAGCAAGTCGCACTGATGCACATCCGTGACGAGGTACTTCGAACGATCCGGGATGAGATGCATCAGCGTGGATTCACCTGCATCGATGCTCCCATCTTCACTCCCAATTCCTGTGAAGGCACCAGCACCCTCTTCGAGGTCGATTACTTCGACGACAACAAGGCATTCCTTACCCAGAGTGGCCAGTTGTACATGGAAGCGGCTGCCATGGCTCTGGGAGATGCCTACTGTCTGGGCCCCACCTTCCGGGCAGAAAAATCGAAAACCCGTCGACACCTGACCGAGTTCTGGATGTTCGAACCGGAGATGGCATTTGCAGACCTCGACGATGTGATGAACCTTGCAGAACAGATGCTGAGCAAGATCGTCGAGAGAGTTCTGGAGCACCGGCGAGAAGACCTGGAAGTGCTGGGCAGGGATCTGGAACCACTCCAGAAGGTCACTGCACCCTTTCCTCGCATCAGCTACAGCGAAGCGGTCGAGCGGATGAACTCGGAAGGGCACTCCTTCGAATGGGGTGGGGATCTGGGAGCGCCGGATGAGGCTCTCATCTCCTCCTGGTTCGACAGCCCGGTGATGGTCCACGGCTACCCGGAAGCAGTGAAAGCCTTTTACATGAAGCGAGACCCCGATGATCCACGGGTGGCGCGGGGTGTCGATGTGCTGGCTCCCGAGGGCTACGGAGAGATCATCGGTGGAGGGCAGCGCGAAGACGACCTGGAAATATTGCTGGGTCGAATTGCCGAGCACGAACTCTCCGAGGAGGACTTCCAGTGGTATCTCGACCTGAGGAGATACGGCTCGGTTCCCCATGGAGGATTTGGTCTAGGGGTTGAAAGAACCGTGTGCTGGATCGCCGGAATCGAGCACGTTCGGGAATGTATCCCTTTCCCCAGGATGCTTTATCGGATCTACCCCTGATCCTTCTTGCTTCAGACCCGGAGGGCGTTACAATCGGGTTTACATTGGATCTGTCTGCTCTGATAGTCAGGTTCGATGAAGTTGCAATCTCAACGAGGTGGAAGAAGATTTCCTGACTCGACTACGCCGTTTTTCCCCCGGGGCGCGGGGGAGAGTGGCTCGGCGTCCCGCCAAGATCGAGAACGGGAACTCCCGCAATTCTTGGGCCGGTAACACCTGCCCGGAGAGGACCGTGATGCGGATGCAGTGCCCCAGTTTTTCTACCGGAGGCTCCGGTTCCAGACTCCTCTCCCTGCTATTCCTGCTGCTCCTCACCCTACCCGTTCAGGGCCAGCTCGGCACCGAGATCTCCTCTGTCGCAGTGTGTGGATCCAATGCCAGCGCCTCTGACGTGGCCCTCAACACCTCCGACAACACCATCTGGTCCATCGACAGTTCCAGCGGCAAGATCTGTGTCTTCAGCTACAGCAGCACACAGCAGTCGATGTTTCTGGCCAACATGATCGACCATCCGGTCGGCGCAGCCCTGGCACCGCTGTTCCAGCCACAATGCACCGGAATCACCTACAACCCCGACTCCGACACCTTCTGGATCCTCAACGGAACCTCACTGGAACTGGTCGAGATGGACACCTCTGGAAACCAGGTCGGCACCGCCGTCCCCTTTTCCATGTCGGGAAACGCCGTCGGTCTCACCTATGACACCCTGTCCAACACCCTCTGGACTCGAGATACCTTCAACCAGGTCGCCGTCGAGCTGGACCTGGTCACCGGAGCCATCGTTTCAACCCTGCCGCTCCCCGGTGATACCAACCGCTACGGTTCAGGACTCTCCTTCCGCCAGTCCCCCACTTCCCAGGGCTACCTCGATTTCACCTACGGAACCGCATTTGACGCCCAGGTCTCCGAGATCCGATCGATCTCGACCTCTACTGGCTCCCTCGAGTGCGATCTGGTGCCCTTCGACGGCACCCTTCCGCAACCGATCCTGGGACTCACTTCGGGACCGGAGCAGGACCAGGTCCTGACCGTCACTCCCACCATGTTGGTCCTGCTCGACTCGATGCAACCGGCGATTCATGCACCTGCAGATCTTGTCTGCACCGCCGACGGTGAGGGAGCGATCGATCTCAGCTGGAGGAATTGTGGCCCCGGTGGAGGCGGTCTCTACACCTTGATCCGGATCACCCGCAACGGAGCGATCGTCGACACCCTTCCCGGTTCGGCTACCTCGTGGCAGGACCTTACACCTGCTGTCGACACCACCCACGAATACCAGGTACAGGGTGTTGTCGGAAGTATCATCGGATCCTCCAGTTGCTCCGTCCTGCACGGTCCAGGAGGACTGGTTTCCTGGGCACCCTTCACGGGAGATCGCCCCAGGGATCTGGCATACGATGAACAACTCGATGATCTCTACGTCACGGAATCCTTCTCTGGAGTCATCCAGGTCTTCGACTCGGAACTGAATCTGAAGAGAACCATCGATACCGGATTGACCAATCTTCGCGGTATCGGCTACAACCCCACCGTCGGTCTGCTACTGGTCAGCCGCGCCAACAACGGCCTGGTCACCTTCGTCGATCCGATGACCGGCTCTCCCCTCAGTTCCTTCCCCTCAAACTCCACCGATGTCAGTGCCATCACCTACGACAGCCTGGAGGATGACTGGCTACTGCTCGACGAAGCTTCTTCTCCAGCGACGATCCGCAGGATGGAAGCTCTGGAAGGGTTTGAAGGAAATCCCCTCGGGACCATCACGCCACCGAGTACTTCCGGCTTGAGCCTGGGTGGAGGACTCGCCTCCGTCCCGGAAGGATCGATCTTCTGCGGGGTGGAAAATCAGGGACAGATCACCAGTGCCAGTCAGTTCACTGCATTTGGCTTCCCGTTGAACTTCTCGCTGCCCTTCTCAGCGATGGGGAATTCGCCGCTGCTACTCAACAACGCCATCACCGGCATCGAGCTGGTGGGCAGTTCTCTGGTGGTCGCCGGGCAAGCGACAGACACCCTCTTCAAGCTGCTGGTGGTCAGCGACGGCCCCGATTTCATCCGCGGTGACTCCGATTCGAGTGGCACCGTGAATCTGACCGACGTGATCTTCACCGCCACCTGGATCTACGCCGATGGAGCCGAACCGGACTGCCAGGATGCCTGCGATGCCAACGACGACGGTCGAATTGACATATCAGACCCGATATATACCTTGTTCTACTTGTTTACTGCGTCTGCAGCCCCTCCAGCCCCATTCCCCTCTCCTGGGCCCGATCCCACCTTCCTCGATGAGATCGGTTGTTAATCCATCAGGATTGACTTGTAAACACTTTGTCAATACACTAACACTCTCCTTCGATTCCGAAGGGGCCATCCCGATCCTGCCCCGCAGCAGGTACGGAGGGGAAGAGTGTTCGTACCGGGGCTTCCCGGTACGAGGGGAAGATTGCTTGCGGGGGAGCCCTTAGGGGGGCGAGCGAGGAGAACGATGAAGACCTGTTTTACGCAGGTGTTCGTGGTCGTGTGGACGGTTCTGGTTCTGACCATCCCGAGTCAGTCTCAACAATCTCTCACCATCACGGACACTGGCACACAAGGCCTTTCTGCTTTTTCGGCAGCGGTGGAACTCGAGAGCGATACCGGAACCCAGGGTTTTGTCCTGGCGATCGGATTTGACTCTTCACTGCTGAACGCAACTCAACTCACTGTGGAAGGTACAGACGTGGAAGTGGTTGGTGCTGAGTTGGTAGTCGCTGAGATCCTGGCCGGGGGAATGACCCTGGGCGTGGTTCTCGACACGGAGAGTCCATTCGAGGGTCAAGAGATCCCGGCTGGCTCCGGCTCTACCATCGCTCTGATGACCTTCACCTCCATGGTGATCTCACCCACACAGTTCACCACAGAACTTCAGTTCCAGGACGGTGTCCATAACTCACCAGCTCTGGATAACATCCTGGTCCAGGGAGGACTCTCAGTAGGAATCCAGGAGGGATTGGTTCTCAATGACGGAACCGTCACGATCTCTCCTCCGCCTCCCGACTCACTTCGTGTGGAGAACGGTTCGATGCTGGCAGATGGAATGTCTACCGGTGAGGCGAGAATCCTGCTCTCGAACAGTTCAGGACCTGCTCAGGGATTCGTGGTCGCCGTGGCCCATGGCCAGGAAGACCTGACCCTGCAGGAGATCAGCCTTGCAGGAACCGTCACCGAAGAGGTCGGAGCCGAGTTCGAGGTCTCGAACATCTACTCCGATGGTGGAACGGTAGGAGTCGTACTCGACTTCCAACCACCCTTCGACGGTCAAACGATTGCCACTGGCAACGACAATCACATCGCCACCTACACATACAGCTGTAACGAGATCATCTACCTTCCAGAATCGGATCAGATCTCTCCATTGACTCTCATCAATGGATACATCGGAGTCCCACCTCTGGATAACGTCATCGTTGTCGGTGGATTGTCGCTGTTCCCGTCCCTCGAAAGCGGGACGATGACATGCAGTGCCATCGAACCTCCTCCCGAGCACAACACCATCATGGTGGCAAAAGTGGAGTTCGATGAAGATGCTGGAAACTACGCCTACCACGGCCAGACGGGAACGCTGAGTTTCTGCTTCCTCGATCCAGACGATGAGCTGCAGGGAATGACCATCACCGCCTGTTACGACTGTGACCTGACGGTGGAAGAGGGAACCTTCTCACTGGACGGCTCCATCGTCGAGATGGTCGGAGCTGAGTACATCAACCACCAGGTCGACGACGATTGCTCGGACGGCGAGAGCGGAGAACTGATCCTGGCGATCCTGCTCGACGCGTTGCCTCCCTTCGAAGGTCAGACACTTCCTCCCACGTCGGAATTCTTACTCGTGGGAAGCATCGATGTCACCGTGGATGACTCCGCTGAATGCGAACTCGAACAATCGATCGTCTTTTGCGACAACATCAACGGCAACGGAACCGTGTCCCTCTACAACAACGTGGTCATCGACTACCTCTCGATTCAAGACTTCGAACGGATCGACACGAGTATCGTGATCGTCCCTCAGGAGATCTTCCAGAGAGGCGACTGCAACAGCGATGACAAGGTTGACCTGGCCGATGCCGCCACGACGATTGCAGCGCAATTTTCCGGATTACCGATCCTCTGTGCAGATGCCTGTGACTCCAATGATGACGGAGTGATCAACCTGGCGGATTCGGTCTTCACCATGAACTGGCTCTTCAAATTCGGTCCAACACCACCGGAGCCTGGTCCGTTCAACGACGGCCCGGATCCAACGACGGACCTGTTACCTGTTTGCGATAGTGACGATACCGGCTGCTAAACCGCAGCCTACAAGTAGAAAACCCGACCCACGGAGAGGGTCATCAATCAGCGAGTTTGACGGCTACAAAACCGTCAACAGGAAGGATGTGTGATATGCGTAACACTACGCACAAGACGATTTCGACAGTGGCATTGCTTGTCATGGTCGTTGCCCTGAGCCGTTCCGGCTCTGCTCAGACAAATCCTGATTTTCACATGCACATGGAGAGTTCCACCGTGTATGGAGGATCCGTTTTTACTGCCACCGCCAAACTGGATGTGCTGCAGCCAGCCGAAATCCAGGGATGGAGTCTGAGTCTCTGTTCCGACCCAGGAGAGCTGACACCTCTGAGTGCCACTCTCGGCGCCGGAGCATCCACCGTGAAGAATGGTGGTGTTCCTGACTTCGAAAACACAAACATCGCTGCCGATGCAGTCATGAATGGTGTAGTGATCTGCTTCACCGGTTGTGCCTCCCTCGGTCAGACGACGAACTTCGAGTTGCTCGATGTCAACTACGAAGCGATGGCAGCTGTCGGACAATCCGCAGCGGTCAATTTCTGCACCGCGGGTACTCCCGGGGTCAGCACCCTGGTGGTGATCAACGGAGACAGTGTTCTTCCTGTTCACAGCGGCGCGAGTTTCACCGTGATCAGCCCCAACTTCTTGAAGTTTGGGTCGGGACTCGGCGTGGCTGGCCAGACTGCTCAACTCCCTGTCCAGGTTTCCACCGTCCGTCCACTCGACGGACTTTCGATCGCAGCCTCTTACGACTCTTCCTTGATGTCGATGACCGGAATCAGCGCTTCCGGTGTGGCAGCCAATGCAGACTTCGTGGAAACCTCTGCGAATCTTCCCGCTGGTGAAATCGCCGCCGGATTGATCATGGCATTCGACACTTCCACCGACATTCCCATCGGGGATGATCAGGAAGTGATGACGGTCAGTTTCTCTGTTACCGGTGTTCCTGCCGGACAGACGGAGCCGATCACAACTCCGGTCACCTTCTCCGCCAGTGCTGGTACTCCTCCGATCACCAACCTGATCGTCGACGGCAACTACCAGGAAACACCGAATCTGGTCTCCGGTGAGGTCACCATCGTCAACTTCAACCCATTCGTCCGTGGAGACTGCAACAGTGACGGTGGACTGGTCAATATCGCCGATGGAATCGCCGTACTGCAGTACCTGTTCCAGGGTGGAAGCACTCCTGGTTGCCTAGACGCTTGTGATCTCGACGACAACGGTCAGATCGGAGTGGGGGACGCTGTCGGCGTCTTCAACTACCAGTTCGCTGGTGGCTCTCCTCCGATGGCTCCCTTCCCGGATGCCGGAATCGACCCGACGACTGGTGACGGAATCGGATGCGATGGAGATGCAGACGCTCTGTAATCCACTCACCGAATCGTAGGCACACACGATCTCGCAATTGATGACTGGACCCCGGAGGAGCATCCCCTCCGGGGTCCAAATTTTTCCGGGTATTGCTCCCTACTGGCAAATCCGGTGCCCACCGGACACCGTCTAGTAGGTGGATCAGCGATCCACTGGTGATACGATGGAGGAATGTTGAAATTCGGGAGATGCCCCCGAAATCCCCGCCGTAGAGGAGATCCAATGTTGCTTCGTCAGCTATTGATCCTGATCGTCTTGATCCCAGTTTCCGTGGGAGTGTATGCGGCGGATGTGCTTTCCATCGACGATGTAGTCGGCAATGCCGGTGAATCCGATATCCCCTGCTTCATCCACGCCACCCATGACCTCGACATCGAGGGCTTTTCCGTGGCGATTCAACACGATCCCTCGATAGTGACGATGACCTCTGCTGATTTCCAGGATACGGCGGTAGCAACTCTTCTCGGAGGCGGCGATCCGGACTTTGCTGGACTCACCCTCGACAGCGTCAGTGGAATCATGCAAGCGGGTGTCATCTTCGGATACGGCAGCCTGGGCATACCACCCACGTCTCTTCAGGCCTCTCCCTCATCCCCCAACAGCTTGATGAGACTGCTCTTCACCATCGACTCCTCTGCTCTTCCCCAGGATGTTCCGCTCCAGTTCATCGACGGCATTGGATCCCCTCCCATCGACAATCTGCTCTCCGCTGGTGGGGTATCGGTGATTCCCGGGCTGATCGACGGCACCATCACCGTCAACAACCTGCATCGCTTCTTCTTCGGAAGTATCGCTGCGACGCCAGGTGGAAATGTCAATGCCACGGTGCGCTACGATCATGCCGATAGCATCCAGGGCTTCCAGATTTCCCTCACCTACGACAACTCGATCCTGACACTGCTTACACCTGGCGACGATCATGGCTGGTACAACGGTACAACGATGGACGCAGTATTGCCCGGTGGACCCGGTGCGATGGGTGGCATCGAACTCTTCTACCCCGCCCTCGATCAATCAGTGTCTCCCGGAGTTGGCCTGATTACCTTTTCCACCATCTTCGACTTTCTGCCGCCATATGGCGGACAGGTGCTTCCAGCTGGACCGAATCAGTCGCTGATTCAACTCAACTTCCAGGCAGCTGCAGATCCCGCTCTCCTGGGAACGACCACTGAAATCGTCTTCGATGACTCTTACCTGTTGCCCTCCTGCCCTCCGGCAGATCCGAACTGCACCGCAGGACCGGCGCTGAACTACGTCATCTACGATGGACTTTCCATCACACCGATACTTGAGAATGGCCTCGTCGAGTTTGTCGACCAGCCTGGCTTCAAGCGAGGAAACTCCAACGGCGATGCCAATGTCGATCTGGGAGATTCTCTCTACATCGTCAACTGGCTCTTTTCCGGTGGTCCTCAGCCGACATGCATGGATTCTTGTGACACCAACGACGACGGTGGTGTCGACATTTCTGACTGCATCTTTCTGCTCAACTACCTGTTCGTCAGCGGGCCTCCACCAGCTGCTCCTGGACCATCCTCGTGCGGTGTTGACCCGACCTCTGATTCTCTCGACTGTACCCTGTCAGGCGGCTGCTGATCCGGCAACCCCGGCACTTCATTGACAAGACATCCCCGAAACCTGACCGACATCCCGGGCCAGTGTTTCCCCATCACCTCTCCCCCCCGAGGAGGACAAATGCGTGCACTGATCATCTCGTCCCTCATCGTCTCCATCTTGTTCCTGTCGAGCATTGCTCGCGGCCAGGATCAGATTCACGTCGATGACGGCATGGCAATTCCTGGATCACAATTCAATGCCATCATCCGCCTCGACAATGAATTCAGCGTTCAAGGATTCCAGTGTGCTCTCACCTGGGATGCCAACATCTTCACCTTTTCGGGAGTCACACTCAGTGGACTCGACATCGAGGCTTTACTCGGCCCCTTCGAGGTGGAGTTCTTCACTTCCACCAATCAGGACGAAATCGAGGCTGGTGTCGGCTGGGCTGCGTGTGCAGCCATCTTTGACTTCAGTCCACCATTCGGCGGTCAAACTCTCGAGCCTGGTGTCGATAACTCCATCGTTTGCTTTCAGTATCAGGTCGTTGCCGACAACGCTCTGGTGGGAAGTTGCTCCGACATCACGCCGGTAAACGACATGGGACAGCCAGTGATCCAGAACATCCTGACCATCGGTGGCATTTCATCTCTTCCGGAGTTAAGTCCAGGAACCGTCTGCTTCATCGATTCGGAACCATTCCTGCGTGGGGATGCGAACGATGACGGCGGCCTCAACCTCGCCGATGCCATCTACCTGATCGCCTACATCTTCGTCGATGGGGAAGCCCCCCTGTGCCGCTCCTCAGCCAATTCGAACAGCGATGCCAACGTGGATATCGGTGATGTCATCTTCATCATCAACCACCAGTTCCTCGCTGGTCCACCACCGAGCGCTCCATACCCGACCTGTGGTGCCAATTCAGCGGGCGAATCGGGACTCTCCTGCGAGTCCTATCAGAGTTGCCCCTGATCGGAGTTGCTGCGCTGGATCAGGAGAGTTTTCGGCGGGCGATGTACCACGCCGGAGTCTCCAGTTCGGGGTCAGCGACCCTTCTGGCTGCCTCCTCGGTGGTGGCCGGGGGTGGAACGATCACATCATCCCCAGGCGTCCAGTTGGCGGGACAGGCAACCCCATGTTCGTCCACCGCTTGCAAGGCATCGATGACTCGCTCGATCTCCGTGAATGATCGCCCCACCTCGGGAGGGTAAGTGATGATTGCGCGGATCTTGCTCGAACCATCGATGAAGAAGAGGGACCGAACCGGCGCGGTAACATTGGTCGGTTGATGGACCATTCCATAGCGCCGCGACACTTCCTGGTCGAGATCGGCGATGACTGGGAAACCGATCTTCACCCCCATCTTCTCCTCGATATCTCTGACCCAGGCGATATGAGAATGAACGCTATCGATGGAGCAACCGAGGAGTGCCACACCTTTTGACTGCATTGAATCCTGCAACGCAGCAAACTCCATGAACTCGGTGGTACAAACCGGCGTGAAATCTGCCGGATGGGAGAACAGAATCGTCCACCGTCCATCCTGCCACTTCGAGAACTGGATGGGGCCGTGTGTCGTGATCGCCTCGAAGTCCGGGGCGATCTCTCCCAGGCGGGGGCTGGCTTGATTCTCCATTGCTGAATTCATCTCGAATCCCACTCTCCGTGCCACTTATGATCCCTGAGGCGAAGGGGATGCAATCCTCCCTGCCATGATCCTGTTACCGTACAATCGAAAACCGTAACTTGCGAGGAGACGGGAGCATTCGTTGATCAAAATTGAAGAGAGATCGAGGGTATTTCGAAGTGAAATCCGCTGGCTATGGAGCCAGGGGGATCACCCTCCCCGATGCTGCATCATCGCCCTGCACGGACTGGGACAGGACGGCTCAAGAATCCTCAACAAGTTGCAACCACTGGTGGAGCAGGGGGCGACGATCGTCGCTCCTGACGGCCCCCATCGACACGAGGTGAGAAGACCCGATTCGATCAGAAAGGGCCACGCCTGGTACCTCTTCACCGGCGACCAGGAACTCTTCAAATCCTCGATGCTCGAGGCGGAGGCTGACCTGCTGCACATCGTCGACACCGTGCAGGAAGAATCAGGCATCCTGCCGAATCGGACCATCTTGCTCGGCTTCAGCCAGGGCGGTTACCTCGCGGGCTTCGTCGCCAGTCGTCACCCCGATCGCTTTGCCGGTTGCGTCATCGCATCGGCACGGCTCAAACATGAGTTCATCGTCGAGGAACTGAGTCGTGGCGAACTTCCCGAGTTTCTTTTCCTGCATGACAAGAAGGACCCACTCACCGCAGCTGATCCTGTCAGGAATTCGCTGCAACAGGTTGAAGATGCTGGAGGCAGCGCGAAGTTGCAGTGGCACGACGACGGCCACCGCCTCGGCAGTGGCTCCATCGACCACCTACAACGGTGGCTGAAGGATTGTCGATTCCTGTAACGATTCGCTCGACAGCAGAGATCAGTTGCCAGCCACCTGAGAGGCAGCGGTCTTCAGTTCCTCCACCTTGCCGATCCCTTCCCACGGGAAGTTCTCTCCCTCGCGACCGAAGTGCCCATGTGCGGCGGTCAGCCGGTAGATGGGGCGCTTGAGGTCGAGAGTCGAGATGATTCCTCGCGGAGTCAGATCAAACACCTCACGGGTGAGTTTCTGGAGATCGCTATCGGAAATCGTTCCGGTGCCAAAGGTGTCTACCAGAACAGACATCGGATCGGCTACACCGATGGCGTAGGCGAGTTGCACTTCGCAACGACGTGCCAGACCAGCAGCAACGATGTTCTTTGCAACATGACGTGCCATGTAGCAGGCAGAACGATCGACCTTTGAGGGGTCCTTGCCGCTGAAGGCTCCTCCCCCATGTCTCCCCATTCCGCCGTAGGTGTCGACGATGATCTTTCTTCCAGTCAGCCCGCAGTCTCCCTGAGGACCACCCACGACGAAACGTCCGGTGGGATTGATGTGATACTTGGTGTTCTCGTCGAGAAGCTCGGAGGGAATCACCTTTTCAATGATGTGTTCCCGGACGAATGCATGGAGATCTTCGTTGCTGACATCGTCGGAATGCTGGGATGAGAAGACCACCGCATCGATGCGCTTAGGGACCCCGTCCACGTATTCGACAGTGACCTGACTCTTGGCATCCGGACGCAAGAATGGAGCCTGGCCGGCGGCTCGAAGCTTTGCGTGAATCTCCACCATCTTGTGAGACAGGGAGATCGCCATCGGCATCAACTCGGGGGTTTCATCACAGGCGTAGCCAAACATCAGCCCCTGGTCTCCGGCGCCATCCCGGTCGACTCCCATGGCGATATCTGGACTCTGCTTGTCCAGCGTCACCATCACCGAACAGGTTTCCGCATCGAAGCCCATCGCTGAATCGGTGTATCCGATGCCTCGGATCACGCCACGGACCAGGCTCGGAATATCGATGGTGGCCTCGCTGGTGACCTCTCCTGCAACCACTACAAGCCCGGTCGTGATCATCGTCTCACAAGCGACCCGGCTCTGCGGATCCCCCTGGAGATACGCATCGAGGATCGCATCCGAGATCTGGTCAGCCATCTTGTCTGGATGCCCCTCCGATACGGATTCAGAGGTGAAGAAAGCGTTTTCGACCAACATGTTGCGATTCCTTCCTGACCGTCACCAGCTCCTGATTTCGAGATCCGGAGGGTGACGAACTGATTACCTGGAACTTGCCGTGGCGGGGCCGACTCCTCGGCGGACCCGTCAACAGATGGAGATACTCTATCGACTCCTGCAGGGTCCGCCAACCAAGATCACCCGCTAGATCAGAACTTCTCCCAGCCCTCGAACGCACCGATCGGAAGCCCCCCCCAGGTGCTCGAGGACCTGTCGTGCCCGGTCCCGGTTGCTTTCGGAGAGATCCACTCGGGAATACTGCTCCCGTAGCCACGGAAGGATCTGATCGCCGCTGTCGACCAGGGTGACAGCACCCTGCTGCTGCAACAGTTCCTGCATCTCGAGGAAATTATCGACATGGGGACCGTGGCAGGTTGCACAGCCCGCTGCCACCGGCTCCAGCAGGTTGTGACCGCCCTGCCGGGCCAGACTCCCCCCCACAAAAGCTGCGTCGGAGATGCGATAGGCGCCATCGAGACGGCCCAGGGTATCGATCACCACCACCTGTGCAGTCGCACCATCGAGTTGAGACTCCAGTACTGCTTCGAAGCCAGACCGCTTCGCCAGCAGCAACACCTCGTTCGACCTCTCGACGTGACGGGGACCGATCCACAGCTGACTGCCAGGACACTCCTCAAGCCAGCGCCGATGCACCTCGAGTACCTGCTCCTCTTCGCCGGGATGGGTACATCCCGCAATCCAGCGGAACAGATCGCCGGGGTGACCGAGTCTGCGGTCATGGTCGCGCCGGATGCTGTGAGGATCCGGCGGGCGAACCGCATCCATCTTGATGTCTCCTGCCAGGATGATCTTTTCCGCCGGAGTGCCAAGCTTTTGAAAAGCATCCGCATCTCGTCGGGTTCGGGCGCAGACCAGTTCAGGACAACGAGCCATCCAGCCCGTCAAGGGGCCGAGCCAGCGCAGTCGACCTTCGTTCCGTGGAGAGATTCGCCCATTCACCACCACCACCGGCACCGAGCGCGCCTGGCAGGCGAGAAGCAGGTTTGGCCACCATTCCAGTTCGACCAGGATCAAGACATCGGGGCGGAGACGCGCGAGCATTCGATGCATGAAGTGAGAGAGATCGAGGGGCAGCAGGTACACCTGAACATCTGGATACAATTCCCGAGCGAGGCTTCTGGCACCGGTAGTCATCGTCGAGAACACCACCTCACATCCTGGACGATTTCTTGCGAGGGAATCGATCAGGCCGACGGTGGCTCTGACTTCACCGACACTGGCTGCGTGAACCCAGATCCTTTCCCTGGTGGGGAGGGAGATCCTCCACCCACCGATCCTCTGCTGCAGTGAACCGAACCCTCGCCCCTTCACGAGCACCAGGCTGGCGAGCCAGGGAGAGATCAGCAGCAGTGCCAGAGATACCGGCACATCGAGAATCCAGCCGAACAATCGCAGGCTCCACGAAGTGGAAGGGCGCCAGCGAGATCGTGCTGGACGAGAGGCTCCGTGCGGTGGAATACCGTCCGCCAGCATCAGATCACTGCTGTCCGCAACAGCGCTTGAACTTCTTACCACTTCCACAACTACAGGGGTCATTGCGCTTCAACTTGGGTGAATCGTTTCGGATCGTCTCCACTGCTTCGGAGCCCTGCGATCCCTTGATACCCTGCTGCATCTGATCCCCGTGATCCTGGAACTGTTGCTGAAGAGCCCCAGCGGTGACCCCTTCCGACTGCCCACTCCATGTCTGGGCCAGATCTCTCTGGGCTGCGGATTCATCGATGCTCTCGATGCGAATGCGAGAGACGATCGACGAACTGTCCTCGCGCAAGACTTCAAGCATGGCGGAGAAGAGTGCGTATCCCTCTCGCTTGTACTCCAGTTTCGGATCGACCTGTGCATAACCGCGCAGGCCAACGCCGGTGCGCAGCTGGTCCATGGCGTGGAGATGCTCTTTCCACTTCTCGTCGACTGAGCGCAGCAGGACGTAGTGGAGAAGCCTGTCGAACTGGTCTTCCCCTGCCGCCTGTCTCTTCAACTCGACCATCTCGAGCCACTTCTCGGTGGCGAGATCGGCCCAATCCTCTGGCTCTCCATCCTCGAATGAGGAGGGAGCTATCTGCAGGTTGAAGCGATTTTCCAGCGACTCGCTGAGCATCACCGCCACCGGATCATCGGGCTCCTCGATCTCCTGCAAGCCGAACGCCATCGCTTCCACGACCTGCTGGAAGTTCTCCTCGACCAGTTCGATGAGGTTCTGGCTATGCAAGATGCGATCCCGTATCTCGTAGATCACTTTCCGCTGGCTATCCATGACATGGTCATATTCCAGCAGGTTCTTCCTGATCTCGAAGTTGCGCGCCTCGACCTTTTTCTGGGCCTTTTCAATCGCTCGGGCGACCATCGGGTGCGAGATATCCACTCCCTCATCCATGCCGAATCGTTTCAACATGGCGGAGACCCGATCACTGGCGAACTTTCTCATCAGGTCGTCTTCGAGGGAGAGGTAGAAGAGTGTCGCTCCAGGATCACCCTGGCGACCACAACGACCTCGTAACTGGTTGTCGATACGACGGGACTCGTGCCTCTCCGATCCCATCACCATCAACCCGCCGACATCGATGACGCCATCTCCGAGTACGATGTCGGTTCCACGACCAGCCATGTTGGTGGCGATGGTCACGTGGTTCAGTTGCCCCGCCTCGGCGATGATCTCCGCCTCCCGGGCATGGTGCTTGGCGTTGAGAACGTTGTGAGGGATTCCACGACGCTTGAGTCGGTCGGAGAGAAGTTCTGAATCCTCGATGGAAATGGTACCCACCAGCAACGGTCGACCGGACTGGTGCTCCTCGGAGACTCGATCGGCGATGGCCTTCCACTTCTCCTTGGTGGTTCGGTAGACGATGTCGGTCTGATCGTCACGAGCGATCGGCTTGTTGGTGGGGATCTCCACCACCTCGAGACCGTAGATCTCCCTGAACTCCTCCGCCTCGGTGAGGGCAGTTCCGGTCATCCCTGCGATCTTGTCGTAGAGACGGAAGAAGTTCTGGAAGGTGATGGTCGCCAGTGTCTGGTTCTCATCCTTGATCTTCAGGCCTTCCTTCGCCTCCACCGCCTGGTGCAGGCCGTCGGACCATCTCCGCCCCTCCATCAGTCGACCGGTAAACTCGTCGACGATCACCACACCACCATCGTTGACCACGTAATCGACATCCTTGCGATGCAGGAAGTGCGCCTTCATCGATTGTTCGAGGTGATGTGGCCAGTGCATATTGGCGGGAGAGTAGAAGGAATCGACTCCGATCATCTTCTCGGCGGTTTCGATCCCCTCCTCGGTGAGGATGACCTGCTGTTCCTTCTCCTTCACATCGAAGTGTTTACCCTGTACCAGTTTTCGAACCGCACGATCTGCTTTGTAGTAGATGTCGGTCGACCTCTCTGCAGGTCCAGAGATGATCAGAGGGGTCCTCGCTTCATCGATGAGAATCGAGTCGACCTCGTCGACGATTGCGAACGCACGATGTTTCTGGCATTGGTCCTCGGGACGCGTCTTCATGTTGTCCCGGAGGTAGTCGAAACCGAACTCGTTGTTGGTCCCGTAGGTGATGTCACAGGAGTACTGTTCGATGCGCTCCTGGCTATCCATGTTTGACTGGATGGCACCTACCGTCATTCCCAGCCCCTGGTAGACCGCTCTCATCCAGTCCGCGTCCCTCTTGGCCAGATAATCGTTGACGGTAACCACGTGAACACCGAGACCGGGGAGAGCATTGAGGTACGCCGGAAGGGTTGCCACCAGCGTCTTTCCCTCACCGGTTCTCATCTCGGCGATGCCACCGTGGTTGAGGACGATGCCTCCAACCAGTTGAACGTCGTAGGGGCGCATCGCCACGCCGGTGGCTGTTCTCAGGTATCGTTTCGAGGATTCGCGTACCGCTGCGTACGCTTCCGGTAGCAGATCTGCGAGGGACTCACCGGCTTCAAGCCTGTTACGGAACTCCGCCGTCTTTGCGACCAGCTGCTCGGCATCGAGGGACTCGAACCGGGATTCCAGGTCGTTGACCTTCTGCACCAGCGGGAGGATCTCACTGATGATCTTCTCGTTGCGAGTCGGAACGAACTTGTGAAATGCTGCCTTGAGGCCGCTGAGAAGGCCCATGATTGTTCATCCCTTTCGATGGGGGCTGCCCCCGATCTGATCAGGGTACCTGTCGCTCCCGATCCGGCAACCGATCCCGGCGGGGATGGAAGTTTCCCCTGACCTCCTCGAGTGCTGCAAATCCGCCTGAAGCGAGCAGATCTTCAAGATCCTGGAGGATTTGCGGCAAACAGGTCGGCTCCCGGTAGAGGTGGGTTCCGACCTGAACTAGCGTCGCTCCCACCGAAACGAACTCGAGGATGTCCTGAGCAGAGCAGATTCCTCCGATGGCACAGACGGGGATTCTCACCGCCCTGGCGACCTCCATCGTCATCCGCAAGGCGATGGGCCGGATCGCTGGACCCGACAATCCGCCCGTCTCCGTGCCGATTCGCGATTTGCCACTTCTCCAGTCGACCGCCATCGCCCGGACGGTATTGATCAGGGAGATCGCATCCGCCCCCGCCTCCTGCGCCGCAACCGCTTGCTCTGCGATGTCGGTCACATTGGGAGTCAGCTTCGCCATCACCACGCCACGGGTAAGAGGCCTCACCGCCCTGACCAGCGACGCCGTCGCCTCCGGATCGAGACCGAACTGCAGGCCTTCCTTTACATTTGGACACGACACATTGAGTTCGTACCCGGCCACCAGGGGGAGTCCCTCCAGTGCCGACACCACCTGGCAGTAGTCTTCCACCGAACGGCCAACCACGTTGACCAGGATCGGAACGCCGTAGCGCTGCAACCTCGGCAGATAGGAATCGAGAAAGTTGTCGAGTCCTGGATTCTGAAGACCGATGGAGTTGAGCAAACCAGAGGGAGTCTCCACCGCTCTCGGTGGCGGATTTCCTGGTCGCATCTCGACGGAAATCGACTTCGGAACGATGGCACTGAAGGTCCCGGGTGGAAGGAACGGTTCAAATTCCTCGCCATAACCAAAGGTACCCGATGCGGGAAGCACCGGATGCGATAGGGACAGTTCTCCACCTGGGGCTGGAATCCTGATCGATAGATCGACCCGGGGAGTTTCCGCTCCCCTCAACTCGGTTGCAGCATCCTCGGCACTCAGGATTTTTCCCTTCGCTCCTGTGCAGCAACACAGAGCCGTGTCCAGGGAACCGCCTCCAGCCTCGCCAGAGGAATCAACTCACCGGTATCTTCACAGATTCCGTAGGTTCCATCCTCGATACGCTGAAGAGCCTGGTCGATCTCCTGAACCAGGTTGGTCTCACTCTGCATCGTCGACAGGGTCAATTCGATCTCGAAGTTCTCGGAACTGAGGTCTCCCTCATCACCGCTAGATCCTCGTCCCTCTCCGTCAAGACTGGTGAGGTTTCCTGTGACTAGATTTCTCTGGTGGATCAGGACCCGCTTGAACGGTTCCATTTCACGTTTGGTGTACTTTTTCTTGGCCATGAGCTTTCGGCCTACCCTCTCTCAGACAATACGGGCCTCGGGAATACCAGCAAACTGAAACAATGCCTCACGGGGTAGGACCCGAACCTACGCTGGCCGAAAACCACCCATCAGGCTATCCTGATGTGGGTTCGGATTCCCCGGAAGGGCAGCGGATTCTATGTACTGCGGCGGTGTCTCGCAAGGTCTCAAGAACGATCAGTTGCCAGACCCCTCGATTCAGAGGTGGCTCGACTTCCTGCTGGTCGAGCGTGGGCTGTCGAAAAATACCCTCGCAGCCTATCGCAGGGACCTCACCAGCCTCGCCGCCGAAATCCGCCAGGAATCGGTCAGATTTCCTCAAGATGTGCGCCAGCAGCACCTTCAGCAGTATCTCAGGGGGCTCTCTGAAGGAGGAGCGAGCCCCAGTAGCCAGCGCCGCAGGATCTCTGCGATCCGTGGCTTCTTCCGATTCATGGTGCTGGAGGGTCTGCTCGAGGAAAATCCCGCAGAGATGCTGGTATTCCCCCGCCAACCGAAACGCCTCCCCGCGACCCTCACCATCGAGGAGATCGATCGGCTCATCGATTCCACCGATACCGACAATCCTGATCATGCACTTCGAGACCGAGCCATCCTGCAGCTGCTCTACAGTTCCGGGATGAGGGTCTCTGAACTGTGCGGACTGCGACCGAGGGACCTCCAGCGGGAAGGGAAGTACCCGCTGATCCGCTGTCGTGGCAAGGGGGACAAGGTGCGCCTGATTCCCATCGGCGACCGAGCAGCCCTGGCCATCGAGAACTATCGCCAACAGCTGGAATCGGAGGCTCCTGCTCTCCTCGATCGGCTCTTTCTCTCCGCAACGGGGCGACCCCTCAACCGCCGCAGCGTCTATACGCTGCTGGAGCGTGCCGCCAAGGTGGCTGGAATTACCCGCAGGGTTCATCCGCACCTGCTCAGGCACTCCTTTGCCACACACATCCTGGAAGCCAACACCAAGGCGAGGGAAATACAGATTCGTGAGGGGTCGGGAGAGGTTGCCGCCGATGCGCTACCGCATCTTCAGAATCTCCTCGG
>CAYPPQ010000014.1:0-52661 GCA_964412635.1 uncultured Planctomycetia bacterium | reverse complement strand
GCGCAGGGTCGGGCGCACCGTCGGCCGGGTACGAGGGGTCGGAATCAACACGCCACTCCCGGAGGAACTGGCGGTGGAGGATCGTGGCAACACGGTGCGACCTGAGGTGCCCGAAGAGCGTGGCGGCAAGGTGGTCGTCGAGCCCCCCGCCGAGGTGCCGGGCCTGGCCCGATTGGTCGTCGGACGGACGGTCGTCGGACGCGACACGGGAGCGGGCCTCGCCTGAGGACGAGAGGTGGGTCTCGGCGTCGGTCTCACCTGCGGTCTCTGGGTCGGTCTCGGCGTCGGCCTCGCCTGTGGTCTCTGGGTCGGTCTCGGTGTGGGACGCACCTGCGGTCGCTGGGTCGGTCTCGGGGTGGGACGCACCTGGGGTCGCTGGGTCGGTCTCGGGGTGGGACGCACCTGTGGGCGTGGAGTCTGGGTTGCACTCCCTCTCGAGCCGACCTGCGCTTCGATCGCCACTGGAATCAACAGGGCAAACGCCACGACTGCCAGCATCCACCACCGGGAACATGAGTTCTTCGCCATCGGTGTTCTCCTGTCGATTACGAGCCTCGAGAAAAGGCCAATCCCGCGGGGTCCCACCATGGTACCACCGCCTCCCTTTCCATGGGAGTCCTCACCAGCCCCCAGGACGCTGCCTGGAACCGCTGTAGAGGGCCCCGTACAGCGATGACGGCCAGTCTCGGCGGTTATTCAACGGGAATCGGAACTTCTTCCGCCCGGGAACAGGATCAGGCCGATGACGATGCCACCGGTGGCTCCGACCAGATCGGCCACCAGATCGGCGCCGTCGCGGCTACGACCGGGAACCAGTTGCTGCAACGATTCATGGATGAGTGCGAACAGGACCAGGATGGCCACCGCACCGGGAAGCCAGCGCGAAGTTGGGGCGGAAAGACCCCGCCAGCCGCGAAAGGAGAGCGCCAGCAACAAGAAGCCGACCGCATGGAGAACCTTGTCCCCCCCGGCGGGAAGGGAACCAATCGGATCCAGTTGTGAGATGACATCCCCGGGCAACCAGCCCACCACTGCGATCAGTAGCAGCAATAGCCACGGGAACCATCGCATCGATCGGTCAAGAGAGATCGCCAACGGGCTACCCCCCGCTCCTGCGCAACGCTCTTTCCAGCAATGCCATCCGCACCGGCACACCGTTCGAAACCTGCTGACGGATCCTCGATCGTTGGCCGTCAGCCACCACCGAGGTGATCTCCACCTCACGGTTGATCGGACCGGGATGCATGACGATCAGTGTTTCTTTCGCCGTGTCGAGACGCGCCTCGTCGAGGCGGTATCGCTCGACGTAGAGTTCCCGATCCATCCTCAATCCGCTTTCGATTCGCTCGTGCTGGATTCGTAACATCTGGATGGCATCGAGCTGTGGAAGTGTCGAATCGAGATCATCGCTCAGTTCGACACCGTCCCCTTCCAGTTCCTGATCGTGGAGTTCTCCAGGAGCAACCAGGATCACCCGGGCACCGAGGGCACGGAATGCAACGATGTCGCTGCGGGCAACTCGACTGTGAAGGATGTCGCCGACGATACCGATCGTCTTCCCCTGCAAGTCGCCGAACTCGTCGAGCAACGTCAAGGCGTCGAGCAATCCCTGACTCGGATGGGCTCGGGTTCCACCCCCGGCATTGATCACCCCGGCTCGGCAGTGCCTGGCCAGCGTAGCGGCGGTCTGCTCGTCTCCATCTCGAACCACGATGGCGTTGGCTCCGAGAGCCTCGAGGGTGATGGCAGTGTCGAGCAGCGATTCGCCCTTGCTGAGACTCGATGCTTCGGCACGAAGTTCCAGCGGGTGAACCCCCAGTCGCTGGCTGGCGGCGAGGAAGGAGAGACTGGTTCGGGTACTCGGCTCCGAGAAGAGCAGTCCCACATGATCCGATGTTGTGGTGATCGCGGGCTTCGATGTTCGCATCTGGATGGAGCGTTGCAGGATCTCGCGTATCCCCTCGGGAGAGAGGTCGGAGAGCTTCACGAGGTCGCGATCAGGATCGTCGGTCATCCGGTTCCTCCTGTCACCTTCGCGGCAACACTACAGATCATCGGGTTTCCTCGGGAAGATGCAATCGAGACAGTGGTCCCTTGCCGTCAAATCCGCTCTCCAGAGCCTCGATGGTCCTCTCGATCCAGTAGCGATGGGAGGGCAGGAACAGTCTCGGCTGTCGCCGCGGGATCCGTTCGACATCGTACAGCTGTTCAATCACCTTCGAGATCAACTGTTCGATCCCCTCCCCGGTCGTCGCCGAGATCCCCGGCCCGGCACAGTTCCCTCCCGGATCCTCGTCGCGACGGCTGTGGAAGACGAGGGTTCGCTCCCGCGAATCACCCCACGATGGCTCCACCAACTCCTCGCCGCCCGGGGGAATCAGCACGATCACCAGCTGCGCCGCGGCTGCCGCCACTCGCATCCTCTTCATCCCTTCCTGTTCGACTTCATCGGCACTGTCATGCAATCCGGCGCCGTCGACCAGTCGCAGCGGATAGCCGTCAAAATTTGCGACCTCCTCGATGAGATCGCGGGTCGTTCCAGGACGTTCTGAAACCAGGGTCCTGTCGGTTCCGACCAGAAGATTGAAGAGGGTGCTCTTGCCAGCATTGGGTACCCCGGCGATGACGACACGGGATGGAGACAGGACTCCGATCCCCTCGGCAGATCGATCGAGCAGATGCTGCAATTCGGGGATGGTGGGAGTCTCTTTCAGTGCCCTGGTCAACCAACCGGCGAGGCCGATCGACGACGCCTGTTCGAGCAGAAAGGCACACCCCTCGCTGCTGATCGCCGCCGGAAGCCGCGACAGCGCCTGCCCCGCCACTCCCGCATCGGCGTCCGCTTCGGGACTCCACATCTGCAGGAGATCGTCACGATCGCCACGACGCACCGCCCCCAGTCGCTCAAATCGCTGAACCACCTCTTCTCGCAGCCATGGGCTGCCGTGCAGGGTCAGGAGATGCTGGGATTCTTCACCGGGCCAGCGGATCCACACCACGTCGTCGATCACCTCGCCTGATTCATCGACCAGGTTGCCATGGGGAGTGGAACCGTTCCCCCGGAAGCACTGCTGGAGCCACCCCTCTGCTGCCGGTCCACCGACCATCACTGCGTGCAGCGCTGCACGACCCGATCCGGTCACCTCTGCGACCCAGCCGTCATCACTCATCTGCAGATCCCCCACCACTTCGGGAATCGTTCAGCAGCAGTTCAAGACCGTCGAGAACCAGACCTCTCCTCAGCAGCGCAGGCTGTAATCCCTCCGCCAGAAGATCGCAATCACCGCCGGTCAGCACCGTCGTCACCGGAACCTCGAAACCCCGCTGTACCCGGCTGGCGAGGGCGCGAATCCCCCCGACAAAACTGCCCTCGACTCCTCCTCGCAGGGCACCACCGGTCTCCGTTGCCCAGGGTGATTGCGGATCGCTGTCGGTCAGCTCGGCGACATCGGGAAGGGAAGGAGTCCACCGTTGCAGACCCTCGGCAAGAGCACCCCAGCCGGGGGCGATCCAGCCACCGAGAAGTTGCCCCGATGCAGTCACGGCATCGACGGTGACCGCGCTACCGGCATCGATGATCACGGCGGGCTGACCATCTCCTGTGGCACCCCATGCCAGGGCGCACAGAGCTCGATCCGCTCCGGTGAGATGGGGGGATTCGGTCTGCACCACTCGTGGCAGATCCGCTCCGCTACGAATCCACAGCGGCTCGACTGCGCCGCTGCTGGCCATCCACTGCTCCAGTTGCTTCTCGTGGTGAGGCTGGACCGAGGAGATGGCGATGGACTGTACTGCTGGGATCTCGGCAATAGCATCATCGATGGCGGCATGGGAGGCACTACCCTCGCGCACACCTCCGGCATCATCGCGGAATCGCCACGACAGCCGCGTGTTTCCGATATCGATGACAAGGGTGGTCATCGTTGATCCTCCCGACCCTGGGAGGATAACGGCAAAGGAGCCACGACCCCAGTCGATCGGCCCTAGTAATCGAAGTCGAAGTCGCCCATCGCCGAGCCCTTGACCACTCCACGCAGTTCCAGTTGCAGTTCATCGGGGAAATCGGAGTAGGCGAGAGCCTCCTCGAGGGTGATCCGATCCGCCTGATATAGACTGCGTAACGACTGGTTGAAGGTACAGGATCCGTAGTGCTCACCGTCGCGGAGCGCCTGAGCGAGTTCGTGGGTACGTCCTTCACGCAGCAACTCTCGAATCGTCGGACTGTTGATCATCATCTCCAGGGCTGGAATCCGGCCTGCGCCATCCTTGTTGGGAACCAGTCTCTGACACACCACTCCCGAGAGAACCAGTGACAGCTGAAGTCGGATCAGGTCATGCTGGTGCGGAGGGAAGAAGTGGATGATGCGCTCCACCGTCTGGACTGCGTTCACGGTGTGCAGGGTCGAGAGGACCAGGTGCCCCGTTTCCGCCGCAGCGATCGCCGCTTCCATCGTCTCGCGATCCCTCATCTCTCCGATGAGAATCACGTCGGGACTCTGACGGAGGGAGTGACGAAGGGCGACCGGGAAGGACTCGGTATCGATCCCCACTTCGCGCTGATCGATGATCGATTTCCTGTCACGGAAGGTGAATTCGATGGGGTCTTCCACCGTCACGATATGACGATTCGCGGTCTCGTTGATGTGATGCACCATCGCAGCAAGCGTGGTCGACTTTCCCGAACCGGTGTTTCCGGTGACCAGCACCAGGCCCCGCTTCTGCTGGGCCAGTTGTACCAGTGTGTCTTTCGGAAGGCTCAGATCTTCAAAACCGGGAACGGTCTGGGTCACGTGGCGAAACACGAATCCGATCTGGCCTCGCTGGTGCAGGATGTTGACACGAAACCTACCGATACCGGGAAGGTCGTAGGATGTGTCCACATCCAGTTTCTGGGGAAGCGCCTCCGGTCGCGAGTCCTGGATGATCTCGAGGATCTCCTGGGCGTCGTGTGGAGACACCTCCTCGCAATCGAGAAACTGGACCATTCCGTCGACTCGAAGCGACGGAGGGCAGCCCACCTTGACGAACAGATCAGAAGCATTTTCGAGCACCATGCGGCGTAACATCTCGTGAAATTCCATGTCGTCTCCCGGGAGTTCCACGGTTCCAGGCTCCAGAGAGCACGTAGAACTTCCCAAGAAGAATACGATGAGATCGGTAACGGTGCCGGTGGCCCCCCCGATTCGACCTCAGGAGGTCTCGATCTCCTCCTGGAGGGTGCTCCAGATCCGCTCCAGGAGCGGTTCCAGGCCCTTTCCGGTCACAGCGGAGATGAGGAAGACCGATTCTCCCAGGCGCTCTGCGAGCTGCTGGCGCAGTTCCTGAGCCTCCTCGGGCAACATCGTGTCCCCCTTGTTGACGACGGTCAGGCAGCGTCGAGAGCCGAGTTCCTTCGAGTGACTTTCCACTTCATGGCGAATCACCTGGTGATCCTCGAGCAGTGAATCGAGCGACCTGCCCTGTGGATCGAGCAGGTGGATCATCACCCGGGTTCGCTCCAGGTGCCGAAGGAAGCCGATGCCGAGCCCGACTCCCCGGGATGCTCCTTCGATCAGACCGGGGATATCCGCCACCACCAGGCGACGGGTCGAATCCAGTTCGGCGATGCCGAGTTGCGGCTTGAGGGTGGTGAAGGGGTAGTCGGCGATCTTCGGATGGGCACGGGAGACCCTGGAGAGAAAGGTGCTCTTGCCCGCATTGGGCAGTCCCAGCAGGCCCACATCTGCAATCAGTTTCAGCTCGAGACGAAACGCCTTCTCCTGCCCTGCTTCTCCGGGGGTGAACTCACGGGGAGACTGATGGGTGGAGCTGACGTAGGAGAGATTCCCGCGCCCCCCCATGCCGCCGGCAGAGACGATCTCCGTCTGCTCCTCTTCGACCAGGTCGACGACCAGTTCACCACCATCGAGATTGAAGACGGAGGTACCCACAGGAAGGTCGAGGATCAGATCTGCACCGTTGCGACCGGTGCAGTTGCGTCCCGTCCCGGCGATTCCAGATTCCGCCTTGTAGACAGGTCGTCCCATGAAATCGAGGAGTGTCTGAACGTGTGGAGCAGCGCGCAGGATGACATGGCCGCCACGGCCACCATCACCACCATCGGGGCCACCACGGGGGATGTATTTCTCTCGCCGAAAGGAGACGCAGCCATCGCCTCCCTTGCCACTGATCACTCGAAGGCTGCCTTCATCGACAAATCGAACGGACATCGAGTTCTCCGATGATGAGGTCGGTCAGGCGGAGATGGGATCGACGTGGACCCGGCTACGAGTGCCGAATCGCACCACCCCATCGGTCAGGGCGAAAAGGGTGTAATCCTTGCCCATTCCGACATTGAGACCGGGATGGAACTTGGTTCCACACTGGCGGATGATGATGTTTCCAGCGATGACGGCTTCACCGCCATACTTCTTCACCCCGCGGTGCTGAGCATTGGAATCGCGGCCGTTACGGGATGCTCCCTGGCCCTTCTTATGTGCCATTTGACTTCACTCCTGTCGAGGGCTCCGCGGGAGCCGAAAACTATCCGGCGATCTTGCCGATCCGGACCTTGGTGTAACGTTGACGATGTCCCTTGCGGCTATGGGAGTTCTTTCTGCGGCGAAAGCGGTGGAAGATCACCTTGGGCCCCTTGGCCTCACCGATCACTTCCGCTTCCACGTGAGCTCCTTCGACCAGTGGCGTGCCACAAACGAACTCACCGGGACCCGGCTCCAGCGCCAGTACATCGGGAAACTGGATGGTACTCCCTGGCTCAGCAGGTCGAAGATCCACGAACAGGATCTCCCCCTCTTGAACCCGGTACTGTCGACCACCGTCGCGAATGATCGCGTGCATCTGTCCTCTTTCACATCGCTGATCGGATCAGCGAAACTGGATCGTCCAGCGTTCCGGCGACCAATCCTGGCCACCCACCACCACGATCCTCTTACCAAACTCAATCTCGAGTGCGTCGAGATCTTCTCGTCTCGATCCCAGCAACAGATCCTTGACAGGTTCTCCCACCGTGATCAATGCCTCCGCACTGCTGTCCGCTGCCATCCCTTGCCGCAATTCGCGGATCACACCGATGGCGACACTTCGAGCATTACGAACCGTTCCCCGTCCCCTGCAGGTGGGACAAACTTCCCGACCCGTTCGATCCTTCGAAGGACGCAGACGCTGTCTCGTCAATTCCAGCAGACCGAACCTGGAGATCCGTGCAAACCAGATCTTCGCTCGATCTTCCGTCACCGCTTCTCGAAACGCATCCTCGACCTCTCGTCGGTGATCTGCTTCGATCATGTCGATGAAATCGCACACCACCACTCCCCCGATGTCCCGGAGGCGCATGTGCCTTGCGATCTCTTTCACGGCCTCGAGATTGGTCCGCAGAGCAGTGCTCTCCAGGTCCGAATCCGAGGTACTGCTCCCCGAGTTTACATCGATGGCAACCAGCGCTTCCGCCTCGTCGAACACGAGGGAGCCTCCGCTCGCCAAGGGAACCTTACGATCGTAGATAGAATTGATCTGGGGTTCAATACCAGACGAGGAGAATAGGGTGTTTTTGCCCCTGTGAATCCTCACCAGCGTATCCTTGCCGGGATTCCACAGGGCTCGATATTCCAGGAACTTCTCCGCCACCCACGGATCGTCGAAGACCACCTCCTCGACCCCCTCGGTGACCAGGTCACGGGCGGTCCGCAGCAGCAGATCCGCCTCCCGGTGCAGCAGCGAGGGGCCACCCCCCTTGGCGGCGAGGGTACAGATCTCACTCCAGCTCCTCGCCAGCGTCTCCACCTCCGCCTTCAACTGCTCGAGATTGAGGACCCGTGCCGCCGTTCGTACGATGACACCGGCATTTTCCACCTCCGGCAGTTGCCCCACCAGATCTCGCAGCCGCTCCCGCTCCTCCTCATCGAGGATCTTGCGGCTGACTCCGGGACGATCGAGGCCTGCCATCAGTACCACCGATCTGCCGGGCAGGCCGATGAAGGTGGTGACGGTGGGTCCCTTCTGACCGATCGACTCCTTGCTGACCTGCAGGAGCAGTTCCTGTCCCCTCCGCAGCAGGTCCTGGATGCGCCCCTCTCCCACCTCGCGCTGGCCACGCTCCCCCAGCTGATCGACGGGGATCGCCGATCCTGCCCGGTAGGCGGTGTGAAGGTCGGAGATGTGGAGAAATGCCGTGCGACCTTCTCCGATGTCGATGAAGGCGGACTGGATCGCTGCCTCGACGTTGACGACCCGTCCCAGATAGACATTGCCGAGGGTCCGGAACGTCTCACGATCTTCCTCGTGAACCTCCCACAGCAGTCCATCCCCGTCGACGAGGGCGACCACCAGCGACTCACGATCGTGGGAGTGAACCAGCAGCCTCATCGATACCTCGGCTTCAGGAGACGCAGCAGGACAGGGCAACGTCATGCGTGCAGGAGACAGCCCGGACCCTCCGGGACACCTCCCCAAGATATCGTCAGCGATTGGCGGATCCAGCGGACCCACCCTCCTGTGGCGGGAAAAGGTCAATCCTCACGAAAAAAGGGGTCCGTCCGGCGTTTCGCCAGACGGACCCCTGCGGTGAAAACGAGAACAGGCGACTAGCCCTCCTCCGATTCACCCTCCAGCTCTTCACTCGAGGTGGATCCCACCTCGTCATCGCTACCGGCGTCACCTCCATCGAGGCCTTCATCGCCGTACTTCTCCTTGAAGTAGTCCCAGCGCTCCGCTTCACGAAGTGCCTGCTTGTAGATCTCCTCGCTGACCTCGTTGCTCTTGAGGATTC
Source organism: uncultured Planctomycetia bacterium (assembly GCA_964412635.1). Classification (GTDB taxonomy): domain Bacteria; phylum Planctomycetota; class UBA8108; order UBA1146; family UBA1146; genus QNYK01. The sequence continues at coordinate 43,897 of CAYPPQ010000014.1, read as the reverse complement.
GCGGGGTCACCAGGATCAACAGGTGATCGACGTCCGCCTGTCTCCTGCGCCACTTGAACAGTTCTCCAAGGTAAGGAATATCGGAGAGGAGCGGCAGTCTCGACTCGATCTCGATGCGACGCTCGGTGTGCAATCCACCGATCACAGCGGTCTGGCCATCACGCACCCTCAGGTAGGTGACCACCGTCTGACTCGCTTCTCTCGGAAGGTCGATGTAGGCACTGGTGTTGCTTCCCGGGTCGCTGAATCGGAATCGATCGAAACCAGGAATGTCGGAGGTGTTACCCACCAGTGTCGAAACCTTCGGGATCACGTTCATGTAGATCATGTCGGTTTCGGGGATCACGTGCGGTGAAACGTACAGCGTGAATCCAACATTGACGGGAGAACGACTGTTCTCGTCGATGGAGACGGTGACGTTGCCGTTTTGATCCTGTTGCACGTTCTGAACCGCAAAGGGCACTTCCTCACCGACGAAGATGGTCGACGGGTAGTTATCGAGAGTGGTCAGGAACGGCTGCTGGATGATCTTCGAGTTCTCGTCGTCCTTGACCATCGACAGGAGCAGGTTGGTCTGCGTGAAATCGAGCACTCCCAGCGCCTGGTAAGGAACTCCGATCGACTGCATGTTGCCGATGTCGAAGGGCCAGGTACCACCGTTGTGTGCGACAGACCCGGGGAAGATGGGCCCCGTTGCAGGATCGACGATGGAGCCGGTTCCTGACAGATCGGGAGTTCCCGACAGCGGCGAGGAACCGTAGGCACTGAGACGGAATCCGTCGCGACCCGGTGTATTCGGATCGTCGAACTTGAGACCCGCCTCGAGGATGTCGTCACTGGTTGTCGAGATGAACTTCACCTCGACCTGGACCAGAGCTGGCTCGACATCGATCTTGGCGATGATCTCCTCGATTTCATCGAGACGAGGAGCGATGTCCTTGACGATGATCGAGTTGGTCTTGATGTCGAAATCCATGTCACCACCGGGAGACAGTGCCTTGCGCAGAGCCTTCAGCAGCGTGAACTCACCCTCCACCTCGGCAGAGTTGTCTCTCGACACGTTTCCTGCTTGCTTGTCGATGTCGGAGATGATGGCAACGTACTGCTCGGGAGGACGGATGTAGCGCAAGCGGAAGATACGAGTCTCCTGCTGCTGGACGAGTTTGTCGGGGTGAACGATTCGCAGGATCTCACTGATCCCTTCCCGCTCACTGACCACGACATATCCGGCAGTCTTGACGATGGTGTACAACGCTTCACGCCAGGGTACATCGCGCAGGGTCAAGCTGACCTTGCCCTCAACTTCTTCAGCGATGACGATGTTGGCACCGGACTGCTTGGCCAGGAGATCGAGCACCACGGCAAGATCTGCATCCTGGAACTCGATGTTCACCGAAGGGGGTTGGGTGAAACGAATCAGGCGATCGCTCGACTCGATGATCACACAACTTGTCTGACGTGCGATGATCTCCAGCGCTTCATGCCATCCGATGGCATCGAGGGACAGAGTCACCTGTTCAGAGACCTGAGGATCGACGATGATGTTGACATCGACCTGCTCACTGATCTGTGCGAGAACCTCAGCGAGGTCCTTCTCTCGGACATCGATGGTAACCAGGTCCACCCTGTTCTCGGCGGACTGATAGGCGACCAGAGGACTGGTTCCGAGGCTTGCGATCAACAGTACCGCAATGATTAAAAACTTCTTCATCTGCTTCTTTTCCTCCCGTAGGGGACAGGACCTTGCAATCGAGCACCGGGAAGTCCCGGTTCTTCACCTTGTCTTATCGACCACTCTTCAGCTTTTCTTGAGTGTCGACGCAAAAGGCGTCAGGGTTCCCCCTGACGCCGAAATTTCTTGTTACTGGAACCTCCCGAATCGGTGGGCGATCTGCTCTCCTCGATACAGGAAGATGACCCGGTCATTGTGGACCGACTCGAGTTGCCCTCCGAGGATCTGTCCCCCCTCGGGGACCAATGTTCCACCGATGATGGCGTGAGACCCTTCCGGAGCCACGACTACACCCTGGACGGAGACCTGCTTGGCATTGAACTCCCGGACGATCTCACTTCGCTGCTGGAACTGGTCCGCAGCCTGAGTGATCAGCACTGCGGCGGCCTGGTAGGTATCCCCCACATGACCGATGCCCTGAGCGATGCCGAGAACCTCACCGTGTAACTTGTTGACGAGGTTGAAATCCTGTTCTTCGAAGGCAGTCTTCATCAGATCCATCTTCGAACGTGCTGACTCGTAGAGGTATGCCACCCGGATCTGGTCGATACCTTCCTCGATCTCGCCGAGACGCTCCATGATGGCATGAAGCTCGGAAACCAGTTCTGGTTGATCGAAGCGGACCACGGATTCACCGATGCGCTCGATCACCCCGTAGGATTCCATCGCTGCGACTTCGTCATTGTTGTGGATGGCGTACTCGACCCGAGCGATCGCCTCGCGAGCCTGAACCAGCTTCTCCCTTTGCACATCGATGGCGAAGGGACCGACTCGTTGTTGCTGGACGATGCCTCCCCCACTGCTCCAGGGGCCGGTGAAGGGATCCCTGGTGGTGGTGGTCGAGAGGTTGTATCGCTCCAGGCGAAGGGCTGCTCTCACGAACCGGGTATCACTGGTGAACTTCTTCAGTGAAGGGAACTGCTGGACGGCACGGGCGATGTTCATCCCGTACGCTGCTGCTCTCTCCAGGTGCTCGAAGGCATCTTCACGCTCTCCACCCTGGGCGTAGGCTTCCGCCATCAGCAATGCAGCGATGGCGTCTTCTCCACCGAAATCAGCGTACTCCTCGTACTTCCTCAACGCCTCCTGCAGGTGAGACCCATCCTCGATGGTGTCCTCAAGACGACGGTGAATCAGTCCAAGGGTGAGGTGATAATCGGCGTGATATGGACGCATCGTCACAAGCTCTCTCAGTTCATCGAGAGCACGGTTCCAGTTCTTCCGGTAGATGTCATCGGAAGAGTAACGACGGAGGTCGGCGACCCTTACCTCCTCTTCGAGGCTGGAAAGAGTCTCGGCACTGTTCGCTGCGTTGTCGTCAACTGCAGGCTGATCGGTCACCACGGCAGGATCTTCCGCAGCCAGTGGCAGGGCGATCAACAACAACAGGATCGCCAGGTAATTCTTGAACTTGTTCACTGGATTGCCTCCAACGACTTCTTGGTATCTTCATACACATAGGTAGAGATCATCACTGACAGTCGCTTGTCCGGACTGGAGGCAGCCTCCAGGCCAGTACTATCGCCTGACGGAAAAAGTTCGATCCCATCGACTCTGAGGAATCGAGGGTGATTCTCCACGCTGTTGATGAAGCGGTGTAACTGAGAGAACTCTCCGGTCATCTCGAAACGATACTTGTGTCGAGTGAACGCTTCCTTCGCCTGAGGAACTGCGTTCCTGGCATCTCTTCTGCTGACGACACGAGCCTTCTCGAGAACCTTGACCGGCTCTGCCTTGACGATGGTCAATCCTGAATCCCTGCACAGCCCCGTGATGGTGTCCACGAAGGCGTCGCGACGGACCTCGTCCTTTTCAGGGAGAATCGCCGTGTAGTCGCGGACGATGCTGGAGAGAGACTCTGCTTTATCCTGCATCATCGGGATGGTGCGGATCTTGGCCTGAGCCGAAGCTTTCCTCGCTTCGAGGGCACTCAGCCTGCCAGCGATCTCATCGTTCTCACTCTTGAGGGTCCACCCGATGGTGAGTTCACCCACGAAGAGGAAGCCGCAAAACACGGCAACGATCAGTAGTTGTTTCTTTTCGTCGAAGTTCATTTTGCCTCACTTGTCTGCGGCGGAGTTGCTACTACCGGGGGATCCTGCAGCGGCTTCAGATCGATCTCTACGGTCGAACGGAAGTGGGCAGGGATCTCCTCGGTGGCAGTGAACTTTTCCCAGGAGAGGGGTGTAAAGCCGAGGAAATCTCCGAAGAAGGAGTCCGGCATGGCGCTGATATCGACCAGTTCACCGTAGAAGCGAGTATCCTCGCTCAACGCTTTCCGGAAGCGCGTGAAGACCAGTGGATCGTCACCGAGGGCGACGCAATCCAGGGTCACTCGACCACCTGACTGGCGACTGTTGGTGTCCCAGCGGTATTCACCCTCGTCGAGGACGTTGACCGCCATCGAGGTGATCCATACCTCGTCAGGGACCCGTGCGACCAACTGATCGAGTTTCGGGGCCCACAGTATCCGACGAGTCTTGATCTTGATGATCGACTCCTCGCGTTGACGGTAGAAGGCGATATCGGACTGGATCCGATCGACCTCCGAGGCACGCTCTTCCATCATCGAGACATCCGCGGCCTGCGATTCTGCACGTGCTTCCATGCTTCCCTGTGCAATCCACATCCAGAAGATACCAACGGCTCCGAGTGCCACCGCAGCCACACCACCGAGAACCGAATAGAACACGGTTCGAGGTGTACTTGCGGCACGTTGCAGATCGGCGGGGAGCAGGTTGATCTTAATCATTACTTGATCCTTTCCTGGCGCCCCTAGACGCAATCCTGAAGACGAGAGCCCAACCCGACTGCGATGGGCAACTGAACCTTGTGCTCGGCGAGTGCATCGACATCGACCAGATCCTCGCGGACCTTGATCGACTCGAGCGGATCCCACGTCTTCACCTCACGGTCGAAGACCCTTTCGAAGGTCTCCTGGAGACCGAGGGTGCGACTTGCCCCTCCGCTGATGAACACCTGTTCCACCTTGTGGTCGAACTGGTTCTCGAAGTAATCGAAGGAGAGGAGGATCTCGCCGGCGATCTCGTCCAGCACTGGCTGGACGGAGTTGGCGACCATCTCCTCATTACCCTGGGGATCACACTTCAACTCCTCAGCTTCCGCCTCATCGAGGTGCTCTCGTCGAGAGATCGCTTCGGTGAGATCGGTGCCTCCCAGGTAGATCTCCCGGGAGAAGCAGGAGGTGTTTCCTCGCAAGATGTGAATGTTGGTCTTACTCGCTCCGACATCGACCAGTGCGTAGGCTCGGTCAGGATCTTCTTCCCGAACTCCATCTCCACTGCGTAGTTCGAAGGAGTTGCCGAGTGCGAAGGAATCCACATCCACCGCCACAGGTACCAGTCCAAGATCTTGAACTTGATCGATGTGGTCCTGCAGCAGGTCCTTCTTGACCGCAACCAGGAGACTCTTCATCTCGGAGTTCTCTTCGGAGTCCTCGGAGTTCTCTTCCAGGGCCTGACCATCGATGGTGACCTCATCCCGATCGAACGGGATGTACTTGTCTGCCTCGAGGCGCAGCGTTTCTGGAAGTTCATCACTGTCCAGTTTTGGAAGAGTGATGTAACGGATGACGACCGAACGACCCGACACGGCGGTGGCCACCTTGCGGGTGCGGATCCCCGATTCACGGAGAACCGCCTTGACGGTGTCGAGGGTTTCTTCCGGCGTGGGAATCCTGCCCCAGCCAAAGCCGGTCAGTTCCAATCCCTCCGGGGTCTCGGTCAACTCGACGACCTTGACCTCGTCAGTGCCGATATCGAGACCGACCAGTGATTTCTGTCTAGAAAACATACCTTCTTGCCTCCCTGCCGCGCCCAGCGGACGAGCAACGGGGTTCCGTCGATCGGGCGGATCGACTCGAACCAGTGCACTCCAGCTGCGAAACTCCGCAGCCAGCATGGGGACCTGCTACAGGAAGGTCCCGAGAAGAGTACGACGGGGATGAAAAGGGCGCAAATCGGCCCGATGTGAGGGATTCGCTAGAAGCGGTCAACTACCTCTGGAACGTGATCCACGGCCCAACGGTGCAATTCTCGGGTGATTTGCTCACCATCTGACATCTTCAGGCAGCGGCTCGACAGATCCCGAACCTCGTAATCGACCAGATTACGAATCACCTGCTTCACCTCGGGGATCAACTGGGGACTGACGGAGATCTCCCGCAGACCCAATCCCACCAGCAGTGGCAGATAGATCGGCTCCGCAGCCATCTCACCACAGAGGGAAACTCGAACCCCATGATCCTGTCCGGTACGGATGAGGTGCAGGATCAACTGCAGCACCGCCGGATGCATCGGATCGTAGAGATTTGCGACGTGTTCGTTACCACGATCCACGGCCAGGGTGTACTGCACCAGGTCATTGGTGCCAACGCTGAGGAATGAAACACGCCCGGCGACATGACTGGCGATCAGCGCCAGCGAAGGGACCTCCACCATGACACCGATGGGGATGTTCTCATCGAACTCCACCCCCTCCGATCGCAGTTGATCGGAAACTTCATCGATGATCTGGAGACTTCGATCGAGCTCGGAGATGGAGGTGATCATCGGCAGCATCAGGCGAATCGGTCCCAGCAAGCCGGCACGAAGAATCGCACGGATCTGCGCACGGAATGGTTCCGGGTTGGCAAGGCACCATCGTATCGACCGGCAGCCGAGGAATGGATTCTCCTCCTCGAGACCTCCCTCAGGCAACTTGTCTCCACCGAGATCAAGGGTCCTCACCGTCAGCGGCAGTCCTTCCAGGGATTCCATCACCGAACGGTAGTTCTCGTAATGAACTTCTTCCCCGGCATTGGGCGCCTGCAGGTGGATGAACTCGGTACGATACAGACCGATTCCGGCTGCACCGCACTCCACCGCAGATTCCACTTCACTCGGCAATTCGATGTTGGCATGAACCTCGATGCGATGGCCGTCGATCGTCTCCGCAGGAAGTTTCGCCTGACTCTTCAACCTTCTGGCCAGACGCTGCATCTTGCTGGCACGGGCGGAGTACTCGGCGAGTTGCCCCTCATCGGGGTTGATCACCACGACCCCCCGGTAACCATCGATGACGATCTGGTCGCCACCCACTACCGTCGTGGAGATGTCTTCCAGTCCGACGACGGCGGGGATCCCCAGAGCTCTTCCCATGATGGCGGTGTGAGAGGTCTTTCCGCCCATGTCAGTTGCAAAACCCCTGACCTTGTTCGGATCGAGCTTGGCGGTCTGGGCCGGGGTCAGGTTGTGCGCGATGACGACCACTTCATCCTGCAGGTTGGAGAGCCCCTCGATTCTCTTGCCGAGCAATGTACTCAGCAGCAACCGCTCCACATCCTGGAGGTCGTGAACCCTCTCGGAGAGGATCGGTGAGTTGATGTCCTGCAACTTGCGGATGTACCGGTTCATCACCCGGCTCAGTGCGTGCTCTGCGGTGTAGGAATTTTCTCGAATCGCCTCCTCCACCTCTGCGTGCAGAACTGGATCGGAGGCGAGATCTCGGTGAACACCGAGAATCCTGGCATGAATCTCGATCTCTTCTCCGAGACGACTGATCTCGGCGTCGAGGGTCGCATTGGAATCATCGACCGCCTGCTTGAAGCGACCGATCTCGCGCTCGACATGCTGTGACTCTACGAATCGTTGCGGGATACGCAACTCCTCGGAGTCGAGGACCAGCGCCTCGGCGATGACGATTCCCGGACTGACCGGAATCCCGTGCCTGATCTCCATCATTCCCTCCGGGGCTAGACTCCGTGGAAGTCGAGACGTACCAGTTCAGAGAGAGCGGTCAGCGCTTCCTCTGCCTCCGGACCGGTGGTGCGAATCTTGATCTCGTCACCAAGTTGAGCCCCCAGCGTCATCACTGCAATGGTGCTCTTTCCATCCACCGTTGCACCGCCGACCCGGCTGACCTCGATATCCGCCCTGAAGCGCTGAGCCAGACGTACGAATTCCGTCGATGCTCGGGCATGGAGACCGGATGAATGGGTGATCTTGATGACCTCGCTCAATTCGCTCATAGCGACTTTTCAACCCTGGCACTGGCCAGATCGCTGATCAATCGGCCGATGATCTCGGAATGATGGCGGGCACTGCACGACGAACGATCGACGACATCTGCGACAGACACCTCGATCCCCCGCTCCTCCAGTCCCCCTTCGTAGACGACCGGAGTACTTCCCTGACGCGAGTAGTTCTCGAGGAGATCATCGGGGAATGAACCATCATGTGCGATCACCTGATCGATGAGACCTTCACACGAATGACGCTCGAGCGCTTCGAGGTGATCGAGCAGATTCATGCCGTCCGTCTCTCCCGGCTGGGTCATCACGTTGGCGATGTAAACCTTTGGAGCGGTACTCTCCCGAACTCGCCGACGGATTCCCTCGATGAGCAGCGGTGGAATCACGCTGGTGAAGAGACTACCTGGTCCGAACACGATCAGTTGCGCTTCCTCGATGGCCTGGGCGACGTCCGCTGCCGGCTCGACGATGCGCGGTCGCGCCTCGATTCTGCTGATCGGTTTTCCACTCTTGGCAACCATCTCCTCGCCGGTCGATTTCGTTCCATCCGGGTGGGTTGCGATGAGGGTCAACTTACCCCCGTTCGCCGGAAGCACACGCCCCCGCACCCTGAGCAATCGATTCAACTCACGGATGGCGACATCAAAATCACCGGTGACCCGGGTCAATGCGGTGATCAACAGGTTGCCGATGGAATGCCCTGCCATCTCCGATTCCTGGAATCGATAGTCGAGAAGGCGGGCCCACAGCGGTTCCTGTCCGGAGAGCGCCAGCAGGCAGTTGCGAATGTCCCCAGGAGGGGCCATGTCGAAATCCTTGCGAAGGCGTCCCGAGGATCCACCGTCATCACTGACGGAGACCACCGCAGTCACCTCGACAGGTTCCTCGCGCAATCCTGTCAGCAGACAGGACATGCCGGTCCCTCCCCCGAATGCCACGATTCGAGGAGGTAACTGGAATGGTGTAGTGATCGGATCCTGCGGGCTCAACTCGACATCCTATTCTCGACCTGCTCGGGGAACACCGTCGGAGAGAGCAGAGGGATTTCCGCTCCATCTCCTTCCGGAGGACAATCCGGACGGTCTCATGGTTTACCATGTCGGGGAGATTCGTTCCACGGAAGCGAAGTTACATGTAAGGAAATATACCCAGGACAGAAACTCGAGCAACCACCCTGATTCCCTCTCAAGGGGGGTCTCAGAGCAACATGGGCCCAGACGAGCACTCCGGCAACGATTCCCCACGACAGGCCACCTCGACGAGAAATAATCCCTCCGGCGGTGCTGCGATTCCGGCATTTCTTCGATCGGTAGATGCCAGGATACGGGCAGGATCCTCCACCTCTCGATGACCCCGTCCCACCTCGGAGAGAGTCCCGACCAGGTTCCTGACCATCCGGTACAGGAAGCCGTCTCCGACCACCTGAATCGTCACCGTCTCCCCCCACCTCTCGATCGCGATCTGGTGAATGGTGCGAACGGTATCTTCCTTCTCATCCTTGGAGCGGGTCCGGTAGGCTGCGAAATCGTGCCTGCCCACCAGCGAAACGGCCGCGCGTTGCATCTGTTCATGATCCAGTTGCTGGCGGATCCACCAGTGGGTAGAGCTTCCGAACAGCGGAGGCAGTTGCGAATTCCAGATCCTGTACAGGTAGCGCTTGCCGATGGCATCGAATCGAGGATGCCAGTCTGGCGCTGCCGGTTGACAGGAGACGACCTGAATATCGGCAGGGGTCACACCCTGGAGTGATCGCTGGAACTTGTCGGGATCAACTTCGTCGCAGAGTCGGATCCGCACCAGATGACCGAGGGCGTGAACTCCCGTGTCGGTGCGGCTCGAGCCCTCCACCTCCACGTCACCAGCGGCGATCACCGAGACACACCGGGACAGAACCCCCTGAACGGTGCGCACCCCTTCATTTTCCTGCCAGCCGTGAAAATCGGTTCCGTCGTATCCGATGATCAGGCGGTAGGCATGGGTCGGCCTCATCAGCGTGCCCGACTCCACAGTTCAGCGATCTGAACGGTATTGAGTGCAGCACCCTTCAGTACCTGATCTCCCACCACCCACAACTGGATGGTGTCGTCGAAGGGAGCGCGAACCCTACCCACCGAGACCTCGTGGACACCGGACAGAGGTCCGGGGGTTGGCGGCTGATCAGGATCTTCCTCGAAAATGACACCGGGGGCACCTCGTAGCGCACCGACCGCCGACTTCAGTCGAGCAGGATCATCCCCATCGAAGAGGAGGGATACGGCGATGGAATGGCAGCGAGCCACGGGCACTCTCACGCAGGTGCCCTGAACGATCAGTCCATCGTCCCCGAGAATCTTTCGCGATTCGTCCCCCATCTTTCTCTCCTCGACGGTGACCCCATCATCTCCTGCGGCACCGATGGAGGGGAACAGGTTGCCGTGGATGGGGAAGGGGAACGGATCTCCGGCACGAAACTCTCCACCGGTAGCCTCTCGTTGCAGCGCATCGAGCCCCGCTCGTCCCGCTCCGCTGACCGCCTGATAGGTATCGGCCACCACACGAACCGGATTCAGTGACATCAATGGTTTGAGAGCGAGCATCAAGATGATCGTCGAACAGTTCGGATTGGCGATGATTCGCGGACCTGCCTGTACCGCCTCCGGATTCACCTCTGGAACCACCAGCGCGACCGAATCATCGAGGCGATACGCCGATGAGTTGTCGACCACGGCAACCCCAGCATCGACCAGTCGCGGAGCCCACTTCAGAGATGTCGAGGAGCCCGCTGCGATCAGGGCGATGTCCAGGTCGGAAAAATCGGTGCTGTCATCGAGCACCTCGACCGTCAACCCCTCACCACGCCACGAGATCTCCTTGCCGGCACTGCGAGGAGAGGCGAGCAAGCGGGGAGCGGTCTCGCCGAGAGGAGAGGACTCGAGTAACTGAAGCATCTCCTGGCCCACCACTCCGGTGGCACCGATCACGGCAACTTTCAACGGTCCTTCTCCTCACGCCGGGCCAGCCACGCCACCACCGCTGGAAAAACCAGCACCAGCAGGATGCTGATCACCACCAGGATCACTTCTCCGAAACTGACGGAGAACAACATCAGGAATCTTCTCCCACCGCAGGTAACTTCCGTTCCCTGACCTCTGACAGCAATTCTTCCAGGAATGCCTCGAAGGGGATCGCTCCTCGGTCACCGATTCCTCGCTGACGGACAGAGACTGCCCCACTCTCCTCGTCGCGGCCACCGACCACCAGCAGGTACGGGATACGTTCGTCCGCTCCCACCTTGATCTTGGCGTTGACCCGATCATCGGAGTCATCGATGGTGACTCGAATCGAATGGGCGGCGAGTCGATCGACGATGCTCCGGGCGTAGTCGACATGTTTCTCGGAGATGGGTAGTACCCTGACCTGTTCAGGTGCGAGCCAGGTGGGGAATGCTCCCTCGAAGTGCTCGATGAGAATCCCCACGAACCTCTCGAAGCTCCCGAACGGTGCCCGGTGAACCATGACCGGTCGATGGGAAGCGTTGTCTGCTCCGGTGTAGTTCAGGTCGAACCGCTCCGGTAGGTTGTAGTCGACCTGCACCGTTCCCAGCTGCCACTCTCTTCCGATGGCATCCTTGACCACAAAATCGATCTTCGGTCCGTAGAAGGCTGCTTCTCCCACCTCCTCGATGAAGGGAACACCGAGGGTCGAGGCGGCTTCACGACACGCATCCTCCGCCCGGTCCCAGCGCGCCGGATCTCCGGTGTACTTGCTCGAGTCTTCATCTCGAAGACCGACCCGAACCCTGTAGTCTTCCATTCCGAGCGTCGACAGAACCAGTTTCACAAGGCTCAGACAACCGATGATCTCCGCCGCCACCTGATCCTCGGTACAGAAGATGTGTGCATCGTCCTGGGTGAATCCTCGAACCCTGGTCAGGCCATTCAGTTCTCCCGATTGCTCCCACCGATAGACGGTTCCGAACTCGGCGAGACGCACCGGAAGATCACGATAGGATCTCGCCTCGGCGTCATAGATCTTGATGTGATGGGGACAGTTCATCGGTTTCAGCATGAAACCATCGACCTGCCCATCGCCGATTCGCTGCGACAGTTCCGCACAACTACATCCCTCGTCCGCCACGGCGTCGAGAAACTCCGATGAGATCAAGGGTGGGAACTGGCTCTCGCGGTAGTAGGGAAAGTGACCGCTGGTACGGTACAGATCCAGCTTGCCGACGTGGGGTGTGTAGACCATGTCGTAGCCGGCGGCGATGAGGTGAGTGCGGATGAACTCTTCCAGTTCGCGGCGAACCACGGCACCGTTCGGTTGCCACAGGACCAATCCCTGGCCGACAGTCTCATCGATGCGAAACAGGTTCTGTCGCTTTCCGATGAGACGGTGATCACGCTTCTTCGCCTCTTCGAGACGATCGAGATGACGCTGCAACTGCGCAGGGTAGGAGAATGCTGTTCCGTACACCCTGGTGAGGCTGTCGGAATCTGCATCTCCGTGCCAGTAGGAACTGGCAACGCTGAGCAACTTGAATGCACCGATCTTTCCGGTGCTGGGAAGATGCGGTCCCCTGCAAAGATCTTCCCAGTCGCTGCCAACCTCTCCGGTCGCATACCAGGAGAGTTCCGTTGCCCCCCCATCGAGTGCTCGTTGAGCATTGTCGATCTTGTACTTGCTTCCTTCTTCGTGAAGTTTTGAAAGGCCACCCTCCGCCTCGAGATCGTATCTCTGGAAGGGACGATCCTCCGCGATGATCTCCTTCATCACCTTCTCGATGGCGGGGAAATCCTCACTGCTGAGGGGGCGATCCTCGGGGAAACGGATGTCGTAGTAGAATCCTTGATCGGTGGGCGGACCGTAGACCAGTTCGGCAGCGGGTACGATGCGCTCGATGGCCTCCGCCATGACATGTGCGCAGGAGTGGCGAACCAGGTACAGTGCTTCCTGTGCCGGGTCTTCCTTCTTGTTCCCCGAGGTGATGATCGAGACCTCGGCATCCTGTTCGATGCGGTAGGAGAGATCCTGGAGGACTCCGTCCACCTGGATTCCGATGGAAGCCTTGAGAAGTCGTTCTCCGATATCACCGGCGATCCGGTGGCCCTCGACGGGAGTGTCGTAGTCGCGGTGACTTCCGTCGGGGAGGGTGATCCTGGGCATATGCCTTCCTTCCGCGATCATTCTAGCCAGAGGAGCCTCGAGACGCCAACGGACCCACTGATCCCGGGTTGCTTCTTGACGGCGAGCAGCGGTAGCACACCATCGAAGGGTACCCGCATGGGGAGGAGTTCCCGTTGGAGCGTTTCGACCAGGATTCTCGGCTGACCTTCATTCATGCCGACATGGACGCGTTCTTTGCGGCGGTAGAGGTCCTCGATGACCCCTCTCTCGCCGGAAAACCGCTGATCATCGGGCATCCAGGTCGAAGGGGAGTGGTCTCCACCGCCTCCTACGAGGCGCGAAAATTCGGAGTCCACTCGGCGTTGCCCTCGGTGGAAGCGCTGCGGCGCTGCCCGCAGGGGATCTGGCGCCCTGCCAGGGGAGCCCGCTATCAGCAAGTCTCCCGGCAGGTGATGCAGGTCTTTGGCGAATTCACCCCGGACGTGGAACCACTCTCCCTCGACGAGGCCTTCCTGCACATCGAGGGATCGTTGCGTTTGTTTGGTGGTGCCATACAGATCGCCACTCAACTGCGCCACCGGGTTCACGAGGTCACCGGTGGGTTGACGGTCAGCGTCGGCATTGCACCCAACAAGTTCCTCGCCAAGCTCGCCAGCGACCTGCTGAAACCGGATGGTCTGACGGTGATCGACCCCGATGCCATCCAGCAGACCCTCGACCCCCTCCCCGTCGAAAAGATCTGGGGAGTGGGACCGAGGACCCGCGACACTCTTCACCACATCGGACTGCGCAAGATCCAGCACCTGCGAGAAGCGGGTCTCGATCTCCTGGTCAGCCAGCTGGGGAGTTCTTCCGGTGAGCACCTGTGGAAGCTGGCACACGGCATCGACGAAAGAACCATCTCCAGCGGTCGGGAAGCCCGATCGATCTCGACGGAGTCCACCTTCAGCGAAGATCTCCAGCCGGGGCCACAGGTGATCCAATTTCTCCGCACCGCTGCTGAAGAGATCTCCACCACCCTGAGACAACAAGGTCTGCGTGCTCGAACGGTGAAGTTGAAGCTCCGAACCGGGTCCTTCCGCACCCTCCATCGCAGTCACACCCTCGATGCCCCCACCCAGGAGCCTCGCGCTCTCCACGACACCGTCTGCTCGCTACTGAGTTCGGTCCCCCTCGACGGAGAGGGGATTCGCCTGCTCGGACTCGGAACCGGAAATCTGGTGGCGGAGGATGCCCCTCGACAGCATGGACTGTTCGAGGATGTCGGCGGAAATCACAAGGAGGAGACGATCTCGAAGCTCCTCGACCAGGCTTCACAGCTGGAGGGTGCCGCCCCGCTCAAGCGTGCCCGCCTCGTCGATCCCCCCCGCCAGGAGGATCTCGATCCTCCCCCGCAGCAGCCTTCTCGATAGCGGTCGAGTGGTTGCCACTCAGTTGCTCTTCTTGCGACGCCTGGAGATCTTCAGGTTGAGACCCTCGACAAATGCCGAGAACCCCATGGCGAAGTAGATGTAGCCCTTGGCGATGGGATGCTCCCACCCCTCCGCCACCAGCGAGATGCCGATCAGGATCAGGAACGAGAGTGCCAGCACCTTGACGGTCGGATGCTTGTCGACAAAGCGGGACACCGCGCCGCTGAAGGCGAGCATCACCAGGACCGACAGTACGACCGCCACCACCATCACCGAGAGATGGTCCGCCATCCCCACTGCCGTGACCACGGAATCGATACTGAAGACCACATCCAGCAGTGCGATCTGCATCAACACCGACATGAAACTGACACCAACTGACGAATCAGCGCTCTTGTTACCGTCGCCCTCGACCTTTTCATGGATCTCGTGGGTCGCCTTCCCCAGCAGGAACAGTCCCCCGCAGATCAGGATCAGATCCTTTCCCGAGATGGCGTGATCGAAGATCTCGAACAGCGTCTCCTCCAGCGTCATCATCCACTGGATGGAGAAGAGCAGGAGGATGCGGGTTCCCAGCGCCAAAATCAGTCCCAGCCGACGGGCATGATCGCGCTTCTCTTCCGGCAATCGACCGGCGAGTACGGCGATGAAGATGATGTTGTCGATGCCGAGGACGATCTCCATCAGCGTCAAGGTTGCGAGTGCGACCCAGGCGTTGGGATCGTTGAACCAGCTGAAATCCATCTCCATCATCGAAGGTACCTACCCTTCCTTGATCCTATCGAGGATCTCATCGTGTACATCCGCCGCTTCGATCGGATCGTCGGTTTCGCCCCACGACCGAACCACAACCGGCCCACTTTCCCTGTCGGCAGGAAGCCTACCGTGACTCCCCCTCACCATCGAGGGGTCGGTGGAGATCACGTCGAGCAGGGTTCTCATCCCCAGCTTCTTTTGCAGCAATCTCCAGCCAACCTTCAAGGTAGGCCAGGAGATCTTGGGATCGAGGAACAGTTCTGCGGGGTCATAGCCCGGCTTCCGATGGATATCGACGGTTCGGGCGTAATCGGGTGCCCTGCTCTCGTCGGACCACCATGGATAGGCGAACCAGCAGCCCTGCTCGGCGAGCACGACCAGATCGCCGCTGCGACGGTGGTCGAGACCCGCCGCGGCCAGATCATCCTTGCCAAGGACCCGGTCGACCCCTTCCAGTTGCTGGAGATCACGCACCAGTTGATCCCTGTCGACACCCGGCGACAGGTACAGATGTGCCAGTTGATGATCACAGACAGCAAATGCGTCGCTTCGATGAACATCGAGGAGATCGCCGTGGGAAGTTTCCTGAACCTTCAGATAATTTCTTTGTGCCAGCAATCGGTTGGGAAAGACAGGGGTCGAGACCTCCTCGATGCCGTACTCGGAAAGAACCATCAGGTCCCCTCCACGTTGACGAACATCCTCGAACAATCTCTGTAATTCCGTGTCCAGTTGCCGACGAGATTCGGCGGCTTGCGGTGAATCGGGGCCGTGTCTCTGGTCGTCGTAATCGAGATGAGGGAGGTACACCAGCAGTACATCGGGATCGTTCTCGCCGATGACATCCAGTGCCGCATCGACGATCCAGCGTGTCGAGGGAATCCCCGCTCGGGGTCCCCAGAAATCGAACAGTGGAAAGCGTCCCAGTCGTTCTTGAATCTCTACCGGAAACCGTGGTGGCTCGCCGTACACCGACGGTATCTTGCGGCCGTCGGCGGGGTACTCGGGACGTGGGGTCAGACTCCAGTCGGCACCGCATCCCATGTTGAACCACCAGAACAGGTTGGCCACCGAGTACCCGTCCCTCTTCAACCGATCGATGAAGGTAGGTGCCTCGATCAGATCCCTCGGTTGCAGCCAGAAGCGAACTTCTCGGGTGTCACGGTGAAACCAGCCATTGCCGACGATGCCATGCTCGGAGGGAGATTTGCCGGTGAGAAAGGTCGCCTGAGATGTACAGGTCACCGCAGGAATCGAGGGAGTCAGCGAGGAGACGGAGCCGCGGTCGGCAATCTCCTTCACCGAGGGCATCTGATCGATGTCCTTCCCTCTCAACCCGACGGTGATGACGATCGTCAACTTCATCGGGTCACTCCCCTCTCCTCGGTCGATTCATCTTCAGCAGTCACGATCATCGGTGCAACACTCCTCGGAAATCTCATCGAGAGGTGCCTCTGGCACCCGGTGAGGATCCACCATACCTTCGACCGGGAACAGTTCCTCGACGATGGCACGGAAGTCCTTCGCATCTGCGGCGACCGTGATCCTGGCTCGAAACCCCTTGGCGCCGGGCACCCCGGTCAGGTACCGGGCTGCGAACTTCCTCATCAAGATGGTGCCGAAGGGATCTCCGTGCATCTCGACCAGTTGGGTGTGATGCCGTAACAATTGCTCCCGCTGTTGCGACAGGCTCGGTGGTGCAGGGATCTCCTCGCCACGCAAGGCGGCGGCGATTTCTCGAAACACCCACGGTGCACTGAGACATCTGCGCGCAACCATCACTCCCGCTGCGCCTGTCGCTTCCAGGGTTTTCACGGCGCTGACTCCATCGACGATGTCACCGTTGGCGATGACGGGGATCTGCACCGCCTCCACCACCGAGGCGATGGCGTGGTGATCGACACCGACACCGTAACCGTCCTTGGCGGTTCGACCGTGAACGGTGAGGGCGGAGGCACCTGCCGATTGAGCCGCCTCGGCCACCTGGATGGCGGTGATCTGTCCGGGATGGGGGCCAAGTCGTATCTTGGCGGTGACCGGTATCTTCCCCGCACCTCGAATCGTCGCCTCCACCATGCGAGCGATGGTCGAAGGATCCCTCAGCAGTTGAGCTCCCGCTCCCTGCTTCCCCATGATGCGTCGCTTGGGGCAGCCAAAGTTGAGATCGATGACGGAGATCCCCAGATCGACCAGACGGCGAGCGGCTTCCTCCACCATCTCCGGCTCACGATCCCACAACTGCACCCCCAGTGGACCCGCTTCATCAGCGACACCGACCAGTCGCTCCGGCGGGATGTTGCCGCGAACCCAGCCGCCTGCCGACACCATCTCGGTGTACATCAATCCGCAGCCCCCCAGTTCCCGAACGATGCGTCGAAATACCAGGTCGGTGAATCCAGCGATGGGAGCCTGAAGGATCGGCTCCGACAGTTCCACCGGGCCGATCTGTAACGGACCGACCCGGGGGAGCACCGTCCCCAGCGGTGACTGCGGCTGCTTTTGCGGACTGCTGGCTGATTCCATCGGGTTCCTTCACGGCAGCACCGACCCCCTCGAACTGCCGAGAGGCCCGTGCCTTCCTGCACGATATCGACTTCTGTGCCCCATCGCCAATGACAGTGGTGATCGGTAGCACCGGGAACAGGCGAATTGGCTCCTCCACTCCTCTCCGCAGGCCCCATCGGTGGCTCCACCTCAGCCCCTGCCCCAGCCACCACCCCGCAGCGACAATGCCTCGATCAGATCCACCTCCTCGATGTCATCGGCTCCCCGCAGATCGGCGATGGTACGCCCGAGACGAAGCAGACGGGTCAATCCCCTCGTCGAGATCGATTTCTGCTCGGCATGATCGATCATCAATTGTCGGGCCCGATCGCTGAGGGGTGCCCACCGCTGGCGGTGTTTCCACTCCAGCTGCCGGTTGCTTCGCTGCTGTCCCCTGCCCATCGCTTTCCTGCGAGCAGCTTCGACACGGCTCCGCACCACTCGACTCGATTCCGATCGATCTGCTGCCGTATCGAAGAGGCGAGCGGAGGAGATCGCCTCGACACCGATGCGGATGTCGAAGCGATCGAGCAGGGGACCGGAGACGCGGGAGCGATACGCTGCCAGCTTCGCCGTCGAACAACGGCAACCACCAGACCGACCTCGACGACCGGGGGAGGCCTGTTGCCCACCGCAGGGACAGGGATTCATCGCCGCCACCAGCAAGAAGTGAGCGGGAAAGGTGGTGGCATGACGTGACCTCGAGATGGTCACCTCCCCCGCTTCCAGCGGTTCTCGAAGAGCTTCCAGCGATCTCCTTTGGATCTCAGGAAACTCATCGAGAAACAGCACCCCCCGGTGAGCAAGAGTCACCTCTCCCGGAATCGGCGGTGACCCGCCACCGATCAACCCCGCCCAGCTGATGCTGTGGTGGGGACTGCGAAAGGGTCTGTCCTGCAGCACCGGAGTCGACCGCTGCAGTCGACAGACATCGTGGATCTGCGTCACCTCCAGCCGTTCTTCTCCGTCGAGGGGTGGCAGGATCGAGGGGAGTCGACAGGCGAGGAAACTCTTGCCAGATCCAGGTGGGCCGACCATCAGGAGCGGGTGCTCCCCCGCCGCCGCCACCTCGAGTGCCCTGCGGGCGTGGTGATGTCCCCTCACATCGGCGAGATCCACCTCCTCCCCCGGAGCAGTCGCCGTTTCCGCCGGCGGCAGGGACCGCCTCGAGCCCCCTGCTCCCTCGACGATGATGGCGATCGCCTCGCGCAGATGACACGCCCCCACCGAGTGGATGCTGGAGACCCCCTCGGCATCGCTGGAGTTGTCGACGGGGACCACCACCGATTGCCGCGGCGAACTGCGCAGTGCCGAGAGGATGCCGAGGCAGCCGGGTACCTTGCGCAACCTCCCGTCGAGGGCGAGTTCGCCGATGGCAGCCCAGCTGTGAAGAGATTGCTCGGGGATCTGCCCACTCGCTGCAAGGATGGAGAGGGCGATGGGAAGATCGAAGACAGCACCATCTTTCTCCCACGAGGCGGGCGCAAGGTTGACGACGATTCGATGTCGGTCCGGATAACGAAAGCCAGAATTCTCCAGCGCCGAGCGGATCCTCTCCCGCGCCTCTCGAATCCCTTTTCCCGGAAGACCGCTGATGACGAAGGAGGAGAGGGCGGGAATCAGATCGACCTCCACCTCCACCACCCGTCCCTCGATTCCCTCCAGGTCTCCCGAAAAAAAGCGGAACGACATACCACTCACCCTCGTTCAGTACCTGCTACCTACATCGAGAGATTAGCGAGGGCCGATCGACTCCCCCAGTGTCACTCTGGCCCTATTTCGGACGAACGGGTATACTCCCCCGTCCAGAGAGCCGATCCGGTCACCGCGGGCCGTCCCTGTTCGGCGTCTTTGCACACCCTGGAAGGGGGTCCATGACAACCGCTACCCGAGTTGCATTCCTGTTACTGCTGGCCTTATTGCTCGGTACCTCAGCCCAATCTCAAGGAGCGGTTCCCCCTCCCACCGATGACGCCATCGACACCATCGTCGATCGTCATGTCGGTGGTTCCCTCGATCAGATCTGGCAAGGGGCACTGCAACTGCAGGCGCTCGGAGATGACGCCGTCGGAACGATTCAGTTGCTTCTCGCCCACGAGAACCGGTCGGTGCGCCTGATGGCCTCGAAAGCGCTGCTGACCCTGGGAGAGGATCAAGGTGTCCGCGACACCCTCATCTCCATCGCCGAGAATGGAGACCTTCCGGTCGAGCACCGATCTGCCGGAATCACGCTGTTGAGTACCTTCAAGGACAAGAAGACGGAGCGAGCGTTGCGCGGTCTTGCCGACAGCGAAGCCCGTGGCGATGCGACCCTGAGGGTCCAGGTCGGCAAATCGCTGTACATGGTCACCCGCGACCGCAAGGCCGCTCGGGAATTGCTCCACCCCCTGCTTGAGGTCGACGATGCGAAGGCTCGCATCGGCGCAGCCATCGCCCTCGCCGAACTGGGTCTCTTCGACGGAGATGTGAAGAGCCTGCTACGCAGCATCGAACTGGAACCTGGACCGGTCGGTGTACTGGCAAGGGTCCTCTACGAACGCAACCAGATGATGCGAGCCATCGAGCGCGAGGCAGACAGTGAACCGCTGCCGGTAGAAGTCAAGACTGATGAACGCCTGGTCGAAGCGGAGCAAGAGATCCTCAAACTGGAGGCGACTCTCAAGCGCAAGGAGAAGGAGATCTCCCGACTCTCGAGGAGAAGTTCCGGCGCCTCGTCCAGCACCCACCCTCTCATCGACGAGGTGATCCGCAGGATCCGTCACTTCTACGTCGATCCAGGGCTGGTCGATGAGGAGACTCTCCTCATCGAAGCAACCAAGGGAATGGTGGGAAGCCTCGACCCCTTCTCCTCCTTCATGGATGTCGGTGACACCAAGGAGTTCTACGAGGGTATCAGTGGCGAGTACGCCGGCATCGGTGCCCAGGTACAGATCGATCCCGACAGCGAGACCCTCAAGATCATCCGCCCCATCTACAAGGGCCCTGCCTACCGCAGTGGCATCGTCAGTGAAGACCTGGTCATCGAGGTCGATGGCATCTCCACCAAGGGCAAAGCCCTCGACGAGATCGTCAAGGGACTCAAGGGAGTTCCGGGTACACCGGTGGTCCTCAAGGTGTTCCGCCGCGGCTGGCGTGAAGCACGGGAGTTCGAGATCAATCGTGAAACGATTCAGCTCGATTCAGTGCTCTACCAGATGCTACCCGGCAAGCTCGGCTACATCGGTCTCGCCCAGTTTGGTGACACCGCCGTCGATGAAGTGATCGCCGCCCTCGACGATCTGGAAAGCCAGGGGATGCGTGGGTTGATCTTCGATCTGCGCAGCAATCCTGGAGGTTACCTTCAATCAGCAGTGGCACTGGTCGACGAGTTCGTCGACGACACCTCGATGCCGATCGTTTCGCAGAAGTCGGAAAGCGGTGTTTTCTCTGACTCGGAGAAATTCGCCACCAAGGGAAAACGCGACGATTACCCGATGGTGATCCTCGTCAACAGTTCAAGCGCCAGCGCCTCGGAGATCGTTTCCGGTGCCTTGCAGGATTTCAAGAGAGCCAAGTTGATCGGCGTCAGGACCTACGGCAAGGGCAGCGTCCAGCGCCTGTTGCCGATGGATAACGAGGTCAATCGCCTGCTCGGTGGTGAAACGACGCTGCGCCTGACGGTCCAGCATTACTACCTGCCCAGCGGCCGTTCGATCCACACCAAGAGAGATCTCGAGGGCAAGGTCCTCGCCGAAGGTGGCGTCGAGCCCGACCTCGTCAACGAACTGGAAGAGATTCCACTGTGGCGCATCGAGGCGCTGGGACGTCTGTCGGAGAAGAATGCCTTCGAGGAGTGGGTCGACAGCAACTACATCGACAACAAGGAACTGTTGAAGAAGATCGCCGAGAATGGTGACGAAAATGGCGAGGTGGAACTCCCCGGCTTCGACGAGTGGTACGCACAGCAGTCGGACACCATGGTCACCGAGGAAGATGCTCGCTTCGGCCTGCGCCGGAAAATCCGCAGACTGGTGGAAGATGAGCGCGGCACCCAGTTCGCCTGCGACTTCGTCGAGGACACCCAGCTGCAGGCAGCCATCATCGATCTACTGGGCAGCCTCGGAACCGAGATCTCGACGATTCCTCAGTACAGCAACATCGGTATCGGCGAGATCGAAGAGAAGAAGTCGGAGAGCCTCTAGGCGCTTCGCCCTCTACAAAAAACGGGGCAGTGGCCATCGTGCCACCGCCCCGTTTTTTTTGCCCGTTTTTTTTGCCCGTACTTTTGCCTCGCTGTTTTGCCCAGCGGATCTATTCCTCGGGGTCGTACTTCTCGTGTCCACTCTTCTTCAACTCGGAGAGTTTCTTCGACACCGCATTGGCTTCATCGATCTTGCCAGCGAGCAATGCCTTCTCCATCCGTACCCACTGCTCCAGAACCGCAATCATTCTCGTGCGGTAGTCGTGCAGTAGCGCGGCACGTTCTTCACCTTGCACCGATTCCGCGATCTCCGGAATCAGCCCCTTTGCTGCCACCACCCCCGCCTGGGCCTTGCCGATGGCGACCATCGCTGCAGGGATATCCTTCTTGCGAAGTGCCCTCCTCACGCTTCTCCCCCCCGACTGGATCTGGCTCATCGCCTCCTCCAGCGGACTCTCCTCCTCGTCGGCATCATCCGATCGGGTGCCGGGTCCAGCGGCTTCGGCACTGCTTCCGATGCTGCATTGAAGTTCACAGGGATAGAAGGCGACGGTACTGAAGAGGATCAGAAAGATCAGGGAAAACAGGATCTTCGAGTTCATGAGTTCATCCAATCGAGATTCAATGGTTCACGGGACGGAAGGACAGATCTAGCAGTACTCTCTCCACGGTTTCACAAGCAGGTCTTGCTGGTCGCGAATCATCCACAGTGCATCGACGAACAGATTGGCCGCCTGGATATTGGTCAGCAGGCTGACACCGTAGTCGACCACCTTGCGGCGGATCAGGTATCCACTGGTCAAATCCTTACGTTCCAGACTGCGAGGAACGTTGATCACGAGATCGATCCGTCCATCCTCGATGGCTTCGATCACGCCTGGAGATTTCTTGTCGAGAGGCTGATGCAGCATCGTCGAATGGATGTCATTCTGCTCGAGGAACAGGTGAGTATTTGGAGTCGCATAGAGTGGCAGTTCCAGTTCCTGCAGACGACGAGCACTGTTGAGGAAGGCCGCCTTGCTCTCGATGGTTCCCGTCGACAGCAGCACTCCGCGCTCCGGCATCTTGAAGCCGACGGAGAGTAATGCCTTGAGGTATGCTTCCTCGACATTGTCGCCCAGACAGGCGACTTCACCGGTCGAGGCCATCTCCACTCCCAGCAGGGGATCCGCTCCCTTGAGACGTGAGAAGGAGAACTGAGGTGCCTTGACTCCGACGAAGTCGAACTCGAATGCCGATTTCGATGGCGATTCGACCTTTTGACCCAGCATCGCTCTCACCGCGTAGTCGATGAAGTTCTCCTTGAGAATCTTCGACACGAACGGGAACGAGCGAGAAGCTCGCAAGTTGCACTCGATCACCTTGATGTGATTATCGCGAGCGATGAACTGGATGTTGAAGGGGCCGGTGATGGAGAGTGCCTCGGCGATACCACGGGCGATCCGCTTGATCCGCCTCGTCGTCTCCAGGTACAGACGCTGTGACGGGAACACCATGGTTGCGTCCCCCGAGTGGACCCCGGCATTCTCGACATGCTCGCTGATGGCGTAGCAGATCACATTGCCATCCTGGGCGACCCCATCCAGCTCGATCTCCTTGGCTCCGGCGATGAACTTGGAGACCACCACCGGATGTTCTCTCGAAACATCGGCAGCAGCCTTGAGGTACAGTTCCATCTCCTCGTCGGAGTGCGCCACGCTCATGGCAGCTCCACTGAGAACGTAGGAGGGTCGAATCAGAACCGGATAACCACAGCGCTCCGAGAACACCTTGGCATCTTCGATGCTCGTCAGTTCTCGCCATTCAGGCTGATCGATCCCGAGGTCATCGAGCAGGGTCGAGAATCGCTCCCGATTCTCGGCTCGATCGATACTGTCGACATCGGTGCCGAGAATGTTGACCCCTCGTCCACCCAGCGGTACCGCCAGCTGGTTGGGGATCTGTCCTCCGACGCTGATCACCACTCCCTGCGAGCGCTCCAGTTCGACGATGTCGAGAACCCGTTCCAGGGTCAACTCCTCGAAGTAGAGGCGGTCACAGGAATCGTAATCGGTCGAAACGGTCTCCGGATTGTAGTTGATCATCACCGTACGATGTCCGGCACGAGCGAGAGACTGCACCGCATTGACGGCGCACCAGTCGAACTCGACCGACGAGCCGATGCGATAAGCACCTCCACCGAGTACCACGCACGGAGGCGGATCCTTCGGTTCGATGTCATTCTCGGTACCGTTGTAGGTCATGTACAGGAAGTTGGTCTGTGCCGGATACTCCGCAGCAAGGGTGTCGATCTGCTTCACCACCGGGCGGATGTCGAGTTCTTCTCGACGATCGCGAACCTCCAGCGCAGCAGCATATCCTGGAGCGATCGGCTGTTCCCGCTGCACACAGCGAGAGATCTGGTTGTCACTGAATCCCAGCTCCTTGGCGAGACGGAAGGTCGCTTCAGGAAGTTCCTCGAGTGAGTACTCCGACACCTGCAACTGACAGTTCACCACCTCCTTGACCCTCTCCAGGAACCAGGGAGTGATGCGCGTCAACCGGTGTATCTTTTCGACGGTCCAGCCGCGCTTGAACGCCTCTCCGATGGCGAAGATCCGTTCCTCGGTGGGAATCTCCAGCAACTGGTGCAGATCGTCTTCCTCGAAATGATTGCGGGCGGAGACGAGACCATGAGCTCCCACTCCCAGCATCCGGCAAGCCTTCTGCATCGCCTCCTCGAAACGACGTCCGATCGACATCACCTCGCCGACACTCTTCATCTCGCTCCCCAGGTGGGTGGAGACGCGGCGGAACTTCTTCAGGTCCCAGCGTGGCATCTTGATGACGCAGTAATCGAGAGCGGGTTCGAAGCAGGACGCAGTGACCTTGGTGATGGAGTTGGGAACATCGACCAGGCACTGTCCCAGTGCCAGCTTGGCGGCAACGAAGGCGAGGGGATATCCGGTCGCCTTCGACGCCAGTGCCGAGGATCGTGAAAGGCGTGCATTGACCTCGATGATCCGGTACTGATCGGTGGTTGGATGCAGCGCGAACTGCACGTTGCATTCCCCCACCACGCCCAGATGACGGATCAACTGGATCGAGATGGAGCGCAACCGGTGGTAATCGTGGTCACTCAGTGTCTGGGAAGGGGCCACCACGATACTTTCACCGGTGTGGATTCCCAGGGCATCGATGTTCTCCATGTTGCAGACGGTGATGCAGTTGTCCTGAGCATCCCGAACCACCTCGTACTCGATCTCTTTCCATCCCTCGAGGTACTCCTCGACGAGAATCTGAGGGACATTGGCGAAGGCGTTGTTCGCCATCAGCGTCAGTTCCTCGACGTCACGAGCGATGCCTGACCCCTTGCCTCCCAGGGCAAAGGCGGCCCGGACCATCACCGGATAGGAGATCTCCTGTGCCGCTTCGAGGGCACTTGCGAGGTCTTCGCAGGCGCGGCTTCTCGGCGTATCGAGGTCGATCGAGCGCAACACCTCGGCGAACAGGTGACGATCCTCCGTGGTACGGATCGTATCGAGGGGAGTCCCCAGGACCTGCACCCCGTGCTTCTTGAGGATGCCGAGCTGGTCCAGTTCGATTCCGCAGTTGAGGGCGGTCTGCCCCCCGAAGGAGAGGAGCAACCCATCCGGTTGCTCCCTTTCGATGACACGCTCGACGAAGTGAGCGTTGACTGGAAGGAAGTAGACCTCGTCGGCGAGGTCCTCACTGGTCTGGATGGTGGCGATGTTGGGATTGACCAGGATGGTCCGGATCCCCTCCTCGCGAAGTGCCTTGATCGCCTGCGAGCCGGAGTAGTCGAACTCCCCCGCCTCACCGATCATGAGAGCCCCACTTCCGAGGATCAGCACCTTCTTGGGCAGGGAGTCTGACATCGGATTGCTCAACGTGCCACCTCCATCAGCCGATCAAACAACTCCGAAGCATCGAGCGGTCCTGGATTCGCTTCCGGATGAAACTGTACCGAGAAGAAGGGTTTCTCCAGGTGCCGGATCCCCTCGTTGGAACCGTCATTGGCGTTACGAAACCACTCCGCCCAGCCGTCAGGAACCTTGCTCCCGTCGACGGCGTAACCGTGATTTTGACTGGTGACCCAGCAACGAGATGTTCCCACCTCGACACACGGCTGGTTCTGACTTCTGTGACCGAAATCGAGCTTGTAGGTGTCGAAGCCAGCGGCGAGAGCGAGCAGTTGATTGCCGAGGCAGATCCCCATCAGCGGCCTGTCTCCCTCGAGGGCGCGGCGCAGATGAGCGATGGTCTCTGCTGCCATCTTGGGATCTCCGGGACCGTTGGAGACGAGCACTGCATCTCCTGTCTCTGCCACGAAGTCATGATTCCAGGGAACCTGCAACACATCCGCTCCCCGCTTCAACAGGCAGCGAATGATGCTCGTCTTCGCTCCGCAATCGACCAGGATCACCCGGGGAGCATCCGCGACTCCGCAACGGTGCAACAGCGGCTCGGTGCAACTGACCTCCGCCACGACATTGCGCTGCCCTGGATCCTGATAGTCCTCGGCGACCACCTGCTCCCTGTTGGAACTACCGTCGATGAGAAGTCGCCCCTTGAGTGTGCCCGCGTTTCGAAGCACCCGGGTCAAGGCGCGAACATCGACTCCGGTGATTCCCGGGATTCCTTCTTCATGTAACCAGGAGTGAAGAGAACGGGTTGCATTCCAGTGACTGTAATCTTGAGACAGACTCTGAATCACCAGTGCTTCCGCCTGGATCCGCGACGACTCGAAGCCGGGACAGAGAGGATCCCCTTCGCAACTGGCAGGAACTCCATAGTTCCCCACCAGTGGATAGGTCAACGTCATCAACTGTCCGCGATAGGAAGGATCGGTGAGAGATTCGGGATATCCCACCATGCCGGTGGCGAACACCACTTCTCCCGATACTGAACGAGGTGCGCCGAACGCTTTTCCCTCGAAACAGGTACCGTCTTCCAGTTCGATGCGAGCAGGAGAAAAGGAAGGAACGGCTCCCGAAGAGGAGCCTGACAAATCATCGGAAGTTGCCGATTTCGTTTCCACGGTGGAGTCTCCCAAGAAGCTGCCTTTCGCCCTGCCGGAGGAAGGTCACCGCTACGGTTTCTCCCTGTCGGCACACCGAGAAACTCCGACCTGGAGTCTCCCCGGGGATCGATCGCAGATCCTGAGGGTCAGATTTTAGAGGTCGATGGGGGTCCATGAAAGCGACCTCGCCAAGAAGTCACGATTTCCATCCGAGGAGTAGCCCACTCCTGCCGGTGCTTCCGGCGTCACGGCGGAAGCTGAAGAGGCCCGTCTCGGAGGCGGTACATCGCCGATCGAAGGCGATTCGAGAGGCTGCAAACCCGCCCTGGATCAGTTGTTGCTCGAGGATCGTCCTCAGATCGATCCCCTCACCGCAGCGCGCCTGCTCAGCGCCAGGCAGCCCCCGTAACGCCTCGTGCACCTCGGGGCCCACCCGATAGACCTCGCCGCAGATGGCGGGAGACAGCATCGCCACCGCTGCCGACCCCGGATCGAACTCTTGCAGCAGCCTGTCGAGGGCTCCGGCGGCGGTGCCTCGCCAGCCGCAGTGGGCCACCCCTACCCGTTTCGAGGTGGGATCCGCCACCGCCACCAGCGGACAGTCCGCCGACAGCGCCAGGGCGAAGACGCCGGTGTCTTCGAGGATGACCACATCGTTGCCGGCCAGACGTGTCGACGGGGCCCGCGCTCCTTCTCCACGCATCCGCTGCGTCACCGTCACCACCTGGCAGCCGTGGGTCTGCCCCGCCACCACCAGATCGTCGAGGGTCAGACCGACCGCTGCCAGCAAGCGGCAACGGTTCTCGATGACCGCAAGGGGATCATCGCCGGTGGAAAAACCGAGGTTGAGGGTATCAAAGGGTGGCTTGCTGACCCCACCCCAGCGGTCGGGATAGCAGGCGATCAGCCCATCGAGAGGATGCTGATCTCGAAGGGACGAGGCGAGATCCGCAACACGAAGGGGAGGTTCCCCGTCCATCACGAGGACTCGGGCTCCGCTGCGTCAGTCTCCTTCAACACCGGCACCAGGAACTCGCTGGCCAGCACCTTGGCGATGGCCGCCAGCGGTACCGACAGCAACATGCCGATGACTCCGAACCAGCGGGCGAAGATCAGGAAGGTGACGATGACGGTGACCGGGTGCAATCCGACCTCGTCTCCGAGGAAGCGTGGGATCAGCACGAACCCCTCGACAACCTCCATCACTGCGAAGACGGCACCGGTGGCGAGCAATAGCATCAGTTCATGGTTCTCGAACCAGCACATTCCCAGCGCTGGAATCGCCGCCAACCACACACCCAGGTACGGCACCAGCGACAGGAAACCGGCGGCGAAGCCGACCAGGAATCCGTACGGAACTCCGGTGAACTCCAGTCCGATGCCGGTGACGGTGCCCTTGATGACACACACCAGCAAGCGTCCGCGGAAGAAAGCGGACAGGATCTTGTGAATTTCTCCGGCGACCTTTTCCACCCGACCTCGAGATGAGGTGGGGAGCCATTTGCGTATCCGTTCGATCATCGGATCGATCTCGAGCAGGAAGAAGAAGACGTAGACAGGAACCAGCAGCAACCAGTTGCCCAGTTCCAGTAACTTCTCCAGCGGTCCCGGTCCGCTGTCAGCCGGGGACTCCTGTCCGATGCGACCGATCGCCTCGACCAGCTGACCGTTATCGATCGGCTGGTCCCCTTGCTCCGAGTCGGGAGCTCCGAACCACGCCTCGATGACGCGTCCGGCGGTGGCATCCAGTCCCGCCTCGACCCTGCGAGCGAGAGCCTCGTCAGGATCCTCCTCATCGTCGGCACCGTATTGCTCGGCGATCCGATCCTTCCAGCGCTCGAACCCGATGCCGGCGCCGGGGAAGTTGTTCTGCAGGTACGCCTGCGCCTCCCGCACCCAGCCGATATCGAACTCGCCGTTGCCGTCGCGATCGATGTACCAGGTCCCTGATGCGGCATCCTGGATCGCCTGCGGATGCTGTTCGACTCGCTGCGCCTCGATGGGAGTGTCCCCCGCCAGTCTCCTGACCAGCGTGGCTCCTCCTCGGGCCACCGCCGCACTTCCTGCCAGCAGCGATCCGAGTAGAACCACCGTGGCCAGCAGGAAGATCAGCACCACCGCAGGCAAGCGACGCATTCCTCGGCTTTGCAGCCAGTCCGCCAGCGGATCGAGGATGTAGGCGATGAAGAAGCCCGCCAGCAGCGGTGCGAAGATCGATCTCAGCCACACCAGCAGCGCCAGACTGATCAGGGACACCCCGATCAGCGTCAACGGTCTCAGGATGCGCTGCGGTACGATGCGTTCCATCGGTCCTTCTCTTGACAGTATTCCAGTTGCGGCTCGATGGTGAACACCTCCTGGAAGGTCAATCCACCGAAGCCTCCGGCAAAATCATCGATCCGATCGGTGTCCCGTTTGCCGAGCAATCGATGGTCGATGAGGTGAAAGACCATCTTGCCGATATCGGGAGAACCGCTGATGCCCCACGACTCGAAGACGCATCCCGCCAGGCACCCGTACTCCAGGATGGCGAAATGTCGCACCGAATCCAGTAACTGCTGAGCTTCTACATGATGACGGTCGTCAGTCTCGATGGGCTGATAGGTCTCGAGGCCGTGAACGGCACGGACCGAGTGATCGAGGGCATCGAAGAGAAATGCGTACGCTTCACGAGGGTATCCGGGACACGCCTGTAAAAGCGTCTCGAATCGTTCCTCTGCGCTGGGATCCACCACGGGACCGCCTCCTGGTCCGGGACCCCGCACGGCGAACGGTTTCCCTCCGGACCTCGATGGGCGAATGTTAGGATCAGAAAGATTTCCGGCAAGCAGATCGAGGCTTCCAGAGCAGATTCGTTGGTAAATCTACGTCGCACCCCCATATCGAGTGGTCGCCGATCAGGCCACCCCCAGTGAACGGGGCATGCGCTGGCGCAGGGATGCGAGATCGAGGGCCGATAGGATCAGATGGACCGCTTCCAGTACCAGATCTACCGATCCCGAATGCTCGACGTGACGAGCGACCCGCGACAGCATCGTCGCCTTCTCGGCGGCGATGGAGCGCCCGTGCAGATCCTCCGGACGAAATGCCCACAGCCCATCGGCGAGGATGCCGACGGTGGCCAGGGCGGTGTGGCGATCACTCTCCCCCTGCTCCTGTCCCGCCACCGCCAGCAGATCGCGAGGATCGGTGAATTCTCCCCGCAACAGCGCCCGGAAGGGACTTTCCCCCCCGCACCTCTCCATCGCCTGGTGGAGGGTGATGGCGGCGCCAGGCCTACCTCCGACCCCTTCGAACAGTTGCCTCGCCTCGGCGGCGGGGATCCCGTGGCTGGCGACGATCTCGCTGAAGGGATCGATGGCGAGGGGGCCCATCGCCACCCGCTGGCTGCGTGAGATGATGGTAGTCAGTAACTGTGCCGGACGGTGGCTGATCAGCAGGAAAACGACGCCGGCAGGGGGTTCCTCGAGAATCTTGAGGAGGGCGTTGGCGGCGGTTTCCGCCATCCGTTCTGCGGGTTCGATGACGATCACCCGGCGATCGCCGCTACGCAACGACAGGGACCGCATCATCTCGCGCAGGCTCTCCACGTCGATGGCACGCC
The DNA here is from genome assembly GCA_964412635.1 of uncultured Planctomycetia bacterium. Taxonomy (GTDB): domain Bacteria; phylum Planctomycetota; class UBA8108; order UBA1146; family UBA1146; genus QNYK01. The sequence goes on along the minus strand of CAYPPQ010000014.1, from coordinate 13,509 downwards.
CATCCTCCGAAGCGAGACGCTGGTAACCGCCGTGGTTGCCACCGTCGAGAGCCTGACAACCGCCACAATCTCCGCAATGCTGGATGCGATCGCCATCTTCGCTACCGATCCCCGAGTGGGCGCACAGCAGCGCAGCGGCCAGTTGTCGCGCCAGCAACCCCTTGCCGATCCCCTCGGGACCGGTCAGCAGGTAGGCGTGGGAGACGCGATCGCGGCGAAATGCCCGGGACAGGTACTCTCGAACCTGGTCATGGCCGATCACCTCATCGAAGCTCATCCTGCACCTCCTGCCGGATCCGTTCGGCGACCTGCTCCTGCCCCTGCTCGGCATCGATGCGGACGATGCGATCTCCAGCGATTCCCACCACATCTTCAAACGCCTGCACCGTTCTCTCGACGATTCCCGGTCGTGACTCGAATCGATCGGTGGCGGAGGAGCGTTCCTCGAGTCGGCGGGTCAACTCGGCAGCGGAGATCTGCAGCACGATGTTGAGACCGGGCCGACGGTCCCCGACAACCACGTGACACAGTTGCGCTGCGCGCACCTCTCCCAGTTCTCCGGCGATCCCTTGATAGACCACCGTCGACAGATGAAATCGATCGGCGATGACCCAGTGACCCGCTTCCAGTGCCGGCTCGATCACCTCTTCCAGTAGTTGCGCTCGCGACGACAGGAACAGCAGTGCCTCCGCCTCGGCGCACAGGGGTTCCTTGCCGTCGAGCAGGATGTCTCGCACTCGTTCTCCGAGGGATGTGGAACCGGGTTCGCGGACGGTGATCACCTGCTCGCCTCGCTCGCGCAACCAGCGCGCCAGTTCCTCCACCTGGGTCGACTTCCCGCAACCATCGGCTCCTTCGAGGGCGACGAATCTGGACATCATGACAGTGGCACCTGTGCATCCGCCATGTAGGAGGAGCGAACGAAAGGACCGGAGAAGACCATCGAGAAGCCGATCTCTTCTCCCTCCTCACGCCACTGTTCGAAGCGATCGGGATGGATGTACTCCTCCACCGGCAAACTGTCTGGATCCGGTTGCAGGTACTGGCCGATCGTGACGATGCGTACGCCACGATCGAAGAGGTCCTGTAGCAGAGAGGAGACCTCCTGCTCCGTCTCTCCCAGCCCCAGCATCAATCCCGACTTGACCCACATCCGCGGTCGATCGGCGCTGGCTTCGCCTTCGGCGGCAACCCGTTCCAGCAGGTCGAGGCTACGCGGATAGCGCCCCCCGGGTCGTGCCCGCAAGTAAAGGGAAGGGACCGTCTCGATGTTGTGATTGAAGACATCCGGTCGCGCTTCGATGACCCGATCGATGGCCTCGGCTCGACCGCGAAAATCGGGAGTCAGCACCTCGACCTTGACGCCGGGAATGGCGAGTCGTAATTCCTCGATGCAACGGACGAAGTGGCCGCTCCCCTGGTCGGGGAGATCATCGCGGTTGACGGAGGTCACCACCACGTGCTTCAGACCCAGTTCCGCTGCGGCCTCGGCGACCCGCTGCGGTTCGAGGGGATCGGGGGCTTCGACCACGCCACCACGAACCGAGCAGAAGGGACACGATCGAGTGCATCGATCACCCAGAACCAGGAAGGTGGCAGTCCCTCGCGACCAGCAATGATTGCGATTGGGACAGCGAGCCTCCTCGCAGATGGTGTGGAGAGATCGCTCCCTGAGGGTGCCGGCGGTCGATCGACCGAGGGCACCGGGAGCGAGTGGCATCCGCAACCACTCCGGCAATCGATCTCGTTGCCAGCTGCTACTGGCCGGTGTCGATCCTGCGGGTTGCTGGGAACTGCTGGCGTCGCTCGAACGCATCGAAGACCTCCGGAAAGTTGGGCATGCTGGTGACGATAGGCACACTAGCCCGCTCCCGAGTCCACGGCAAGGAGCACCGAACGGTGTCAGTCGCTGGCGACTGCCTCGTGGAGTTGTGGCAGCGCTGCCTTCATGGCGGTCCGTCCCGCCTCCACCATGCTGGAGAGGTTCGAGAAGTCACTCCAGGTGCGGGTTCCGACCCGGGGCTGGACGACGATATCCGCCTCCTCCAGTTCCACCTCGGTGAGCCAGTTGCGAGCGATGGCAGCGACCCGCTGCAACGATTCCATGCCGGTGGAGATACTGGTCTTGGGAAGCAATCTTCGGGAAGGGTCGATGGCCAGAACCACGGCATCGGGACTGGATGCGCGCGCCGCCGCCACCGGAACACTGGAGACGGCACCGGCGTCACACAGCAGCATCTCGTCCAGTTCTACCGGGGGAAATACACCGGGCAGGGCGCTCGATGCACACACCGCATCGGCCAGAGAACCCGACTTCAGCGTCACCATGCGAGCTTCCTTGAGATCGAGGGCCACCACCTGCAACGGCACCCTGCACTGCTCGAAGGTGCCCTCGCCCACCAGCACCTCGATCAACTTCTCCAGCACACCCTCCTCGATCACTGCCGATCGACGCGCCAGGTTTGCCAGGTGTAAGCCTCGGCGCAGTAACGAGCGCAGCGCCTGGAAGGGACCGTTATCCTCATCGCTGGCTGCCGCCAGCATCAGACCGCCGAGACGGATACTCCGGAACTCCTCGGAGGACATGATCTCGATGGCTCTCAGGGCCAGCACCGCCGCATCGGGGTCGAGACACCAGCGCGCTCCAGCGATGGCACCTGCTGAGATTCCCGAGACGGACTCGATGGGAATCCCCTCCTCTTCGAGGACCTGGAGAGCACCGAGGTGAGCGAGGCCACGAGAGCCACCTCCACCCAGTGCCACGGCAACACCTCTCACGCCGTGCCTCCCCCTGCACTCTTGCGAAGGTCGACGATTCGTTGCTCCTTCAGCTGGGTTTCCATTCCGAGTCGCTCCAGCATCTCCTGACGTGGCACGATCTCCACCTGGGACGGACGGATCTCGGCGGCGTGCTGGATCTGAGTGGCGAGCCAATCCTCGAAACCGGGTCGGTCCACTCCTTCCCGCAAGCACACGGAGACTCCCATCTCGTCCACCTCGAGGGGATCATCGTTGCGCTTGCTCAACACCACCTGCCACTCGTCGATCCGATCGGAATCGGTGAGGAGATCGGTGATGACGTTGAGGTTGACCAGGGTTCCCTTGATCTTGGTCAGCGACATGTCGGTCTTGTTGGAGGCTCGGCTCAGGTCGGAGGAGAAGCGTGGCACCGTCCTGCCACACGCAGGGCATGGCTCCCGGGTCATTCCTCCGTTGACCAGATCGCCGGTGCGGTAGCGCAGGATCAACGATCCTCGACCGTCGAGGGGGGTGTAGACCAGTTCTCCGGTGGTTCCATCCGGGACCTGCTCCCCCGTCTCCGGATCGACGATCTCGAACAGATCGAGGTCGGGATAGGTATGAAACCCCGTCTCGCGCCCGCCGGAACATTCGATCCAGCACTTCTTCGATTCGGTGAATCCGAGCACGCTGGTCACCTTGGGATCGCGGGAGCCGTTCTCCCGCAGCAATGACTCCAGCTTCTCGCGGTATCCGAGGGTGACTCGATCTCCCCCCAGAAACACCACCTCGATGGAGGAGAGGTCGCGCCCCTCCTCGACTCCCTGACGAATCATGTGATAGACGTAGCCGGGAATTCCTGTCAGGTGGGTCGGCTTCATCTTCTCGATGGCCCGCAAGATTCCCTCGGTTCCCATCGCTCGTCCACCACCGGTGTGCAGGGTGAAGATCTCGTTGGCGAGGCCAACTCCGTGCACCTGCCAGAAGGCCAGGTGAGGAGCATAGGGGAAGACGCTGACCATCCGGTCCTCCGTCGACTTGACTCCGATCACCTCGCCCATCCGCTTCCCGCACTCCTGCAGCAGATCGATGTCGTAGCGGCTGAGGAAAAAAGAGGTCGGTAGCGCAGTCCTGCCGGTGGTGAAGAACGCCTGCACCGGTCGGTACTCCGTTCCCAGTCTCTTGCGCACCTCTTCCTTGCCGTGACGCAAGGCGGTCCACATCATTCCCGCCTTCTGCAGCGGAGTCAGCACCTTGCGAATCGAATCCTGATCCGGTTGCAGTACGAAACTCTTGGGACGGTCGGGAACCTCGGCGGTCGGAGCGATGTCCACCTTCGAGGAGAATGGAATCAACTTCAGATCGGCGTAACTCTGCAGGGCATCCACATCGAGATCCGCCAGTTGTTCCCGGTAGTGGGGATGGAAGGGCAGGATCTTCTCACGCAGGTGCTTGCGGAGCAGTTCCATCTGCTGGTGCTCGAGGCGGGCGGGATCAGGGTTTCCCCAGTTCTTCGCCAGTTCTCCCCGCGCCTCGTATCGTCCAGGCATCCCCACCAGGCTCTCCTCTCACCGGCTCGCCACCGATCCCACCCCGCAACCCCTTGGAGGCGTGGTGGTTGTGTATCTCCCCTGCCGGTGCAGGAGAATACCATCTTCCTGGGGCATCGTTGAGGCACTAGCGGGTCAGAACGCCATCCTCGGGCCGATTCGACGGCTTCCACCCCGGCATCGTACTCTTGCTAGGGAAGTTCCCTGCCCGCCGGGCGAGATCATCCCCATGACATACAAGATTTGGAAGGTTTGCCATGACCCCCTGGAAGTTGGTACTGGTACTGTGCGGCATCGCCGGATTCTCATTCATCGCCCTCGACGGTCCACGTCAGGCGCTGGAGGCGTTCCCGCAGCTCCCCGAGACAGTCTCGGCGGTTCTGATGAGTGGATCTCCCTTCGACACCGTCCTCGCCATCTTGAGCCTGGTGATGGTCAGCATCGGTCTGATGCCGTCGGGACACCTGCAAGTTACCCGTGGAGAGTTCCTGCAAGCGATCTCCCTCGGTTGCGCCATCGTCGTCAGCGTCTGTCTTGCCCTGGCGATTCACTTCTCGGCAGGAAGTGGTCCAGTTCTCCCCGGCATCGTCACCTCGGTGGCGATCATCCAGGGACTGCTGGGCATCATCGCTGCCACGGTCCTGGTGGTGAATCAGGAGACTCGCTCGATGGCGGGTCTACCTCTCATCGCCAACACGGGGCTGTGCGCCATCGCCATCTTCTTTGTCCTCGGCCCAGTGGCTTGAAGGGGAGCAATACCATGTTGTACTGCGACGATTGCGGATCGATCACTGACAAGAATCACGGACCCGAAGATGGAGCCGTTCGCTGCCCGGGTTGTGCAGGAGCCACCGAGGAATCCCCCGCCACCAGCGGACTGTCCCTCCTCGACGAGCCTGCGGTGGATGCGTCCACCGGTACCACCCAGACCAGCTTCGGTGACCAGGATCTCGACCTCTTCTCCAGCGAGACCATCGCCCAGAAGAGAACCAGGAAGACTCCTACCGGAGAGACCAACTTGCGTCTCGTCACCGACGAGGATGAGAGCCACGACAGCGTCGAGGAGAACTTCTCTTCCTTCGAAGGAAGTACACCGGAGCCCACCTCCGATCGCTGGACCTTCGAGTGCCTCGCCTGTGCCGGAAGCCTCAGCATCCAGGCGGTGGAGACGCGCAGCAAGTTGAGCTGCCCTCGCTGCCAGACCTGCATGGTCGTTCATCCTGACGGCGAGGTGAGCCTGCCGCGGATGTCGACTGGCCTCACGACCCAGCAACAGACGACCCAGCAACAGACCACCGATGCCCCCGCCGCTGTCACCGAGGAGACCCCCTTCCCGGCGTCTCCTTCCATCTGCGAAGAGACCCCCGCCATCTGCGAAGAGACCCCCGTCAGCACCCCCTTCTTCGGGGAAGACGAGGGCGACATCTTCGCCGACGACGGTGCCGGTGCTGCGCTGACCGAAGCGGTCGGCAGCATCTCGGTCACTCCCCCCCCGGTCACCGCCCCTTCCACCGCTGCCCTCGAGGCCGCGGACAGCAAGTGCAGCGACGATGGTGAAATCATCACCGTCGCTCCCCCTGCCGAGGAACAGATCGAGGAGAACTCCTCGAATGCTCCGACCCTTCCCACCTCCTTCAACGAGGAGCTGGGAATCGAGACCTCCCTCGGTTTCTTCGACACCCTCGAGCAGGGCGACGAGAGCGCCAGCGATTCGACCTCTGCGCCGCAGGCACAGGAGGGCACCGAGTTGCCGCAGGTTGCGGTTCAGCAGGGCACGGTGACGGTGTGGACATTGCTCTTCACCCTGCCGAGCCTGGCAGCGTTGCTGGTCCACCGGGCCGGTCCAGGATCGGAGATCATGCAGACCCTCAACGGCGTCGGAATCTCCTTCCAGTACCGTTGCGGACAGTTCCTCGACCAGGTGAGCCAGTGGATCGGTGGCTTCTAGCCATCGCTGACTTGCACGATTCGCAGGGATCGCTACACTGCCCCGTTCGAGGTCACCTCGAAAACGGGGCGATTAGCTCAGTTGGCTAGAGCACTACCTTGACAGGGTAGGGGTCACTGGTTCGAGTCCAGTATCGCCCACCAGTTCGAATTGAATGCAGCGTCCAGTCTCGCGACTGGACGCTGCTTGTTTTTGTATTTCCATCGATCCCCGTGCCCGCGAGATCGATTCAGGCGAGCGCCGCCCTGCGCTTCACTTCGATGTTGCCGGCGACCCACGCCAGCAGCAGGTAGAAGGGTAGTTCCCCCCACATCCAGCCGGGATGCGGGATCTGGTTGAGATTGAGGATCCCTCCGATCATCGATAACCCTCCGATGACCATCGCCATTTCCAGCGGACGCGAGGCACACAGTCTTGCAGCGATCCAGCCGCCACCAAACGCCTGGGCGAGGTGCGCGACCACCGGCAACAGGAACGCGGTATCTGGAAGGGTCTCTAACCAGGCGTTGAAACTGTCCTGGTCGTCCATCGACACCCCAGCAGGCATCGGGAAGAACTCGAGGTTGATGAAAACAAACACCATGTTGAAGGTCGCACCTGCGCTCAGGCCAGCGCCGCACGACGCTTCACCTCCATGTTGCCGGCGACCCACGCCAGCAGCAGATAGAACGGCATCTCGATCCACATCCAGATGGGAACACTGAGCATCACGGCATTTGCAATGCCGGCAATGAGCGACAGCACGCCGACGATCATGGCGACTCCCAGAGGGCCCTCCCTCAACGGATGTCGGTCAGGTTTCGTACTCGCCGAACTCAACCCAGCCGCCACCCAACCACCACAGAAGGCCATGGCGAGGTGACCCAGGATCGGCAATATGAACGCAGTAGCAGGGAGTGTCTGGATGTACGCCCCCCACGCTTCCATACGGGCAGAATTGAAGGCCGTCTGCTCCTCCGGGTTCAGCCCCTCGGGCATCTCCTGAGTCAAATCAGCAGGAAACTGGTAGAAAATTGAACTGAGGTCCATGGAGATCCAGGTGTTGACCTGCATCCCGACAATCAGGCCCACGATCACCGCAATGAGATTTCGAATCATGAACACCTCCTCGAGAAAGCACCGCAGCAACAACCAGGAACTTCTGCCCCCCACGATACGTCCGATGAGAGGTGCAGCAACCACTGGAGTCACCGATCTCGCCTCGAACCCTCCCTGGCCCCGGCTGGAAGCCGCATCGTGACCCTGGTAATTTGCCCCTGGTAATTTGAACCTGGTAATTTGAACCTGGTAATTTGAAGGATGAAATGGAGAAGATATGAACCAGAAACAGACGTCGAGTCGCTGGATGATCAGCACCTTGCTGCTGCTTGCCTTCACAGCGGGGTATCTGTGCGCCAGTCTCCCTGCCACTGCAGATGCGACCGCTGGACCCGGTTGGAGTTACTTCAGCGATGGCAACAACCACATCATGCGGATCGACACCAGCCAGGCGAATCCGGTGCCGGAGCGTTTCACATACTCCCAACCGGGGTTCATCGAGAGCGAGGCGTGCTGGCAACGGTCGAGCCTCTTCGAGAAGGAGAAGTGAACTTCTCTTCCGTGCAGCCACATCCAGATTAGAAGCGTGGCCTGCAAATTAGAAGCGTGGCCTGGATCGCTGACCGCTGGTCGGAGATCCAGGCCACTGCTTCAAGCCTGAGCACTGAAGATCAGTAGCTGCTAGCCCTTGGACTTCTTGTCGGGAGCAGGGGTGATGTCGGGATCGTTGGCGGCATTGTTCTTCATCATCTCGATCTTCTTGCGATCATGCTCGCTCAACTTGCCTCCACCACCAGCGACATTCTCCATCTCCGCGTCGGTGAGTTTCTCTGAATTCTTGTCCGTCATGTCGACTCCTTCTCCACGCAACTGTCTGCTGCGAGTTTTGCTCCGCGAGGTGCCAGGAACGCTCCTGGTATCACCCGCTGTCATCGAATCCGGCTCTGTTCATGCGCCGGACCTACAATTTGTATTTTTCTCTCCCGATTGATCTTCAATTTCTTCGGTCCCGATCCCCCGGCAATCCGGATCGATGTCATCCTGGAGGATCGATCGAGAATGTTCTCGAGTTCCTCCTGAAATCAAACGCAGCGAACCGCTGCAAGTCAGGAGCCGGTCATGACCGATCATGAACAGAAACGAGAGAACATCGAAAGAGAAGCACTGTCGAGCCAGCAGCTGGACGACATCGTCGGCGGAGCCACCGCCATCGAGTACGGATTGATCGCGGCGTTGCTCGACAACGGCAAGGATGAGGTCCAGAACCTCAAGGCAAAGCTGCAGTGATCCTTGCTCTGGCGGAATACACCGCACTCAATCCCCCTTCAGTGTCCCGCCGTCCGGCTGGGCACTGATTTTTTTTACCCGGACGAGATCGCACCAGGAGCAGTTACCGATTCACGCCACTTCAGATTGAGGAGGGATTCAAAAGGGATCCACCAGGTCAGCTGGCCATCCTCCACGTGGAAGTGTGGGGTGTGACGGTACAGAGGGAGTGATTGGCGCAGGTGCCTCGCAAGCCGCTGAAGACGTAGTGGCACAGACGGGTGACGATGGTTCGACGCTCGGGAACCATGTAGCGTTGCAGGTAGTCGTTGAAGACCCCCCGTGGCAGGACACGGTCGCCACAGGCGACCAGCAGTTTCGAGATGGGATGATCGATGTTTTCCCGCTTCACCTCAGCCTCGAGGCCTCCAGTCACCTCGAATCGACTCGATTCACGGTGGGGTCTGACCACCAGGGCACTGGAGTAACGAGTCACCCCACGAATGCCCACAGCCAGCGACTCGTAGTGATCTCCGGTCTTGCGTGAAGCGACCGCAAGCACGATGGGTACCCGCACATGGGCCCCGACCTTGCGAGTGATGGTACGAATCAACGGATGAGTGGTGCGACTCGCCTCCTCCAGCTGTTCCTGTGCGAACTCCTGGTTGAGTCCGATGTGGAGGCGCAGGATTCCCAGCGTCTTGATCCCATCTCCACGATTGATGTGGGAGATCAGGTGTTCCAGGTCCGCCCTCAGGTGAGGCTCGACGATACGATCCAGTTGCGAGGGAAGGGTCAGATCTCCCGTCTCCCCCGTGATCAACTTCTGATCGTCGGTCAGATCGAGGCGTACACTGCGATGAAAGGAGGGTAATCCGCCGAAGCGTGCGTTCATCAGTTCGGTGACCGAGTCGAAGTCTCGGTCACTCTCCACCTCGAAACGCTGATCATCGAGACGGGAAAAATCGAGGGGTAAGGCAGCCAGTCCGGCTCCTTGTAACTGATCTACACGGCTAAACATGTTGGTCATGGCTCCACCTCGATTCCCCTGTCCCTGATGAACTCTCTATCAGTCCATCCGGAAGGAGCAGAGGGGCGGACCCGGTTTTTTAGCGAATCATCGGTTGCCGCTTCCAGTAGGTGAGGCTTCTCCACAGCCATTCGAGGGGACCGAAGCGATGGCGGGCGAGCCACCGGGGGGAGAACCACAGCTGGAACAGCCAGATGGCGATCACCATCAGCAGTTGCTGCCACCGCTCAAAACTGCCGTAGTACCCCAGTACCCGGAAGACGATCACCCCGATGACGGTGTGCAAGATGTAGTTGGTGAACGCCATCTGGCCGACAGCCCCGAGGGTTCGCTGCAGACCGGGCCACAGATCACTGCGGGCCCAGCCGATGACCAGTCCGATGTAAGCGAAGGCGATCGCCACACTTCCCCAGTAATTCCATATACTCCCCAGGAACATGCTATAGCCGACGGAATGGTCGTGGGCGAAGTTCTCCTTCATCCCGATCGCGACCAGGACCAGCCCCACCAGACCACACCCCATCAGCAGTTTTCGATAGATCGCACCCTCTCTCTCTCCGCTGAGAATCTTCCAGCGATAGAAGGCCATCCCCAGCAGCATCATTCCCATCACACGCCAGAAGATAGAGATGGGGAAGATGAAGAGTTCGAACTCCAGCGAGTCCCTGCTGGTGCGCGCCATCCCCGCCGCAAACCCGGAGGAATACATCGAAACTTGCCGCTCCAGATCAGCCTGATCCGGTTTCCATGTCTTCTCGAGACCTGCCTGCTCCGCCTCACTCCAGTAATCGAAGGTCAACCCGAACATCAAGGAGAGACCGGTACCGATCAACAGGAACAGAATGCCGCTGATGAAGAGGGTTCGCGCCGAGCGTCGGCGAAAGAGGTACACGAAGAAGGCGCAGATCCCGTAACAGAAGAGGACGTCACCGCTCCACAGCAGGTGCGCATGAAGGAGGCCGAACATCACCAACCAGAAATTCCGTCGGTAATGCAGTGCGCCTGGTTTGCCACCTCGAGCCTCGATCCGTTCCGAGAACAACAATACTCCGGCACCGAATAGCATCGAGAAGAGCGACATGAACTTCATGTCGAAGAAGAGGTGGCCGAATCCCCATACCGCCCTGTTGATTCCCTCCAGATCGCCGAAGGATGTGGGATTCATGTAGGCGCAGAAGGGCATGGCGAACGCCTGGATATTCATGACCAGGATGCCCAGCAGTGCGAATCCACGCAGTACATCGAGGCTTGCGATCCGTTGCTTCCCTGCCACTGGAGTCGTTTCGCTCATGACACCTACCTTGCTGTGGTCGCTCCGAGTCGGATCCACTCCGATTCGAGGCAATTTGCGGACGAGTGACTTCGCTGGCCGATCATGGTCGCCATCGGCTATAAAGTAACAGCAGCAGCCAGGTGATCTACCGTCGAGGGAGTTGCCGTTGATCGACGAGCGTCCAGTCACTACCCGTGCACCCTGGGTCACCTTCCTGGCCATCGCCTTGCCGGCGGTGATCGCCTTCCATCCCCTCGCCAACAATGACCTGCCGATGCACCTGGCGGTCGGTGACTGGATCCTCGAGGAGGGTCGAGTTCCCTCCACCGACCCCTTCTCCGCCAACGGGCATGGCGGCAACTGGGTCGCCCACGAGTGGCTGGCGGCGGTGATCTTTTCCATCTGCCACAAGGTCGGTGGTGCCCACGGCCTGGTGCTGCTGGCGGTGGCTCTTGCGGCGCTACTCGGCTGGCTCCAGCACAAGATCTCGACGATGCTGGGAGTGTCGACCGTGGCCCGGCTGCTGGTGCTGGTGCCGCTATGGTTGGTCGCCGGTCGCAGACTGATGCTTCGCCCCCACCTGCTCGGATTGTGTAGCGTCTTGGGGTTGTTCTACATCTCGCTGCTGGGACGGGAACGCCCTCGCATCCTGTGGCTGTCGGTGCCGTTGATGGCGCTGTGGGCCAACAGTCACTCTTCCTTCATCCTCGGCATCGCATTCCTGATCTTCGACCTGCTGATCTGGCCTGACCAGCATCGTGCCCCGCGACAGCAACGGATCGCAGTTGTGGTCAGCGCCATCGGAGCCACCCTCCTGCAACCTCACGGACTCGGTCTGTTCCTGTTCCCCTTCCAGCTCGGCCTCGACCCCATCTTCACCAGCCAGGTCATCGAATGGGTCAGTCCCTTCGCCGATTCCATCGGAGGCAGTCAGTTCCGCCTCACCCCCAGCTTCTGGATCGGAGTGCCCTGTCTCGCCGTGACCCTGCTGCTGCTTCTTCGTCAGGGGATGACAGAAGCTGCGGGGCACATCCCGCGCGCCGCACGACTGGCCACGGTGGTGGCGATCGCCATGGCGCTCCTGCAACAGCGCCACTTTGCCCTGGCGATGCTGCTGTGCTCGATGCAACTGGGCTTATCGCTCACTCCGCTGTGTCTGCGCTGGCCCGATAGCGCCGTGCAGGTACGACGGAGGGCTGCGACACCGATCGTATCGGTGCTCGCGATGCTGCTCGCCTACGGCTACCCCGCCACCATGTCAGGACCCGAGATCCACTGGCGAAAAGGAGGCAGCGGCTGGTCGGAGACGATGATTCGCGCACCGCTGTCGATCCTGACCCGCCAGTGGCAGGTGACCGGTGCCGTCCTCTGTGAGTACGAGTATGGCAGCAGCGTCGTCCACGCCTCCGACCGCAGGCTCAGACCGACGATGGATTCCAGAAACACCGTCTACGGGCCCGAGCGATTCGAGGCACACGACGCCGCTCTCTCCGGCAACGCACCACAGGAGTTACAGCGACTGCTGGCACTTGCAAGTGCCGTGTTGATTCACGATCCACGAAACGATCCACGGCGACTCCATGTCGTCAACAAACTGATCGCCGATGGGGGCTGGGCACTGATCCACCAGACGCAAGGGGTTTGCCAGCTGTGGGTGCGCAAGAGTGCTGTACCGGAGCAGTTGAGAGGGGTCCTGGAAGAGGACTAGATCCTGCTGCGACCGTTGTCGGTGGGCGGGGAGTCGTCTCGAAACACCTCCCGGGACGTGGCGTCCCTCGACGACCGGGGAGCGGCTCCCGATGAGCCAGCGATCGCCTCGATGTCACGCCCGTCAGACTTCGCACCTCGAAGAGCAGTGCTGGCGGCATCGACCAGTTCCTGTGCCACCGTGCCGTGTTCCGGATAGGCGGCGATGCCGATGGAGATGGTGGTGTCCCATACCTCGCCGTTGTGAAGCAGGATCGGTTTTCTACTGATATCTCTCCGCAATCTCTCCGACAGGATCAGAGCGTCGACAGGAGTGGTCTCCGGCAAGATGATCAGCATCTCATCACCACCCCACCGTCCCACCGTATCGGTTTCACGACAGGCACTGGAGAGGCGCCTGGCGATCTCCACCAGCACCGCATCGCCAGCGACATGACCCTGCTGATCGTTGACCGCCTTGAAGTGATCGGCGTCGATGAGCATCACCGTGAAGATGGTGTTGTAACGACGAGATCTTTGCATCTCACGGCGCAGCGACGCGTCGATGGAACGACGATTGAGCAGTTCGGTGAGGGGGTCGAGGCGTACCTGGGAGTTCAACCGCTGCATCTGCTCGCGAGCGACGATTCGTGGAGAATCGAGCACCGGTCGTCGATTGGTCAGGTAATCCGCTGCAGCGACCCGCACTCCCACCGGTCTGCCCAGGGCACTCTCCATCTTGCGCTTGTGGCGGACGATTCCCTTCCACAGTCCCCTCGCCTCGGAGGGATCGAAGATCTGCTCGGTGAGTAGTTCCATCAAATCGCGGTGGTACTCGTCTCCGAGAGGCCCGAGGCTCTCCAGCAGCAGTTCCATCTTGTGGTCATCGACTCCCGAGTCCCCCGCCAGGATGGCAAGGATATCGACCCCCTGCTCTTCCAGTTCCCGGAATCGGTTTAGATGTGACATGATGAACCTC
>CAYPPQ010000013.1:27367-54467 GCA_964412635.1 uncultured Planctomycetia bacterium | reverse complement strand
AGCGGTGGTGGTGGAAGTGACCGATACCGGCGTGGGGATCTCCGAGGCCGCGATCCCGAGAATCTTCCGGCCCTATGTTTCCACCACGGCGGGGGGCACGGGGCTCGGATTGCCCACCACCTTGCGGATCATCCGTCTCCATGGAGGTACGATCCTGGTCGAGAGTGAGCCCGGGCAGGGGAGTCGGTTTTCGGTGGTCCTGCCGACGGAAGGTGTCTCGTCGTGAAGGAGAGATCGATGCAATCGGAAGGTGGTCAGGGAAGGGGTCCGGCGCGGATCCTCGTGGTCGACGACCAGGCAGCTCACGCCGAGCTGCTGGCGGAGGCTCTGATCCCTGTCGGATACCAGTGCCAGGTTGCCACCAGTGCCGATGAGGCTCGAGATCTACTTCGCCGTGAAGGGGCAGATATCGTCATCACCGATCTGGTCCTCGGGGATCGCGATGGACTCGATCTGATCCGCGAAGCGCAGTCGATCGATCCCTTCATCGCCGTGGTGGTGGTGACAGGCCACGGAACGGTGGAAACGGCAGTGGAGGCGATGCAACTCGGCGCCGTCGACTACCTGCGGAAACCTGTCGACCTCACGGGACTGAGAATTCGCGTGGAGAGAGCGCTGGAGGGTGCCGCCCTCAAGCGACATGCCGATCAACTGGAGCGCACCATCGACGATCGCTTCGGTTTCGAGGGCATCATCGGATCCAGCCATGCCATGCACGTCATCGTTCAGAAGATGAAACAGGTCGCTCCCACCGATGCTTCCATCCTGATCCTGGGGGAGAGTGGTACCGGAAAGGAACTGGTGGCCAAGGCGATTCACGCCAATAGCCGCAGAAAAGGCAATGTCTTCGTGCCCTTGAACTGCGCCGCTCTCGGCGAAGGAGTACTGGAGAGTGAGTTGTTTGGACATGAGCGGGGTGCTTTCACCGGAGCGTCTTCCCTTCGCAAGGGACGATTCGAGCACGCCAACAAGGGCACCCTGTTTCTGGATGAGGTGGGCGACATTCCGCTCACGGTCCAGGTCAAGTTGCTGAGGGTGCTGGAGGAGGGTGAAGTTGTCCGCATGGGATCGAACGATCCGGTGCCGACCGATGTGAGATTGATCTGTGCTACCCACCGCGATCTCAGGGCGCGAATCGAGGAGGAACAGTTCCGGGAGGATCTCTTCTATCGAATCAACGTCGTGACCATCGAGATCCCACCGCTGCGCGAGCGTACCGTCGATATCCCTCTCCTTGTGAGCCACTTCCTCGAGGATTACTCGCGGGTTCACGGCAAGTCGATCGAGGGGATCTCCCGTGAAGCTCTGAGAGTCCTGACCTCCTACTCGTGGCCAGGAAATGTCCGGGAACTGAAGAACGCCGTCGAGAACATGGTGGTGACATCGGAGGGGCAGGTCCTCGACATCGACGACCTGCCCGGGCACATCCATCCGCGGCAGACGCTGCAGCCTTCCTCCGCCATGGTGGTGGGGACGACGATCCAGGAGATGGAGCGTGACCTGATCCGCTCGACCCTCGAGTTCTTCCAGGGCAATCGGCGCAAGGCGGCGCAGTCGCTGGGGATCGGCGAGCGGACCCTGTACCGCAAGATCCAGGAATATGACCTGAAACCGGCCCCGGAAGACGAGGCTGCCAAATAGGCAGGTTCCTGGGGATTTCCATATCCTGAGTGCCAACTTGGCAGCATCGCTTCAATTCCCATTCCGTCAATTCCCGGCAACATCGTGATTTCCTGCCATAATTGCGATAAATTCGGGTCATCTTCGGAAAACAGGGGTGGGATTGGAACGCGGTTTGCGATTTCCCCCCTGTACGCCGGCACGGCCCCCCCCGGGGCCAGATCGCGGGCACTGCTTGCGAAGGGAGTAGAAGAAATGAGCAAGATCATAGGAATCGACCTCGGAACCACCAATTCGGTGGTGGCCGTGATGGAGGGCGGAGAGCCCACAGTCATCCCCAACAGGGATGGAAATCGAGTGACCCCATCGGTGGTCGCGTTCACCGAGTCGGGCGACCGGCTGGTGGGCCAGACCGCCAAGCGTCAGGCGGTCACCAACCCGGAGAACACCGTTTTCTCCGTCAAGCGCTTCATGGGTTGTCGCCACGGCGAGCTCGGTCGCAACGAGAAGATGATCCCGTACGAACTGACAGGCGGAGCCGACGACCTGGTGAAGGTCAAGTTGCAGGGGAAGGAATACACTCCTCCTGAACTCTCCGCACTGATCCTTCAGGATCTGAAGAGTACTGCAGAAGACTACCTCGGAGTCGAGGTGACCGAGGCGGTCATCACGGTGCCTGCCTACTTCAATGACAGTCAGCGGCAGGCGACCAAGGATGCCGGTCGTATCGCAGGTCTCGATGTGAAGAGAATCATCAATGAGCCGACTGCAGCTTCTCTCGGGTACGGACTCGAGAAGAAGGGGTCGGAACGGATCGCCATCTACGACCTGGGAGGCGGCACCTTCGATGTGTCGATCCTCGAGGTCGATGAAGGTATCTTCAAGGTACTGTCGACCAACGGTGATACCCAGCTCGGTGGAGATGATTTCGATGAGGTTTTGATCAATCACATCGCTGATGATTTTCAAAAGGACCAGGGGATCGACCTTCGCGGCGATCTGATGGCATTGCAGCGTCTCAAGGAAGCCGCCGAGAAGGCCAAGTGTGAGCTGTCGAGTCGGGCAGAAACAGAGATCAACCTGCCCTTCATCACCGCCGATGGAAGCGGCCCGAAGCACCTTCAGATGTCGATCACTCGTGCGACTTTCGAGGAGAAGGCGAGAGCCCTCATCGACAGGACACGCCGTCCATGTGAGCAGGCACTCTCCGATGCCGAGCTGAACTCCAGCCAGATCGACAACGTGATCCTGGTGGGAGGATCGACGCGGATTCCCGCCATCCAGCAGATCGTGATCGAGATCTTTGGCAAGGAGCCGAACCGTTCGGTGAACCCGGACGAGGTGGTTGCCATGGGAGCGGCCATCCAGGGTGGAATCCTCGCCGGAGATGAGAAACTCAACGACGTCCTGCTTCTCGATGTAACTCCGCTGTCGCTGGGAATCGAAACTCTCGGTGGTGTGACCACCAAGTTGATCGAGAGAAACACCAGCATTCCTCACGAGAAGAAGCAGGTGTTCTCGACCGCTGCCGACAACCAGCCCGCAGTGGACATCCATGTCCTGCAGGGAGAGCGTGAGATGGCTGCCGACAACAGAACCCTCGGCAAGTTCCAGCTCGATGGGATTCCAGCAGCCCCCAGAGGCGTACCGCAGATCGAGGTCTCCTTCGATATCGACGCCAACGGGATCCTGGAGGTCTCTGCCAAGGACCTGGGAACCGGAAAAGCACACAGCATCAAGATCCAGTCCTCTTCCGGACTGAACGAGGATGAGATCGAGTCGATGCGTCAGGATGCGGAGCGATTCGCTGACGAGGACAAGGCGATGAGAGAACTGGTTCAGATCCGAAATGATGCGGACCAGGCCTGTTACGCCACCGAGTCGAGTCTCAAGGATCACTCGGAAAAGATGGAGAAGGATGAGGTCGAGAAGATCGAGAAGGCGCTGGAGGATCTCAAGGAGGCAAAGGCTGACACCGATGCCACCACCGAGTCGATCAAGGCGTCCCTCGAAGCCCTCAACGAGGCCTCTCACGATCTTGCCCGGAGGATCTACGAGCAGTCAGCCACCGAGGGTGGCGCTGCAGGCGGTCCTGAGGCGGGTGGGGCAGGCCCTGCGCCGGGTCCCGAGGCGGGATCCTCGACCGGTGCTGCCGAGGACGGTCAGGAACCGGTGGTAGATGCCGATTTCACCGTGAAGGACTGACTTCTCCGATAGTATCGGAACATGGATTTGGAGCGGCACGGGACCCCCTGGGGTTCCGTGCCGCATTCTTTGGCGGAACCGCCACCTACTTTTCGTCGTCGATATTGCAGAGAGAGCCTGATCCACCCATCCTTCCGTCACCTCCGGGGGGTAGGGGACCATCCCGCGTGGCACTGATCCTGGCTGGCAGGAATTTACCGGCCTCAAGTTCTTTCCTAAAGAACATCGTCCAGGAAGCCGAAATAGAATGGTGGAGGATCACATGAACCAGCACATCAATTTGTTCGAGTTGATTTCAAAGAATCTCGAGACGGACCGATACCGGGAGCTCAACTGGACCGGTAGTTTTCACGACTACCTGCAGATCGCTTCTCAGAATCCAGACGTACTTCGCAGTTCTTTCCAGCGTGTCTACGACATGATCCGTGCCCAGGGCTCGGAACCATCGACCCAGCTCGATGCGAGAGACATGGTGCACTGGAAGTTCTTCGATGATCCCGATGAAGAGGGCAAGAACGCCGTATTCGGGTTGGATCAACCGCTCCACCAACTGGTCAGTTTCTTCAAGTCCGCCGCTCATGGATACGGCACCGAGAAGCGCGTTCTGTTGCTTCACGGTCCGGTTGGATCGGCGAAGAGCACCATCGTTCACCTGCTCAAGCGAGGACTCGAGAAATACTCCAGGACACCGGAGGGGGCACTCTACACCTTCCAGTGGCAGGACGAGTCAGGGGAGTGGGTCGATTCTCCGATGAACGAGGATCCCATCTACCTTGTACCTGAAGAAGCACGTCCTGATTTGATCGCACAGATCAAGTCGAACAGTGACAGCAGGTACCCGATCCAGTTGCAGGGAAGCCTGTGCCCATTCAGTCGCTGGTACTACAACTTCTACATGCAGAAGTATGACGGAGATTGGCACCAGCTGATCAATCACGTCAGGGTACGTCGCCTGGTGATGAGTGAGGAAGATCGAGTTGGTATCGGTACCTTCCAGCCGAAGGACGAGAAGAACCAGGATTCGACCGAGCTTACCGGAGACATCAACTACAGGAAGATCGCTCAGTACGGATCCGAGTCCGATCCCAGGGCGTTCAACTTCGACGGAGAGTTCAACGTGGCAAACCGCGGAATCATCGAGTTCATCGAGGTTCTGAAGCTGGACGTTGCTTTCCTTTACGACCTGCTCGGCGCCAGTCAGGAACAGAGCATCAAGCCGAAACGCTTCGCACAGACTTCCATCGACGAGGTGATCATCGGGCACACCAACGAGCCCGAGTACCGCAAGTTGCAGAACAACGAATTGATGGAAGCGTTCCGCGATCGCACCGTGAAGATCGACATTCCTTACAACACCACTCTCCAGGATGAGGTGCGGATCTACCGCAAGGATTACGCCAGGGAGAAGATGTCGAAGCACATCGCTCCTCATACCCTCGAGGTGTGCGCGATGTGGGCCGTACTGACAAGGTTGGAGGAGCCGAAGAACGCTCAGATCACCCTGGCCCAGAAGATGGGTCTGTACGATGGAAAGAGCGTTCCTGGATTCACCGAAGAGAACGTCAAGGAACTCCGTGACGAATCGATTCGTGAGGGGCTGGAGGGAATCTCCCCCCGTTACATCCAGGACAAGATCTCCAATGCACTCGTCTCCGATTACAACTACGTGAATCCGTTCATGGTTCTCAACGAGATCGACGAGGGATTGAAGCATCACAGTTTGATCTCAAGTGATGACCTGCGCTCCCGGTACCGCGAGATCCTCTCGGTGGTGAAGTCGGAGTACGAGGACATCGTCAAGAATGAGGTACAGCGAGCCATCAGTGCCGATGAAGAGGCGATTCAGAAGTTGTGTGCCAACTACATCGACAACGTGAAGGCGTACACCCAGCGCGAAAAGGTACGTAACCCGTACACCGGCCAATCCGAGGATCCGGACGAGCGCTTGCTGAGGGCGATCGAGGAGAAGATCGATATTCCGGAGAACCGTAAGGACGATTTCCGCAGGGAGATCATGAATTACATCGGAGCTCTGGCAGTAGATAACAAGCAGTTCGACTACAGCACCAACGCTCGTTTGCAGAAAGCTCTGGAGATGAAGCTGTTCGAGGACAAGAAGGACACGATCAAGCTGACCTCCTTGATTTCCGACGTGGTCGACAAGGATTCCCAGGCCAAGATCGATGTGGTGAAGACGAGGCTGATCGAACAGTTCGGATACAACGAGGACAGTTCGACAGATGTTTTGAACTACGTGGCGAGCATCTTTGCCCGTGGCGATACCAAGGGTGTCGAGTAATCACCGGAGGCCGCAAGTGCGAAAGATCGACCCAGACACCAATCGGTTCCGCAACATCGTTCGGGGCAAGATCAGGGAGAACCTGAAGGAGTACGTCTCCCAGGGTGAGCTGCTGGCTCGCCAGGGGAAGCAGATCGTCAGCGTTCCCCTCCCTCAGATCGACATTCCGAACTTCAGGTTCGGAAACAACGAGCAGGGTGGAGTCGGCATGGGGGACGGTGAAGAGGGTGAAGCCATCGATGGCGAAGAGGGAGCTCCAGGCCAGGAGGCCGGTGAGCATCCAGGTGAGCACATCCTCGAAGTGGATGTCACCCTCGAAGAACTGGCAGAGATCCTCGGTGAAGAACTGGAACTTCCCCTGATCGAACCTCGTGGTACCGAGTCGATCGAGGTGGAAAAGGACCGATACACGGGGATCAATCGCAACGGACCGGAATCGTTGCGCCACTTTCGCCGCACCTACAAGGCTGCGTTGAGAAGGCAGATCGCCAGTGGCTCCTACGACGTGAAGAATCCAAAGGTGGTGCCTGTACGAGAAGACAGACGCTACCGCTCCTGGAATACCAAGAAGGTTCCCCAGTCAAATGCCGTGATCATCTACATGATGGATGTGTCCGGTTCGATGGGGAATGAGCAGAAGGACATCGTGCGTATCGAGTCCTTCTGGCTCGACACCTGGCTGCGGAGTCAGTACGAGAATCTTGAAACTAGATACATCATTCACGATGCGCAGGCGAAGCTGGTGGATTCTCACACCTTTTTCCATGTCCGCGAATCGGGGGGTACCAAGATCTCCAGCGCGTACAACCTCGCCAATGAATTGATCCAGAAAGAGTTTTCCCCGGTCGAGTGGAACATCTACCCGTTCCACTTCTCGGACGGAGACAACTGGGGTGGAGATGACACCGCCCAGTGCATCGAACTGCTGCAGAAGCAGCTGATCCCTGCCAGTAACGTCTTCTGTTACGGCCAGGTGAAGAGCGCATACGGTAGCGGTCAGTTCATCAAGGACCTGAGGGAAGGCGTAGGCGCTGACGAGAAGGTGCTTCTCTCCGAGATCAACTCTCGCGATGAAATCTTGCCTTCGATCAAGACCTTCCTCGGAAAGGGCTGCTGAGATGCTGCAGAACAGTGCGCTCACCCCTGAGATTGCAGAATGGCGCGATATCATCCGGCAGCACGCCGTCGATGGTGGCCTCGATTTCTTCGAGGTGATCTACGAACTCGTCGATTACGACGAGATGAACATGATCGCAGCCTACGGAGGATTTCCTGTTCGCTATCCTCACTGGCGCTGGGGGATGCAGTTCGAGGAGTTGCAGAAGCAGTACTCCTACGGACTCGCGAAGATCTACGAACTGGTCATCAATAATGATCCCTGCTATGCATACCTGATGCGATGTAATCCTCTCGTCGATCAGAAGCTGGTGATGGCTCATGTGTATGGGCACAGTGATTTCTTCAAGAACAACTGCTGGTTCAGTCACACCAACAGGAAAATGGTCGACACGATTTCGAATCATGCAGTTCGAATACGTCGCCACATCGATGAGCAGGGCCAGGATGTAGTTGAAGAGTTCATCGACGTCTGCCTCTCACTCGAGAACCTGATCGATCCTCATCTTCCATACTTTTCCGATGGAATGTCGAAGACTGAAGAGGATCTGGATGCCGAGCGTAATGACGCCAAGGGAACCAGGTTCGCCACTCAGCCATACATGGAAGAGTTCGTGAATCCGCCGGAAGTTCTCGCTCGAGAAAAGGAAGAGATGATCAACCGCATCGATGATTCGGAGCGGTTCCCGGAGCAGCCAGAAAAAGACGTACTTCGATTCCTGCTCCATCATGGACAGTTGCGAAGATGGCAGCGAGACGTGCTCTCCATCATCCGCGAAGAAGCGTATTACTTTGCCCCACAAGGTATGACGAAGATCATGAACGAGGGGTGGGCTTCCTACTGGCACTCGAAGATGATGACCACGAAGATCCTCGACGCCTCGGAGGTGATCGATTACGCCGATCACCATGCAGGTACTCTCGGCGGCAGTCCAGGAGTGCTGAATCCTTACAAGGTCGGAATCGAGTTGTTCCGCGACATAGAGTCTCGTTGGGACACCGGTAAGCACGGCAAGGAATGGGAATCGTGTGAAGACGCACACGGTAAGAGAGACTGGAATCAGAACTGCGGCAAGGGCAGGGATAAGATCTTCGAGGTCAGGCGCATCCACAATGACATCACATTCATCGATGAATTCCTGACGAAAGAATTCTGTGACCAGCACAAGATGTTCACCTACAAGTTTGACAGACAGCAAGGCAAGTTTGTTGTCGACGGGCGCGAGTTTTCCGAGATCAAGGGCGCATTCCTCGATCAGTTATCGAACTGTGGTCGCCCACAGATCGAGGTGGTCGATGGCAACCTCGGTAATCGCGGAGAATTGCTGCTGAAGCATCACTGGTCAGGTGTTCCCCTGAAGTTCGATTACGCACGGCGTACCCTTGAAAATATCTACAAGGTCTGGGGAAGACCGGTTCACCTCGAGACCTGGGTCGAAGGTAAGAAGAAGATCTTCGCCTACAACGGTTCTGCCCACGATGAACGGACCAGTGCCTAGGTCGTCGATCTGACCCTCAGGCAAACCATCGGAAATACCCCAGAAGGCTGCATCCTCGTGGCTCGGCGAAGAATCCCTGGATCGACTTGCAACTTCGAGTCGACTCTTCGATGATGCACATCGTCGGAGGGTATATCGGGGATCACCTCCGCCTCAATGATCGATCCCCTTGCCAGGAGTCCTGATGCGTCCTGCACGGTTTGTCACCGCTGCGAGCCTCTTTGACGGCCATGATGCTTCCATCAATATCATGCGCCGGGTTCTCCAGGACCAGGGTGCCGAGGTGATCCATCTCGGTCATAACAGGAGTGCCGAGGAGATCGTCGACACAGCCATCCAGGAGGACGCCGATGCCATCGCCGTCTCCTCCTATCAAGGGGGCCATAACGAGTTCTTCAGGTACATGAGAGATCTTCTGGTCGAGAAGGATGCCCCGTGGATTCGAATCTTCGGAGGGGGCGGTGGTGTCATCGTCGCCGAGGAGATCGAAGCTCTCCATCAGTACGGAATCGACAGGATCTATTCTCCGGAGGATGGAAGAACGCTCGGTCTGGCGGGAATGATCACCGACATGATGGATCGAGTCGGAACCGAGCCTGACCCCAAGCGTGGTGGAGAGAAGTTGCCGCAACGGATCACCCGGGTCGAACTTGGCGATTCACCGCAGGTGTCGAGCAAGCAGATTCCCGTCGTCGGACTCACCGGAACCGGTGGCGCTGGGAAGTCATCTCTGACCGACGAGTTATTGCGCAGGTTGCTGCAAGACTTTCCCGAGCGGAAGTTTGCGGCAATCACCGTCGATCCGACCAAGCGAAGGACCGGCGGAGCTCTTCTCGGAGACCGGATCCGCATCAACAGCGCCAACGATCCGAGAATCTATGTCCGTTCGCTGGCCACCCGATCGAGTGGAGTTGAAGTTCCCGAGACGATCCGTGGGGCGATTGAACAGGTGGCTTCAGAAGATTTCGATCTGATCCTCCTGGAGACCTCTGGAATAGGCCAGGGAGATAGTCGCATCGCGGATCTGGCCGATCTCTCGGTGTATGTCATGACACCGGAGTACGGTGCGGCGAGTCAGCTGGAGAAGATCGACATGATCGACTTCGCAGACATGGTAGTCCTCAACAAGTTCGATCGTCCGGGAGCACAGGATGCCATCAGAGATGTCAGAAAGCAGTTTCGCAGGAGCAGAAAGATCTTCGATCCGGAACTCCCCGACGACCAGCTGCCGGTTTTCGGAACCACCGCCAGTCACTTCAATGATTCGGGGGTGGAGAAGCTCTACAGCCATCTTCTCCAGCGGGTTTCGACCCTCGAGGGGGTGTCCGGGCAGTGGCAGGGAACCAGCCAGCGGGTGTCCGTCGATGGATCGAATCGCCCGTCCCCGATTCCAGCGGATCGAGCAGGCTATCTCCTCGACATCGTCAACGGTGTCAGGGATTACCACCGTTCAGTGGAGGCGATCTCTCAACTCGCTAGTGATGCACAGTCGCTGTCACGTAGCGCTGAGTTGCTGGAGGCGGAGAACCAGGAGGCGAGCGCTCGATTACAGGAGATGGCTCTGACCACACAGGGGTCCATCGATCCTGTAGTTCAGAAGATGATCCAGGCGTGGCCAGAGACCGCCGAAGCGTACCGACAACAAGAACTGACCTTTTCAGTCAGGGACAGAGAGGTTCGCGAGCCGCTGAAATTTGAAACCCTGGCAGGGAGTCAGGTTTCTCGGGTGGCCTTACCTTCCTTCAGGGGAGATGGCGATCTGGCTCGGTGGTTGATGAGAGAAAACCTGCCAGGTCAGTTCCCCTTCACGGCAGGTGCTTTCCCATTCCGCCGCAAGGATGAACATCCGAAGAGGATGTTCGCAGGTGAGGGTCCGCCGGAGAAGACCAATCAGCGCTTCCACTACCTGTGCGAAGGGGAAGAGGCTCACCGCCTGTCCACCGCCTTCGACTCGGTGACGCTGTACGGTGAAGATCCCGACCCGAGACCCGATATCTACGGCAAGGTTGGCGAGAGTGGAGTCAGCATCTGCACACTCGACGACATGAAGAAACTCTACGAGGGATTCGATCTGACAGCACCCTCCACCTCGGTGTCGATGACCATCAATGGTCCGGCCCCGATGATCCTGGCGATGTATTTCAATGCGGCATTCGATCAACAGATCGACCGTTTCCGTGAGGCTCAGGGTAAGGACCCGTCCCCGGAACAGTTGCAGGAGATACGCACTCTGGTGCTCAAGAGCGTGAGAGGCACGGTACAGGCGGATATCCTCAAGGAAGATCAGGCGCAGAATACCTGCATCTTCAGTACCGATTTTGCGCTGCGGATGATGGGGGATATCCAGGAGTTCTTCATCGAGGAGCAGGTCCGGAATTACTATTCCGTATCGATCAGCGGTTATCACATCGCCGAGGCTGGAGCGAATCCCATCTCGCAGCTGGCGTTTACACTCGCCAACGGATTCACCTACGTCGAGTACTACCTGTCGCGGGGAATGCCCATCGATGACTTTGCTCGTAATCTCTCCTTCTTCTTCTCCAACGGGCTCGATGCGGAGTACGCGGTTCTTGGAAGGGTGGCCCGGAGAATCTGGGCGATCGCCATGAGGGATGTGTACGGAGCAAATCAGCGTAGCCAGAAGCTGAAGTACCACATCCAGACCTCCGGTCGCTCCTTGCACGCCATGGAGATCGATTTCAACGACATCCGTACCACCCTGCAGGCTCTGATGGCCTATTACGACCAGTGCAACTCACTGCACACCAATGCCTACGACGAGGCGATCACGACTCCCACCGAAGATTCGGTGCGAAGAGCGATGGCGATTCAACTGATCGTCGCTCAAGAACTCGGACTTGCCCGCAATGACAATCCGATCCAGGGATCCTTCATCATCGATGAACTGACGGATCTGGTCGAGGATGCCGTGCTCGAGGAGTTCAACAGGTTGCATCAGCGTGGGGGAGTGCT
Organism: uncultured Planctomycetia bacterium; assembly: GCA_964412635.1. Classification (GTDB taxonomy): domain Bacteria; phylum Planctomycetota; class UBA8108; order UBA1146; family UBA1146; genus QNYK01. The sequence continues at coordinate 42,755 of CAYPPQ010000013.1, read as the reverse complement.
CGGTGCCATGGAGCGACAGTATCAGAGATCCAAGATCCAGGAAGAATCGCTCCTGTATGAACATCGCAAGCACACCGGTGAGCTTCCCATCATCGGGATCAATACCTTCTTGCGATCGGGAGCACAGGATGAAGAAGCGCGAGTCATCGAACTTCGTCGTGCCACCGCCGAGGAGAAGAAGCAGAGACTCGAGGATCTTGCCGGTTTCCATCGCTCCAATGAGAGTGAGGTGGATGTCGCTCTCGAGAGATTGAGAGAGGTCGCCCTGTCGGGGGGGAACATCTTCAGGGAGTTGATCGACACGGTGAGGGTGGCCAGCCTCGGGCAGATCACCAGATCACTCTACGATGTGGGTGGGCGATACCGCCGCAATATGTGATCAGGTGTGCTTGCGGGTCATCGACCAGCCGAGCAGTGCCACTCCCAGAACTGACACCCAGCCGTGACCCTCGACCCAGATCACGGATCCCTCAGCAGATGAAAAGCCGAGCATCGGTATCAGGATCAATCCCAGTGCGATGGAGATGAGCCACCAGGAGAGGTGGTTCGACAGGGAATAGTTGCCCCGACGGAGCCAGCCGGGAATGACCAGCAGTGCCGCTAGCGGCGTGCCGAAGAGCAGGTGTAACTGCAGCCAGTTGCCACGTAACTCGGCGTCGAGGGGCAGGCCGGGGATCGCCGAAAGGGTTGCCAGGAGCAGCAGTAGGATCGTCAGTTTCGTCAATTTCTCCATCATCTCTTGTGCTCCTGTACTGCACGCCAGGTGCGCAGGAGGCCCCCCGAGATGGCGACGAATGCACAGAGACTGAAGTAGATCTTGCCGAGATCCCGTCCCGAGAAGAGGAGCGACCAGCGATTCCAGCGACCGGGGTCGATGATCTCCCGGTCGAGGGGGGAACTCGCTGCGGCGATGTACTGCATTGGAAGTATCGCTTCCGGACCGATCTCTTGCGCCAGCCAGTTGCTGCCAGTGGAGTGACAGTCGCTACAACCGCCAGAGCCCAGCGAGGACCTGGCGGGACGAACCGGGTGAGCCAGTGGCCAGGAGACTGCAGCGGCCGCCGGGGAATCGGACCATTGAAGGCGTTCGCCAGCGACATTTCTCCAGATGCGGCCACCGGTGATGAGGATCGCCTCTTTTCCTGGCTCGAGTGTGTCCTGCAACTGCTGCAGCGCACCTGCCAGGAGCGCGGAAGCGTCGGGATCCTCCAGTTTGCTGGAAAGCTCACCGACCAGATCGGCGCGGATTCGCAGAGCCTTGCGCAGAGGACGGCGCAATTCATCCGGGGACAGCATGGTGATCGTGGCGTCCGAATCGAGGACTCCCCATCCGTCGGGCCAGGTGAGGCGCACCGGACCGATCTGTTGCTGATCATCCCGTTGCAGCGAGGCCGCGATGATTCGCGGCGGATTTCCGGGTATTCGTTTCTGGCTGGTTTCACCGAGGCGGTGAGATCGAGATGTCCACTGGGTCACGGGGGGATCTCCCGGAAGTGGGCCGGCATGACAGGCGGTGCATGAGATCTCATCGAGGTGGAAGGGAGGGAGTCCACGATGCTCGGGAATCGGTGCGCCGTGAGAACCTCCCCGGGGATCGAGGTGACATCCCCGACAGCTGAGGGTGGTCACATCCGCTCCCGATGGGTGTACTTCCCCCTCGAATCCTCGGACGATGTGATGATCGATTCCTGATCGATGACAATCGACGCAGGTCAATCCTGCATCGAGGTGAACATCATTCTCGTGGAGCCATCGCTCTTCACCTGCGCCTCGCACATCTCGAACGGTGTGACAGCGCAGGCACGCTTGATTTCCGGCATCTCCAAGAAGGTTCAGTTCGACCTTGCCGCTGGCGTCGAAGCGTCGGGTGTCCAGCTGGCCCGATCGGTCGACCAGCCCTGCAGCGATGAAGGATGCGAGGGAGGTATTGCCCCCGTCGATCTGTTCGATACGAGTGGAAAAGTCGTAGCCGTTACCCAGATGACACACCAGGCAATCGGAGTTGGACCCGGAGCCCGTATCGTGTCGCCCGAACCACTCCGGCCACTTCTGGTCATCGAGACCGATGGCATCCGGCTTGAGGATCCCCGGCCAGTTCCTGCGATGGATCGGCAGGTGAGTTGCACTGCGTGGATCGGAAAGGATCCACGGTTCTCCAGGTCGTCCATCGGGACCGTGCCCACCGTGGAGACCGCCGCTTGCTGCCTCGACATCGTGGCAAGGTGAACAGGTGCTGCCGAGATGGGGCTTCGCTTCAGATTCGGATCCGGGAGCGATGACCCTGCCGCTGGCATCTCGAAGTTCGATGCGGTGAAGATATCGTTCGTCGGAATCGGTACGCTTCCACAGCGATTCCTGGGCGGTTGCGGGGGAGATGATCCAGCCGAAGCACAGTAGAAGTGCGAAAGCCCTAACCATCTTGCTCCTTGACCTGTGGCTTGAGGATGGGACTGCGCAGTTCCTTGAAGCCTTCCTTCAGTCTCCGATCGATCGACTCGATCCTCGGATCCCACCAGCGGTTCCGCTGATCTTCCGGTGGAGGTGTTGTCGGCCTGATCAGTCGAAACCCGACGTGAAAGGCATCGGTACACCACCACAGGCTCTTGGGGATCTGCGGGTCTCGCTTCTGCCATTTACGAGTGGAGGAGGTCCGCGCAGCGGATCGACAGCGCTCCGGATCGTCCTGCCAGGAACCGCCACGAACCACCGCTGGCCAGATCTTGGCGGGCCAGTTCACCACCTCCTCTGCGAGGTGTTTCTTTCCCGCCATGGAGGCATATCGATCAGCGGTATAGGCATCGAGGGTCCACTCCGCAACATTGCCGTATAGGTCGTGGATTCCCCAGCGATTGGCCGCTTTCGTTCCCACCTTCCGGTAGCCAGCTCCAAGACCCGGATAGCCGAGATCGGGGTCGTCATAGTCGCTGTTGTCGAAGTACCAGGCGTATTCTCCAAGTCGCGAGTCGTCCGCTCCAAAAGAGAATGCGGTCTGCTGTCCGCATCTGGATGCGTACTCCCACTCCGCTTCGGTGGGTAGCCGCAGGAATTGCCCCGTCTTCTTGGAGAGCCACTTCGAGAATTGCATGGCGGTGAACTGGGTGATGTCGGCAACCGGATAACCACCATCGGTTCCCAGACCCTCGAGGATGGGGCGGGAATCCTGCTCCCACAGTGGCGTCGGAATGCTCACGGCATCTGCCCATTGCGATTCCCCGAACTGATCGGGAGAGAGGCGACCATTCTGAAGCAACCCGTACTCCCGGCGGAACTGATTGAAGGCATCCCAGGTGATCTCGTACTTCATGATGGCGAATGGCTGCACCTGAACCGTCCAGGTCGGTCCTTCATCTTCGGAGCGTCCCGCTTCGGTGGCCGGCGAACCGATGGTGATGGTCTGGGGATAGCCGTCGGAACCGACGGGGATCTCGACCCAGGTCAGCACGACATCGGAGCCGGGGATCACCTCGGTGGAGACGGAAATTTCCGCCTTCTTCGGGTCATCCACCGAATGGGGCTGAATTCCCCCGATCGGAGATGAGGTGAGGCATGCAAGGAGGAGCGCGGTGAGCAGATGATTCAAGGGTGTTGTGTCCAATCATTGCATTCAGATCCCCGAACTTCTCGGGTCGGAGGTGCCCGCGGGGTCCGCGGGCGGGTACAAGGCAACCATGATGTCTCACGAGCACGCTCCCGTCCAGATCTCTGCTCCCCTCGATGAGGTGGTTCCGCTTCGTTACCGGCGTGTAGTACGCCTTCTGACGGGACTGATGCTGTTGCTCGCAATCGGCTGCCACGCTCCGATTCACAGGATTCAGGTCGATCACCAGGCGATGGGAACCCACTTCAGCATCACTGCCTTCCATACAGATCCTCAACTTGCTCATCGAGCAGCGGTGGCCGCGCTCGATCGAATCGATGCAATTGAAGAGGCCTGTTCCGACTGGAATGCCGCCAGCGAACTCCGCCAGTTGTGTCGGTCAGCACCCCATCGGCAAGCGGTTCCCGTCAGTGAAGATCTGTTTCTGGTCCTGGAAAAATCCCTCGAGATCAGCGAGGCGAGCAGTGGCGCCTTTGATCCGACGATCGGCCCTCTGGTGCGCCTGTGGAGAAGGTGTCGGCTGGCGGAGAGGTTGCCAAGAGAAGCGGAGTTGCAACGGGCGAGGGCGGCGATGGGAATTGACGGAATCGTTCTCGAAGAGGCACAGCGTTCGGTTCAGTTGTTGCGAGAGGGAGTTGCCATCGACCTCGGCGGGATCGCCAAGGGATATGCGGTGCAGAAGGCATTCGAACAGCTGGAGAGAGCCGGGGTCCGCCACGCCATCGTCGATGGCGGAGGAGATCTCGTGCTTGGAGATCCACCGCCGGGGCGTCGCGGCTGGAGAATCGAGATCGGAACGGGGAAAGAGCCGGAAGCGGATCCATTGCGACTGATCGTCAGCGGTAGAGGGGCGATTGCGACCAGCGGAGCTGGCAACCGTTACGTGCAGATCGGCGATCGGCGCTACAGCCACATCCTCGATCCCAGCACCGGAATCGGTGTCGAAGGCCCTCAAGCGGTGACGGTTCTCTCATCCGATGGAACCACCTCCGATGCCCTCGCCACGGCGATCTCCGTTCTTGACCGGGAGAGTTCGGAGCGATTGCTGGAGGCGTTCCCCGGATGTGCGGCGATGTGGGTGACGGAGGGGACAAAAGGGATACGAATCGACGGGGAAGCACCTTTTCCCTGGCGTATCTTTCGTCGCTGAACGGCGGGCCACCGTCTGGAGTCGGTCGAGATCAGTCAGTACTATTAGAGATGTCTCCAGGGCTCCGGAGATGCTAGCACGACATGAAAGAGGTTTTGATGGCTGATCAAACTGCTGACAACGATCCTGCAATCGAATCGGATGGGATCGACCGTAGAGTCTTCCTGGCGAGTTCAGGGGGCGCACTTGCTGCCGCTGCCCTCGGCTCCACGGCACTGGGGGCGTTTCCCTCGATGATCCACAATTCGGTCGATGACACCATTCGTGTCGGACTGGTCGGATGTGGAGGCCGGGGCACCGGAGCAGCAGTCAATGCACTCAATGTGGAACCGCGCGTGAAGTTGGTAGCGATGGGCGACATCTTCGCCGACCGCGTGGAGAGTTCCTACAAGAACCTCCTCGATGGGGATCACGCAGATCGAGTAGACGTTCCCGAAGAGATGAGGTTCTCCGGATGGGACAACTTTGAAAAGGTGATCGAGAACTGCGATGTGGTGATCCTTGCCAGCACGCCACACTTTCGACCGGAGCAGATCGAAAAGGCGGTGGATGCGGGCAAGCACATCTTCGCCGAGAAACCGATCGCGACCGATGGTCCTGGTGTCGCCAGGGTGCGAGCCGCTGCCAAGAAAGCAGAGGAAAAGGGCCTGACCCTGGTCAGTGGATTGTGCTACCGCTACCAGGATGCGAAGCAGGAGACCATCGCCAGGATTCACGACGGATCGATCGGTGACATCGTGAACCTGGAGTGCACCTACAACACCGGTGGGCTGTGGTACCGGGGCAAGAAGGAAGAGTGGAGTGAAATGGAGTACCAGATTCGAAACTGGTACTACTACAACTGGCTCAGCGGCGACCACATCACCGAGCAGAGTATCCACAGTATCGACAAGATCATGTGGGCGATGAAAGACGTACCTCCCTTGAAGTGTTCCGCCAGCGGCGGGCGAGCGTGTCGCACCGATGAAAAGTGGGGCGACATCTACGATCACTTCAACTGTGTTTTCGAATGGGAGAACGGCACCAAGTTATTCCATTCCTGCAGACAGTGGCCTGATACAGATGGAAATGTCAGTGACTACGTCTACGGAACCAGGGGAACTGCAGCCATCCAGAGGCATCAGGTCAGTGGTGAGGTGAACTGGAAGTTTTCCGGGTCGCCCAATGACATGTACGATGCGGAGTGGGTGGAACTGTTCCGTTCCGTAAAAGGTGAGCGAGATCGCATCAACAATGGCGAGTACATGTGTAACAGTACCCTGGCTGCAATCCTCGGAAGGACTGCCGCCTATACTGGCAAGACCATCACCTGGAACGAGATGGTCGAGAGTGAACTGGATCTGAGTCCTGCGACCTACGAGTTCGGGGCAGGGCCGCTGGTAGAGGTGGCGCGACCAGGAACGACCAAGTTCAGCTAATTCTTCAGGCATCAGGCGGTGTCCTCAAGGGCACCGACGACCCGCGAGGCCCTCGTGACGAAAGTTGCGAGGGCCTTGATTTTTTCCGGGCGTCACAAGCGGAAGTGAATCGACTTCCTGCGGGTCAGGTGGAAGTACCCATGATGCGAGAGAGTTGATCCCTTGCCACTGTCCCCGGTTCCTGTCCAGGGAAGAGCAGGATCGAGATAGTCGCAGCGATTCTGGAAGACGGTTCCCGTATCGAGATGGGTGGCCATATGATCGGCTCGCTGCTGATCCCGAGTCCACACCGAGGCGGTCAATCCGAAGCGGCTATCATTCATCAACTTCAGTGCTTCTTCATCGGAGTCGACGGCATGCACCGGGATCACCGGGCCGAAGCTCTCCTCCTGCATCACCAGGGCATCTTGTGGCACGTCGACGATCAGGGTCGGAGAGAAGAAGTTGCCGCCACTGTCAGCGACTCGCGAGCCGCCTTCGAGAAGTTGAGCTCCTCGAGCGACTGCGTCCTGTACCTGAGCCTCCAGAGAATCGAGTGCGCCACCACTGGCCAGCGGGCCGAGGGTGGTGGAGGTGTCGAGTGGATTTCCCATCTTCAACTGACTCAGGGCACTGCGGGCACCATCGATGAATTCGCTGAGGTTCGATCGATGCACGTAGACCCGTTCCACCGCACAGCATGACTGTCCAGCGTTGTAACAGGCGCCCTCGACGATGTTGGCGGTGGCAGTGGAGAGATCTGCATCTTCGGCGAGGTACGCAGGATCGTTTCCTCCCAGTTCCAGGCCGCAATCGATGAAGCGTTGCGCTGCAACCCTGTGAATCGCTGCTCCTCCTTGCACTGAACCAGTGAAAGCGACATGAGCGATGCGGTCATCGCCGATCAGATCAGCGGTTCGTGAATGGTCCATCGTCAGATTGGTGACCAGTGATGAGTATTCCAGCTGACTGAATGCTCTCTCGAACGCCAGGCCACACAGTGGAGTACGAGCGCTGTGTTTGATCAGGACCGTATTCCCCGCCACCAGGGCAGGGATGATCACGTTGATGGGGATGATCAACGGATAGTTCCATGCTGCCAGATCGAGGACCACTCCCAGCGGTTCGTGTTCGATCCTGCGGTGGAATCCCTCCACCGCAGGAAGGACTTGTGCTGCCAGAGATTCGCTGGCGATGGAGATCATGTATTCGGCACGCTGGAAGACGGTATCAAGTTCGGCACGGGCTTCGACGATCGGTTTCCCCATCTGCAGCGAAACATCGGAGGTGATCTGTTGAGCCGCATCCCTGAACTGCTGTAGCCCGGCCTCGACGACGGAGATTCGCTTGTCGATGGGGATCCGTTTCCACATCTGTTGCGTCTCGTGTGCGGACTGAAGTTTGGATTCGATCATCTCGGGAGAGTCGTATTCAACCGACCCCAGCGATGAACCATCGAATGGATTTGTGATTTCAATAGACATCGTGATCTCTATTCCGGGGTCACGTAGGCACTGGTGATTCCACCATCCACCAGGAAGGTGGATCCGGTCATGTAGGACGCCTCATCGGAGGCGAGGTACAGCGCTGCTCTTGCCATCTCCTTCGCTTCGCCGAAGCGTCCCATGGGGACGTGGACCAGTCTCCGCTGCTGCTTCTCGGGAGTGTCGAGGAAGTTCATCAGTAGTTCCGTCTTCAGTGGTCCGGGGCACAGGGCGTTGACGCGGATTCCCTCCCTGGCGTGGATGACGGACAGTTCCCTCGACATCGCGAGTACTCCTCCCTTGCTGGCGGTGTACGCCAGCTGGGGTGTCGCTGCACCGAGCACCGCCACGAAACTCGCCGTGTTGATGACGGATCCTCCACCTGATCGGCGGATGGCAGGGATCCCGTACTTGCATCCGAAGAAGACCCCCTTGAGGTTGACACCCATCGTCCGATCCCAGATCTCTTCCTCGGTATGCTCCGCATCTCCATCCTCGGATAGCATCACTCCTGCGTTGTTGAACAGAATGTCGAGCTTTCCGAACCTCTCCTCGCTGGCTTCGACCATCTTCTTGCAGTCGTTCGCAGTCGAAACATCGGCACGACAGAAGTACGCCTCTTGCCCCGTCTTTGTGATCTCGCTGACCAGCTGGTTTCCAGCGTCCTCGTCGATGTCGACGGCGAGAATCTGGGCACCTTCCGCGGCGAAGAGAAGAGCGGACTCCTTGCCAATTCCATTTGACGCACCGGTGATCAGCGCGACCTTTCCAGCCAATCTCATATCGTTGCTCCTCTCGCCCAAATTAGCCGTTGTTGCGTGAAGCCTGGATCAGTTGATCAAACAGGCGCTGTTGCAGTGGATCAACATCGGCAACCTCCTCCGGATGCCATTGAACTGCCGTGAGCCATCGATGTTCCTTCATGTCGAGCGCCTCGATGCAGCCATCGGCTGCGTGCCCTGCCACCGACAGAGGAGAAGCCACCTGATCCACCCCCTGGTGATGAGATGACATCACCTCCAGCTGCGTGCAGCCAATCTTCGAGGCAATCTGCGAGTCCTTCACCAGTTCTACCGTATGGCTTGAAAAGTTATGAGCAGGAACTCCATGAGCGACGTCATCTCCGAAGTGGTCGGGGATGTGAAGATGGAGAGTTCCTCCCAGGTGAACATTGAGCAGTTGCAAGCCACGGCAGATGGCGAGAATCGGAATCTCGCGCTGGAGGGCACGGGTCAGCAATGCGATCTCGGTCCGATCTCGTTGAAGATCTACCCGCTCCGGCGGCGACGAGGCGAGAGAGTCGTCATGATCATCCATGTAGTGACAAGGATCGACATCGCCGCCCCCTGCCAGGATCAATCCGTCGAGCATGTCGGTCCACGATTCGGGGTGATCCTCGCCGGGGGGGAGCAGGGTTACCTGGCCTCCAGCCCTCCTCACCGCAGTGACGTAGCCTTCGGGAAGGGTGTATCGATCGTCGCCTACGGGGGGATAGATGGGAATCCCGATCAGTGGTCGATTCATGTCAGATTCAAATTCTTTCAAAGTAGCGTTTTTGATCCCAGAACGGATCTCCAATATCTTCAGCGCCATGTTCAGTGGTAAAGAAGTGGCAGTAGTGCTCGACGGTCGATTCCCCAAAAGCCTTGCGGGCGAATTCACTCTCGCGGAAACCATCGGTAGCTTGCTTCAGTGAAGAAGGCACCTGTGGCAAACCCTCTGCTGAATAGACATCCCCTTCGAATGCTGGCGGTGGTTCGGTTTTCTGTTCGATGCCATCGAGCCCCGAGGCGAGCGCCGCAGCAAAGGCGAGGTAGGGATTGCAATCGGCCCCGGGAATACGGCATTCGATCCTGAGGCTCGGGCCACTCCCGACCACCCGGAATCCAGCGGTGCGATTATCATGACTCCATGCGATGCCTGTCGGGGCCCATGAACCCTTCTGGTAGCGGCGATAGGAGTTCACCGTCGGAGCGTAGCACACCATCATCTCCTGGGCATGGTCGATCCAGCCCCCCAGAAACCAGCGAAAGGTGTCACTGCAACGAATCGGTCCCAGTTGCTCGTCCCCTTCGAAAGCATTGGAGGATCGGGACCACAGGCTCAGGTGGATGTGCGAACTGGATCCTGCTCCGTCGGGAGTGAACTTCGACATGAAGGTGACACTCTTCTCCTGCTGTTCGGCGATCTCCTTGAGGCACTGCTTGTAGACTCCGTGTCGGTCTGCCATCTGCAGGATGTCGGTGTACTGAACGTTCAACTCGTGCTGTCCCAGTCCCCATTCACCCTTGCTGTTCTCGACCGGGATTCCAGACTTGCGGAGATGTCTTCTGGCAGGAGCATTGAAACTCTCCAGTCGTGATCCCTGGAGGATGTGATAATCCTCGATGTACCAGCCGGCAGGCTTCAGGTTCTGGTAGCCCTTCTCATGTGCTTCCCGGTAGGAATCTTCGAGCAGGTAATACTCCAGTTCACTGGCAGCCATCACCTCGAACCCCATCGCCCTGGCGCGGTCGACCTGGGTTCGAAGAATTGCTCGGGGAGATTCTGCAACAGGCTGATGAGTGCTGTCATCCATCAGGTCGCAGATCACCAGCGCTGACTTATCGAGCCAGCTGGCGAGGCGCATCGTCGAGAGATCGGGGACCATGTGGAAATCCCCGTAGCCCTTCTTCCAGTTCGCCAGGGTGTAGCCGGGAACCGGTTCCATCTCCATGTCGACCGTCATCAGGTAGTTGCAGCAATGAGTACCCCCGGTTGCGACCTGATCGAGAAAGAACCTCGCATCGAACCGTTTTCCCATGAAGCGTCCGTAGAGGTCTGGAAAAACCACCAGTACCGTTTCCACGTCGTCGGAATCGACCAGGCTAGAGAGCTGATCGAGGTCGAGCATTCCCTCTGCATTTGTAGACATGGTTTCCCGTTCGGTAGGGGATCGCATCATTGCATCTTCAGCGAGTATTCTAGCAACAACTCCTCGAGGAGCAGCCCGGTAGTCTCGCAAGAAGCGTTGCTGGGAGGGAAGGAATAGACGATGCGCCGAATTCAACTCTACATGTGGTGGGTCCTGATGGTGGGGACAGCAATGGCGGCGGGCCAGGACGCTCCTGAGGTGCGTCCGGAGAAACCCAAGGACGCTCCGCTTCCCAGGGTTCTCATCATCGGCGATTCGATTTCCATCGGGTATACCCCCCACGTGAAAAAGGCGCTGCAGGGGAAAGCTGTTGTCGTTCACAACGCCGGAAATGCACAGCACACCGGAACGGGGTTGAAGAAGATCGATCAGTGGCTTGGAGATGAAAACTGGGATGTCATCCACTTCAACTGGGGATTGTGGGATCTGTGTTATCGAGATCCGCCTGGAAGCTTGAAACGAGGAAAGAAGAAGGGGCAGGTCACCACCTCCCTGGAGCAGTACCGGAAGAATCTGGAGCGTCTGGTGATTCGACTGAAGAAGAGCAATGCGCAGCTGATCTGGGCGAGCACGACCGTCGTGCCCGAGGGAGAGGTGGGGCGCATCGTCGGAGACGATTTGAAGTACAACGAGGTGGCAAAGAAATTGATGAAGAAACACGGAGTTGCCATCAATGACCTCCATGCAATCAGCAAGAGGATGCCAGCGGATCTGTTCCGGGCAGCGGGAGATGTGCATTTCAAGCCGAAGGGGCGCCAGCTACTGGCGAAGCAGGTCATCGCAGCGATCGTGAAGAAACTGAAGCTGTCGAGGTAGAATCGGCACCTGGCGAGAAGAAGTGTCAGGATGAGGCGCTGGAGTAACCTCGCAGGGCAATCGACCACAGCGATCTCATACCGAGGAATGCGATGGCGGTCACGCCGAGAATCAATGCAAGCAGTTGAAGACTCGGTCCATCGAAGAGTACCCGGGCAGGAAGTGCGACCACCAGCAAGGTCGGGAAGATGGTCATCAGGAATCGACGTGTCCACTTCGGGTAGATCTTGTCGGGTCGTTCCATCAACTTTCCAGTCGTGAAAAAAGCGGTCATCAATCCACGGTTGGTGTGAGTCCAGAACACGGGAATCTGGAAGTACATCTGCAGGATGTAGTGAAGGATTCCCCCGTTGACGATCAGGACCAGAAACCAGGCCAGGTTGGCGGCACCCAGTTCACCCGGATATCGGAGAATTGACCAGGTGAGAATTCCTGACGCGATGATGAGGTTGAGGAAAGAGTTTGCCGCGAAGTCACGCAGACTCAGAAAGAAGAGGGAAGAGACCGGCCTCACCAGGTAATAGTCGAGATCTCCCTTGTTCACGTAGATGGGTAGCCACCACATGTTGTTACTGAAGACGGTCATGTGAATCGCATCGATGACGAGGTAGCCGGAGACGAAGATCAACATCTGATCGTAGTCCCAGCCCCCGAGCATGTCGGTGTGTTGATAAAGAACCGTGAAAAAGGTCAGTTCGACGATGTAGAACACGCAATCCATGACGATGCGAAACCAGAAGTCCATCCGGTACTCGAGGGAGCGGCTGAAGGAAAACTTGAGAAAATGTAGGTAGAGCCTCAGATATCTCCACATCAGATTCCCACCCCCGTGTATCGAAGATCTCCCCTCTTCCACACCGGGATCGACGCTGCACCGACCAGTACACACCACAGAAGACAAGAGCCGATTCCCTGCAAGTATTCGCTCATGCCTACCTTTCCCAGGGCAACCATCGTCGGAAACTCGAAGAGGTAGACGAAGGGAAGCCAGTGAAGAACTTCCTGTACTTGATCCGGGAACAAGGAGATGGGAAGCGTCGCTCCGCCGAGCAGCATCGTGACGAATCGAAGGAGGACGGAGAGACTCCAGACATTGTCAGCCCAGAAGGCGATGTACTGCGGAATCAAGCCGAGCAGAAAGAAGAGCAGGTGAGCGACAAGAATCGCCGGAAGAGTCATGGCGATGCTGAGCGGGGTGACCGATGCAGTGGAGGAGTTCACCAGCAGTGGAATCGCTGCACAACCCATCATCAATGACTGGAGAAGATCGGGAAACACATTTCCGAGCTGCTGCGCGTACTTGGTGACGGTGTATTGTCTCGGATAGAGGAGGTACCTGCTCAGTGCGCCCTCGTAGATGTCGTTCGACACCGCCATCTGGAGATCGCCTCCGCGCACGATGCGGCCGGTCAAGAACACCAGGACTCCGTAGGCGAGGATTCCATCCAGATCCCAGCCACCGATGACCTCCTTGCCAGACTCGTTGAAAATGGCCGTCCATAGAGTCCACAGGACGAGCAGGTTGACGACCAGATTGACCAGCATCGTCAGCCAGAAGTCGACTCGATAGCTCATCAGTTTCTTGGTCTCGAGATTCATCAGGTGAAAGAAGAGGGAGATGCTCAATCTTGATCTCCCGAGGCTCCTGCCATGATCCTCTCGATGGTGTCGCCGATCTCTGGATCTTCGATGGAGAGATCGATGACCGAATAGATTCTCAGCAATTCGGCAGCGACCTCGGGAATCCGGTCGCGGCCGATACGCAGGCACAGTGAGCCCGGTTCGCAGGTGATCACCTCACCCATCTTATCGAGAGCTTCTCGATTGAGGGGAGTACTGGAATCGCGGTGAACGTTCAGGCGAAGTTGCTTGTAGGGTGCGTACTCCAGCAGTACCCGTTCGAGGCTGCCGTCGTATACGATCTCCCCTTCGCGCATGATGATGATCCTCTTGCACAGCTTCTCGATATCCTCCATGTAATGGCTCGTGAGAATCATTGCAGGTGCATTTTCACGACGGTAATCGAGGAGAAAGTCTCTCACCGATCTTTGCGTGGTGATGTCGAGCCCGATGGTTGGTTCATCGAGATAGACCACCCTGGGGGAATGAAGTAGTGCGGCGATCAACTCCATCTTCATCCGCTCGCCGAGGGACAACCGGCGGATCTGGATGTTCAATTCATCCTCGACATTCAACATCTCGGTGAGACGCTTCAACGAATTCCGGTACTCATCCGCCGGGATCTGGTAGATCTCTCGCAACAGATCGAAGCAATCGGAACCGGGCAGATCCCACCACATCTGTGCCTTCTGCCCCATCACCAGGGCGATCTGGCGTCGGTACGCGTCGTCTCGTTGCCAGGGAACATGGCCCAGGACATCGGCCTGCCCCGAAGAGGGATGGATGATTCCGGAGAGCATCTTCACCAGGGTGGTCTTGCCGGCTCCGTTGGCGCCGATGAGACCGACGATCTCCCCCTCGTTGATCTGGAAGGAGGCTCCGGCGACGGCTGCCTTTTCGATCCAGTCTCTCCGAAACAGGGAGCGGATCGAGGCTTTCAATCCGGGCTTCTTGCTGTGAACCCGGAACACCTTGCGAAGATTTTCGACCCGGATCATCTGCTTCTCCCGCCTCAGGGGACCGTTTTAGCCGCAGAATTGGCCCAGCAGGAATATTTTTTGAAAAGTGTGGTCCGACCCAACCGCGGAATCGGATCCATGTCTGGGTGATCGCTCGGTTGCCGCGGGAAGCACTTCCCTCGGGGCGATCCACGGGCTCTTGAGGGATGGGAATCAGGATTGTGGATTCGTTCCGCGTCCTGGGATGGTCTATGCAGAATTTGAGTATGACATCTGAAATCTGTCTCCCGGAGAGATCTCCTCGGGGGATGTTTCCTGCATCTCGTGGTGATTCGGGTACCACCGGAACTCACCGAATACTGTTTTCTTCAGAGCTTCTATCGAACGACTCACCCCAACCTCGCCAATTTTGTGTGCCCGGATCGGGCATCTCATGCAGTTCTGCTGCGTCCATCGATCGATGGGTGGGGCAGAGAAAAGGAAAGGGGACATCATGTCCTTCCCCAGGTTTTTTGCGGCACTAGCCGCTTTCATGCTCCTGGGAGCGCCCTTGGCGGCTCAGGCCATCGAGGAGCGTCACCCAGGAGGGGAGGAACTCAGGATTCTGAGTTCCGAAGTGACTGGTCTTGCCAGTCTTATCACCGGACCCGATGGAGGTCCGATTCCAGGGATCGAGGACAAGGGGAATCCACTTTCGATTTTCAGTATTCATGGGCGAATTTTCGGGGTCACTGATGCCTCGACAGAATTGCGCAGGATGTCGACCTCACTCGGTGAGCTCGGCAACATTCATCATCGATACCAGCAGGTCTATCGCGGTATCGATGTGCTCACCGGCCAGTTGATCGTCCATCAGGACAACGACGGCAACTTCCTTGCAGTCAATGGAGACTTCTATCCGATCCGTAGCGGGGTTCCGACTCATCCGCGCTTCTCTCTCGAGGAGGCGACATTCCTCGCCTCTGGTGAGCTGAAGATCGAGCAGCCTCAGACCGATGAGGAAAAGCTGGTGATCGTCGATCCGGGTTGGTACGGCGACCCTTCCGACGGAACGGTTCACCTGGCGTGGCACATGGTGATCGGTTCGATGGAGTCACTTCCGGAACACGTACTCATCGACGCCATCGACGGTCAACTGCTCGACCACTGGCCGGCAGTCCATTCCGCCATCAATCGTCAGATCTACGACGGTTCAGGCGGCGGATTACCGGGAGTGCTGAGTCGTGCAGAGGGAGGAGCTCAGACTGGAAACGCGGGAGTGGATTCGATCTACGATTTCACCGGCGATTTCTACCGGTTGCTCAGTGCCGGACTCAATCGCGATAGCCTCGACGGTGCCGGCAATGCCCTGATCGCAACGGCGAACTGGAATGACGGGATCTGTCCCAACGCCATCTGGAACGGTTCAGGAAGTGCATTCTGTAACGGCCTGGGCACTGACGACATCGTC
>CAYPPQ010000013.1:0-27357 GCA_964412635.1 uncultured Planctomycetia bacterium | reverse complement strand
GCATGGATTGACTGACTACACTGCAGATCTGATCTACCAGAACCAATCGGGGCAGCTCAACGAGTCCTTCTCCGACGTGTTTGGAGAACTGGTCGATCTGTGGAACGGAAATGCATCAGAAGCGGGTACTCCAGGGGGGCTTCCATGGCCTCCAACACCCACAGGAAGTGGTACCGATACTCCCAACAGCGGCCGCACGGGGTGCGGTGATTCATCGGTACGTTGGTTGATGGGGGAGGACAGCTCCTTTGGAGCCATCCGCGATATGTGGTCTCCACAGTGCAAGGGAGATCCACCCAGTGCATTGGACCCTCTCTACGAGTCGACCAGTTGCGATCCAGGATTTGACAGTGGTGGCGTACACTTCGGGTCCGGTGTACCCAATCACGCCTTTGCAATGGTGACCGATGGAAAGAGTTTCAACGGTCAGACGGTGACGGGAATCGGTGCCATCAAATCGGGTGCCGTGTGGTTCCGTACCTTGACGGTGTATCTCACACCGGCTTCCGATTTCAACGAGGCGTACAATCTCTTCAATCAAGCTGCGAACGACCTGGTGGGTACGACTCCCAATGACCCACGGACCGGGGCGTCATCGGGGTCGGCATTCACTGCAGGGGACGCAACGCAGGTGCAAAACGCATTGACAGCGGTCGAGATGAACGCCGCTGGAATCTGCTCACCGCCACCTCCGCCTGACAACGATGATTGCATCGATGCCATCGTGGTCGCTGCCGGCATCTCGCCCATCGCAAATGGTGGTGCAACCGACAGCGGAGTTCCCTTCGACGAGACCCAGTGTTCCGGTACCTTCCTCGGACAGGTTGCAAAGGACATCTGGCTCTCCTACACACCGCCTCAGGACGGTGTTGCGACCTTCTCGACCTGCAACATCGCCAGCTGGGATACCGATCTGTTGATCTACGTCGGCAATTGCGGTGCTCTCGACCAGGTCGCCTGCAACGGGGATGCCTCCGGCTGCAGCAACTTCACCTCGACCATCTCGAACTTCCCCGTGACCGGTGGAACCAACTACTACATTCGACTGGGTAGTTTCGGAAGTAGCGGCGGAACAGGTGAACTGGACATCACCTTCACTCCCGGTGGAGGAACTCCCATCGAGGTCTGCAATAACGGAGTCGACGACGATGGCGATGGAGCCACCGACTGTGCCGATGCAGACTGCGCGGCTGATCCAGCCTGTACCACGTCTCCTCCGGAAGATTGCTCCAATGGAGTGGATGATGATGGAGATGGTGCCATCGATTGCGCCGATAGCGACTGTATCGGCGATCCAGCCTGTACAGTGCTCGCAGATGGCGACGACTGTAATGATGCCATCGTTGCGAGTCTGGGTGCAAATGCAGTGAGTACGGTGGGGGCGACTGACTCGACCGATCCTTCAGATCCCTCCCAGTGCAGCGGCACCTTCCTCGGCGGCTTCTTCCAGGACATCTGGTACAGCTACACGCCCGACAATGATGGTCTGTTGACCGTCAGTCTCTGTAACACCGTCGACTTCGATAGTGATGTGGCGATCTACCAGGGCTCATGCGGGGCTCTGGTCCAGGTTGGCTGCAACGGCGATGGTGCAGGATGTGCTGGTTTCACGTCGCTGTTGAGCGATGTGCCGGTGGTCGGTGGTACCGAGTACCTCATCCGCACCGGCGGGTGGAACTCCAGTGCCATCGGAACGGGAACGATGGACCTGTCTCTGGTCGGTGGCGCAACCGAGAATTGCACCAACGGAATCGATGACGATCTCGATGGTCTGATCGATTGCGAGGATCCGGACTGTTCGGCGAATCCGGCCTGTATTCCATTTCCTGGAGATGAGTGCGACACCTCGCTCGCAGCTTCCCTGGGGAGCAACATCGTCAATAACACCGGTGCTTCTGACAGCGCTGACAGCGTGGGAGCTTGCGCCGGTTCCTTCATCGGAACGATGAGTCAGGATGTCTGGTACGACTACCAGGTACCTGGAACCGGAATCCTGACGATCTCGACCTGCGGTACCCTGGCCATCGATTCGAGTTTGATCGTGTACCAGGGGTCGTGTGGCGGTTTGATTCAGGTTGCCTGTAACGGTGATGGTTGTGGTCTTGCTTCAGAGATCGTGATGAACGTCAACGGAGGAGATCAACTGAAGATTCGTCTCGGTGCAGCCAGTGCCGGCGTCGGTGGCATCGGCACCATGGTGCTCGATCTGGCGGTGCCACAGCCAGAGGTCTGTAGCAACGGTGTCGACGACGATCTCGATGGGTTGACCGATTGCCTCGATCCCGACTGTGCAGCAGATCCGGTGTGCACCTGTGACCCCATCGTGGCGTTTACCTGTTCTCAGGGAGCTGGCCTCGAGGTCAATCTCGGCTGGATCAACGGTGAATCCTACGACCAGGTCGAGGTGACTCGCGATGGCATGTTGCTGGCGGTGTTGCCAGGGGCGTCTTCGGCATACACCGATGCCGCTGCACCTCTCGGAAACAGATCCTACGTGGTGACTGGCTTCTGCGGTGGTTCTCAATCGTCTGCAATCTGCGATGTCATCGTCCAGGTTCCGTCTGGCTACAGCTTCACCGCTCCGGTGGTGTCTGGTGAGTTCGATGAAGTGACCGGTGTCGGTTCGATCTCCGCTGCGCTTTCCATCGCAGAAGACATCGACAATACCGGTTTCCCCAACGACACGCAGGGCTTCTCGATGTCGCTTGCACATGACAGTGCGATCCTGACGAGTGTATCTGTCGATACTTCTCCATTGCTTGCGGGCATCAACGGCTCGGAGGGGCCAGACTTCCTCTCTGCGACGCTTCTGCCTGGCGGGGTCACGGTTGGCGTCGTGTACAGCTTCATGGGTTCAGAGACGATTTCCTTTGCAGTGGACACCGAGATGGTTGTCGTCAACTACGATACCAATGCCGGAAATCTTGCGGGTACCACGACTCCAGTCTCCAGCGGATTGAACTGGGAAAGTACCATCGGTACCAGCTCGGTAGACAACCTGGTGGTTGTGAATGGTGCTGGATACGCTCCCGATCCCATCGACGGTAGCGTGATCCTGACACCGGTTGCTACCGGTGGCTTCGATCGTGGTGACTGCAACGTCGACGGTACATTCAACATCGCCGATATTGTTCACAACCTGAACGTGCTCTTCATCGGAGGATCTTTCTCCTGTGCCGACTCGTGTGACATGAATGATGACGGTCTGGTGAATGTCGCTGACCCGGTCTACGGCCTTGGTAGTCAGTTCAGCGGCGGGCCCCTGCCTCCGGCTCCTCATGGAGTTTGTGGTGAGGATCCCACTGCCGACGCCCTCGACTGCGCCCTCTACGACAGTTGTAACTGACCCCAGAGGGGGGATCGGGAATCGATATGAGGCCTCGGGGCGTTGATCGCTCCGGGGCCTTTTTTTCATTGAGACGGGGCACTGGAGGTTCCTCACGGCACTGGCGAGGGATCCGGAATCGCCGGTACGCTTGCCCACGGGAGGGCTGGCTCCTACGATCTATCTGCCGACCTCTCCACCTCTCGGCACTCGATGAGGGAGGGGTATTCACGATCAGGAAGGTAGAAGAAATCGATGTCATCCCAAGCACAGGAAGCAGCCGCTGATCTGGTCAATTCTCTCCAGCGTGTCGCGGTGGTGGGGGCGGGAACGATGGGCAACGGGATTGCTCAGGTGTTCGCCCAGTCCCGATACGATGTGGTGTTGATCGATCCCTTCGAAGGAGCTCTCGATCGAGCTCGAGGAACCATCGAGAACAGTCTCGGGAGAATGGTCAAGAAAGAAAAGATCTCGGCGGCGGATGCACAGGAGATCTTCGCCAGGATCACCTTTGCAGAGGGGGTCGAAGCGGCCTCCGGAGCAGGTTGGGGTATCGAAGCGGTGCCGGAAGACGAGGTGCTGAAGGAAAAGGTACTGTCAGGCCTCGATGCACAGGTTGCAGATGGCGGAGTCCTCGCCAGTAATACCTCCTCCATCTCCATCACCCGGCTGGCGAACTTTACCAGCAGGCCAGAGTCCTTTGTCGGGATGCACTTCATGAATCCCGTACCTATGATGAAACTGGTCGAGGTGATTCGAGGTCACAGGAGTTCCGATGTCGTGGTTGAAGCGACGATGGAACTCTCCCGACGCCTCGGTAAGGAACCGTGGGAAGCACAGGACTACCCCGGATTCGTGGCAAACAGAATCCTCGCACCGATGCTCAACGAGGCGATCTATGCCCTGATGGAGGGGGTTGCCAGCAAGGAATCGATCGATGAGGTGATGAAGCTGGGAATGGGGCACCCGATGGGGCCACTGGCACTGGCCGATTTCATCGGCCTGGATGTTTGCCTCAACATTCTTGAACTGCTCCAGGATGAACTGGGCGATCCGAAGTACAGACCGTGTCCCCTGCTGCGTCGGATGGTCGCTGCAGGAGATCTGGGGCGAAAGAGCGGTCGAGGCTTTTACGACTATTCCTGAGCGGAAGGATTGATCGATGCTTGAGAAGGACATCAGTGAGGGGGAAGGCAGCCGCCTCGGATCGATGCTCGGAACCGACCTACCAGCGGAACACGCCCGTATTCAGCAGGTATGTCGCGAGTTTGCCGATGAGGTATTGATCCCGGCGGCAGACCAGCACGATCGTGAAGAATCCTATCCGGCGAAGAATATCGAGCGACTGGCAAATCTCGGTCTTCTCGGGATCCTGGCTCCAAAGGAGTACGGGGGACTCGGTCTCGATAACCTGGCACTCTCCGTTGCGCTCGAGGAGATTCATCGAGGATGCGCTTCCACCGGAGTCACCGTGTCGGTACACAACTCTCTCCTCTCGAGCCCGTTGCTCCACTTCGGAACCGAGGATCAGAAGAGTCGTTTCTTCCCCCGTCTGGCCAGCGGAGAAGCACTCGGCGCCTACGCCATCACCGAACCAGACCACGGCTCCGATGCGGTGGGGATCGAAACCTCCTGTCGACGTGAGGGAGACGAGTGGATCCTCAACGGCACCAAGGCATGGATCACCAACGGCAGTCACGCGGGAATCATCATCACCTTTGCGACCTCCGATCCAGCTCTCCGATCGAAGGGGATCAATGCCTTCGTCGTCGAGAACACGATGTCTGGCTTCTCGGTAGGCAAGAAGGAGAAGAAGCTGGGGATTCGTGCCTCGGACACGGTGCAACTGGTGTTCGATGAGATGAGAGTTCCGGCGCAAAACCTCCTGGGAGAGGAGGGGCAGGGTTTCAAGATCGCCATGCACACCCTCGATGGAGGCAGGATAGGAATCGCCACCCAGGCGGTTGGAATCGCCCAGGCGTGTCTCGATGCCACCGTTCGCTTCGCCGAGCAGCACCAGATGTTTGGACGAAAACTGGCAGACAATCAGCTGGCGTCTCACAAGATCTCAGACATGGCGACCCGCATCGAAGCGGCGAGATTGCTGACCTTGCGCGCTGCCATCCTCAAGGATCTCGGAAAGCCTCATTCGAAGGAAGCATCGATGGCAAAGCTGTCTGCTTCGGAGATCGCCAACGATGCGGCAAGGATGGGGCTGGAGGTTCTGGGCGGAGCGGGACTCGGACGCCACGGTCCCCTCGAGAGATTGTTCAGGGATGCAAAGATCACCGAGATTTACGAGGGAACCAGTCAGATCCAGAGGCTGGTCATCTCTCGCCACGTGAGACCCGGTCGGGGGTAAAGTGGAGAGCAAGGAAGTCCTGGAACTGGTCAAGGGTGTTGCGGACGGATCACGTCGTGATCTTGCCCGTGCCATCACTGCGGTAGAGGAGAAGGAATCGGTGGCGGACCAGTTGCTGGCGCAGTTGCCCCCTTCGCCAGGTACTTTCCGACTCGGAATCACCGGTGCTCCCGGTGTCGGAAAGTCGACCCTCATCGCAAACCTGGTCCCGCGCCTGGTCGAGGCAGGGGAAAGGGTCGCTGTCCTCGCCATCGATCCGACCAGTCCCGTCTCCGGTGGAGCAGTTCTCGGCGATCGTGCCAGGATTTCCGGGGATCTGGGAGACGACAGCTGGTTCCGTAGCATCGCCACCCGTGGTGCTACCGGCGGCATCGCCGGCTGTACCGATCTCGCGGCGGAAATCCTGGCTCGAGGTGGTTTCACCGTCGTCATCATCGAGACGGTGGGTGTCGGACAGCTGGAGGTCGAGATCGCCGAGGAAACCGATCACGCGTGGCTACTCCTGTCGCCGGAGTCCGGCGATGCGATTCAGCTACTCAAGGGTGGAGTACTCGAGGTGATCGATAGAGTTCTCGTTCACAAGTGCGATCGCCAGGGGAGTGAAGAGTTGCTCAGGTGGACGGAGGAGGCTGCTCGAGATCAGGGGATCGCAGATCCGCTGGCAGTCAGCAGCGTCGAGAAGAGTGGAATCGACGGTGCGGTCGAATCCATCTTGAAAGCAGCGAAGGATCATCGGGAACACCCCGATGCAGATCGGGCGAGAGCGCGGCTGGCGCGTCGCATCCGCCGCAGAGCAGAGCAGGAATGGCTGAAGATCGGGCTGCACAAAGCAGGAGGATCGGATCGTTTCGAGGAACTGGTCGATCAGGTGGCTAGCCATGCGATCACCGTACCCCAGGCGCTCCAACAACTCCTCTCTGGAATCACCGGGGAGAACCCAGATGAGTGATCGAATCGGTGCTCACGTGAGGATTGGAAGGTGTACAAGATGATCCGCTTCGAGGAACATCATCAGGAAATCCGCCAGATGATTGCGGATTTCGCTGACAACGAGATCGCTCCAAGGGCTGAAAACATCGATGAGACCCAGTCTCTTCCGGTGGACTCCATCGCGGAGCTGGCAGAACTGGGAATGCTCGGTCTGACCATCCCGGAGAAGTTCGGAGGTGCGGAACTCGATCTGCTGTCGGCGTGTCTGGTGGTGGAGGAAGTCTCTCGCTGCTGTGGGTCGACCGGGGTAGTACTTGCCACACATCTGTTCGAGGGAACCTCTGCCATCCTTCATCTGGCAACGGATGAGGGCAAGGAGCAATGGCTGCCCGCCATGGCCAGTGGTGAAACGATGGCTACCTTTGCACTGGCAGAGGTGGAGGCGGAATCCGATACATCGGGAATCACCTGCTCGGTCGGAAAGGAACTACAGGGTTTTACCCTTCATGGAAGGAAGACCTGGATCATCGGGGGAGCGATGGCTGGCCTGGTGACGGTGGTTGCCAGGGATGTAGATGAACAGGTTCAGGATCTTGGAGCCTATGTCGTCGACCCCTCCACCGATGGTTGCAGTCGCCAGTCTCATCAGGACGTCCTCGGTCTGCGAGGGGCAGGGTTTTGCGACCTTCAACTCGACGGGGTAAAGATCGGTTCCAGTTCACATCTGTGCGGAGGAGTTTCCGGCTGGCAGGGGATCTCTCGGGTGGCGGAGATGTCGAGACTGGCAGCTTCTGCCGTGGTCCTCGGGGTAGCCCGTGGTGCCATCAGTCAGGCACTTGGATACGCATCCCAGCGGGTCGCATTCGGTCGAACCATCGATCGCTTTGGATCGGTTCGGGCGATGCTCGCCGAAGCGGCCACCGCGGTGGAAAGTGCCCGACTGTTACTGTGGCGTGCGGCAAACCTGTACGATGCGGGCAAGTCCGCAGCGCGGGAGGCCTCGATGGCGAACCTGGCGGCGAAGCAGGCATCCTACCGGGCGACGAGGGATGCCGTGCAGGTGCTGGGCGGCAATGGCTATAGCCGCGAGTATCCGGTCGAGAGAGCCTATCGTGAAGTTCAAACTGCAGTTCCATTTGGCGGGGGAGAGGATCTACAGAAGATCATCGTCGCCCGCTCTCTGACAGGAGCCCGTTCATGACCCGTGCTGTGATCTGTTCTGCAGTGAGAACTCCCATCGGTCGTTTTCTGGGCGGACTCTCGACACTCTCTCCGGCAGATCTTGGAGTGGCCGCCGTGACAGCGGCACTGGAGAGGTCTGGAGTCGCGGCCAATCGAGTCGATGAGTTACGATTCGGCTGCGGAAGACAGGCGGGGGCGGGTCCCAATGTGGCTCGCCAGGTAGCGGTGCGCTCGGAGCTTCCCATCGAATCCACTGCAGTCACCGTCAACATGGCCTGTGGATCCGGATTGCTGACCATCATCGATGCCAGGGATGCCATCGAGAGAGGGGACGCAAAGGTGATGGTGGTGGGCGGAACCGAGAGCATGTCGCAACTTCCCTTCTACCTTCTGGGAGCTCGGAAGGGCTACCGTCTGGGGGAAGGTGAACTTGTCGATGGAATGTATCGTGACGGCTTCCACTGTCCCATGGCCGATCAATTGATGGGAGCTACCGCAGAAAATCTGGCGGAAGAGTTCTCCATCGATCGCCAGGAGCAGGACGCCTATGCGGTGGAGAGCCAGAATCGCTGCCAGGAGGCTCGGCAAGCGGGTCGCTTTACCGATGAGATCGCTGCGGTGGAGGTCCCCGGAAGAAAAGGGGTGACCATCGTCGATGGAGATGAGCATCCCAGGGACGACACGACCATCGAGGGGATGTCGCGACTGAAACCGGTCTTCAAGAAGGATGGAACCGTTCACGCCGGGAATTCCTCGGGGATCACCGATGGTGCCTGCGCCATGGTGGTGGCTGAGGAGCAGCTGGCGCTGGAGCAGGGTTGGCCGATCCTCGCGACCATCGGTGCATCGGCACGGGCCGGGGTTGAGCCACAGAGGATGGGCATCGGTCCGGTTCCTGCGGTCAAGAAACTGCTCGAGAAAACGGGTCAGGCACTCGACGATTTCGACCTGGTGGAACTGAACGAGGCATTTGCTGCACAGGTGCTTGCTTGCCTGCGTGATCTTCCCATCGATCGTGATCGCCTGAATGTCAACGGTGGATCGATCGCCCTCGGTCATCCGATCGGAGCCACGGGTGCGCGGATCACCACCACCCTGCTCCATGAGTTGAGGCGTCGTGGTGGTGGCAAGGGACTGGCAACACTTTGCATCAGTGGCGGGATGGGACTTGCTCTGGAGATCGACGTGAAGTCTGCCGATTGAAGGGAGAATAACTTGAACATTTACATCAAGGGGAAGTTCATCCTCGGAATCATCTTACTCGGGTCCGGTTTGATCATCTGGAATAACCCCGACATCTTGCAGTACATACTCGCGATGGTTCTCTCGCTGTCTGGGATCGGTGCCATCATCAGTTCATTCAGGGATCGCTCATCCGGTGGCGGTGCCCACTTCGTCCGCAAGGATCCTGAGGACTAATTTCGTTGGTGGTCGATGAGGATCAGTCGACGAACCGCCTCGTCACCTGGAATTTGATAGGTCTCATCGAGGGCCACGAAGAGACGTCGTTTCCACATCAATCCCTCGACAGCTTTCAGTTCCTGATCAGCTGCCGGTCCCTTCCAGAGAAGCAAGGGGCCGAAGTAGTTGTTGGTACACCAGCCGAGTAATCTGTCGACTGGGCCCACTGCTCGGGCTGTTACAAGATCGACTTCCTTGCGGTGATCACGGATCCAGTCCTCGAAGCGAGCCCACACGCAGGTGACCCGATCCTGGAGATCCAGTTCATCCACCACCGATTGTAGAAAATCGATCTTCTTGCGTCTCGAATCGAGAAGGGTGACTTTCAGGTGGGGGCAGGCGATGGCGATGGAGAGCCCCGGCCAGCCCGCTCCGGTACCCACATCCAGGATGTGTTTGAAGAGTTGTTCTCCCCCCTCCGCAAGTAGCGGGATCGCGGCGAGAGAATCGGCGGTATGACGGATTGCCATCTCCTCTGGATCGACGACCCGGGTCAGATTCATCACCTGGTTTTTTTCTCGAACCAGCCAGGCATGGCGAGCCAGCGATTCCCTGGAGAATCCGGGAGCAAATGGCCCCAGGGCCGCCACGAAGCGAACCCTGAATTGATCCCACGTCAGCTCCTCAACCTGTTCTGGATTCACTTCTTCCGATTCTTGCAACCGCTGCCTCCTGCTTCCGAAATCGTTGTCCAGGCGAACTGCTCTTGGGACAGATCCTCGTCGAGGGTAACATCTATCGCAACACGATGGTTCTCCACTGCTGCGCCACCGATCGATGTCATGTTGATCACGGTGCCTCCGCTGAAAGGACTTGCCGGTGACTTCACGACCCGAACGATCTGCCAGCGGTTTCTCGCTGACTCCACTCGCGCCGCAACATCTGAACAGTCTGGTGGACAGGTTGACTCCTGAACAGCATCAGGTCACCCAGAAATCGGGAACGGAAGCACCACATTGCGGTGGATTTCTGCATCAGAAGGAGGAGGGGGTGTACGTATGTGTGGGCTGCCACCTGCCCCTGTTCGGTTCGCAGCACAAGTTCGATTCGGGAAGTGGCTGGCCCTCCTTCTTCGAGGCCTTTGACGGCGATCATGTGAGGGAAGTACGCGACGAGAGTCATTCGATGGTAAGAACCGAGATTACCTGCGCTCGTTGTGATGCTCATCTGGGTCATCTGTTTCCGGATGGGCCAGCTCCTACCGGGAACCGCTACTGTCTCAATTCTGCATCGATGCACTTCATCTGCCAGGGGGAGAAGTTGTCGAGGGAAGCACCGACCATCTCCGATGAGGGTGGCGTCGAGGCGCGGGCCTGGTTTGGTGGCGGATGATTCTGGGGAGTGGAGGATCGCTTTGCGAGCCTCGACGGCGTCGTCGATGTCGTATCGGGATACATGGGTGGCCAGCGACAGAATCCGACTTACGAGGAGGTCTGTTCAGGCGAGACGGGACATGCAGAGGTGGTCGAGGTCATCTATCAGCCGCAACGGGTGTCGTATCAGGAGCTGGTGGCGCAGTTCTTCGCCATGCACGATCCGACCACCCCGGACCAACAGGGACCCAACAGGGGAAGCCAGTACCGTTCGGTGATCTTCTGTTCCGATGCAGCACAGATGAAGATCGTCGATCTCGAGATCCAGAAACTACAGGATCAACAGGCATATGAAGGACGCCCTGTAGTGACCGAAGTGAAATCTCCAGCACCGACCTTCTGGCGTGCCGAGGAATATCATCAGGATTACTACAAGAAGCACCGAGGATTCTGCTCCCGCTGATCGGTAGTGATCAGTTGCGGTGAACTACTCCCAGCGAATCGACCGCAGGATCGGTCTTGCCGGAGCGGGAGGTTCGCAAGCAGATCAGTCCTTCTGCGACCATCCACAGCTGTAGCACCATTCCGAAGCCGAGCACCACGACCTGTGGCCAGGCGATGGTCTCGGCGCCGAGCAGTCCCTTCATCTGGGTGGCGGCGGCGGTTCCCACCGTGATGGTGAGGAACAGCAGCGGTAACAACGTTGGCCAGATCAATCGACCGCGTCGAGCCTGCCAGGTGGTCAGCACTACCAGGGTGAGGCTGGCGAGTAACTGATTGGTCACGCCGAAGATGGGCCACAGGACCAAGCCGCCTGTTCCTCCCTGTCCCGCCAGCAGGGCGAGTGCTGCCGCTGACAGAACTGCCACGGCGGTGGCGACCTGTCGATGTCCCAGGATGCGAATCCCGGTAGCGGCGGCGAGTTCCTGGATGACGTAGCGCTGGATGCGGGTGGCACTATCCATCGTTGTCGCGGCGAAAGAGATGATCACAACGGTGATGACGGTGGCGAGGAACTCCAGCGAGAAGAAGGGAAGCACAGCCTGGATGAAGACCGCTCCGCCTTCGATGAAACCGGACAGCCTGACCAGTAGAGAGCCCTTTCCAACCCACGCCGCAGAGTACTTGGCACTCCATTCTCCTGCGCTTTCGAATCCTGCGGCGGAGACGCAGCACAGGATGACGACCACCGCCAGACCACCCTCCAGCACCATGGCACCGAAGCCGATACTGCGGGCGTCCTTTTCGGTGGCAAGTTGCTTGGAGGTGGTGCCACTGGCCACCATGCAATGAAAGCCACTGACTGCACCGCAAGCGATGGTGATGAAGAGGAAGGGAAACAGCAGGGGTGCATCGGTAGGAGGATCGGGATTGATCGCCGGAGCAACGATTTCCAGCTGCGGTCCTCCGGTGATGGAGATCACCATCATGCCGCTGAGCAACGCGCCCAGTGCCAGGAACAACTGGTGAGAGTTGATGGCATCGCGCGGCTGCAAGAGCTTTTGAACCGGCAATACGCTGGCGATCCACGAGTAACCGAAGAGCATCAGCAGCCAGAAGATACCCGCATTTCCCGAGAGCCAATCTCCCATCGGATTCGCTCCCCACTCGAAGGCGAGGACGGAGCGTACCGTTTCCGTCGATCCGATGCCGATGCAGCCGTACATCACCAGCAGAGCGAGTGCTCCCCACAACGCCATCGATCGACCTCGGATCAATTGCCAGCCGACCAGTAGCGCCAGCGGAATCTCGATCCAGACCGCCAGGATACTTTCGGGTCGCGCGACAAACAGGCTCGAGATGACGAAGGCAAAGACAGCCAGCACTACCCACAACGCCAGTGCGATGAAGATCAGGAATAGCAGGCGTACCCGCGGCGAGAGGATCTCGGCGCACAGATCTCCGATGCTTCGACCCTGATTTCTTGCCGACAGAACCAGTGATCCCAGATCGTGTACGGCTCCGATGAAGATGGCCCCCAGCACCACCCACAGGAGTGCCGGTAACCAGCCCCATGTGACCGCCACGGCGGGACCGACGATGGGACCTGCCCCGGCGATGGTCACGTAATGATGTCCAAACAGGATCGACCTGCGAGTCGGGACGTAATCGATCCCGTTCTGCAGTTCCCTGCTGGGCAACTTCTCGTCCGCTTGATCGCCGACTCCGAAGACACGACTGGCGATCCATGTCCCGTAGAAGCGGTAGCCCAGCCACAGGGTCAGGGCACTACCGAGAGCGAGATAGGTGATGTTCATCGGACCTCCTGCGGTAAAGGATCAGGGTAGTCGTGGAAACGGTCGGACCCAAGTGGCACCTTGCTCCGATCGTTACCCATGGTGATACTTCCTCCATCAGAGAGCAACTCGGCGAGCGAGGGGGAAGATGAATTCTGAATCAGAGAAGATGCGCACCTACTGGAAGAAGAACCTGATTCTCATCTCGGTGTTGCTCGCCATCTGGGCACTGGTTTCCTTCGGGCTGGGCATCTACTGGGCAGAAGATCTGCACGAGATCCACGCTCCACTGCCAGGAACACCCCTCGGCTTCTGGTTCGCCCAGCAGGGCTCCATCTTCACCTTCGTCGTGCTGATCTGGATCTATGCCTGGCGCATGAATCGTCTCGATGACGAGTTCTCTTCCAGCGGCGAGGGGGAGTGATGGGAGTTACAGGATGGACCACCCTG
This sequence comes from uncultured Planctomycetia bacterium, assembly GCA_964412635.1. GTDB lineage: Bacteria > Planctomycetota > UBA8108 > UBA1146 > UBA1146 > QNYK01. The sequence goes on along the minus strand of CAYPPQ010000013.1, from coordinate 14,097 downwards.
CTCATCGGCGCTTCCTTCCTGCTCTACATCGTCATCGCCTTCCGTTCGAGGGCGAGTAGTACCGGCGAGTTCTACATCGCAGGTCAGCACGTTCCGCCACTGGCCAACGGGATGGCCACTGCTGCAGACTGGATGAGTGCCGCTTCCTTCATCTCGATGGCCGGAATCATCTCATTCAGCGGTTTCGATGGATCTGTCTACCTGATGGGATGGACAGGAGGGTACGTGTTGCTGGCGTTGCTGCTGGCGCCCTACCTGCGGAAATTTGGTAAATTCACGGTGCCAGATTTCATCGGTGAGCGTTACTACTCCCAGACCGCGCGACTGGTGGCGGTGATCTGTGCCATCTTCGTCTCCTTTACCTATGTTGCCGGTCAGATGCGTGGAGTCGGGGTCGTCTTCAGTCGATTCCTGGAAGTCGATGTCACCTGGGGGGTCGTGATCGGCATGGGCATCGTCTTCATCTATGCGGTGCTCGGTGGAATGAAAGGCATCACCTACACGCAGGTGGCCCAGTACTGCGTGCTGATCTTTGCCTTCATGGTTCCGGCCATCTTCATCTCCTTGATGGTGGCGGGTACGGCAATTCCCCAGATCGGTTTCGGATCGACGGCGATCGGCTCGGAGACGAGCCTGCTGTCACGGCTCGATGGATTGCATGAACAGCTCGGCTTCACCCAGTACACCATCGGATCGGGCAATACCATCAACTTGCTGGCCATCACCTTTGCGTTGATGGCCGGAACTGCCGGTCTTCCCCATGTCATCATTCGCTTCTACACGGTCCCGAGTGTTCGCGCCGCAAGGCAATCTGCCGGCTGGGCACTTCTCTTCATCGCCATCCTGTACACCACAGCCCCGGCGGTGGCGGTGTTCGCGCGCACCAACCTGATCGACACCGTCTATCGGGAGGGTGAATTTCAGAGACACGACCAGATGCCCTCCTGGTTCCAGACCTGGGAGCGAACCGGCCTGATCGAGTTCAAGGACATCAACGGCGATGGAAGGATTCAGTACGTCGGGAAAGCGGCAACCGATGGCGCAGGAGATCCGATCGCCAACGAATTGACCATCGACAGGGACATCATGGTGCTGGCCAATCCTGAAATAGCCGAACTTCCCGACTGGGTCATCGCACTGGTCGCTGCCGGTGGTCTGGCTGCGGCGCTTTCGACCGCAGCAGGATTGTTGCTGGTGGTCTCCACGTCCATCTCCCATGACCTGTTGCGCAAGTGGTTACGCCCCGACCTGAGTGAGAAGTCAGAACTACTGGCAGCGCGTATCGCCGCAGGGGTGGCGGTCTGTGTCGCTGGTTATCTGGGGATTCATCCGCCCGGCTTCGTCGCAGAGGTGGTGGCATTTGCCTTCGGACTCGCCGCCGCCAGTTTCTTCCCTGCGATCTTGCTGGGAATCTTCATGAAACGGATGAACCGAGAGGGTGCCATCTCTGGAATGGTGGTCGGCCTTCTCTTCACTGCCGGGTACATCATCTACTTCCGCTTCCTCCATCCAGAGCTCGACAACGAAGCAAACTGGTGGTGGGGAATCTCCCCGAAAGGGATCGGAACCGTGGGAATGTGCTTCAACTTCATGGTTGCGGGGATCGTCAGGAGTTTCACCGATGATCCACCGGAAGAGGTGGTGCGGATGGTCGAGGAGATCCGATTACCGGAGAAACCGTGACGCTTCAGTGATCCGGATTGCTGGCGGTTGAGTCATCTGTGCCGCCCAGTTCGGTGCGTAGCATTCCAAGGATGATCAGCATTCCGCCCAGCACCGCCCAGCCGCTCAGAACCTCGCCGATCAGCAGCCACGAGAAGAATGCGGCAGTTACCGGTTCGAAGGCGAAGATCACGGCAGTTCGGACTGCGGTGGAGGTGCGCTGCGCCCATGTCTGCGCGAGGAATGCGAAGGCGGTCGCCAGGATTCCGGTCAGCACAACTGCTTCCCACACCTCCGAGGAGAACTCCGTGGGGTCGGGGATCTCCTCCAGCAGTAGTGCTGCTGCTAGCGATAGCATGAAGACGGTCCCCAGCTCCACCAGCGTCAAGGCGATCGGGGAGAGTTCGCCAGCCCAACGTGCCTTGATGATGATCTGGAATGCGAAGCATATCGCACACCCGAAGGTGAGCAGGTCGCCGTAGGGAATGTTGGGGAGCGGAGGTGGTTGTTGGCTGGAGGAGGAGCCGGCAAGACTCAGGAGGGCGAGACCCGCCGCGGCCATCATCACCCCGATCTTGACACGTCTTTCCAGCTTCTGTTTCAGTATCAGATACGCCAGCAGCGGAACGATCACCACCGCCATGCCGGTCAGGAATCCCGAGTGAGAGGGTGTGGTGTGGAGCAGTCCGGTGGTCTGAAAGGAATATCCACCCCACAGCGACAGCCCGGCGAGGAGCCCTGCCTTCCACAGCAGACGCGGCGGTGATTTCTTCCCCGTCCGCCCCGGTCCGATCCACAGCATCGGTAGCAGGACCACGGTTGCGAGACCAAATCTCAGCACGTGAAAGCAGTGCACCGGGATCTCGTCTATGGCGTTTTGCACCGAGACGAAGGTCGCCCCCCAGATGATGACCACGACGATCAGCGTCAGATCCGCTTTCAGAGCCCTGGAATGCACTCTGGTCACCTTTCCGGCCCCCGGATCCGCTTCAATGGCGGGGGGCTGCGTGCTATCTTGCACTCAATCCCGAATTCCTGAAGGGATAGTTGGTGTTTCATCCGATCGAAGGACCGGAATCGCACCGGCGGAACCCTAATCTGCTGGAAATTGTACTGCGGTCCTGGACTCCGAATCAGGTCTCCCAGGAGATACCTCGGGATCAGACGCCTGTATAGCGCAATGCTCGAAGGAGGAGCAAAAGATGAGTTTTGAAATTTCCGTGGGCCGCCGCAAATGGGGTTGGCTGAAGTTACTGAGAAATGTCGTCGGAATTGCCGCCATAGCATTCCTGTCGTGCAAGGGTCTCGATGCCCAGGAGCAGAGACATCTTCGCCACATCCTGATCGCCAGTGAACCGGTGGCCGATCGGCTGATCGAGGTGATCGACGAGGGCCGTGATTTCAAGGCCCTGGCTCGCAAGTACTCTCTCGATGTGGGCACCAAGTTGCTCGGCGGAGATCTTGACTGGGTCAGTTACGGGGCGATGGAGCCGCAGTTCAGTGCTGCAGCGTTTGCCATCGAGGAACCGATGGGTCTCACCAAGTGCAAGACCCGTTACGGGTGGCATGTCATCCAGTTGATCGATACCAGGGGGACACCGCTACCGAAACCACCCACTCCTGACGCCGGCAATCCTGCGCCTTCGCAGGAGAAACCAGTCTCGAGAATCCCCGTCGACGGAGATCGAAACGATGATCTGAAGTGGACGGTGCGATTCAAGGAGAGGTCGGTTACGCCAGGGGAACCGGTGGAACTGGTGATCGGAGTTCGAAACGTCAGCAAGACTCCGTTGAATGTTCTCGATCCAGTTCTATGGCCGATGGGTCTGATCGTTCGCTATCAGTTCGGGAAGTTGAATGTTCCGGTGACGATGCCGGAGGGTTTTGATGCTTCATCGCTTGAGATGCGAGTACTCGGCGGACAGGAATACCTGGAGCGCAGCTTCGTGCTGAATGATTATTCACCTGTCACCACCTCGTGGCCCATCATCCGGGTGATCTGGAGAGGCGATAGCCTGTTCGGTCGCGTCGAAAAGTCGGTGCCGTCGGTGGTCGATATGCCGGAGTATGCCAGCTGGAAGTCACGCTGGCGTTTCTATCGGTCAGATGAGGCGCAGTTCAATGTGCTTCCCGAGGTGAAGCCAGAAGATCGCTGGTTCCTGTGTCTCTTCTCCAATGGCCGCATCTGGATCGAGCTGGAAGACGTGGGGATCCCCGGTCTGAGGGCGGAAATCATCCGGCAGGTGAGAGAAGGAAAACTCAACGAAGTCACGATGACGATGATCCAGGGACAGTCGATCCAGTTCGGGGTCACTGGTCCAACCGATGGAGGAATCCCATTCGAGGATTCAACCACTGGTGGTTCCATCGAACTGGGTACCTTCATTGTGAGACCGAAGGGGAGCAAAGAAGGAGTCCTTCTCGGGCACAACTTCGCCATCGGTCTGGGGCCCAATCCGAGACTGAAGTCGAGGTCGATCCCGTGCGGTAAACTCATCCTGGAGGAGGGGCAGCCGATCAACAGGATCCAGGAGCGGATCAACAAGGGTCTCGGTGCCGAACTGACGCTGAGTCTCGCCTATCCTCTCGATCTGTTGCCGGAGAAGGTGCGCGCATCGATGGATTCTCCGCAGAAGGATGAGGCGAGTCAGGCGAAAAAAGATGTCAACCAGGAGAAGCCCGGACTGGGGGGAGTGAGCGCGACCACGCCTTCCACCACCAATCAGAAACCGGCACTCACCGGCCAAAATGGCAAGACGCCTTCCCGTCCTCGAAAGGAACCGCTTCCAAGGGTTCTTCTCGACACCACCGCTGGTGTACTTCTGGTCGAACTGTTCGAGGATGATTCCCCCAATACCGTCAAGAACTTCATCTCCCTGGTGGAGAGTGGTTTTTACGATGGCCTGAAGTTTCATCGCAAGGCGAACAATCCGCAGAACCGAGGATTCATCCAGGGGGGAAGTCCGGATGGAACCAGTTCCGGAGGTCCCGGGTATCGCATCGCAGACGAGGTGAACGGGAAAAACCGCGCCAATCGAGGAGCCTTGATCATGGCTCGCAAGCACTCGGTCCCCAACACTGCTGGATCCCAGTTCTTGATAGGCCTCGACAACCTCGCCTATCTGGATGGTCTCTACACCGTCTTCGGCCGGGTCGTGGGGGGTGACGAGTTTCTGGATCGATTGCAGGAAGGCACCGTCATCCGACGTGCAGTGGTCAAGTCAAAGAGAGATCACGACTACAACCCTGCCAAGATCCTGACCATCGGTCAGGAGACACAGGGGCAGTGATGGACGATCTGACACTGGAAAATCTCAGGATAGAGCATCCTGCTGCCGGGGTGGTGAAGGTCATCGTGGCGCGGGAGAAGTCTCTCAACGCACTCGATGATGCGACGGTGGCGGAGATCGGAAAGACCTTCGAGGCCATCGCAGCGGCTGATTCGGTGCAGGTTGTGATCGTGACCGGGGCTGGCGACAAGGCCTTCGTCGCAGGCGCGGATATCCAGCAACTTGCAGGTCAAGATGGAGAAGAAGCGCACAGGAGAGCTCGCACCGGCCAGATCGCATTCGATCAGATCGAGCGATGTGGCAAGGTGGTCATCGCACAGATCCAGGGATTCGCCCTCGGTGGAGGATGCGAACTGGCTCTTGCCTGTCATCTTCGCTATGCATCGAGCAGGGCGAAGATCGGCTTGCCGGAGGTGACACTGGGAATCCTGCCTGGTTATGGCGGGACCCAGCGATTGCAACGCATCATCGGTCGTGGCAGGGCGCTGGAGATGATTCTCACCGGGGAGTTCGTGAAAGCGAACGAGGCCGCTGCCATGGGGCTGGTCAATGGTGTCGCGGAACCGGAGGAACTGGAAGAGATGGTGCTCAAGGTCGCCAGCACGCTATGTCAGCGTGGACCCGTGGCCTTGCGGTTTGCCATCGACGCAGTGCTTCGAGGTGGAGACGCCTCGCAAGAAGAAGGAATGTTGATCGAAGCAGACCTCTTCTCGAAGATCAGTGAGACAGAAGATATGCGGGAAGGGATGACTGCCTTTCTCGAGAAAAGACCCCCGGAGTTCCGGGGAAAGTAGGATGCGCCAGAGATCGTCCGATCTCGGTGTAATAAGCAAGACAGGGAACCAAGGATGACCAAGACGATACAAATTCTCGGTGGTGCCAGGACCGCAATGGCGGAATACGTAGGTACCCCCGGCTTCGGACTCTTCAAGGATACCAGCGCCATCGAACTCGGCGCACTCGCCGCCAAAGAGGCACTTCGCCGATCCGAGATCAATCCCGCCGATGTCGACCATGTGGTGATGGGAAATGTCATGCAGACCAGCGTCGATGCCCTCTACGGAGCGCGTCATGTCGCATTGCGAGCTGACCTTCCCATCGAGGTGCCGGCACTGACGGTGAACCGACTGTGCGGCTCGGGCTTGCAGGCGGTGGTCACCGGATCGCAGCATATCCAGCTCGAGGAAGCGGATGTGGTGGTGGCAGGGGGAATGGAAAACATGTCCCAGTGCCCCCATGTCATCCGTGGTGCTCGTGAAGGATTCCACCTCGGCCAGGGCAAGCTGGAAGATACGCTGATGGCCTCTTTGATGGATCCGTACTGCGGACTCTTCATGGCTCAGACCGCAGAGAAACTGGCGGATCAGTTCCAGATTTCCAGGGAAGAGCAGGACGAGTTCGCCATCGTCTCCATCAGCAGGGCTCAGGCTGCACAGGAGAAGGGTCTTTTCGACGACGAGATGTTCAAGGTCGAGGTCAAGCGTCGTAAGGACGTCATCGAGGTCGATCGAGATGATCACATCAAGCCGGGAACCACCCAGGAGAAACTGGCACGGTTACGTCCAGCATTTGGCAAGGACGGCACCGTTACTGCAGGAAACGCCAGCGGCATCGTCGATGGAGCTGCAGCGGTGGTACTTGCAGGGGAAGGTACCGCAGCGACGGAGGGGCGACCGGTGCTTGGCACGGTCAAGGGCTGGCATGCTGTCGGCGTCGATCCTTCCATCATGGGAATCGGTCCAGCACCGGCGATTCGAGGGTTGCTCGATGCCCACCAGTTGAAACTGGACGATATCGCCCTGTTCGAGATCAACGAAGCGTTTGCAGCGCAGTACATCGCAGTGGAAAAAGATCTGGGACTCGATCGTGACAAGGTGAATGTCAACGGCGGAGCCATCGCACTGGGACATCCCCTGGCGATGACAGGAACACGTCTGATCCTCACCATGTTGCACGAGTTGCGTCGCCGCGGCGGCGGACTCGGGGTAGCGAGCGCCTGTATCGGAGGCGGTCAGGGCATCGCAGTCCTGATCGAGGCCTGAGAAAACCGAACTGAACTGAAAGCATCAAGGGAGACGAATCGTGTCGAATAATTACAAGATCGCAGTGTTTGCCGGTGACGGAATCGGGCCCGAGGTGACTCAGGTGGCCTTCAAGGTGCTCGATGCCGTCGCAGAAATGAGCAACTTTCAGGTCGAGAGAACCGACTATCCTCACGGCAGTGAGCACTACCTGGAAACGGGAGAACTGCTGCCCGATGAGATCCTCGATCAGGTGCGTGGTATGGATGCGGTCTATCTCGGCGCCATCGGGGATCCAAGAGTCGAGGTGGGGCTGGTGGAAAGAGCCATCATCGCCGGACTGAGATTCAATCTCGATTTGTTCGTCAATCTCAGACCGATCCGCCTTCTTTCGGAGAAGTTCTGCCCCCTCAAGGGCAAGGGCCCCGATGACATCGACTTCGTGGTGGTTCGAGAGAACACCGAGGACGCCTATGCCGGAATCGGAGGGATCCTCAAGAAGGGCACCGATCAAGAAGTTGCCATGCAGCAGATGGTCTACACCCGTAAGGGTGTCGAACGGGTGATTCGATACGGATTCGAACTCGCCAGGAAAAGAAATCGTCAGAAGAAACTGATGCTGGTGGACAAGGCGAACGCCATTCGTGCCCAGGATATCTGGACGCGGACCTTTGCCGAGGTCGGTGAGGAGTACCCCGACATCGAGCAGGATCACGCCTATGTCGACGCGGCGTGCATGTGGATGATCAAGAATCCGGAGTCCTTCGATACGGTGGTCACGACCAACCTGTTCGGGGATATCATCACCGATCTCGGTGCTGTCCTCCAGGGCGGAATGGGTGTGGCTGCTTCCGGCAACATCAATCCAGGTCAGGTGTCGATGTTCGAGTCGATTCACGGCTCTGCACCGAAGTACAAGGGCAAGAATGTGTCCTGTCCCATCGCTGCCATCAGTGCAGTCCAGATGATGCTCGATCATCTGGGAGAGGGTGCCGCATCGGCGCGTATCGAGGGAGCCATCGAGGCGGTTCTACGTCAAGATGATGTGACCTCGGTCAGTGCTTCCAGCGGAATCTCCACCGACGAGTGGGGTGATCGGGTGCTGGAGATGATTCGTTCCCTCTGATCAAAGGATGGCCATGGTCACTCGGAAGCAGGATCTGATCTTCGATTCTTGTGTTCGCCTGGGAGATTCCACCCCGCTCGAGGTGATCGAGGTGTCCGGATCGGATGCCGAGGATTTCCTCCAGCGGCTCGTTTCCTGTGACCTGAGAAAGGTCGAGGAAGGGGTCGGTTCCCGCTGCACCCTGCTCGACGGCAAGGGCAGGATCCTCGCCTTCTTTGACATCCATCGCCACGACCAGCGATTTCTGATCGTCGTCGAGGGCGAGATGACCGGCAGATTGGCCAGTCAACTCGACCGGCTCGTGATCCTCGAAGATGTGCAGATGGATCGCCACTGCTGGAAGGTGATCTCGATCCAGGGACCATCGTGCCGACAACTGCTCGAATCTCTCGGCGCTCCCGACCCTGAAGGGTTTCTCCGATCCCTTCGCTGGCAACAGGGATCGATCGTCGCAAGACCTCGCTCTCCCGTTTCAGGTTTCGATCTGGTGATTCCTGCCGATGGTTTCCAGAAGATGCTGGAGATGCTGCAGGCAGCGGGGGTCGAGGAGTGCAGCGAAGAAGATGCAGATCGAGCCAGAATCGTCGCAGGATTTCCCGGATTCGGTCGAGAGATCGTGGAGCGCTCGTTACCTCCGGAAGTCGGCCTCGACGATGCCATCTCCTACGACAAGGGATGTTATGCAGGTCAGGAGGTGCTCGCTCGAATTCGCACCTACGGCCGTGTGAATCGACAGTTGAGAATGCTGCATCTCTCCATCGATCTCGATCTCGAGCAACTTCAGATGAAGGTGGGGGACGATCTGATGGCGACAGATGGTGAGCACAAGGCGGTGGCGTCGATCACTTCCTTTGCCGCGCTGAAGGGTACCAACAGCTCGGGGATGACCGATCTCACGATCCTCGCATCGGTCAAGAAAACCCATGTCGAGGTGGGGACATCACTCAGCTGGCAAGGACATCAGGTCAGTGGAGAACCATTCACCGGCGAAGCGCAGACGGAACTCCCCTTCACTCCCTGATCCCTGGTCAGATGACTCAGCGGGCCAGAAGCAGGATCTCCTCATCGCTCAGTAATCGATCCGCCTTCTTGGCCTGGTCGAAGATCTTCGTCACCAGTTCCTCGGTGGGTTCGATGGAATGCTGTTCGAGCCAGTAGACAACGTTTGATCGTCCACTCATCGGACCGATGCTGATCTTTTGCGACAGGCCGAATTCGTCGGCGGGTACTCCCGAATAGACGCGGTTGGCAAGCCATGGATCGTTCTTGCGGAACGCCTTGATCACGGCAGCAGCATGAACGCCGGTGGCTGTTTCGAACGCATCGGTACCGAAGATCGGATAATTCTTCGGGATCGGCACGTGACAGGACTCACTCACAACTCGTACATATTCGGGGAGCAAGGTCAGGTCATTGTCGATGTAGCCCATCAACTTCAGATTGGCCAGCAATAGATCCATCGAGGTGTTTCCGCACCGTTCTCCGACGCCGATGGCGGCACCATGGATACGGTGTACACCGGCCTCAACCGCTGCGATGGAATTTGCGATGTCCAGATCGCGATCCCGATGTCCGTGCCAGTCGATTTTTACACCTTCAACTCCGGTATCGTCGACCACTTGCTTGATGAAGCGGATGAGGGAGTGAACCCCACTTGGCGTCGCATGGCCGACGGTATCGCACACGCAAGCTCTGGCAGCACCGTGTTCGATTGCGGTGGTGTAAAGTGCCTTGAGCGTTGCCGGTGCAGCCCGGGTGGTATCTTCCGTCACGTACATCTGAGGGATTCCCTCGCGGCGACAGAAATCGGATGCATACCTGGTGTGTTCGAGCATCCGATCGAGTGTCCAGTCCTCGGTGTACTGGCGAATCGGGCTCGATCCGATGAAGGTACAGCACTCGATGGGGATGCCGACCGCCTGGCTGATACTGGCGACAGCACTGATGTCGTTCTCGTGAGTTCGTGCGGCACAGTTGGGAGTGATCGAGAGATCCTCATCGACGATCAACTGGCACAGTTGCGTGACATCTTCCACCGCGCGGGGACCTGCACCGGGAAGCCCCACATTGGCAGTGTGGATCCCGAGTCGATCCATCAGTCGAAGGATCTCGAACTTCTTCTCGATGGGAGGATCGACCACCGAAGGGGATTGCAATCCATCGCGGAGAGTCTCGTCGTCGAACTCCACGGGCTCGGAGCGGGTGATCTGGGTATCGGCGACATTCCAGTCGTGAATCAGATCCCTGGCTCGGTCGTCGCCCGCGTTGTCTATTCCATCGTCCATCGGCTGCTCACGGTCCTTCCATGGTTCTCCCGTTCGAGGGGAGAACCCGATCTGATGATAGGATCTACCACAGTAGGGTCAAGTTCTGGGATTCATCGCAAGACCCTTCAGGAGGACAGATCGCAATCATAGACCCAGATATTTTGGCCCTCCGGCATCGGAAGGGACGGTCCAGGTGATGACCTGGTAGGGGTCGAGAATGTCGCAGGTCTTGCAATGCACACAGTTGGAGTGGTTGATCTGTAACTTCTCACCGCCGCCATCATCGATCATCTCGTAGACATTTGCCGGGCAGAAGTGTTGGCATGGATTGCCGTATTCTTCCTTGCATCGTGTGGCGCAAAGGTCGGTGTCTGCCACCTTCAGGTGGCTCGGTTGCTGCTCGGCATGGACAGAGCCGGAGTGATAAACCTGGGTGACCTTGTCGATCAACTGCTTGCCGTCGTACTCGGGAGCTTCAGGCCTTGGCCCGGCAGCGTCCAGTTTCAGCATCTCATCATGATCGGAATTCAGAGGAGCGAACTTCTTGCCGATTCCACCGAGCACGTACTTGATACCTGCACGGATTGCGCCGCCCCAGAATCCTCTTCCCTGGAACTCGGCGCGGTAATTCCGCACGCGCCACAACTCTTCCTTGAGCCATGAGTTGTTGAACCGATCCTCGTAGGAAGAGAGGGTTGCTCCGTCGAAGCTGTCGGTCCTGATCGCTTCCAGCAGGGTTTCCGCTGCGATGAGACCGGTCTTCATGGCACTGTGAACTCCCTTGAGCCTGCTGACATTGAGGTTCGAGCCGGAGTCTCCGATGATGAGGAATCCGTCTCCCCATGGACGGGGTCTTGACCAGTAGCCCCCCTCCGGGAGGCACTTCGCCCCCGCCTTGAGGATCTCCCCTCCTTCGAGAATCTCGGCGATGAAGGAGTGTTGTTTCCAGCGCTGGAAGTTCTCCCAGGGATCGGTCCACGGTTGTCTGGCATCGAGTGCGGTCACGAATCCGATGGAGACGCGATCATCGGCGAGACCGTAGATCCACGATCCTCCGTACTGAGTCGTGGAGAGGGGCCAGCCAGATGTGTGCAGCACCTTGCCGGCGGGGAATCGACCTGCTGGGAGCTTCCACAACTCCTTGCACCCGGTACCGAAGATCTGTGGGTTGCGACCTTCCAGCTGTTCATCCTCGATCAACTGCTTGGTCAGGGATCCGCGAACTCCCTCGCCGAGTACGGTGCAACGGGCAGAGATGTCGGCACCTGGTTCGAATCCTGGTCCCGGCTCACCGCTGGCATCGAGACCCTTGTCCATCGTTCGCACCCCGGCGACGTGTCCATCCTCGTCTCGCAGGAATTCATGACCGGGAAATCCCTCGAAGATCATCACCTCTTCTTCTTCGCAGCGGTCTTTCAGCCAGCACACCATCTCCGACAGAGAGATGACGGGGAATCCATGATTCTTGAGCATCGGTGGAACCGGGATCCGCGTTGCCTTTTTCTGTGAGAGGTGCCGGACCTCTTCCTTCTCGACCCACGATTCCACGGGTAAACCGCTATCTCGCCAGTCTTCTCCCAGGAGTTCCACCAGCGCACGAGGATCGACCACGGATCCCGAGAGGATGTGGGATCCGACCGTCTGGGCCTTCTCGATGACGGCGATTTCCACGTCTGAATTGCCGATAGCAGAAAGCTGTCGTTTCAGATGTAGTGCCGCTGTGAGGGAGGCAGGGCCCGCTCCAACGAATAGGATATCGACCGGCAACTCTTCGCGCTCGATGGACATGAAAACTCCATTCTGGCCTGGCCGATATCCTAACGGGTCCGCAACAGGATTCCACTGGACCCGGGTCTACCTTGCTATGAAGGGTGTAGCGTCGTAGTTTCCGACGGACAACCGTTGGAGAGAAAGGTGGCCCTGGGTGGCACGAGGTAGCAGCAGTAAGAACAAGAAATCGTCGGGCGGCCCCTCGGCACGTCAGCACCGTCCCATCTCCCTCGATGGGCATTCATTCCGGTTGCGAGACCTGGCACGAATTGCCACGGGGCAGGGGACCCTGCGTCTTACTGGACCAGCGCGAAAGCAGATCGCTGCCGCCACCGCTGCGGTGGAAAAGGCAGCCTCCGGCGAGGTGCCTTGCTACGGGATCAACACCGGCTTCGGTCGATTCTGCAGGGTGCAGATCGCTCCCGATGAGGTGCGAGAGTTACAGCTGAACCTGATTCGTTCCCATGCATCTGGAATTGGCGAGCCACTCTCTCCCGAGCAGGTGCGGCTGGCACTGGCTCTGCGAGCCAATGCACTGGCGCGAGGGAACAGCGGAATCCGTATCGAGGTCATCGAACTACTGGCAGCGATGCTCGAACATGACGTCTTGCCGCGGATTCCCCGAGTGGGTTCGGTGGGAGCCAGTGGCGACCTGGCACCGCTGGCCCATCTGGCACTGGTGCTGGTGGGTGAAGGAGAGGCGCTCGTCGATGGCAAGTGGCTCAAGGGCAAGACGGCACTGAAGCGTAAGGGCTTGACGCCGATCCGCCTCGAGGCGAAGGAGGGATTGTCGCTGATCAATGGAGTGCAGGTATCGCTGGCGATGCTCTCGGAGGCCTTTCTCGAGGCGTCCGCCGTGGTCGATTCTGCAGATCTGTGCGCAGCCATCAGTCTCGAGAGCGTGCTTGGATCACTGCAACCCTTCGACGCGAGGATTCACGAGGTGCGACCGCATCCTGGCCAGGCACTGGTGGCCTCCAGCGTCCGCAGACTGGTCAAGGGGAGCAAGATCCTCTCTTCTCACGCCGGCTGTGACCGGGTGCAGGATCCATACTCGTTTCGCTGCACACCACAGGTCCATGGAGCGGTGAGGGATGCCCTCGACTGGATCGGCCAGGTGATCGAGAAGGAGGCGAACTCCGCCACCGATAATCCGCTGGTATTTGCCGAGGACGACGAGGTCCTTTCTGGCGGCAATTTCCACGGAGCGCCGGTGGCTCACGCTGCAGATCTGCTCTCCATCGTGCTGACCGATCTGGCTTCCATCTCGGAGCGACGAATCGAGAAGATGATCAATCCCGATACCAACCAGGGATTACCGGCATTTCTGGCAAGAAATGAGGGGCTCGAGTCAGGCTGGATGATGGCGCAGGTGACCGCCGCTGCACTGGTTTCGCGGATGAAGGTTCTTTCGCATCCAGCGTCGGTGGATTCCATCGTGACTTCCGCAGGATCGGAAGATCATGTCAGCATGTCTACCCATGCTTCCGAGAAGGCGGGGGACTGCTCTGAACTGGCTTCCCACGTGCTCGGGATCGAGATGCTGGTCGGCATCGATGCGCTGGAGATGCGTCGGCCACTTCGAAGCGGAAAGAGACTGGAAGATCGGGTCGCGTCGATTCGCAAGGTGATCCCCGCCGCTGGTGGAGATCGTGTACTGTCACCCGAGATTGAAGCGGCTGCGGAACTGATCCGGCATGGAGAGATCGTCGTTCCTTAGGCTTCCGGCAGGATCCCCTCGAAGACGACGAGTCGTTCGTGGTGGACTCCATCCCTGACGGTGTAAGAGCCGGGAACCTTGGCCATCTCCAGGAAGAAATCGGGATCATCGCGATAGTAATCACGAAATGGGTGATCTCTCTCCGCCACGATTCGAATCTGCATCCCTTGATCCTCCATCATCGAGATGGTCCTGGGCACATCAGCCATCGTCGAGTGGATGAAGATGATTCGTCCCCCTG
>CAYPPQ010000012.1:39891-56878 GCA_964412635.1 uncultured Planctomycetia bacterium | reverse complement strand
ACTGATTCAGGTTTGACCCGGCCTCTAACGTGAACTTTCACTTCCAGGTCGATTCTCCACCGCTGGTTCGTTTGCACGGTCACCTCATCCGCTGGAAGCACCCGACTCTCAAGGCGGAGGACACTGCCAGCACCATCAAACAACTGCTCGATGAGGACCAGTGGAAGGAACTGGAAGAACACCTCGACCTGGATTATTGCCTCGAAGATGGCTCCAGGGGTCGTTACCGAACCAACTGCTTCAAGCAACGCAAAGGTTTCGAGGCGGTGTTCCGCATCATCCCCGAAGAGGTTCCATCGTTCGAGGATCTGCATCTGCCGGAGATACTCGGGCAGTTCACCCAGTACAACCAGGGCATCGTACTGGTCACCGGTCCTGCAGGGTGTGGAAAGTCGGCGACTCTCGCGGCCATCGTCGATCGTATCAATCAGCAACGAAACGATCACATCTTCACCGTCGAGGATCCCATCGAGTACATCTTCAAGCCCGCTGGCTGCAACATCAATCAGCGACACGTGAGTCACCATACCGAGACCAACTACTCGGCGTTGAGATCGGCGATGCGAGCCGATCCCGATGTCATCATGGTGGGAGAGATGCGAGATGTAGACACCATCTCGATGGCGATCACTGCTGCCGAGACGGGGCACCTGGTCCTCGCGACATTGCACACGACCAATGCGATTCGCTCCATCGATCGATTGATCGACGTGTTCCCTCCCCGTGAGCAGGAACAGATCCGAGCAATGGTCTCGGAGTCGATGCGAGGAGTGATCTCCCAGCAGTTACTTCCCCGGGCGGATGGAACCGGGGTCGAGCCTGCACTCGAGATCATGTTCTCCACCGCTGCGGTGGGTAACTTGATCCGCGAGGGCAAGACCTTCCAGCTAGCCTCCGTGCTTCAGACGGGCAGGAAGCAGGGGATGATCACGATGGACGATTCGATTCGAGCTCTTCTCCGCAAGGGTATTGTGACCCTGGAGACCGCCAAGTTCCACGCGGAGGATCCCTCCTCCATGCAGGGTTAGGAGACGACATGAGCGTTGATCAGCTTGAAAAATTACTCTGCAAGATTCGTGAAGTGGATGGCTCCGACCTGCATATCAGTTCTGGTATGCCTCCCAAGATTCGGGTCCACGGGCACCTGCGTGCGGTGTCGAAGGAAGCCCTCTCCAACAAGCAGGTCGAGGATCTGTTGCTCCCATCTCTCGATGAGAAGCGCAGAAAGATCTTCGATGAGAAGAAGGATCTCGACTGGGCCTACGCGATTCCGGGTGTGGCTCGTTTTCGCTGCAGTTTCTTCCGCCAGCAACATGGTATGTCCGGTGTCTTCAGGATCATTCCGGAGGAGATCAAGCCGGTGGAGTCGCTGGGAGTTCCGACCCACATCGAGGACTTCTGCAAGCTGCGCAACGGGCTGGTGCTGTGCACCGGTCCCACCGGAAGCGGTAAGTCGACGACGCTGGCAGCGTTGATCGATTACATCAACAGGAATCAATCGCGTCACATCGTCACCATCGAGGAACCGATCGAGTTTGTTCACCAGAACAAGAGCTGTCAGATCACTCAGCGAGAGGTGGGGATCGATACCGAGAGCTTCGCCAAGGCCTTGCGCTCGGTGAGTCGACAGGATCCGGATGTGATCCTGGTCGGTGAGTTGCGAGATCTCGAGACGATTGGCCTCGCCATCACCGCAGCCGAGATGGGCTATCTGGTATTTGCTACCCTGCACACCAACAGTGCCGCCAAGACGATTGACCGGATCATCGATGTGTTCCCCGAGGACCAACAGAACCAGGTGCGGACGATGCTGTCTTCCTCCTTGAAAGGGATCATCGCTCAGCTGTTGATTCCGCAGAAGGATGGAAAGGGTCGGGTCGCCGTCAACGAGTTGCTCTTCTACGACGGTTCGTTGCCCAACATCATCCGTGAGGGAGCGGTCCACAAGATCGTCTCCCTGATCGAAGGGGGTAGAGGAAAGGGGATGCAGTTGATGGATGACTCCATCATGGCTGCCTACAAGAGAGGCTCCATCTCCGCCGAGCACGCATATCGCTGGGCCAGTGAGAAGAAGAAGTTTCAACACCTGAAGAAGGATTGAGCATTGCCGGACCCACAACGGATCCTGATCCGGATGCCGACATGGGTTGGCGATGCGGTGATGGCGACTCCGGCGTTACGAGGTGTGAGAAAGAGTTTCCCGAACTGCACCATTGCAGCGATGGGACGAAATCACCTCGCTGCTCTTCTTGACGATGCAGATCTCTTCGATGAGTGGCTCGATGCGGGGGCAGGTTCTGCCAGTATCCAGCAAAACATCACCACGATCCGTCAGTTCGATGCCGACGTGGCAGTGATCCTTCCCCATTCCTTCCGGACCGCCTGGGAAACCTGGCGAGCGGGAGTCCCACGACGGATCGGATTTTCCCGGCAGACGCGGGGCTGGTTACTCACCGATGCTCTCCGTGCCCATCCGCTTCCCGAGGGACGTCGTGCGGTGCCGATGCATCATGAATATCTGGAGGCGGTGGCTCCGCTCGGCGCCTCGGGAGATGGCCAGGGGTCCCGTCTGGCGGTTGGCCCCGAGGTGATGGAATCTGCCCGGGCGAGGATGGCTGCACTCTCCATCGGATCGGATCGACGGTGGGTCGGTTTCCATCCGGGAGCGGCGTTCGGTCCATCCAAGATCTGGCCTCTCGACAGGATGGCACTGGTGGCCAGGACACTGCGTGAGGAAGACGGTTGCGGCATCGTCGTGACGTGTGGCCCCGGCGAGGAGGCCCTGGCAACAGATCTACGCCAGCAGATCGGTGGCGAGGTGGTCGATCTATCGGAGGATCTGTGGCCCCTCGACCAGCTCAAGTCGCTGGTAGGGCACCTCGATCTGTTGATCACCGGAGATACAGGCCCTCGCCACATCGCTGCCGGGATGGGAACCCCTCAGGTGGTTCTGATGGGACCGACCAGTCCCGACTACACCGATGCTTTTCTCGAGATCACCACCGTACTGCGCCGAGAAGATGTGGATTGCAGTCCCTGTCAGCAGAAGACCTGCCCACTCGGTCATCACGAGTGCATGACCCGTATCGAGCCGCAGCAGGTGATCGAAGCGGCAAGACGCTGGTTTCGGTGACTCTGGTTTCGGTGACTCTGGTTTCGGTGACGCTGGTTTCGGTGACGCTGGCTGGCCTTGCCGTCAGGTGATCATTTCACAGATCTGATCACACGCTCCCGACATCACAGTGGCGAGAGATCCGTCAGGATCGGTCAGCATCACCGGTGTACCGCCATCTCCGCTGAGAGCGGTTGCCGGTTCGAGGGGGATCTTGCCGAGGAACGGGACCTCGTAGCGTCGTGCTGCAGACTCACCGCCACCTCCCCGGAAGATTTCGGTGACATGACCACAGGATGAACACTCGAAGCCACTCATGTTCTCGACGATTCCCAGGATCGGCACTCCGGTCCTCTGGAACATCTGGATTCCCCTCTGCACGTCGAGCAAAGCGACATCCTGGGGAGTCGTCACGATGACTCCGCCGGCGAGGGAGATCGACTGTACCAGGGTCAACTGTGCATCCCCGGTTCCGGGGGGAAGGTCGAGGACCAGGTAGTCGAGCTCACCCCATTCCACCTGGAACAGGAACTGCCTCAGTAACCCGGTCACCATCGGTCCGCGCCAGATCACCGGAGAGTCCTCCTCGAGGAGGTATCCGATCGACATCGTTTTCAATCCATGTTTTTCGATGGGAACGATGGTTTCCTTTTCGGTGGCCCGGGGGCGAGCGTCTTCGGTTCCCAGCATCTTCGGAGTCGATGGGCCGTAGACATCCGCATCGAGCAATCCGGTGGTGAAGCCCTTGGCAGCAAGCGCCAGTGCAAGGTTCACGGCGACAGTCGATTTTCCGACGCCACCTTTGCCGCTGGCCACTGCCAGGATGTGCTTCACACCGGGAATATCCTGAGCTCCCACTGCGGATGTGTTCTGTCCCGGTGCGGCATTTTCCTGAGATGGAGATGGTGTGGGGCCACGATCGAGCAAGGTCACCTTGTCGACTCCGTCGAGCTTGCGTACCTCATCTTCGATCTGATCACGAATCGAACTCTCCTGGGTGGTGAGTCCGGTGGGGAACTGGAGGATGAGTGTGACCTCTCCCTCATGTGCAATGACCCTCTGGATCACTCCCGCCTTGACGATGCTGTTGTTGGTTCCAGGTAGCGCAATCGCTTCTAACTTCTGATTCACTGCGGCGATCACCTGTTGCTTGTCAAATACCATTTCCAGTTACCTTCCAGGAAAAAGCGATGAAAAGTGTAGTCTGGGATCCCAAGACGGAACCAAATACCGGGTGGATACTATACAGGGATATCGTTTCCGGCAATCAACACCGCATCCCTCACCTGTCGGACCCATCCTTTCATGCCACAGTTGTCGCCGGAAGCGGGCAGATTGAGAGAGGATATCGGCTGAATGATAGTATGTATGTCATGCCTGAAAACCGTTCGAATTAATCGAGCGAGGCGGAAGTAAGAAAGGGGAATCATGGGGCAGTTTCTGTTTCTGGAGATCGAAGAACTGGAAGAACATCTCGATCGCAGTGATGGATTGTCCCTGGTCCACTTCGGCACCCCTCTCGTTTCAGCCTGCTCCTTTACCCAGCGGAGCCTGGCATTGATCTCCCCCGACTTCGGACAGCAGGTCCAGTTTGCCACCGTCGATGTCCCCCTTCAGGAGATCGATATACTGCGCCAGTACTCTCTGCGAACCGTTCCCACCCTGGTCCTCTTCGACGGCGGCCGTGAAGTGGAGCGCCTCGAGCGAATCCTGCTTCCAGCAGAGTTACGCCTGTTCCTGCAGGATGCCGTGGCCTTCTACGGGATTCCGTTGCCTGCTCCTGGCAAGAAGGAGCCTGGATCGAACTCCTGATCCGTTGCTCTTTCCACCCCCCGCGGGGGTGAGACGACCCGCCCCACACCATTCCCTGAAAAATAGATGAACTTCTGGAACCAGGGGTCTGTTTGTGGCGTTTGTCTGTATGTAAGCAAGGTAGGGAGCCTGAAAGATCGGGTTCCGGGAGAAGGGTCCCGATCGACCCCAGGCATGCTGGGGAACAGATCGAAAGCCTGGATCCCGGTTCGTCCCTGCTGATCCTGGGCGGGAGTCACCTCCTTGAGAGTTGACAAAGTACGCCAATGCGCTTACATTGTTTTCTTGAATCCCACCTTTCAGAGCCCATGAGGCGCAGCTGGTATCCTCTACCAGATGCGCCTCTTTTTTTGATCTTGCGGGCGATGGAGACGGTGAGGCGGGTGCCATTCGGGGGTTGAGGAGCACTATTTTCGGGGAGGTGAGCGCCGGCAACGAGGGGCAAACTCCGCTGGCAGCAACGGCTTACTGGCGCTGGGAGCGTCGCTGGACGTATTCCACGAGGGTACGGTACTGCGAAGAGAGGTCGTGCTGATCGCATTGAAGTGGACTCTTGAAGAAGAGGCTGCACTGCTGCTGAAGTCCCGAATCTCCACTTCTTCTCGCCGATTCGAGCAGTCGTGCCAGGTCGATCACCAGCGGAGCGGCGAGAATCGCGTCACATCCTTGCCAGGTGAACTGCATCGACATCCGGTGTCCGAGAAATCCCTCGAAGTGAATCAGATCCCAGGCGGTCTTGTTGTCCCCGAGGCTCGGCACGTAATCGATGGAGACCTGGTGATGGACATCCGGTCCCAGGATCTTCTCGATCAGTTCACCCTTTGAATCGATCTTGGTCTGTCGATTCTCCTCGTGGGCAAGGATCTCACCATCTCGATCTCCGAGCATGTTGTAGCCTTGCCACGACAGTACCTTGAGGGCGCGCTGGGAGAACATCGGTGCCAGCGCCGACTTGACCAGGGTTTCCCCCGTCTTGCCGTCACTTCCTGCATAGGCGCAGCCATTTTGTTCGAGCAACTGGCAGGTCGCCGGAAGAAGTGTTCCAGGAGATGGTGTGAAGTTGACGAGAGATGCTCCGACCCGTGCCGCGGCGATGGCGTACAGGGTACTGGAGCGAAATGCATCACAACGCCCCGAAGCGAGTTCCTCGAGCAGTGCCTCGGCAGAATCGTGACAGGGGTGCGCCTTCAGGGCGCCCTCCGTGGAAGAGAGGATGACCACGACCAGCCCCTGAAGCTGCTCTTCTTCGATGAAGTGGCGAAGGTCGCGCTCGATGCGATCGACCGCCACCGCCGGATCGGTCTCGATGCATTCAGGATCCAGACCTTCAAGGGAGAGGATCGCATCGCCTGCGTTGAGCAATACACCCGGTTGAATTCGGGCATCGATTTCCTGCAACTGGTCAGAGATGGAATCGATGAGGTGGCTGTGGATGCTGCCGCTGTCGGCACGGATGGCGCGAGCACTGTCGATGAGGGATCCTTGGCGGATCTCGTGTCCACCGAGGACGATTTGCTGTAGCGATGGAAGATCGCATCCTTTGAAGAGATCGGTCTCGGTGAGCAAGCCGGTACTTGGCTCGAGTCCCTGCTGGATTCCAGCGAGGCCGGAAGCGACAGTGGTGGAAACTCCACCTCGAGCACCGACGAGCCACATTCCAGTGGATGCCAACGCGCTTCCTTCCCAAGAAAACGGGCCGGTCGCCCGAGGGGCGACCGGCCCGATCCTTTGATCTGTTTGAGGGCCTAACGTCTACGCAATTTGCGACGCGAATCCTTCATATCCTGCCGGCGATCCTTCTTGCGCATCAACTTCTCGAACTCCCGCTGCTTGCGGCGCTTCGCCTCGGAGGGTTTCTCGTAGAAACTCCGCTTCTTGATCTCCTTGAGGAGACCTTCCTTGGCCACGGTTCTCTTGAATCGTTGCAGAAGTTTTTCCGGGGTTTCCCCGCTTCGGAGCGTGACGCGAATCAAACCGGCTCTCTTTCTCTTTGCCCTGTGGGCACGACTGTGCGACAGGTAGCCTCCGGATATCTCCGGAACTCGCTCACCTGTCAGCCTGGACACCACCCTTCCGGAGTCCTCCTCCGGGGGGGGGCTTCAGGAACCTTGAAGTGTAGGGGATTGAAAGAGTTCTGACAAGGGAAGCGAAAAAGGAGTTCATACCGGGGGAGACGGGCTGGACTCTCCCATCCGGGGGAGGCACGATCCCCTGTACGGCAGGGAAGGGAGACCCCAGGGTGACAGGATCTGCACACAGTTGCGAGGGAGAAGTGCCTGACGCAGGTCGCCGGCGGATTCGCCTGGCGGTCGCCGGTGGGGTCTGTGTACCCCTGGCGTACGACCCGTGGGGGTGGGCCGCCCTGCTGCCCCTGTCGATCTGGTGTCTGGCCCGAGCGGTCGAGGGGATTCCGTGGCGTCGTGCCCTGAAGATCGGCTGGATCTACGGGGTGGTGGCGGAGGGGCTGTGCTTCTGCTGGCTCGGCACTGCGGTCGAACGATACACCGGCATCTTTGTGCTCGGCGAGGTGGACTCGTGGCAGGCGGCCACCGCCGGGCTGGTGGCGTTCGCGGTGTGGTGTCCCATCGCTGCCCTCGGCTGGGGACTGGTCGGAGCGTGTCTCACCATCGGCCCGCGCCAGGGACCGAGGTACTGGCTGTGGGCGATGCTGTGCATCGGAATGCTCGAGTGTTGCTGGCCGAGAATCTTCCCGTGGACGCTGGGCAGTGCCCTGGCCAGCCAGTCCCCGACGGTAGGTTGGTGGTTCCTCAGTACCTTCGGTGTGGAGGGGTCTTCCCTGCTGATGGTGTTGCTGGTCTTTCTTGCCGCCTCGCATCGTTGGCCAGCGGATCGCTCGCCAGCGCGCTTCCACTACTCGCAGTTACCGTGGCGGTGGATCCCGCTGCTACTGTGGATGGTGATGACGTGGATCCCCTTGCCGCCACCACAGCCCTCCGATTCCGCGGCGCAATCGAGAATCGTATCGCTGGTGCATCCGTCGATAGCGCTGGAGATGCGTCACGGCGGTGACTCCAGCGACCGACAGCTGGCGCTCCTGCGCATGCTGATCGAACGTGCCAGTGAGTTGGATGAGGTCGATGGGGCGGGCACCGCAGTTCCCCTGGTCATCTTGCCGGAGGGGATCTTGCCGGGACTGTGGACCGAGAAGTGGATCCGAAGTTACTTCCAACCGTGGTTGAAGTGCGACCTGGTGGTGGGATTCTCGCTGGTCAGCGAGGAGGGGGTCGCCAATGCGGTCGCCTACCTCGAGACCGAATCACCGGAGGGGGGGGGTGTCCCGCTCCTTCACAAGATGACCATCGGCAGGAAGAGAGACCTGGTTCCCTTCGGCGAGCGGATTCCATTTCGAGGCATCATCGAGGGACTGGGGATCGAGATCCCGCTGGTCGACATGATTGCCGGAGAGGAGCCGATCATCATCCAGGGCAAGGATGGAGGGCCACCACTGGGAGTGACCATCTGCTACGAGGGCATCCTCGCCGGCCCCATCCGAGATCTGGTCGAAGGGGGAGCGAGGTGGCACATCAACATCACCGAGGACGGCTGGTACGGCGATTGGCTGGAGCCGGCGCAGCACCTGCAACTGCAGAGATCGAGGTCGATCGAGTGGGGGATCCCGTGGCTGCGTAGTGTCAACGGCGGGATCAGTGCCGCCATCGATCCGGGAGGTCGCAACGGCCGCTCGCTACAGGCGACCCGGCGCTGGCGAGAGGGGGGCTGGGGTGACTGGTCCGATTGTGCGCGGCAAGTGACGATATCGACGGCTGAACCTGCCATCTTGCAACTGCGGATGGGGGTGGGCCCGACCCCGACTGGACCGTGGCTAGCGACTTCTTCGCCGTGGGTCATCGGTGGGTGGCTGCTGCTCCTGATCCTGACTATTTTACCGAAAATGCCTGAAAAAACCTCCTCACCCTCCTGACGAGTTGTGCTGCTCTTGACCTGCAGAAACAATGCCGTACCATCAGTAATTGCTATAGGTTACTTGAGGGTAACGACTTGTGGTTCAAAAGTGGATCCAGGTGTCTCTCAAGGGGTTTATTGCAAATTTGTGGCCCAAATTTGAGGTAACTACGGGATCTGTTCTCTCGTTGGTATCTCGACGACACGATCGAATCACCTCCGATCGTCCTTCAATCACCCGGTGTGGCAGGGAGCGACTCGATGAAGTTGAATGCCGGCCTGTTCCAGCAACAGACGCAGAAGCAGATCCTGTCGCCCCAGATGATCCAGTCGATGGAGATTCTCGCCCTCAATCAGCAGCAGCTGGATGAGAAGATCGCCGGGGAACTGGAGGAGAACGTCGCGCTGGAGCGCGACGATGCCGCCGCGAGCAGCTCTGACTCGGCCGCTGCGGAGCACAATACGAGCGCTGACCTCTTCTCCGAAGGGGGGGCGGATGATGCTGCTGGCCAGCAGGAGATCTCCGATCTCTCCGAACGCTACGATCAGTTACAGGAGTTGCAAGCCGCGGACTTCTGGTCGGAGTCTTCTCCGGTTCGCAAGACCGCTGCCGGCGATGATGACGACAGATTCGAGTTGATCGAGAACACTGCCGACAGGCCAGCGACGTTGTACGAGCACCTGTTCCAGCAACTGGGGCTGAGAAGCGGCGTCGACGCACGCCAGCGGGCTCTTTGCGAGGAGATCATCTACAACCTGGATGACCGAGGGTGGTTGATGCACGGGCTGAAGGATGTCTTCGAAGCGATCATCATCAGTGGTCAGAGAGATGGAATCGATCCCAGGCTCGCCGACAAAAACGTGTCCCTCTCCGAGCTCAATGCTGCGTTGGAGCAGGTTCAGACGCTGGATCCATGTGGGGTCGGTGCAGCGGATCTGATCGATTGCCTGTGTATCCAGCTCGATCGGGATCCGGGTGAAAACCTTCTCGAGAAGATGATCGTTCGCAATCATCTGGAAGATCTGGCAAAGAATCGCCTTCCACACATCGCACGAGCCACCGGATATCCACTGGAAGAGGTGAAGCTGGCGGTCGATGTGGTTCGATCCCTGGAGCCGGTTCCCGGTCGACCATTTCGTCAGGAGAACAACGCACGAGTCGTTCCCGATGTGGTCATCGAAGAGGATCCGGACGGCAAGCTGGTGGTCGAGGTCAACTCTGCCGCGGTGCCTCGCCTGAGGATCTCTCCCCATTACAGGGATCTGTTGAAGCAGGCGAAAAAGGATCCTGAACTTCGCAAGTACCTCAAGAAGCGTATCGAGAATGCAGAGTGGTTGATGGGGGCGGTCCAGCAACGAAGTTCGACGCTGCTACGGGTTGCCGAGGAACTCGTGCAGCGGCAGGAGAAGTACTTCCGCGATGGAGATCGATTCCTGCAACCGTTGCGGATGCAAGATGTCGCGGATGCGGTGGGTGTCAATGTCTCGACGGTGAGTCGAGCCATCGCCGGCAAGTGGTTTCAGGCGCCTGGCATGGTCCGGGAACTTCGCAGCCTGTTCACCAGTGGAACGGTGCGCGACGACGGCTCCCAGGAGTCGCGAGGGGGTGTCATCTCCCGCATCCAGGAGCTGGTGGAGAAGGAAGATCCTCGCAAACCCCTCAGCGATGCCCAGATCGTCACCAAGCTGGCGGAGAAGGGGGTCCGCATCTCCCGTCGAACGGTGACCAAGTACCGGGAAGCGGAGGGGATCCCCTCCTCGAGGAAACGACGCCAGTACTAGCCCCTCGAAATTCAGCTGCGATCTGACGAGGTGGTGCCCTCTTTCGTGAATTTCCTGTTATCCTGTCCGCTTCCGGCCGTTCCGGTCTTGGTCCCCACAGGAGTTCTTCGCCAGCGATGATCGAGGTTGAATCTCTCTCCCGAAGTTTTGGTAGCCGCAAGGCTCTGGATGCCATCAGCTTCCAGGTGCCGAGCGGATCGGTGACCGGTTTCCTCGGTCCCAACGGTGCCGGCAAGACCACCACCCTGCGGGTCCTGACCAGCTGGCTCCTTCCCGACCCAGGCACTACTGGTATCTCGGTGGCGGGAGTCGACCTGCTGCGAGATCCCCGGGCAGCGGCCCGCAAGGTCGGGTCGTTGCTGGAACAGTTGCCGCTTCCTTCCGAACTGAGAGTCGGTGAGTTCCTCACCGCTCGAGCGCGCCTCAAGGGAATCGCCGCACAACGCATCGCAAGCGAGGTGGAGCGAGTTCTCACCGAGGTCGATGCCGCCGACTCGGCCAGGCGTGGGCTCGGCACGCTCTCTCAGGGGTACCGGCAGCGGATCGGTCTCGCCGATGCTCTGCTGGGGGATCCCCCGGTGCTGCTCCTCGATGAACCGACACGGGGTCTCGATCCACGACAGGTGACGCTCTTTCGAGAACTGATCGACAGGTTGCGCGGCCAACACACGATCATCCTGTCGAGTCATGTCCTGGGAGAGGTGGAGCAGATCTGCGACCGGGTCTGCGTCATTGCAGACGGTAAGATCCGCCTCGATGAAGATCGGAACGCGTGGACGAAGCGTCTCGAAAGTGCCGGATCAATTCGCATCGAGGTCAATTCAACTGGGCCGGAAGTCGCCGCTCAGCTGGCATCGGTTGAGGGTGTCACGGAGGTGGCCATCGACGGAGATGGCTGGCTGATCCGTGGCGACCGGGACGTTCGCCATGCACTGGGGGAACTGGCCCTGCAGCAACGGTGGATCATCCACGACCTGCACGGGATTCCTGCCACCCTGGAATCGTTGTTCCTGCAATTGACTCGAGCGGAGGATCAGTGATGTCCTCCTTCAGCGCAGTCGTCAGGAGAGAACTGCTGTCGTTGTTCGTGTCGCCGGTGGCGTGGACCATCGTCTTCGTCTTCGTGCTGGTGATGGGGGTCTCTTTCCATCTCGCGCTGATCTCGGTCGATGGAGATCTTCGTCAGCTGGTGGCTGCCGTCTACGGTGGGTTGGTCTCCTGGTTCATGCTCCTGCTGTTGCCACCACTGTTGTCGATGCGCACCGTCGCCGAGGAGCGCAGGAGCGGTGCACTGGAACTTCTGCTGACCACCGGGATCTCCGATACGGTGGTGATCAGTGGCAAGTGGTTTTCTACATGGATCTTCTTCCTGTTCCTGTGGAGTTGTTTGTTGCCGCTGTGGGGATTGCTATCGACGGTGGGCGAGGTGGACGTCGGAGTACTGCTCTCCGCCCATGCAGGGGTCGCATTGATCGGTGCAGGCTTCTGTTCCGCTGGAGTTCTCGCCTCGACCCTGACCTCGCATCCCATCGCAGCCGCAGGCCTGGCAATCGCCATCAATCTGGTCCTGTTCATGGTCCATTTCTTACGCTTTCTGTTCCAGCCAGGGGATCTTGAACTGCGCTGGATCGATCACTTCAGCGCGGTCCATCACCTTTCCGATGAGATGTCTCGAGGGATCGTCGATTTACGGATACCGATCTGGTGGGGATCCTTCACCATCCTGATGTTGTTCCTCTCCATCAAGGTGCTGGAAAGGAGGCGCTGGTGACCGATTTCATCGCCTCCCGACGGCGTAGGGTGAGGATTCAGGTGACGGTACAGATCCTGCTGATGCTGTGGATCGTGTGGGTCATCAATGTCTGGTCCTTCCACGACACGGTTCGCTCCGACTGGAGTGAGGATGGATTGCTGACGGTGACCGCTGCCGATCAGGAGTTGCTGGATGCCTTGCCTCGATCGGTAGATGTGCTGGTTCCCCTCGATCTGCAACCCGATGCGGGAGGTCGGATTCGTGCAAGGGTGCTGTTCCAGGCGATCCGCTGGCTCGACGAACTGAGCCGATCCGCTGCCGATGCGATCTCGCCACCTGTCCAGGTCGATGTCAATCGACAGGCGGATCGCTGGGAGTTGATACGAGCCTCTCGCCAGCTCGAGGCCGATGCAGTGAACCAGGTTCATCTGTTCTGCGGAGATCATCACCTGACACTCGATGTGGAAGATCTCGCCATCATTCGCGAACCATCTCCTCTCGAGCCGGAGCAGATGGCTCGCATCGAGATCGATCGGGTGCGGGAAGCGGTGGAAGCGGGGCTTCGGCAAGTGGTCAGCGATCGCTTCACGGAGATCCGCATCAGCCAGGGGAACGGAGAGCCTCCTCTCGAGTCGATGAGAGAGGTCTCGCTGGTAAGACTCGTGGAAGATCTTCGCCAGCGTGGTTCTCGCATCTCCGCAGTCGATCTGTCGGGCCCGGGTGAGATCGATGATTCCGCAGACCTGCTGGTGGTGATCGGGGGAGGAACGGGCGGACATGATCCGGTCGGTGAATCGATCCGACGGCAGGTCGATCGATTCCTCGAAGGGGGAGGTGGTGTTGTCATATTGTTGCCAGCCACCGGCACTACTGGACTGGAATCGACGATGGAGGATGCCGGCATCCGTGTGCTACCGGGACTCGCCGCCCAGGTTGCGGCGATGCCTGGCAAGACCTCACGCTCATCCTTCATGGTGCTGGGGGAGCGTCTCGATCCAACCCATCCGGTGACTCGAAGTCTTGCTCGCAGCCGCTTCTCCGCTCGCTTCAATCCAGGTCGAGTACTGCAGGTGCAAGGGCAGGCGGTCGGCCTGATGGCAACGGGCCCTTCCGCCTGGTTGGAACGGGATCCGGTGACTCCCCGGCGCGACCGAGACGAGTTGCCTGCACCGCAGTTACTCGCTGCCGCTTCCGAGGTGGGGGACGGCAGGCTGGTGGTGCTGGGCAACTGGAACTCGACGCTCCCCGCCTACTGGGGGGGCGATGCCCGTCGTCTGATCCTGGCCAGCTGTGACTGGGCCAGCGGCAGAGACCTGTTGCCGGCGGGAGCGGGCAGGGAGCCGATCTCGAACCGGGTAGAACTCGATGCTCCTGTACGACGCTCCTTCTTCTGGACCTCGATGGTGGTGGTGCCAGCGTGCGCCCTGCTGGGCGGCTGGTTCCTCGCCAGGGTGCGAAGGAGGGATCGATGAGCCAGCGTACTACCCTGATCCTGCTGGTGATCGCCGCCTTGCTGACCCCTCTTTCTTACAGGGCGGTTCGCGATGCCAGACCTCACTACGTCACCGACGAGGCGCGACCCTTCTCCTTCGCCATCGGTGCGGTCGACCGCCTCGAGATGGTCAGGGGCAGTGAACGCATCTCCATCGAGAAGTCGCCTACCGGATGGGATCTGGTCGAGCCGGTCGAGGATCGTGGACGATACGCAGCCATCGAGGATCTATTGCTGATGATTCGAGATCTCGAGGTGAGGGGCGAGGGACCCGAGGATTCGACGGTGACAGGTCTCGACTCCGCAGTTGCTGTGGTGACGGTGAAGACACCCTCCCGCGATTACCGTCTGGAACTGGGAGGAGACCACCCATCGCTGCCGAGGGCGTACGCACGCATCGACGGTCGTCCGGTGTTGATCGCAGTGGAGATTCGGGATGCGCTTCAACAGTTTGAAGTCGACGAGTTGAGGGACGATGCGGTATGCGGAGCGTCGCCGGCGACGATTCAGCGTCTGGTACTGGAACGTACCGATCAGCAGAGGATCGAGCTGGTTCGGGAAGGAGCATTCTGGCGAATGGTCTCTCCCTTCGTCGCCGATGCCAATCCCGAAGTGGTGGAGCGCTGGTTGTCGAACATCGCACAGTGGGCCATCGTCGATTACATCGATCCACCGTGGCCACAAGAACTGGGTCTCGACCCTCCTCGAGCGTTGCTGTCGGTGAGCCTCAACGATGGAACCAGCAAGACGGTGGCTGTGGGGTCGCCTCACCAGTCGAAGATCTCCGGCACCGTGGCAGTGCGTTGCTCTGGAAGAGGTGCGCCGATGATTGCTGCCGGTGTGGTGGCGGAAGATCTGGTGAGTCGCCGCGCCGAGACGCTGGTCAGTCCATATCTGGTTCGCATCGAGCGGCCACGTATCCAGCACCTGTCCCTGAGCAAGGGGGCCTATGGCAAGGTAGATCTGCAGGCGGATCCTGCCGGCGGTTGGCAGCTGCGCTGGGGTGGTGAAGAGAGAACGGTGCGCGCCTCCGCAAGCCTCGTCGATGACTGGGTCGAACAGCTGAGGCAACTGAAGGTGAATCGGTGGCAAGTGGTCGATCGTTCGTCGCTGCAGCGCTGGGGATTCGATCAGCCGGTCCTGCAGGTCTCGCTCATCTCGGAGGGTGAGATCCCCGAGCGTATCGTCTTCGGGTCTCAGGTGGATGGGAGCGAAGGGACACGATACGCATGGAACCCGAGGAGCGAGTCACTGGGGGTGGTCGAGGTGGCAGGGTTGGAGATGCTGATGGAAGCGCCCTTCACCCTGCGGGATCTGACGGTGACTGCTCTGCCGGCGGGAGAGTTGCGTCGGCTACGCATCACCTCGGCGATGACCTCGCAGATGCTGGTATGTCCCCAGGAAACCTGGAAGTGCCAGGGCATCGAGCAGGTGGAACTCCCGCAGCCAGATGTTCGTCTGATGGTGAGACGATTCTCCCAGATGATGGCAAGGGCCTGGATCGCATCCGCGCAAGATGCGCCACGCAGCGACCGCTTCCAGTTGAAGGTGGAACTGTTCGGACTCACCGGAGATGAACCGGAAACCATCATTTACTTCGGTTCGTTGCAGCAAGACGGGAGTCGCCTGGCAAGGGTTGGTTCGTGGACCTTCCTGCTGGCTCCTACCGAGGGGCCTGAACTGGTATCCTTTTGCCAGCAGTTTCTCGACGACCTGGGGAGTCGCCAGGAGGGTGGAGGAAACAGATGAAGGATCGGATCCATCCACCGCTGTGGTTGCTGATCATGCTGCTTCCCATCGGGGGCGTGTTGTTCCTGATGCAACAACCGACAGCTCCGACCAATCTCGACAGCGTGCCGAAAGATCGAGGCGAAGAGATCGTCGAGCCCGCTGTGCCGGAGGTGCCGGAGACGGTTCCGGAGGTGGAACCCCTCGATCCGGTCACTCCTGCCGCTGTCGATCGCATCATCCCTGAACTGCCCCGCATCCTGAAGATCCGAGCACTCTCTTACTCCGGTGAGTTACTCCCGGCAGGGACCGTCTTGCCCATCGATGATGTGGATGGTCCGTTGCGAACGGGAGCAGGCGGTGAGGTGGAGGTTCAATCCACCGACCTGTACTGGGTCGGGACAGCGGGGGAGCGGCAGCGTATCGATCTTCCGGCAGGTACCTGGATCCTCGACTGCACCTTCCAGCAATCTCAGGGTGGAGATCCGCAACCGGTGGCGTTGAAGTGGGTGGTACTGGCGAGGGAGCAACAGAACCAGTTGCCTGCTCAGTGGATTCTCTGTGGGGAGACACCATTGTCCGCAGGGTTGCGACTGCTGGTGCGTCTCTATTACAAGGATCGGGTTCTGCAGGGCAGTTACGAGACCACCGAGCGCTCCTCCATCTTGTGGACACGATCACTGGTACAGGACTCCTGGTTCGCAGGTCAACTCTCGATCCGCATCGAGTGGGATGCAAATCTGGTGTCGGACGAAGTTCGTCAGCAGATGGCAACGGTCTGGCCCGCTGCCACAGAGGGTGGAACCTGGACCGGGGAGGGACAGATGTGGGTCGATGATCCGCAGGTGTTTCGTACCCAGCAGCGAGAGATCACCCGCTGGTACGCCGGCGCACTGGCGGAAGCGGAAGCGAGCCGAGATCTGTTGCTGGTGGCGGGAGCCGCAGCTCGAGGTCGGAGGGCTTCCCTGCTCCGCGATCCGGAGCGTGTCGATGAACTGTACGAACATCCCCTTGCGCCGGTTCTCGATCGACTCGGCCGCGGAAAAGCGTTCGATTTCAAACGATGGCGCAAGCTGATCGACGAGCAGTTACCGGGGCACTGGGAGCAGTGGATGAAAGAGGAGAGCATCCCCTATCCGCAGAGACATCCAGCGGCCTCTCGCAACATCCTGCTGCTCTTTCAGACGTTGCAAAAGTACAGTCGTCTGGAGAGCACCATCGTCTACGAGGAACTGGGAAAGCCGCGACACAAGCACGATTTCGTGGCGAATGTCGACTGGGGACCCGCCACCGAGCGAAAGCAGATGCTGACCAGGATCCGCAACTACATCTCCTCGATCCGTGAGGAATTACGCCCCTGAGGGGCGGATGCGCTGAGGGGCGG
>CAYPPQ010000012.1:0-39791 GCA_964412635.1 uncultured Planctomycetia bacterium | reverse complement strand
CTGAGGGGCGGATGCGCTGAGGGGCGGCTGCCCTGAGGGGCCAGCGGGACCGTCACGGACCGCTCGAACTAGTTACCCTGCCCCTGATTCCCGGCAGGTTGTTTCTCGGTGGGTGGGTCAGGATAGCGACGCTGGATCACCAGCTCTCCCTGGCTGTATCTCTCGATGGTGCCCTTCTCGCTGACCCAGATCTTCGCCTTGAAGTCGCTGCACTGGACATTCCAGCGAGTCGTTTGCACCTGTCCGACCGTCTCGGTCCGATCCTTCGAGATGGTCAGATCGATGGTCCGATATTCGCTCGGGATCAACGCCTTGATCTTCACCTGCTCCTGGTCGGGGAGGTGTAATCCGATCAACAGCCAGTGCTCGAAGCACTGGCTCTCCAGTACCACCGATTTGCGGTCGAAGGGGATCTCTCGATCGATCTGTGTGCCCTGTTCAGGAACCTGGGAGACGATGCGCACCGACTTCTCATCCGGTTGAACCTGGCACACGACCAGATTCTCCTGGCTACCGACACCGGCGGCATGCAGTAATCGATCGCGCCGCGTGTACTGGAACTGACCTGATTCGAGAGTGAAGCGGGTTTGTCCTTTTACCTGCATCCTGCGGCCAGGGCCCGACCACTGCAGATCGCCGAAGAGGGTCCATTCTGAGACCTTCTCCTGCTGCTTCGATGGCTCCGGTGTAAATCTCACCGTGGTGGTGCCGACCTCTGCGCCGGCGGAGATCCACTCCCATCGCAAGGCCTCTCCGTGGGGATAGGGGAAAGTGTCATGACTTTCAGCGATGGTCCCGGTGGTCTGCGGAGACGGATCGTCCATACCCTGGATGAAGGACAGGAACAGCAGAATCGAAAGTGGCATGGGGTGTCCCTTTCATGACAGTCTCAAGGATACCAGAACTGGACCCGTGCAATTTAGATGCGGTTTGTGGTACGATCTGATCTTGGTAGGACACAGGTGCCTCCGCAAGTCCCAACCCTCTATTTCCGGGGGACTTGAGTTGCACTGGATACACGTGGTGGGGGGGGACCTCCCGCGTCATGTCATGTCATGCAAGAGATCAGCGTGATCGTTGCAGCCATGTTCGGAAAGTCAGAGGAGTCAAGTTTTTCAGCGATCGCTTTTGTCGCAGAAGAACTAGCGGGAAGGAATGTCGATGCGCAAGGACCTGTCCTTAATTCGCCGTCTGGAGAAGATCGAGAAGGAGCTGGGGTATTGCCAGATCAAGCTCGAGAAGGAACAGCGTCTTGCCACCAGGCTTCACTTCCTGCGATCCCATCGAGAGCGCCTGAATCAGGTGCTCGATCTGTTTCCCGTGCAGGACTTTGGATCGGGAGATCGACTGTGCGGCATGAAGTTCACCGAGATCTCAGCGCGCATCGTCGACGAGGACAAGAAACTTGACCTCGATCCGTTGCGTAACTCCTTCCTCGCCATCGGTATGCGTCCCGAGATCATTACCGAACTGGAAGAACTGGATGGAGAGATCGAAGATGTTGCGGAGCGACTGCGCACCTTCCGCGTCTTCCACGAAAAAATCAACGGCTTGCGCATGGAGCGTCGAACTGCTCTCAGCAGTTTTGAACTGAAGGGGAATGAGCCAGTACTCGCCATCTCCGTCGAGTTCGAGGAAACGGAAAATGACTGGAACGTTCTCACCGAGGACCTCACCAACCTGGATGACGCCCTCGCGAATGTGGGACGAACCAAGGACTACCTCGCGTCGGCTCGCACCTTCGTACTCGATGCTCGCAGTCACTACTCGGTACAGGACTGGATCGATCGGGGATACCTGGTCGACCTGCTCAAGCATTCCACCGTCGGACGCATCCGCGAGATGCTCGAGGGTGCCGAGCGTAATCTGAAGATGGCACTGAGTGAGTTGATCTGTCTCGAGAACTATCCCATCGAGGTTGAAGATTTCACTCCGTTGCTGCGACCCTTCTACCAGTTCCTCTTTGACGACGTCTTTCATCAGACGAAGTTCAGCGAGGTTCTGAAACTGGTGGAGGAGCGTTACGAGAGAACGAAGAGACTCTTCGAGCAACTCGAGAAGGATCGTGAGAAGGTTTTCCAGGTACAACTGGAGAAGGAAGCCGCACGAGAGAGCCTCTTCCACCGCATCGGCGACGAGCGTCGCAAGCTGAGACTCGCTCCCTCTTGATCCGAGTTTCGGCGACGAAAGCGACTCAGTAAGTGTGTAGAGCGTCACTGCCCAGGTGACGCTCCAGCACCATGCGAACCGCCGATAGATCCTCTTTCTCGCATCCAGTGATCAGGCAGCGGCCGTCGCTGTAGCAGTTCAATTCGGCGGCGGGATCCTCCACTCGAATCGAAGTAGTTCCTCGATTCCAGCGGGTATCGGTATCCGCTCGATCGAGGCGGCGAGCGATCTCATCGAGATCGATGTTCAACCAGCTCTCGATGGTTCCGGAACCGCACAGTCTCCTCAGGTATACACGCTCCTCTCCGCTGCCGGTGGAGAGGTGAGTGCTGGCGTTCTCGCCACAGTGAGGGCAACCGGGATCCGCCTTCAATTCGATGACCCGCTCCGCTTCCCCGATGCTTCCGCGAATCACCTTTCGAGAAGTGCTCCGGGTGGTGCTGCGATCGGTGGAGATGAGTTCTTCGGTGAGGAGTCGGATCACCGCAGCCGCTGCCGAGAGACAGGCGACGGGGAGTACTCCGGCGGTTTCACAGCTGTCGATGGAACCGGGTGCCGGTACCTCCGGTACCCAGCAGTGATAACAGGGGGTTCCGGGGGGCATGAAGGAGGCCGCAACCCAGCGATCGGCGATGGCTCCCGAGTGAATCCAGCCGGTGCCGGTTTGCAGGGCGACGCGGTCGATCAGGGACCTCACCACGATGTGGTCGGTGGCATCGAGCACCACGTCATGTTGACGGAACAGATCCTGCGCATTGCGAGGGGTCAGCATCTCGGGGATTCCCGCGATCTTCGATCGGCCGCCGATGTGCTGGAGGTTGTGGCACGCCGCTTGCGATTTCGGGGTGCCGCGGCGAGCGTCCTCGGGAAGGTACAACAACTGGCGGTGGAGGTCAGTCTCCCGTACTCGATCTCCATCGATGATGGTGAGGGTACCGATGCCACTGCGCACCAGAGATTGTGCCACGACGGTGCCGACGCCTCCGCAGCCGACCAGCAGTACCCGTAATCGTTGCCACATCCCATCGAGGTGGGAGTGATCAGGAATCACCTGCTGGCGATGGTATCGATCCACGAGGTCTCCTCCACCCGTTGAAAAGTAGCCACCGCCCACAGTAAGGGACTGACGGTGCTGCCTCCACCGATGGTGGATCCGCCGAAGGGGGTTGCTTCTCTCCCCATCCGGATGTGTACTGCGCCCTTGGCCGGGGAGCCTCGATCGCTCTCGGAGTGCGCCGTCAGAGTGCATGGTCAGGTGGGGACTCGTCGATGTTACGACCGTATGGGCCGTTCCTCGAACTCTTTCAACTCCGGGAATTCCCACCCCCGGGGGTAACGGTGCTGGCAGCGATGCAGCAGCCGCTGCCCCTCGAACTGCTCCCTTACCTCATCTCCTTTCTGTGTGGATCGATCCCCTTCGCCTGGCTGGTGGGCAAGAGCCGTGGAATCGATCTGCTGCAGGTGGGCAGTCGAAATCCTGGCGCCACCAATCTGGCACGGGAGGCGGGCAAGGGTTTCGGGGCTGTCGGCCTCTTCTTCGATCTGCTCAAGGGAGCCGCTCCCGGGCTGTGTTTCGGATCGGCGATGAATCACCCCCAGTTGTTCCTGGTGGGGGCCGCTGCCGTCGTCGGTCACTGCTTCTCACCCTTCCTCAAGGGGAGGGGAGGCAAGGGGGTGGCGACGCTGGTGGGGGTTCTGCTGGCGATGGAGCCGTGGATCGCCTTGATGCTGCTGGTTTGCTGGCTCATCGGCTTGAAGGTGGTCGGCAGCGTCGGCATCTCCTCGGTGGTGGGCGCGGTGACGGGGCTGCTGCTGTCACTGGGCCTGATGGTGGGCTGGGAGCCGGCTCTGTCGCTGCTGTGGAGGGAAGTGTCACCGGCGGAGGCAGCCACCTTCGGGGCAATCCTCATGGGGATGAGCGTGCTGGTGGCGCTGCGTCACCGCTCGAACATCCAGGAGTACTTGAAGATTCGCAGGGAGGGTTCCCGATGAAGGTGGTAGTGGCAGGATCCGGTAGCTGGGGAACGGCACTCGCCTACGTCGCTCGCCAGGCGGGCAACGAGGTGACGATCCTGTGTCGCAGGGCAGATCGAGCCGATCAACTGGCGCGGGGAGAGCATGACCTGCTTCCCCAGGGGTGCCTGGGAGAAGGGTTTCCGGTGGTGGTGGCGGATCGAGATCGGATCCCCGAGGCGGACCTGATCATCTGCGCCGTACCCACCCAGAAGATTCGCAGTTACAAGGAGGGGCCCGGCGCAGCCCTCGCCCGGGACGCCATATGGGTCAGCGCCTCGAAGGGGCTGGAACTGGGCAGCGATCTGCTGCCGTCGCAGATCCTTCATCAGCACTGTGGCGTAACCAGGGTTGCCGCCGTGCTTTCGGGTCCGAGCCATGCGGAAGAGGTGTGTCAGGATCTGCCCACGGCGGTGGTGGTGGCGGACTCCGAAGGCAGCCGTAGCGAGGTGATCCAGCAGGCGTTGAAGACTCCTCCCTTCCGCATCTACCGCAGCGAGGATCGGGTCGGTGTCGAGTGGGCCGGCGCCCTGAAGAATGTGGTGGCTTTGGGGTGTGGCATTGCAATCGGCCAAGGATTGGGCGACAACACCGTTGCAGCACTGGTCACCCGTGGCACCGCCGAGATCTCGCGTCTCGGCACGACCCTCGGGGGCAAGCGCGAGACCTTCGCTGGACTCTCCGGAATCGGGGATCTGGTGGTGACCTGTTGCAGTGGGCACTCTCGAAATCGAACAGTCGGCTGCAGGATCGGCGGCGGAGAATCTGTCGAGGAAATTCTCGATTCGATGGATCAGGTGGCCGAAGGGATTTCAACTGCAAAGGCAGTTCATCACCTGCGGCAGAAACTCGATGTAGAGATGCCCATTTCCGAGACGGTGTACCGAATTGTTCACGAAGGCATGGCGGTCGAAGAGGGAATCGAACTTCTCCTGATGCGTCAGCCGGAACTGGAATAAAGAGGAGTGCATTTTGTACTGGGTTGTTTCGATCATCCCGTCCGATGCGCTGGACCTCTTGACCGGGAGATTCTCCACCGTGGGAATCGTTCGATTCACGGTGGCCGAGGTTGAAGTGGTGAGCGGTGCCGACGATGGGTCGTCGGAGCAGCATGCACTGCGTGTCGAAGTTGCATTGAACGAGGAGTTCCTCAGACCTGCCCTGGAGGTTCTGGAGGGATTGAAAAGCGATGGGTTCGAGGTTTCCACTCATGTTGGAAATCTCTCGGATGCGATGCGGACGCGAACTGGCGAGAGTGGTCCTGAAGCGATCTGATCTCGATGTGTTTCAGGGAGTCGGGTCATTCGGAGGGATCGGAATTGTAGTTGTACTATTTGGGAGTTTGTTCAAAAGGCGATAAGCGCGATGACCGGCAGCAGCGAGAAGCCGGTGAAGGGAGTGGCAGTGACCGTCAATGAGGTCCTAGAACTGGTCCGGAACAAGGGGGTTGAGGCGGTCGATTTCCGTTTCATGGATTTCCCCGGCTTGTGGCAGCATTTCACGATTCCAGCGAGTGGGCTCGACGAGAGCACCTTCACGGATGGTCTTGGCTTTGATGGATCGAGTATGCGCGGCTGGAAGGGGATCCAGGAGAGCGACATGCTCGTGGTTCCCGACCCCAGTACCGCCTGGATCGACCCCTTCCCCAAGATGAAGACGCTGGTTCTGATCTGCGATATCAAGGATCCGGTCACCCATGAATCCTATTCGCGAGACCCGAGAAATATCGCTCGTCAAGCGGAGGCGTACCTGCGCTCCTCCGGAATCGGAGACGAGGCATACATCGGTCCTGAGGCGGAGTTCTTCATCTTTGATGATATTCGCTTCGATCAGAACGAGCACTCCGGCTTCTACTTCCTCGACAGTGTCGAGGGACGCTGGAACACCGGAACCAACGAGGGACCGAACCTCGGCTACAAACCTCGTTACAAGGAGGGATACTTCCCGGTCCCACCGACCGACAAGTTCAACGACCTCCGCAACGAGATGATGAAGAATCTCATCGACTGTGGACTCGAGATCGAGTGCCAGCATCACGAGGTTGCCACTGCCGGTCAGGCGGAGATTGACATCAAGTACAACACTCTGCTGGCCGCTGCGGACCAGCTGATGAGTTACAAGTACATCGTCAAGAACACCGCTCACCAGAATGGCAAGACGGTCACCTTCATGCCGAAGCCGGTGTGGAATGACAACGGCAGCGGCATGCACATGCACCTCTCCATCTGGAAGAATGGTGTCAACCAGTTTGCCGGTGACGGATACGCGGGAATGAGCGAGATGGCATTGCACGCCATCGGTGGAATCCTCCAGCACGCTCCCGCCCTGGTAGCACTGACCAATCCGACCACCAACTCGTACAAGCGACTGGTGCCCGGCTTCGAGGCTCCCACCCGTCTGGCGTACTCGTCTCGCAATCGATCGGCTGCGGTGCGCATCCCGGTGGGGAACACCAATGCCAACGCGCGACGCTTCGAGTTCCGTTGCCCCGATCCTTCCTGCAATCCTTACCTCGCCTTCTCAGCACTGGTGATGGCGGCGATCGATGGCATCAAGAACAAGGTCGATCCGGGACTTCCCTTCGACAAGGATCTCTACGATCTTCCAGCAGAGCAGCTGGCGGATGTTCCCAGCACTCCCGCATCCCTCGAGGATGCCCTCAACGAGCTGGAAAAGGATCACGAGTTCCTGCTGGCCGGAGATGTCTTCACTGCCGATGCGGTGCGTGCCTGGGTCGATTACAAGAGAGAGAGAGAAGTGGACCAGCTGCGTCTGCGTCCTCACCCCTATGAGTTTGCGCTCTACTACGACATCTAGTCGAGGACATCGACCGGAGGAGGTTCCAGCGGGAACCTCCTCCGGTTCGATGGCGAACTGCTCCTCCAAGCTCCCATCTGAGGAGACGATGAAGCGACTGGAGAAGTGGTTGCAGGAACACCGTCCGGTGGTGGTTGCCCTCTCCGGAGGGGTCGATTCTGCGGTCATCGCCTCCATCGCCGCCGAAGTTCTTGGCGACGATGCCATCGCAGTCACCGGTGTCTCTGCCAGTCTCTCCACCGAGGAGTTACAAGCGGCTCGTCGATCGGCCCAGGTGGCAGCGATCGCTCACCTCGAGATCAACACTTCCGAACTGGATCGTCCCGGATACGTCGCCAATGCGGGGGATCGTTGCTACCACTGCAAGTCGGAACTCTACGACGTCATCATCTCGGTCCCGAAACTGGCGGGGCATACCATCGTCGATGGAGCGCAAGCTTCCGACGATGCGGGAGATCGCCCGGGCATGCTGGCCTCGGGCGAAAGGGGTGTCGAGAGTCCGTTACGGATCGTCGGCATCGACAAGGAGCAGGTCCGAGAACTGGCCAGACTGCGTGGGCTTCCCAGCTGGAATCGCCCTGCTCGTCCCTGTCTCGCCAGTCGCGTACCGGTTGGATCGGAAGTGGATGCCGATCTGCTGGCAAGCATCGAGACACTGGAAGCGGTGCTCGCCGGAGAGGGATTCTCCATCTATCGCGCTCGCTGTGGTGAGAATCGTGTGGTGGTGGAGATCGATCGGCTGGAACTGGCGGCAGTTACCGATCGACGGTGGCGGCAGCGCTTCGATTCGGTGGCACGCTCTCTCGGCTTCACCGAGCGCTACATCGATGCACGGGGGTATGGCGGAGATGGCCCGGTTCGTCTCGAGCCGCTGGTCGAGTGATCGCCAGTGCTGGCTCTCGAGTTTCTCTATCTGATTCTGATCCTGTGGATCTCATTGATCGGTTTGCACCGGTGGATCCTGTGGAGGCAGTGGAAGCTGCTGGTCGATCGCCCTGCGCCACCGGTTCTCGAGGCGGGGGAAGCCACTCCCCGGGTACTGATCCAGATCCCGGTGTATCGAGATGGCGTCGTTGCGGTGCGCTGTCTGGCAAGCTTGCAAGATCTCGACTGGCCCGTCACTGCCGTGCAGATCCAGCTGCTGGAGGACGGTTGCGACGAGGGTGATCCACTCCTCATCGAGGCGGTCGATGGGCTCCGGGCGCGCGGATTTGACATCGAGCACCTGTGTCGCAGAGATCGCAGCGGATTCAAGGCCGGTGCTCTGGCTGCGGGACTCCGGCACAGTGATGCTCCGCTGGTGGCGATCTTCGACGCAGATTTTACCGTGCCTGCAGATTTCCTCAGGAGGACGGTCAAAGCCTTCGACGATCCGCGGGTGGGAATGGTACAGACCCGTTGGGGCCACCGAAACCGCGAGGACTCGTGGCTGACCAGGGCTCAGGCTCGCCTGCTCGACGGTCACTTTCACATCGAACATCGAGTTCGGGCGGCGAGTGGTCGCTTCTTCAACTTCAACGGGACCGCAGGCATCTGGCGCAGGCGCGCCATCGATGACTCGGGAGGGTGGAGCGGTGAGACCATCATCGAGGATGTGGAACTGTCCCTGCGCGCGTGGGATCGAGGGTGGAAGTTTCGCTACATCGACGATGTGGTGTGTCCCGCCGATCTGCCCAGCACCTTCGGCGCACTTCGCACCCAGCAGCGTCGCTGGGTGGTCGGTGGCATCCAGGTTTTGAATCGTCGTCTGCGTCAGGAATCGCGCGGATCTCTCGTCGATCGACTCGATCAGCTGGTGATGCTGGGCGGGTCGATGGTGGCTCCTGCACTGGTGGGACTGTCGCTGATCAGTCCCTGGTTGTGGTGGATCCAGTCACGGGTCGGCACCGATCCGTTGATCCAGCGGTGGGGGGTCGGGAGCTGGCTCGACATCGGATTCCTGCTGCTGGCATCGATGTCGGTGGCGCTCTTCTACGGGGGAATCCCGACGGCGCCGCTGGCGAGGCGGGGAGCGGAGGTGGTGGCACTGATGCTGCTGGGGCTGGGACTGTCTCTGCACCTGTCGAGGGCGGTGTGGAGCGGCTGGAGCGGCCGCCGGGTTTCCTTCGAGAGAACCCCCAAGGATCGCTGCTCCGGGGGAGCGAGAGCGCCCACCACCCTCGAGCGGATCTACGGCTACTGGCTGCTGATCAGTGCCCTGCTGGCCCTGTCGGGACCGGGGTGGGGTGCATTTCCGTTGCTGGCGATGATGTGGGGAGGATTGATCTGGAGTCTGGAAGCGGGTGAATCGCCAGAAAAGAGCGATTCTTGCCCTCCGGAAGTCACTGATGAACTTGCACAACTCACCCTGGATCCTTAGTTTATTGGACTCGCCTGTCGGTTTTCCCGGTGATTTTCACAGGAGCTGCCGACGGTCAGCCGACGGGGCAATGCCCGGGAGGATCGCTTGGTTCTGCAGATCGTGACCCTCGATGGTCCCGCGGGCTGTGGCAAGAGCAGTGTCGCCCGGCAACTCGCCGCACGGCTGGGAGGACGGATGTTCTCCAGCGGGCGTGTCTACCGGGTGCTGACCTGGCTGGCACTGGAGCAGGGAATCGACCTTTCCGATCGGGAAGCGGTTCGTGCCCTGATCGACGAGCATCGACTGGAAATCGTCCCCGACCGGAACAAGTTTCGGGTCGAGGTCGACGGCGTGGATCCGGGGGATGTCCTGGATTCGACCCGGGTGACCGGGGAGATCCATCACATCTCCAACAATCCGGCGGTGCGAAGCGCCGTGTTGCCGTTGCAGCGCAGTTTGCCTGCGGATCTTCCGGTGTTTGCCGAGGGTCGTGACATGGGAACGGTGGTGTTCCCCGATGCGCCGGTCAAGATTTTCTTGACCGCCTCGGTGGAAGAGCGGGCCCGGAGACGGCAACTGGAACTGCGAGATCGGCTCGAAGAGGAACTACCGCTGGAGGTGGTCCAGGAGCAGGTCGCCCGCAGGGATGCTCTGGATGAAGAAAGAGAAGTGTCGCCATTGAAGGCGGCGGACGATGCGGTGACCGTCGATTCGACTTCACTCGAACTGGAGGAGGTGATATCGGCGATCATGGAAAGGATCCCACGGTCTTGGAACCGGGGGCCAACTGGTTCTACTTCCTGAGCCGTGGCGTGGCCTGGGTCCTGTGCGTGATCCTGTTTCGCCACAGGGGTGTCAGTGTCGAGAAGGTCCCCGCCGAGGGGGGCTTCCTGCTGGCAGTGAACCACTGTAGCTTCCTGGATCCGGTGCTGGCCGGGATCGCGCTGAAGCGTCCCCTGGCGTACATGGCCCGCAGTTCGCTGTTCGGGCCATTTCCCTTCGGGGCTGCACTGCGTGGCATGAATGCTCTTCCCCTCGAGCGGGAAGGGGTCGGACTGTCCGCATTCCGTTCGGTACTCGACCACCTCGAAAAGGGAGGTGGGGTACTGGTTTTTCCGGAGGGGACACGCAGTAGTGATGGAAAGTTGAAGAGGTTCAAGGGTGGCGTGCTGAAGCTGGCTCGCATGGCAAAGGTACCGGTGGTACCCGCCATGGTAGTAGGCAGCCATCGAGCACTGGGCAGGGGCAAGTGGTTTCCCCGGCCGACAGGCACCGAGATCCGTTTCGGGGAACCGCTGGAGTTTCTCGACGAGGCCGAGGATGATTCGGCTGCACTGGATCGCCTCAAGAAATCGATGGTACGGCTGGCACCGGAGTCATCCGGCGATGGCATACCTGTCGCAAATGGATAGAATTTTGAGCCGCATGACGAGGGCAGATGATGGTCATCTGTCGCCATGCGGATAACAAGGACGAGTGCGAAGAGCCGTGGACGGGCACGATGGTCGAGCCCGGGCTCCACACAGTCCGAAACCAGAAAGAAGAGGCCTTTTCATGGCCAGACCAGAACTGCTCAAGCAGTTTGATCTCCGGGGAGACACCCTGGAGAAAAAAGTGGAGGAATACCTCGAAGGCAATTCCCTGGAGAATGTCGACGAGATCCTTCGCGACTCCGTTGGAGACTTTGAAGAAGACAAGATCATCGCCGGTAAGATCGTCAGCGTCAGCGACGACTGGGTCATCGTCGATGTGGGGTACAAGGCCGAGGGCGAAGTTCCTCGCAATCACTTCGAGGGAGCAGAAGTCTCCGTCGGAGACAAGGTCGATGTCCTCATCGAGGAGGTCGACGAATTTGACGGAAGGATCATGCTTTCCAAGCGGAAGGCAGATCGGATCAAGGGCTGGGAACAGGTTGTCGACACCCACAATGAAGGTGATGTCGTCAGCGGACGGGTGATGAGAAAGATCAAGGGTGGCTTGCTGATCGATATCGGCGTGCCAGTCTTCCTCCCCGCTTCCCAGATCGCCATCCGCCGGGTCGGAGATGTCTCCGAGTTCGTCGGAAGA
Source organism: uncultured Planctomycetia bacterium (assembly GCA_964412635.1). Lineage (GTDB taxonomy): Bacteria > Planctomycetota > UBA8108 > UBA1146 > UBA1146 > QNYK01. The sequence goes on along the minus strand of CAYPPQ010000012.1, from coordinate 28,384 downwards.
GATCTCGAATGCAAGATCATCAAGATCGATGAACCTCGCATGAACATCGTCGTGAGTCGCCGTAAGTTGCTCGAGGAACGCCGTGACGAGATGAAGTCGAGTCTGATGGGCGAGATCGAGCTCGATCAGGTTCGCCAGGGTATCGTCAAGAACATCACCGACTTCGGAGCCTTCGTGGATCTGGGTGGTATCGATGGATTGCTGCACATCACCGACATGTCGTGGGGGCGTATCAATCACCCCAGCGAGATCCTCAAGGTGGAGCAAGAGATCGACGTCAAGGTGCTCAAGATCGACAAGGAGCGCGAGCGGATCTCGCTCGGTCTCAAGCAGACCCAGCCGAGTCCGTGGGACGATATCGAGGAGCGCTTCCCCATCGGATCGAAGATCAGCGGCAAGGTTGTCAATGTCCTCTCCTACGGTGCCTTCATCGAACTGGAAGAGGGAATCGAGGGACTGGTACACGTCTCCGAGATGTCCTGGACCCGACGCATCTCCAATCCCAAGGAAGTGGTCGAGGCTGGACAAGAAGTTGACGTCGTGGTGCTCGAGATCAAGAAGGACAAGCAAGAGATCAGCCTCGGCATGAAGCAGATCGAGGTGAATCCCTGGGAAGTCGTGGCGCAGAAGTACCCTGTCGGACACTACATCAGCGGCAAGGTGCGGAACCTCACCAACTACGGTGCCTTCATCGAACTCGAGGATGGCATCGATGGCTTGCTTCACGTCAGTGATATGTCGTGGACCCGCAAGATCATTCACCCATCGGAGAAGATCGACAAGGGCGATGAGATTCACGCCGTCGTTCTCGAGGTCGATCAGGAGCGCAAGAGGATTGCTCTCGGTCTCAAGCAGATGGAAGAAGACCCGTGGATCCGTTTCATCCCCGAGACCTACGTCGTGGGAACGGTGATTCGTGGAACCATCACGAAGACGACAAACTTCGGAGCCTTTGTTCAGATGGACGAGGACCTCGAAGGCCTTCTTCACATCTCTGAACTGGCAGAAGAAAAGGTCGAGACCCCCGAAGAGGTGGTGAAGATCGGCCAGGTTGTCGATGTGAAGGTGATCAAGGTAGACGACGAGAATCGTAAGATCGGTCTCAGCCTCAAAGAGGTCACCGAAGAAGAGAGTGCGCAGCTGTCTGCGCTCTATGCAGAAGCCGCCGAGGGTGAGTCGCCCACAGCGGTTGGATCGGTCCCGGAAAACCTGCCCGATGAAATCCCCGATCTGGGTGAAGTCGTCGATCAGGCCGCTGAAGAGGCTGAAGAGGATGGGGAACAGCAGCAAGCCAGCGCGGAAAGCGAAGCGCCGGCCACTGCTGAGGATGATTCCGCCGAGGAACCAGTTGCTGCCGTGGACGATTCTGCTGTGGAGGAACCGGTAGCGGCGGATGCCGCTGCTGAGGAGCCCGCTGCAGAGGAGCCTGCTGCAGAGGAACCCGCTGCGGAGGAACCTGCAGATGATGACGCAACCCCAGAAGGTGAAGAAGAATCCAAGGAGTCCTAGGCTTCCTGCTTTTTTCTTCAACGAACGACTGAAGACCGGAGGTCTCCTTCACGGGTGGCTAATGGTCTGGGTCCTCGTCACCACCGTAGCTGTCGCTGCGGTCGGTGACGAGGATTCACCTCCTTCCAGCCCCCGTACTCCCGCCTCTCAAGAGCCGCAGGTAACTGCTCTCAACGACGATTCCGATGGCGCTGCTGCCAAGGTGAATGTGGTGATCGAGTTCCTCGCTCACCGCTTTCAAGAGGCAGAAGTTGCGTATCGAAATGGTCAGTTCGAGAAGGCCTGGAAAACCTGCGAGGCGATCCTGGTGCTGGCACCGGAACAGTTCCCTCTTCGCTTCGAGGTGGGGAAGTTGCGTCGCCGAGCTCACGGCAGACATCTCAGTCGTAGCGCACTGGTGATTCGATTCGAAATCGCTCCCGTTGAGGAGGAGGAGATCCAGTTTCCACTGGCTCTACTGCAGGGTTCGGTGGTGGTGGAAAATCTCTCGAAGGAAGAGATTCAATTCGGAGAATCGGATGAGGATCCTCTTCTTGGCCAGCTGATCTGGGTGGTAAAAGAGGTGTACGAAGATGGAACCAGCCGATCGAGCACGGATATGAGAAACCTGCGGATCGACAGCGGGTTCCGGGTGGAGGCGGGTGGTAGCCGTGGAATTCCCATCACCTTGCCACTTTCGGTTCCCTCAGCGACTCCCATCTTGCAGCAGTGGTCGGTGACGGGGGCAACGATGCCGATTCGTCTGGTCACTCCCGAGGGAGAGGTCAGGCGCGGGGTGCCGTGGGTGGAAGAGAGGGGTCTGGCGACCCCCAGAGGATACCAGGAAGTGGAACGGGATCCCGCCGGGGAAATGCGCCGAGCATTGCTGGAGGGGGACCGGGTGCGGATGGCGATCGCCACTCATCTGTGGCTAGAAGCACGTAATGAGGGGTCGACGCCGTCAAATCCGGCAGATCCCATCGTCGATGATCTGCTCGCCTCTCTCGGCTCCCATCGAGGTGCCCTCGACGGGTATCTGGTGATGCTGCTGGAAGAGGTGACGGGGTTGATCCGGGAAAGATCTGCGAGAGCATGGAAGATCTGGGGAGTGACCCGTCAGGTTCGAGGGGAAACGAACGATAAAAAGGACTGATTGCGGGGGAAGATGAGTGCAGAAGAACAGGTCCCTTCCGATTCCGATTTCGAGGAAGCGATCCGCGGAGTGGTCACCGTCGATACGGTGGAAGAACTGACCAAGAAGTGGAATCGATCGCGAAGCGAAGATCGCCCCCTGCGTATCAAACTGGGGGTCGATCCCACCAACCCACAGCTGCACATCGGTCATGCGGTGCCACTCAGGAAACTGCGACAGTTTCAGGATGCCGGTCATACTGCAGTGCTGATCATCGGAGATTACACCGCCTGCGTCGGTGATCCTTCGGGGAAGGACAAGACCCGTCCTACCCTCACTCATGACGAGTGCCGCGAGAACGCCCAGGATTACCTGGAGCAAGCGTGGAAAATTCTCGATCAGGAACGTACTGAGTTGCGCTGGAATGGCGACTGGTTTCGTGAGATGTCCTTTCTCGACGTGATCTCACTGTGTGGAAGAACCACCGTCGCTCGCCAGCTGGAGAGAGATGATTTCCAGAAGCGTTTCAGTGGCGGACATCCCATCAGCGTCCACGAGTTCATCTACCCGCTGATGCAGGCGTGGGATTCGGTGCAGGTCGAGGCGGATGTCGAGGTCGGGGGCACCGACCAGACCTTCAACCTTCTGCTGGGCAGGGATCTGATGCGACAGGAGGGGCTCGAGCCTCAGGTTTGCATGACGACCCCGCTGCTGGTGGGAACCGATGGAACGATGAAGATGTCCAAGACCTACGGGAATTCCATCGGAATCAGCGATCCTCCCGAGGAGATCTACGGCAAGACGATGTCGATTCCCGACGAGCAGATGAGGGATTACTTCACACTCGCCACCGATCTGTCGCTGAACGAGATCGAAGAGGCGCTGGCAGCCTCTCCTCGTGAGGCGAAGGGAATGCTGGCCTCGACCCTGGTTCGCCTCTACCACGGCGAGTCGCAGGCGAAGGAGGCGGAAGCTCACTTCATCCGGGTATTCAGCCAGCGTGAGATGCCAGAGGTGATCGAGGAGTACCAGGTGTCCCCGGCAGATCTTGAAGACGGTAAGATCTGGATCGTGAAGTTGATCGTCGATTCTGGGCTTGCCGCCAGGAACAATGAAGCACGTCGCAATATCGAGGGCGGTGGCGTCAGGATCGATGAAGAAAAACTCCAGGACCATGGCAGTCATGTGCAGATTCGCGACGGAATGGTCCTGCAGGTGGGCAAGAGAAAGTTTCGACGGATTCGCCTCGGCTAGTGCGCCTGAAAGGTGACCTCGCCCGATAGCACCATATTCAGTGCTCGGGGGTAGACCTTCTTCTCCGCCTCGAAGACCCGGCCCGCCAGCGAGTCGACGGTATCATCTGTGTGCACCGGTACCTGCTGCTGGAGGATCACTGCACCATGGTCATACTCATCGTCGACGAAGTGAACGGTACAGCCGGTGACCGATTCCCCCGATTCCAGGACCGCTCGGTGGACGTGATCGCCGTAGCAACCTTTACCGCCATGCTTCGGCAACAGCGAGGGGTGAATGTTCAGTACCCGTCCGAGCCAACGTTGCGGAACCTGCAGTTTACGCAGCCAACCACCGAGCAGGGCATAGTGGCAACCGGCAGCGTCCAGCTCCTCGAAGATCCGCTCAGATGAACCAGCTTCACGACATCGATGAACCTGGTGGGGGATCTCCAGACGTCTCGCCCTGTCGAGTCCGCCGGCAGACTTCTTGCTCGAGATCACCAGCTTGATACGGGCTGCGCTGGAGCAACTCTCCAGAACCTCGTGTAGGTTCTCAAGACTTCGACCTCCACCGGAAAGAAGAAACCCGATGTTCACCTGTTGGGTGCTCATCGGGTTTCCTTGATCGTGACTCACGGTAGTCGTTTCTTCTACAGGTCTTTGAGACTGGTCAGGATGTTGCCGATCAGTCCGTACTCGAGCGCATCCTGCGGAGACATCCAGCAATCACCGTTGGTGTCCTTCTCGACCTCTTCCAGGGTCTTGCCGGTCTCGTCGGCGATCAACTGGTTGCAGCGTCGTCTCAGTTTCATGATTTCTTCAGCGGTGACCTCGATCTCCGAGGCCTTACCCCTCACTCCACTGGAAGGCTGGTGAATCATGATGCGACTGTTGGGGAGAGAGAATCTTCTCTCCTTGGGAGTCGCCAGCAGGATCACTGTTCCTGCGGAAGCGTTCAATCCGTTGGTGATGCACAGAACAGGGCTGTGGATGAACTTGATGGCATCGTGGATTGCGAATCCGTCGTCGGCGGATCCTCCCGGTGTGTTGATGAAAAGACGAATCGGATCATCTGACTGGGAGTCGAGCCACAGCAGCGCAGGGACGATCTTGTTCGTCAGTTTCGGAGAGACCTCTTCAGAGATGAAGAGAGTGCGTTGCTTCTCCATCAACTCTCTCATGAAGGGAGTCTTGGCCTTCTTGGACTTCTCTTCATCGGAGGGCTTGTCCTCGTTCATGAATGAGTCGATGAAGTGAGATTGATCTGTCATCCGGTTTGTTCCTTCCCGGGCCTGTTGAGGCCAGGTTTCACCTGTTCAAAAATTTCACGATCAGGCGGGTCAATCTTGGTTCTGCTTCTGCGGCAACTGCAAGGATCTCCTCGACGGACACTTTCTTCAAGTCTTCCGGATCGCAAAGGTCAGTAACTACCGAGATTGCCGAGGCCCGGATCCCTTCATGGGCTGCCAGGATCACCTCGGGAATTGTCGACATTCCGACCACATCTGCCCCCAGAGAGCGTAGCATTCGATATTCGGCCCTCGTCTCCAGGTTGGGACCGGCGACCGCCACGTAGATTCCACGAACCGCTCGAATTTTCTCCTCGGCGGCGATCTTTTGCATCTTTTCCAGCGATTCGAGGCAGTAGGGCCGGGACATGTCGGGGAATCGAGGTCCCCAATCGTCGAAATTGGCCCCGGTCAGCGGATTGGCCCCGAGCATGTTGATGTGGTCATCCAGAAGCAGCAGATCGCCCTTCTGGAGCTGCGGATCGAGTCCACCGCAGGCGTTGGAGATGATCGCCGAGGAGATCCCCAGGCGACTGGCCACACGCATCGGCATCCCGATGTCCTCCATCGTCCACCCCTCGTAGAGGTGAAACCGACCCTCGAAGGCGATGACCTTTGCTTCGCCGATGTGGCCGAGATGGAGTTTCCCCGCGTGTCCCGGGGCGGTGGAAACGGGGAATCCTGGTATCTCCGAGTAGGGGATCGTCACCGCATCTTGAATCTCTCCGACGAGAGCTCCGAGGCCGGTGCCGAGAATCAATGCGGTATCGGGAGCTGCCCCCGGACAGATCTCCTTGATCGCTGCAGCAGCGGTTTCGATGCGCTGCCGATGATTCCTGCCTGTTTCGCTGATGCGATTCATTTCATCTCCTCGGAAGATCCGGACTCTCGGTCCGGGTCGGTCCAACGTTTCAGTCGTTCTTCGATCTGTCCAGCGGTGGTTCCGTTGACGAGAAACACCTTGCTCCGGTGCCGCTCTCCGCGGATCAACTCCAGGTCACTCTTACGGCACGAAAGGCTGCTCGCCAGTATCTCGACGATGGCCCGGTTCGCCTTACCCTTCTCCGGTGCAGTGGTGATCTTGACCAGCAGTGCACCATCCCGTACTCCGCTGATCTCGCTGCGCGATGCCCCGGCGATGGCTCTCACGGGAACCTCGACACCGGCGGCGGTCTGCCTCAGCGAGACGGGAGTATAGGATGTCATCTCGATCCTTCCATCCTAAATCCCCTGCAGCGGTCGTTGCCGAGAGCCGTACGGCTCTTCTTCATCCTTCTTCCCCGAGCTCCTCGATCATCTGTCTCAGTCGAGTTCTCGAAGTTTCGGGCAACTGCTTCCACAGGGGAATCGCCTCCTGTGGCCGTCCCGACCACTCCAGCAGCAGGATCAGCGGCTCCAGCAACAGTGCCGGTGGCCCCGCCTCCAGCAGCAGATCGAGTCGAGATCCCGGTGCGATTTCCTTCCACAGAAGGTAACGCCCGACCTGCTCCTTCGATTCCCGGTAGATGACACGATCTTTTTCGATGGTGACATGGATGGCGGGAATCTCCCCTGAACTGCTCCCCTCGATGATCCGTTCCTTCCTCCTGGGAAGTTCGATCGTTTCCAGTTTCGCCAGCAGGGGATCAAATTTCATCAGGAAATCGAGGTGGCGATCGGTCACCTGCAATGCCGCTTCGGGAAGCCCATCGCGAAGTGCTGCATCGCGCAGGGTGTTCATCGCCTCGCGCCCGGAAAAGGTACGGCTCCAGCGACTCCAGCCCTCACGAAGAACCGGTCCCACCTCGGGAGCGAGAACCGCCTGCTGTTCTTGACGGGCAACCCGCACCAGTTCTCGCAGTTCAGGCTCTCGCTCGCGAGTAGCCGGCAGCAGTGCCCGGGAGACCACGCCATCGATGACATCCTCTGCCTGTGCCAGGTGGCCCCGGGTCAGCAGTGTCGAGACCTCCTGACGAGCGGCTTCCCAGATGCCGGTGGCATCCTCGGACAGTTCCACCAGGAAACGGCTTCGCTGTTGCCAGGCGTCCGTCTTCGAGAACTCCTCGGAGAAGGCCAAGGCCTCCTCCCTGGCCCGCGCCGGATTGCCCGAGGTTCGCCATCCCTGAGCCCTCGCCAGCGTCTGGCTCCAGAGATTGCTGGCTCGATCTTCCAGCTGATTTCTTGCCACCAGTTGTGCCCGCAGTTCGACAGCCAGTTCCAGAGCACGCGATCCTGCTCGGGTCTCGGAATGATCGCTGCCGAGTTGTTGTAATCGCTCGAGCTTTTGTTCGAGTGGTTGCTGTTCCTCGCTGGCGGCGAGGATGTCTGCCAGTAGATTGCGGGCTCGATCTTCCCTGGCCAGGGAATCGATCCGCTGTTGCTCCAGCTCGATGCGTCGTTCCAGATCCTCGATGCGCACCGTGAACTGCTCAGGAACCTCTACGAGTGACTGCAGGATCTCGTCGGCACTGACCGGTTCGCCCCTGCTGATGGCAGATTCTGCCAGATCCAGATTGCGCGTGATCTCCCGGTGGCGCGAATCCTGCAACTCACGAGCGATACGATCTTCAGTCTCGTGCTTGTTCCACTGACTCCACATCACGACCGCTGCAGCCACCATCACGACCGGGATGACGATCCTTGACAAACTGCTGCGCAGCTCGGTGCGGGGAACGGTATCGTTGATTCCCCTGTACCTCTCCAGGAGTTGATCCAGTTCGACTCCGAGAACTCTGGCGTTAGTCGGTCTCGATTCCGGTTGCGGGGACATCATCCGTGCGACCAGCTGGCACACCTCTTCGGGAGTCTCCGGCGACACCTCGGTGAGATCTGGGGGTTCAGTTGCATGGATGTGCTTGAGGATGATCTCCCTGGCGCCTGCTCCCCGATAGGGGGTACGACCTGCCAGGCAGTGGTACAGCGTTGCCCCCAGCGAGTAGATGTCGGCTCTCTGATCGATGGCGTCGCCGCGAGCCTGTTCCGGTGCGATGTAGTGCGGTGATCCGCTGACTCCATCCTTCTGCGAAGCAACACCGGATTCATCGGTGGTGCGAGCGATCCCGAGGTCGCCGATCTTCACCACACCACTGCTGGAGATCATCAGATTGCCGGGCTTGATGTCCCTGTGGACGACCCCCTGCTTCTCCGCGTACTCGAGACCTCTTGCAGCATCGCGAGCGAAGCGAATTGCGGACTCCAGTCCGATGCATCCCTCTTCGTCGATCAGTTTCTCGACACTACCCCCTGCGACCAGTTCCATGGTGAAGTAGTGATAGTTCTCTTCCTTGCCAACATCGTAGACCTGTACGATGTGTGGATGGCTGAGGCGACCTGCTGCCCTCGCTTCACGGATGAAGAGCTGGATGAACTGGGGATCACTGGTGTACTTCTCCGAGAGGATCTTGAGAGCCACCGGGCGATCGAGGGATTTCTGTCGTGCTCGGTATACCGTCCCCATACCTCCCCGGCCGATGCGCTTCTCGATCCGGCAGCCACCGATCTCGATCCCGAGTAATGGATCATCGTCCTTGAGAAAGGTGAGTCGGGTGATACCCACATCGATGTGGTCGTTGTGATTCAGTCGGGTTGGTTCCTCGATCCACTCGCCATTGACCTGGACTCCGTTGGTGCTGTCGAGATCTCTGACGATCCAGTGGCCGTCGCGGAATTCGATCTGGCAGTGTCTCCGACTGATCTCGTCATCCCGGAGGGCGATCTGCGCGGCACTATCACGGCCGATGAGGAGAACTCCTCGTTCACGGATCGACCAGGTGCTGCCCCGATCGGGCCCTTTTTCGGCGACCACCCTTGGCATCAGTCGACCTCCCCGGGTGGCAGGTACAGAGCACGACCGATGCGAATCCAGGTGGCTCCCTCTTGAACGGCTACCTGCCAGTCTCCCGACATACCCATCGACAGGTGCTGGAACTGATCGCCCTTCTGCGCGGGCAATTGCAGGCGAATCTGATCACGGATCTTTCTCAACTGGCGGAAGACGGGGCGGCACTGCTCCGCCTCCCAGGCGGGGGCCATCGTCATCAGGCCGTGAAATTGCAGCGACTGGAATCGATCGACCCACTCCTCGACGCACTCCTGCGCTTCGACCGGGTCGAGTCCCGCCTTGCGTTCTTCTCCTGCAACATTGATCTGTACCAGCACCGGTAGTGTCGTTGACAGGTTTTCGCCGACCCAGGAATCGAGCGATTCAGCGAGCCGCTCCGAGTCGAGGGAGTGGAACAGGCTGATTCGAGGGGCCACCTCACGAATCTTGTTTCGCTGCAGCCTGCCGATGAAGTGCCAGCCCCCGGGATCCTGTCCCGGATCGGTCTTCTCCTTCAACTGATCCGCACGATTTTCACCGAGGGGCCCGTGGTCATGTTCCAGCAAGGTGCGAGCATCGTCTCGATTCAGGTACTTGGTGACCGGTAGAATCTGCGGCTTCTGCTCCCTCCCTTCCGACAGTTCGAAGGCGCGTTCCTCGAGCCGGCTGAGATTCTCCTGGAAGAGTGAGAGGTCGAGAGCCAACGGGCTCCGCGTCATGTCTTCTCCTTGAATTTGGCGAGGCGCAGACGGATCGCCTCGGGTCCAAGTAGCTGTCGGATCTCGCCGATCAGCTGCTGCGAGGCGTCGATTCGGAGACGATCTCCGCACGGGATCCTCCACGAATCGGCACCGTGATCATCGAAGATCAACGTCACGGGGAGTTTGCCGGGGAACCTCATGAGGATCTCCTTCGTCTGGAACAGCATCTTCTCGTCGACCTCTGCCGGGAACAGGATTCCAACCTTACTGGCCAGTTCCTGGGAGGCTGCCTCGAGGGGGAAGGCGCGCTGGACCTTGAGCTGGCTACTGCTGAGTCCGCCATCCTTTTCGTCGGAGATCTCGGCGGTTCCCTGGGTGATCACGACCCGATCGACCTCGAGGAACTCACGAATCTCCTCGTATGTCTTCGGGAAAACCACCGCTTCCAGAGATCCGGTTCGGTCCTCCAGGGTGATGATGGCCATCGGATCTCCACGCTTGGTCTGACGCTTGCGGACCTTCGAGATCATCGCCGCCAGGGTGATCTGTTTCTGATCGAGCTTGCTGTTCAACTGCGAGATGAGATGGGTTCGCAGCGGCTCGATCTCTGCCTCGATCCGCTCCAGTGGGTGACCACTGAGGTAGAATCCGAGGGAGGACTTCTCGCGGGCGAGCATCTCTCCCTCACTCCACGACGGAACCACCGGCCATTGAACCTCGACGATCGGTTCGGAGTTCTCTGCGAACAGGTTCAGTTGCCCTGCTCTTCGTTCGGCATGAACTCTCTTACCCTCTTCGACGGCGTCCTTCACGGCAGCGTGCATCACCGCTCGTTCCGGTCCAAGTCCGTCGAAACAACCGGCACATACCAGCTGCTCCAGTACCATCTTGTTGATCAACTCCGGTGCGATCCTGGAGGTGAGATCGAACAGGTCGGAGAAGGGGCCGTTCTCTTCCCGGTCGGCGGTGATCGCCTCGATGGCTCGTTCTCCCACTCCCTTGAGTGCCACCAGGCCGTAGACGATGTTGCCATCGTTGATGGAGAAGTTCTTGCTGGAGCGATTGACGTGGGGGGGCAGTACTTCGATCCCCATCCGGGCACACTCATCGAGATAGGTGATCATCTGATCGACCTGTGAGATGTAGCACGACATCACTGCGGCGAGGAAAGCCGCAGGGTGATTCGCCTTGAGGTAAGCGGTCTGATACGAGATCAGTGCGTATGCGGTGGAGTGCGACTTGTTGAAGCCATACTTGGCAAACTGTTCGATCTGCTCGAAGATCGCAGTGGAGATCTTTGGCGAGATGTTGCAGGTGGACTCTGCACCCTGGATGAACTGATCGCGAAACTTCTCCATCAGTTCGATCTTCTTCTTGCCCATCGCCTTGCGCAGGCTATCGGCGTCATTCATCGAGAATCCCGCGAGGTCGTGGGCGATCTTCATCACCTGTTCCTGGTACAGGATCACGCCATTGGTCATGTGAAGGATCGGTTGAAGAGAATCGTGTAGATACTCGACCTGTTTCTTGCCGTGCTTGCGGTCACAGAAGAGGGTGTGCATTCCGGAACCGAGAGGACCCGGACGGTACAGGGCGAGTACTGCGATGACGTCCTCGAAACGATCGGGAGAGAGATTTCTCAGCAGCTCTCTCATGCCGGAACTTTCCAGCTGGAAGATCCCGTGTGTTTCACCACGACCGAGCAGTTTGTAGGTCTCTTCATCGTCGAGGGATAGTTGATCCACATCGAGATCGATTCCGCTGGAATCGAGGATCAGACCCCGCGCCCTGTCGATGATGGTGAGATAACGCAGACCGAGGAAGTCCATCTTCAACATGCCGATCTGCTCGAGGATCTCCATCGGATACTGGGTGACGATGTCATCACCATTCTTGGAGATGGGGATCAACTCGGTGAGTGGCCGATCGGCGATGACGACGCCAGCGGCATGAGTCGAGCAGTGTCGGTTCAGTCCTTCCAGTCGCATTCCCACGTCGAACAGTTCCTGGTAGCGCGGATCCTTTGCTGCGGCGGCCAGCTTCGGTTCCTGAAGGATCGCTTCCTCCAGCTTGATCCCGAGGGTGTCGGGGATCTTCTTCGCCAGCTGGTCCACCTCTCCGAGGGGGATTCCCAGCACGCGTCCGACATCCCTGATCACCGCCTTGGCGGCCATCGTCCCGAAGGTGATGATCTGGCACACCCGATCGTCGCCATACTTGTCCTGCACGTACTGGATCACCTTCTCGCGACCGTCCATGCAGAAGTCGATGTCGATATCAGGCATCGAGATCCGGTCGGAGTTGAGGAATCGTTCGAAGATCAGGTCGTACTTCAACGGGCACATGTTGGTGATCCCGAGGCAGTAGGAGACGATCGAACCGACCGCCGATCCCCTTCCCGGGCCGACCGGGATTCCCTCTTCCCTGGCGAAGCGGCAGAAGTCCCAGGTGATCAGGAAGTAGGAGACGAAACCCATCTCGACGATGACGGAGATCTCGTACTCGAGACGCTCGTGGGCGGTCTCGGTCGGCTCGGGATAGAGTCGATTGAATCCAGCGCGGACCAGCTCCTGGAATCGAGCCTCGTTCTGCTCGGTGAGTTGTTCCGGTGACTCCGTGGGCTCATCTTCATCGTTGCTTTCGATGAACACGGGCAGGAAGGTCTTGCCCGTCTCCAGCTCGAAATCGATCATCGAGGCCACATCGAGGGTGTTGGTGATGTACTCGGGATAATCGGCGAAGACCTGCGCCATCTCCTGGCCGCTCCGGAAGTAGAAGTCCTTCGAGTCGAAGGACATCCGATCCTCGTCCTCCATCTGCTTGCCGGTGTTGATGCACAGGTGTACCTCCTGTGCATGAGCGTCTTCCTTGCGAAGGTAGTGAACGTCATTGGTGGCGATCACCGGGACGCCCAGTTTTTTCGCCAGGTCCGGAACTCTCTCGAGGATTCGCTTCTGCTCCACCAGTCCATGGTCCTGAACCTCCATGAAGAAGCGACCGGGAGCGAAGATGTCGATGTAGCGACGGGCGCACTCCTCCGCTTTGTCAGCATCGCCGTGGAGGAGCGCACGATTGACCTCACTGGAGAGGCATGCGGAGGTTCCGATCAGTCCTTCCGAATGCTGGCGTAACAACTCGTGGTCGATGCGAGGCTTGTAGTAAAAGCCTTCGGTGAATGCGGAACTGGTCAGTTGCAACAGATTTCGGTATCCCACCTCGTTCTCTGCCAGTAGCACCAGGTGGAATGCATGTTGCTTGCCACTCTCACGCTTTCGTTCGTGTCGACTGCCGTCGGTGATGTAAGCCTCGATGCCGACGATCGGCTTGATCCCTTCCGCCTTGCAGGCGTTATGGAACTCGACCGCACCGTGCATGTTGCCATGATCGGTGAGGGCCAGCGCTTTCATGCCGAGATCGCGGGCGGCTCGCACCATCGATGGGATGGGGATCACCCCATCGAGGAGGCTGTAGTGACTGTGGACATGTAGATGACAGAATTGATCGGACACTTGTGCCAAGGCTCCTCCGGCTGCTCGGATCTGATGGGGGAGTTTCCCCAGTCCCGGTTGTAGATGCCAGAAGGGGGACGGGCAAGTGCCACGGAGACTTGATGCGATGGCTTCCGGGGGTGATCCTTGCTGGCGAGAGGGGGCCCCTTGCCAGAGGCCGAGATTCCACCTGCGGAGGCGACGATGACCGGTTCACCGGAAGAGACCGACAATTGCTCCGATGGCCAGCAGCCTGAGGATACCACCGGGGATACCACCGGGGACCCTGCACGGGGCTCAGGAGCCTTTTCTCCCAGGCCCACCTTTGCACGGCTGCGCGATGAGCAGCAGCGTGTCGCGGGGGGAGGGCGCTGGAGTGTCGACGCCAGCCGTCGGCAGTGCCACCGCTGCCAGCAGGAGATTCCCCGAGGAACCTCCTTCTGGACGGTGCTGGCCGAGGCCGATGCCGATCAGGCTGGGGAGGTGGTAGCCGCCTTCTTCTCGCGTCAGGACCATTGCGAGGGGTGTATCGAGGGTCTCGAGGAGGATCCCTTCTTCGCCCGCTGGAAGACCTCGGTACCGGCACCGGACGGGCCGCCGCGGCGCATCGTCAACATCGTCTCGCTCCACGCCACCTTCGTGTCGCTGATGGAGGCCAGTGGCAACTCCTCCGAAGACACCGATTCCGCCGAGGATACCCGGGAAAACAGCCATTCGCCTGACCAGGAGTCGGATCAGGAACTGGAGTCCACTGCCGAGACGCAGCCGCAGGGACTCGAGGTGTCGGAGGAAGCGGACCGGATCCGCCTCGCCTACCTGCTCGCACTGTTCCTGGTGCGCAAGCGAGTTCTGCGCTGGGTCGGCCACGAGCAGCAGGTGCTATCGGTGCAGGAGCGCGCTGGAACCCTCCACAGGGTGGCAGTCCCCGCCATCGACGCCGCCACCCTGGAGGAGGCGGTGGCGGAACTGGAAGAGTTCCTCGGCTAGCGGACCGCTGCCACATTGGCTCCCCTGATGGCCATTCTTTCGCAGTGATGAGGTGGGGGAGATCGCCCCCGTAAGAAGATCCCCCACTTTCCTCCACGATTTCTATTTCAGAATCTCTCCCGGTCGTTGCTGACCACGGCTTCGATCTGCGCATATCCACCTCTATCCGCACTGGAATGGCAAATAACCCCGGTTCCACGCGGATCCAGGTTTTTCGGGGTCCGCAAAAATATTTTCCCCTGCGATTCCACTAGATGTGGGGGTGAACTCCTGCCACCCCCAAAGGGGTTGCGCTCCCGTCGTCACAAACCCTTATTTCATAAGGATCTGTGGGATCGGTGGGTTTACTTGGTGCGTTTCGCCCATAAGGTGGGGCAAAGTGGAGGCCAAGGGAGGCCTGGTGGGATCAGAGCCGGGTCGGGCTCGACAAGATTCCGAGGCCCCGGGCGACGAAGAGCGGGAGAGACACGATGGCAGCGCATTTCAAGGGACAGTTCGATCTGACACTGGACGAGAAGGGACGGGTCATCATCCCGTCTCGTCTTCGCTCCCGGATCGATCCCGTCGTCGATGGCGAGGGATTTGTCGCCACCGCCGGAACTGCCCCGTGCCTGTGGATCTACACCACCGCCGAGTGGGAGCGGATCTTCGAGGAGATGCGCCGCCATGAGCGGGGATCTGCAGAACTCCACGAACTCCAGAGGGACCTGTTCGGACAGGCGGAGGATCTGGCTCCCGATCGCCAGGGGCGGGTACTGCTGCCGGAACGTCTGCGTCAGTGGGGACAGCTCGACAAGGAACTGGTGTTCGTCGGCTGTTTCGACCGCATCGAGATCTGGAGTGCAGAGGTGTGGAAGGAGAGGAGTGACGACCTCGATGGGTATCAGCGTCGTCTCGATCTCTTCCTCGAGAAACATGGAAGTTACGCGAATCGAATGCAGAGGTACTTCGGCGGGGGGTCGTCGGAGTCGACTTCATAGGGTTGAAACATGGGGAGCCGGTCCAGTCCCTGGGGAAAGGGCAGGATCGGATCAGAAATCAGGGGGAAGTAAGATGATTTCATTGATCGAACATCAGGTGGACCAGAACAAGCGGCAGAGATCGGTGCGTGAGCGGGTACTCGAGTACCTCGCCACCGGCCGTCCGCTCGACATGGCGCCCGATTCCATTCTTCAGGATGTAGACAAGTTGTGGGAGATGCTGGAACGCGCCAGGAGTCGCGGGGTGCACGGGGTGCGCCTTTCACGAGAACTGCAATCGGTGGCCAGGGCCAGGGCGATGGGGCGTCTGATCTCGCCTCTTCCCGTAGTCGTCTAGATCACCGGAGGTCAGAGAATGGGCGGGCACGATCCCGTCCTCCTCGCCGAGGTGATCCAGGGTCTCGAGCCGTGCTCCGGAGAGCACTTGCTCGATCTGACCCTCGGCCGTGGAGGACACGCACACAAGATACTGGAGAAAACCGCTCCGGGGGGGCGGTTGACGGGGGTCGATCGTGATCCCCGAGCTCTGGAACTGTGTGGCGATTCGTTACCGGCAGATCGTGTCGAACTGGTCCACGGGAACTTCGGAGACCTGCCAGCCCTGAGAGCACACGTCGGAGATGGCACCTGGGATCTGGTGCTGGCGGATCTGGGAGTCTCTTCCCCTCAACTCGACGAAGCAGATCGAGGTTTCTCGTTTCGTTTCGATGGACCTCTCGATATGCGGATGGACACCACCCGCGGCGAGACAGCAGCGCAACTCCTGGACGGGATCTCCGAACAGGAACTGGAGAGATTGATCCGTGAACTGGGTGAGGATCGCTACGCCCGGAGGATCGCCGCAGCGATCGTTCATGCTCGGGCGCTGGAGCCGATCGTCACCACCGGGCAACTCTCCTCGGTGGTCCGTGGAGCGGTTCCCAGCAACAAGAACCAGAAAGTGGATGCCGCAACCCGCACCTTCCAGGCACTTCGCATCGCCATCAACGATGAACTGGAAGCGTTGCAGCACCTGCTCGATCGCGTCGGGAGCTTGCTCTCCCCTGGCGGTCGAATCGCCGTCATCTCCTTCCACTCGCTGGAGGATCGAAAGGTCAAGGAAGCATTTCGAATCCTCGATTCGGAGGGGGATCACCATCTGATCACCCCTCGACCGATCCGCCCGGGGGAGCAGGAGATATACAAGAATCCAAGGTCGCGATCCTCCCGGTTGAGGATCTTGAAGAGGTCAGGGGGCACGAGATGAGTCTGTTCAGGTGGATATCGCTGGCGGCATGCATCCTGCTACTCGGATTTTCGCTGGCACGCGATGGTGCCGTCAAGATGCGCCTCGAGATGCAGATCGAGGCGCAGAAGGAACTGATGGGAAGATTGCGCCAGGACCTGGCAATCTCTCGATCTGACAACCACTCCCTGACATTTGACCTGGCGTGGGGAGAGGACCTGACCGAGATCGAGCAGGTCGAGTCGGTGGCCCAGCTCGGAATCGATGATCTGGAGTCGGTACCCGCCGAGTTCCACCACCTTTCGGTGCGTGAATTTATCTCTGTGGAACGGGGAGGTGAGAGGAATTGAGCGGTAACTGGTTTCCTGGAGTGAAGGTCAGTGACGGGGGGCAGGATCGAGGAGATTCCAGCCGGCGAACGGGAGAGTTCCTCTCTGCATCGGTATTCATCGCAATTGCAATCTGCTTCCTGGCTGTCGTCGTCAAGTGTTCGATTTTACAACTACAGCAACATGAAATCTGGACCGCTCGCCAGACTCTCGCACAGACCCAGGATCGCTGGACCACCGCACAGCGAGGACGGATCATCGATCGCAACGGCGAAGTCCTTGCCGAGGACCTGCTCACCTTTCGGGTCGCCATCGATCCGCTGTCGGCGTCGAGGGTTCGCTTTCGAGACTCCTCGATAGAGGCACTTTCACACACCGTGTCACGGGTGCTCGATCTACCTCACCTGCGACTCGATCGTCCGCGCGAGGTGATCGAGGAGAAGATCCTCGAGATATGCCGGCAAAATGCTGTTCTTCTGGAAAAAGATGTCAGTGACAGGGACGGTACTCCGATCCAGTACTTCCCCATCGGCGTGGTCGATGGAGGGGTGGATGAGGTGCAACTGCTGGAAGCCACCTCCCAGTTGCACTCGTATTTCCGGCGCAGGGTCGTGTGTGGTCTCGAGCCGGTAGTGGAGCGACGCTATCCGTTCGGAAGTCGCGGCACCCTGGTGGTCGGAGAGTTGCGAGGTGATCGTCAGATCGGACTCCATGGTATCGAACTGGCCAGCAACGAAGTTCTACTGGAGCGGCGCGGGCTGATCCGCGAGTTGAAGGATCGAAGCGGTCGTCGCCTCAGGTCCGGAGTCGAGGAGATCCCACGCTTTGAGGGGCAAGATGTCTCGCTGACCGTCGGGATCCACGAGCAAACCGTGCTGGAGACGGTCCTCGAGGAGACCTACTTCAAGACCGGGTCGCGCAGTGTCAGCGGCATCGTCATGGATCCGAACAATGGCGAGGTGATCGCCATCGGCACCTATCCCGGTCTACTGCGCGGCGAGCTACAGCAACTCTTCAACCAGCAAAGACCTCAGGATGCCCTCCCCAAGATGCTGCAAGCACTGCACCTGTCGATGGAGCCGGGGTCGGTGGTGAAGCCGTTGATCCTCACCGCAGCACTACAGAAAGGGATCGGCCTGGAGGATCCGGTGGCGGTAACCCACAGGTCCCAGACACTGACCATCGGGGGAAGAAAAAGGACCTTTCACGACAGCCACCTGCTGCGAGATCGAACGGTGAGGGGTGTCATCGTCGAGTCGAGTAACATCGGAATCGTACAGATCGGTCAGAAACTGGGGATTGAAACGGTCTTCAACTGCTTCGATTCCTTTCGCCTGGGGAGGCGGACCGGCATCGATCTGATCGGAGAGGAAACGGGTCGGATCCGACCGGTGCGAGAGTGGACCGCCCGCTTCACCCTCGCATCTACCTCTTACGGGTACGAGATGATGGTCACACCGATCCAGATGATCACCGCGTACTGTGCCATCGCAAATGGCGGTGTCACCGTGACTCCACATCTGAGAAGAGTCGAGGGTGAACGACAGCAACCGCAACAGCGAATCCTACCGGAATGGGTGGCTACCGAGACTCGTGGAGTGTTGAGGCAGGTGATGGAAGAGGGTACAGGACGGACGGTGAAGGAAGCGATCGGACTCGCTGGCAAGACGGGTACCGCGAAGATGAACATCGACGGGGAGTATGTCGATGGGAAGTACATCTCCAGCTTCATCGGCTTCGCCCCGTGGCAAGCTCCCACCCACATCGCCATGGTGGTGGTGGAGGAACCCGATCCGGCGAGGGGCTATTATGCCTCGAAGACCGCTGCACCGGCGGTCCGCGACCTGCTCACATCCATCCTCAGGGAGCCGGGAAATTTCGTCCAGGATGCACTCGAACTGGGCGTTCCCGTCGATCGGTTGCGTGGTGGAGTCGAGCGTCCACGGGGACAAGCGGGGCAGATTCGTGAAGATCTACCGAGGCGGATTGATCCCGGGCCGAGGGCCGATAGTCTGAACTCTCCGGGGACACGTGGACAGGGGGGGGAGCCGGGAGCATGGGACCACGAGGATTGATGGCAGCGGGAGCCAGTCTCTCGGCAGCAGATCTTCTCGAGCTCCTCGGTGAGCCGCACGTCGGCTCGATTCCCCCGGCAGGAATTCAATCCTTCAACTGTGATGATCGTCTCTCCCCTGCAACTCTCTTCATCGCCATCCGAGGAAGCCACCACGATTCATCGGTTTCGATCGCCGGCAGGATCGACGCGGGAGTGCGCTGCATCGTGGCGGAGCGAACTCCGCAGCAATGCGATGGCACCAGGGTGATGGAACTCCAGGCGAGCGGAGAACTGGTGTGGTGGCAGGTCGAAGATGCGCGTCTCGCTCTGGCTCGAATGGCGCATCGTGCCGCCGGCTCACCTTCCTGCGAGTTACAGGTCTTCGGGATCACCGGCACAAACGGCAAGAGTACCACGGTGAAGTACCTGGCAAGGATCCTGGAAGAGGCGGGTAGAGAGGTGGGGTGGAGCACCACCGTCGAGAAGCGAATCGGTTCCTCGATCGTATCCAGTTCGATGACCACTCCCGGTCCCTTCGAACTGAACGATGCCATGGCGAGACACCTGCAAGCAGGAGGCACCGACTTCGTGGTGGAGGTCTCGTCCCATGCCATCGATCAGCAGAGGATCGGCGGCGTCTCGTTGCAGGGGGCGGCGATCACCTCCCTCGGCAGGGATCATCTCGACTACCACCGGACCCTCGAGGAGTATCACCGCACCAAGCAGAAGCTGCGCGATTTCTGCCGGCAGGATGCACCGTTCCTGGTGCCTTGCGGGGAGTGGCAGCAGGGGCAGCACCCGGCGTTCGAGATCGTCACGGGGGAGAGTCGATCGGAGATTGCCGAGGCGATCCCCGTCACCTCCTCACTCGCTGGAATCGAGGCTCGTATCCGCACCCCTGGATTCGATGGGGTGATCCGGATCCCGCAGCCAGGCCTTCACAACCTGAGCAATGCCCTGGTCGCCGTGGCACTGGCAGCGTCGGCTGGGATTTCTGAAGAAGATATCCGTCGCGGTATCGAGGGATCGGAAACGGTTTCGGGCAGGTTGCAGAGGGTGCCGGTCGAATCGCCCAGCGTCTACATCGATTTTGCCCACACACCGGACGCTCTTTGCGCAGTGATTTCTGCCATGCGACCGCTGGTCGCTGGCAAGTTGTTGCTGCTGTTTGGGTGCGGAGGAGATCGAGACCAGGGAAAGCGAGCGGAGATGGGGAGGGAGGCCTCCTGCGCGGATCATCTCTTCATCACCAGTGACAATCCTCGAGGAGAAGATCCCGTGCAGATCATCGAACAGATCGTGCAAGGGGTGGCCACTGCAACGCCTTACACGGTGGAGGCGGATCGGCGCACGGCGATGTCGCTGGCGCTGGAGATGGTGGGTGACGATGACGTCCTGATCGTCGCAGGCAAGGGGCATGAGCAGACGCAGCAGATTGCAGGAGAAACGCTCCCCTTCGACGACATGACCGTGGTCGAGGAATTGATCTGCCACCAGCGAGAAGGAGGGGTCGCCCGATGATTCCCAGACCCCTTGGCGAGGTGGCTCGATTGTCGAGATCGAGCATGGTTCGCGGCGAAGCAGCCCGCTCGATCGGTGGGGTGGTGATCGATAGCCGTCTCGCATCCCCGGGGGACCTGTTCGTGGCCCTGAAGGGGGAACGCTGTCACGGCATCGAGTATGCAGGTGAGGCGCTCTCTCGAGGCGCGACGGCGGTGCTGTGTGACCCGGGATTTTCGAAACATCACGAAGGTGCTTCCATCGAAAGCGCATCGCCGCAGGATTCACTGATCCGTCTGGCAAGTGAGGTGCGGTTGCAAGAATCGGATCGAATTCCAGCCATCGCAGTGACCGGCAGCGTCGGCAAGACCACCACCTGCAAGATGATCGGATCTCTCCTCGAGGAAGAGATCAGGACGCACTCACCGAGAGCATCCTTCAACAATCAACTGGGAGTTCCGGTGACGATCCTCGAAGCCGCCGAAGAGACACGACTGCTGGTGCTGGAACTGGGAACCAGTGCGCCCGGTGAGATCGCCACTCTGGTGAAGATTGCCAGGCCTTCCCACGGAGTCATCACGGCGGTTTCCTCAGCACATCTGCAGGGACTTGGAGATCTCGAGGGTGTTCGTCGAGAGAAGTTCTCGATGCTGGAGCGGATCGAAGCGAAACAGGGGTGGGCTCCGGTGGAGTGGCGACAATCGATGGGAGAAGCGGCCTCGAACTTGTGCTGGACCGGTTCCGCAGGAGATCTGGAGGCTCGCCAACTCGACGGGGACCAGATCGAGGTGATCGATCGGTTGAGAGGTCGCCACTTCCAGTTCAAGTGGGCGGCTCCGACGCGCTGGTCACTACGCTGTCTCGAGTCCGCCCTCGCCGTCGCTCTTGATTTCGTCGAGGACGAGGACCGATTGCAGGAGGGTTTGAATCGAATCGAACTGCCGGCGTTACGCCACGAGGTGCGTAGAGTCGGTGGGGTGGAGCTGGTTCTCGATTGCTACAACTCCAGTCCTCTGGCACTGAGAGTCGCCGTGGAGGAACTGGCTCAATCGGAGGCGACGCGCAAGATCGCTGTGGTAGGAACGATGGAGGAACTGGGGGAGAGTGAGCAAGAACTTCACCATCAGGCTGGCAAGAATTGCGCCATCCTGGGGATTGATCTGATCTTGCCCATCGGTCGAGGGGCTCAGTGGATCGCCGAGGGGGCCAGGGTGGCGGGTGGTACCGTCGTGTGCCTCGAGGATGAATCGCAAGGGCTGGAGACGATTCTCGATCTCGTCAAGAAGGGCGACCGGGTTCTCTTCAAGGCATCTCGCAAGGAGGCGCTGGAGACGCTGGCCGGCGAGGTGGAAAGCAAGTTGACGGAGCGGGGGTCCTCGACTTGAGTGAGTTACAACCTCGATCCTCTTCATCGTCGGCAGTCGCGACACCACTCGATCCCTCCCGGGAGGGGATGCGATTCCTGGTGGTGGTCCTGATGCTGGTGATTACCGGTTTGTTCTTTCACTACAGCGCTTCATCCTATCGCTCGATGATCGAACAATCGGATCCATCCGCGATGTGGATGAAACAGCTGCGTGGATACGGTTTCGGTTGCTTGCTCTTCTCCCTGGCATTGCTGGTGAAACCGCGTCAATGGATCGATCTCTTCTGGATGCCTGTATGGTTGGTGGTCCTGTTCCTGCTGTTGGCAACCATCGCCACTCCGCTCGGGCGGGAACTCAATGACGCCTATCGCTGGTTGCAACTGGGGATTCGCTTTCAACCGTCGGAACTCGCCAAGTTTTCGGTGCCGGTGGCAACCATCGCATTGACGGGAGTCTATCGCTACCGCTCCCTGCTGGGCTGGAAACTGACCGCCAGATCGGCGGCGGTGGTGGCGCTGATTCTGGTCGGCTTGCCGACCGCGATCATCTTCAAGCAACCCGATTTTGGAACCTGCTTCTTCGTGCTATTTCTCGGCGTGATTCCGCTCTTCCGCTGGCCGAAGGTTCCGCTGTTCCTGGTGATCCTCCTGGTCCCCCTCTCGATCCTCCTGTCGCCGAAGGTGGTGTCCAGGTGGCAGGAGATGGAAGAACGGTTCATGGCAGTCTACGCGCCCGAGAAGGTGGACCAGGTGTGGTCCGGATTGCAGGCGATCGGTAGTGGAGGATTGACGGGGAAGGGGATCGGCATGGGGGTGAGCAAGACGCTCCACATGCCCTCCGAGTACAGTGATTTCATCTTTGCAGTGTTCGCCGAGGAGACCGGATTCGTCGGGGTCCTGTACCTGGTGACCCTCTACATGCTGGTACTGTTGTTTGGCTGGCGACTGTCGAGGGCAGTGGAGGATGAGGATCTCTCCTATCTGGTTCGGGTCGTCACCCTCGCCATCACGGGCCAGGCGGTGATCAATCTGCTGGTCAATGTCGCGCTGTTTCCGACCAAGGGAATTCAACTTCCCTTCTTTTCACACGGATCGACGGGACTGGCGATGTTCATGGGATTGACAGGCGTCGTCGTGGCGATCTCGAGAACCCGGGTGCGAGAGGTGGTGGCCACGCCATGAAACGCATCCTGCTGGCCGGAGGCAACTCGGGGGGACATCTGTTTCCTGGGCTCACGCTGGCGAGAGAACTGGAGCGACAGCAGGTCGCTCGACCGATCTTCCTCCATCATCAGACCGAGATGGAGAAGAAGATCCTGGACGGTTCCGGCATCGAGACGCTGTCCCCTCCGTGGAGCGGGATCGGTTCGATCCCGGCAGCGTTTCTGCGGGTTCCTCGGGCCAGGAGGTGGCTTCAGGAGCACTCCTTCGATGCGGTGGTGTCGCTGGGAGCCCGGCCAGCGGTGGCGATGGGAATCGCCGCCAGATCGCTGAGACTACCTCTCTTCCTCCTCGAGCAGAATCGAGCGATGGGACTGGCCAATCGGCTTCTGACCTGTTTTTCTCGCAAGGTATTCCTCAGCTGGCCAGTCGATCGACCTTCACGATCGCTGCGCTCCCGGACCGCCCTGCTCGGTTGTCCGGTACGTGACCAGTTCGTTCCTTCCGATCTCCCCTGTGGCTCGAAGCCGCTGATTCTCATCATGGGCGGGAGTCAGGGGTCGGAAGAGGTCAACGATTCCATCGTGGCGGCGATTCGCCACATGAGTCAGCGCGACCATCTGCGGGTTCTACATATCTGCGGAGAGGGGAAGTCCGCCTCCCTCCTTCACGGATGGAGAGAGGCAGGAGTCGAGGCGGAGGTGGTACCGTTCATCGAGGACCCGGCGGCAGCAATCTCCGAGGCGAGTCTGGTGGTGAGCCGGGCGGGAGGGTCGACGGTGGCAGAACTGTGCTGTATCGGGCGGCCTGCACTGTACTTTCCGTTCCGCCATCATGGAGATCAGCATCAACTCCTGAATGCCAGCTTCGTGGCGAGCCATGGAGCAGCAGTGGTGGTCGGCGACCACTCTCACGAGCACCTCGGAGAAGTTCTCGAGGGATTGTTGACAGATCGGAACCGATTGGTGGAGATGGCTCGGGCGGCTCGAAGTCTCGGACGATACCGCTGCGTCGAGAGAATTACCGAGATCATCGCAACACATCTCGGAGTTGACCGGGTCATCACTGGGACCACCGATGGAGATCACCAGATGGAATCACAGGAGGTGTTCGGATGAAGATGAACAGCCTGCGCTGGCTCCTCTGTTCATCGGTGCTCCTGATGGGAATCATCACCGTGAGCAACTCCGGCGGTCCTGATCCATTGCCACACTTCGGGGAACCGAACAGGGTGATGATCAGTCCAGTCTCCCTCGCCTGGTACTCGGTGGACGAGCGATCGAGGGAGATCCTGATGGGGATTCCGCTCGAATCCACTGCTCCCCGACCGGGAGATATCGATCCACAATTCCCTCTCGGTCCCCGGCAGCAGCCGGCGGATCCAGCACCGGAGGAGCCATCCATCGAGGTTCCTCAGGATGCCGGGGTGGCTGCTGCCACCTGGACCGTTCGTCCCGGCGATAGTATCTGGAAGATCGCCCGGGAGGTGCTTGGAAGTTCAGATCGGTTCCTGGAGATCGTCAGGGCCAACGCCGATATCAATACCGATCGGCTCAAGGTCGGACAGGTGATAAAACTTCCCGCTGGCAGTGGTGGTTCTTCAGCCCAGGTATCTCCAGCCGACGCCGTCACCACCACGGCCAGGGAACATGTGGTCAGCTCGGGAGAGTCACTGGCGAGCATCGCCAAGCACTACTACGGTGTCGAGGACTGGCAGCGGCTACTCGATGCCAACCGAGATCGGATCAGCAGGCCGGAACGACTCTCGATCGGTACGGTGCTGAGGATTCCAGCGAGAACCACAGTCGGTAGGGAAGGCGATGATCGTTGAACGATAAATCCGTCATTCCCGAGAAGATTCACATCGTGGGGATCGGTGGTGCCGCCACCAGCGGTCTTGCGATGATGCTGATGGAGCGAGGTCATACCGTCTCGGGAAGTGATCAGAACGATGATCAGGCGGAACGATTCCGTGAAGCAGGAATCCACTTCCATCACGGTCATGCCGCCCGCTCTCTCGATGAAGATACGCAACTGGTGATCCGCAACCAGGCGATTCCCGATGACAATCCCGAGATCGTTGAGGCGAGGCGGCTGGACATCGAGGTCCTCCTCTACAGCGAGATACTCGGTCGCCTGTCATCGGGGGGACACGCCATCGCCGTGGCAGGGACTCACGGCAAGACCTCCACCACGGGCATATTGACCAGCATCATGATTGCAGCGGGGAGAGATCCCTCGGTAATCGTTGGTGGGGAGTTGCAATCGATCGGTGGCAGGAACTGGAGAACCGGAAAGGGCGATGATTTCATCGTCGAGGCGTGCGAATACAAGAAGAGCTTTCTGAACCTGCAGCCGAGTTGCGGCATCATCACGAACATCGAGGTGGATCACCCGGAGATCTATTGCGATCTCGATGCGGTGCAGGAGACCTTCGGTACCTTTCTGGAGGGGTTCTCTCCAGGAGCGCCGGTGGTGATCCCCGACAGCCTGGTGCCTCGTCTCAGGGGGGTCGGACAGGTGAAGTTGATCGAGTTTGGACATGGAAGTGGGCCAGGCTGGAGAGCTACGGTCATCGAGAAAGGGTGGTCGCCGCTGGTGAGATTCACCGAGGATGGCCAGACTCGTATCGAGGTTCGACTCGCCATGCCGGGGAAGCATACCCGTCTCAACGTGACCGCTGCGGTTGCACTGGCCTCCGCTCTCGGAGTCGATCTGGATAAGATCAGCACGGGGATCGAGAACTACCAGGGAGTGAAGAGACGCCTCGAGCGACGGCATGTCATCGAGGGAGTCGAGTGGTTCGATGACTATGCACACCATCCGACCGAAGTTGCAATGACCCTCGATGCAGTCCGCGAGGTGTATCCCAACAAGAAGATCTGGGCGCTTTTTCAACCGCACCAGGCACAGCGGTTGACCTTCTTTCTCGATGAGTTTTCCCGTGCATTCGATGGCTTCGATCAGGTCTGTCTCTTGCCGATCTATCATGCCCGCGAGGCTCGTGAAGATTTCCCCGAGGATCTTCTGAATCAACTGGTGGTCAAGTTGCAAGTCCGTGGAGTCTGTGCTCGGACGATGGAATTCGAGGAGACGATCGAGGAGATTCCATCGCTGGTCGATCGAGGCGACGTTGTTGTGGCACTCGGGGCGGGGGATATCGACAAGGTAGGAAAGCAGATCCTTGAGGGGGCGACGATTTGAAACTGGAAGAATCGATCGGTCTCGATAATCGTTGCTGGTACCGGGTGGGAGGCATCGCGCGCTGGTTCACCAGGCCGAGGTCCCTCGAAGAACTGCAAGAAGCTGTCGAGTATGCCGCTGCCGAAGGGCTCCCCAGATTCCTGCTCGGAAATGGATCCAATGTTCTTTTCTCCGATGACGGTTTCGATGGGCTGGTGATCTGCACCACGCTCCTCAAGAGATGCGAGTTCAAGGAGGCGGGACTGATCGAGGTGCAAGCGGGCTATCAACTGAGCAGCCTGGTCCAGGAGGCCAATGCCCTCGGCTGGCAGGGTCTCGAATCGTTACCGGGGATCCCCGGCACCATCGGCGGGGCTACATGGGGAAATGCCGGCGCCGCCGGCGAGTCGATCGGAGCGACGGTTGCAGAGGTACTACTCCTCGATGGTTCGGGAGGCAGGGAGTGGATCGATGGAAGAGACCTGCCGTGGACCTATCGATATTCCGGGATCGGTGATCGGGTGGTCGCTGCCGTGAGGTTGCAACTGAATTGCGGATCCGATCGACAACAGCTGGAAGATCACACAGCCACGCTGATGCAACGCAAGGAGAGAACTCAACCGATGGCAGAACGATCATGTGGCTGCATCTTTCGAAATCCCGTTGGGATGGGAGAAGGAACGAGTGCCGGCGAGTGGATCGAGCGAAGCGGCATGAAGGGGATGAGTGTCGGCGGAGCACTGGTCTCCTCCGAGCATGCCAATTTCATCGTCAACGAGGGAAATGCCTGCGCCGGAGATATCGAAGAATTGATCCACAGGATTCGTGACAGGGTACGAACTCTCTTTGATGTGGAACTACAGCGGGAGGTGATCTTGCCAGGACCTAACGGCGGGAGCAGGGAGTGAATAGCAATTCGCAGCAACACTCCGGAAGTGCACGTTCGTGGATGCTGGCACTGGTGCTGGTCATCGGGTTCGGTGCTTTCGTGATCTACGCCAAGGTTGATGTCGATCGCAGGATGATGCGCTCAGGAGGTGTTTGGGCCATCGAACCCTCGACACTTCCGCCGTGGTTCCCTCCGCAGTTCTCGAATCAACTGGGAGAATTGCATCGAGTTCCTTCGAGGGTCTCCTTGCACTCGGTTCGGTGGAAAGAGGGTGTGATCGGCGAACTCTCTGCGATTCCGTGGATCGAATCGGTGCAACGCGTCGAGAGGACAGCCAGGGGCATCGGATTCGAGGGGCAACTGGTGCGACCGTCGGTGGGAATTCGCATCGATGATGGCTGGTTGCTGGTGGACGGGATCGGCAACGTCCTGGCAACACAGCCTGGCGACTTCCTCTTCCCCGAGTGGAAGATGCCGGAGTACATGCCCGGGGCGGCGGGCAGTACCCAGCCGGTCGCCATCGACTGCGCCGTCGGGGATCGACTGGGCGGTTCCGAATATGTCGAACTGCTGGGACTGCTCGGGGTTCTGTGGCAGGACAATATTTTCGACCGGGTCCCCGGCTTCCTCCACGAGATTTCCCACACCGTCGATGGCAGTGGCCAGCGGATGTGGCATCTGCACACCTCCATCGGAATTTTGCTTCACTGGGGAAGATCGCCCTCGTCGGAGGCCGCTCAGGTGGCTTCTTCTCAACAGAAACTGAACTGCCTGAAGCATGTACTCGAATCCAGAAACCAGCTCGCCACCGTCGGCGGGATCCAGGGAATCCTCCTCTTTCGAGGGGAGGAGGGTACGGTGGTGAAGTCAGACTGAACGGGGTCGGTGGCGTCCACCGATGGAGGCTGATATCCTCGTCAGCCCGGTCCAGTGGGAGAAACTGGATTCAATTGCGGTTCGAGACTCTCCCTGGAGATCCTGACCTGAGAGGACGTTCTGGTGTCGACTCCTGACCGTTATCGTCGTCTCTTCGGTGAGGTCGCCATCGAAAAAGGGCTGGTGAGCGAAGCGCAGATTTATGAGGCACTCACCGTGCAGGAGCGCCTGCGGAATTCCGGCAAGCAAGTACCACTGCTGGGGCAGGTACTGGTGGAACTGGGACACTTGACCCCGGAGCAGGTGCAGTCGGTCATCGAGATCCTGTACCCGGTCCAAGACGATGCCGGTGAGAGTGACCCGGTCACGAAGAGCGAGGACTGATGACATCCGATGAAGAAACCAGAGATTCTGGATTGAACCCACGCCGAAAGAAGCGGCGAGTTCCTGCTCCACGCAAGAAGGGTGGAGGGGAAAACCCATCGGGGAGCAGGGTTCCGCCACGGCGAGTTCCCGCTCCCAGGGAGACGGAGGGAGAGCCTGCCGCAGCAGAGGCGACGCCAGCTTCCCCGGATGACCAGGCCGCCGCCCAGCAAGCCGCCGCCCAGCAAGCCGCCGCCAAGCCAGCCGCCGCCCAGCCCGCCGCCCCCACGCCAGCCGCACCCCCGCCCGCCCCCGCCCCGCCAGCGGCACCCCAGAC
>CAYPPQ010000011.1:48674-57428 GCA_964412635.1 uncultured Planctomycetia bacterium | reverse complement strand
ACATCTTCACACCTCAGAGCTGGGTATACGACGCAGCAACCCTGGCCCCTGTGGCTACCATCGCAAATCCGGCGGGACCGGGATCGACGACCACCGGAATCACCACCGATGGCACCGAGCTCTTCTGGGGAGTCTTCTCTGCCACCAGCGGTAGCCAGTTGTGGCGAAGTGATCTCGATGGAAACAATCCGCTATTGATCGCAAACATGGCACTCCAGGGAGGTGGCTTTGTCGGAGGTCTCGCCTGGAATGGAGCCGATGCGATCTGGGCGGTGGACATCACCGGAGATCGATACGATCTCATCTCGATGACAGACGGAAGTTATCTGGGGGAAAGTACCAGTCATCCTGACGGATCCGGTCCAGGTAACGGCGTCGCATGGCGAGCGGACTGCAACCGACTGGAAGTCCCTCATGGGCCGATCACCTCCAGTCGCGTGACCTCCGTCTCCTGTATCAATCCGTCAGATATGCTGCCCCTTGCCCCCATCGAGGTGGCTTCCAGTGGCTTTTTCATCAACGGCATCGAGAGTTCTGCGAGTCCCGCCGCCCAGGGGATCGATCTGTTCGGAACCGATGCCCTGTGGTTAGTGGACAACTCCTCCAACTCGATCTCCGTCGTCGAGGGGAGGAACTCCTGTCCCGGTCTCTTGCCGTCACTCGACGGAGTGAACTGTACTACCACCGTTGACGGCAATGTGGAGGTTTCCTGGATCGCCACCGACACCGTCGAGGTGGTGGAGATCCGTATCGACGGACTCCTGGCGGGATCGACCAGCGGCTCGTCGGGCCAGTGGAGTGGCACCGCCCTGCAGATGCCGGATGTCATCACCGTGCAGATCTGTGGACGCAGCGGCGATGCGTGGACCCCGACCCAGTCCTTTTCCCTGGTGGTTCCAGGCTGCTCGAGTGGCCCCTTGCACCTCTCGCACCTGGAAGAGCCAGACCTCATCAACTCGACGACACCGCTGTGTGGCACCGGAACAGCACATGAACAGCAGTCCTACTGGCGTACCTTCGATGTCTGTGACACTCCCTTCTCCCTTTCGACCGGCTTGATTCTCGAATCGATTCGATTGGCAGTGGAATACTCCGACCCCGGCGCTGGGATGTTGTCGCAGCCGTTGATCTTTCGCGTCCATGGTGATCCGGATGGGGGCGACATCGCCCCCGTCTCTCAACTGATACTCCTCCATGAGCAAGAGGTGCTGGTTCCCCCGCTGGTCCAGCAGCACCTGTGTCTCAACCTGGATGTTCCGCTGGAAGTCGACTGCCAGACCTCACTGGTTGTAGAAATTGAACTGCCCGACGGAACCCTCGATGAAAACCTGTTCATACTGGGATCCAACTCATCGGGCGAAAGTTCCGATGGCTGGTTCTCCTCTGCTGCCTGCAACATATCGACACCCAGTACCCTCACCTCGCTCGGATACCCGGACACTCATATCGCCATCGATCTGATCGGCTCCGCCAATTCTTCCCCCTTCATCCGAGGAGATGCCAACGGCGATGGCTCGAGCAACTTGACCGATTCCATCACCATCCTGGGCAGTTTATTCAGCCCCGGAGGCCCTCCACTGCTGTGCAGGGATTCCGCCGATTGCAATGACGATGGAGGGGTCAACCTGGCAGATGCGATCTACCTGCTCTCCTACCTGTTCATTCCCGGGTTCCCGGCACCGCCACCTCCGGCCGCCTGCGGGGCGGATCCGACCCCTCTGGACCCCCTCGGTTGCCAATCTGACCCCAGTTGCCCCTGATTCTTCCCCTGAATCGCCCGAATACTACCCTGTGACGAAACCCGGTCCTTGACCCGGCCCAATGGGCCAGTAAATTTGAGGTATTGGGCTGAAATGTCTGTTGAGTGAGTTTTGAGCCAATTATCCATTAGTTCTCTGGCTTCACTGCTGCACGGCATACCGATAAGTAATTGTGACTTTGCTGTTTTTTCATGAGGTCAATGTGGAGTCTTTAGATCTTGAATAATTCCCCTACGACTTCACAAGGAAGGGATTGGGATTCGATGCGTTTTCTTCTTCTTTTGAGCCTGTTTCTGGCATTTATTGTGCCTTCAGTTGGCTATAGCCAACCCGCTAATGATGAGTGTGCCGGTGCTGAGGTGATCCCGTTTGCCGTGGGCGTCACTCTTCAGCCCCTCGACAACACCACCGCGACAACCAGTGCGAATCCAGTGACCGGCGCTCCCTGCGCAGGCACTGCCATCGGCACCTGCGAAGCGGATGTCTGGTACAGCTGGACTCCCGCCACCGACGGCCTGGTCGAGATGTCCACGTGCAATATCGTGACCTTCGACTCGGACTTGCTGATTTACTCGGGTGGTTGTGGAACCCTCGATGAAGTCGCCTGCAACGGAGACGGTGCAGGATGCGCCGGATTCAGTTCGCTCGTCGCTGGCTTCCCGGTACTCGGTGGAACCGAATACCTCATCCGCATCGGCGGATGGGACGCAGCTTCGACAGGAACCGGCGACCTGCAGATCACCTTCAGTTCTCTGCTTCCCCCTTCCAACCTCGCATGCACTCCAGATCAATCGACAGGAGTCAATGAGGTTGCGATGACCTGGGACGAGGACGTTTTCTACGACAACGTCAACATCTACCTCGACACCGTCGATCCAGCGAATCTGATCGGAACCGTCCCAGGTGGAGGTGCTGGCTCAGTTGGAACCTTCCTCTACTCTCCTGCAGCAGATGGTGGACACAACATCATCGTCGAGGCGGAGTCCGGTGGAAATATTGCTCCGACCGTGACCTGCTCCTACTTCTTCGCTGCAGCGTGCCCTGCCACCAACGGTGCCACGATGGTGCCCGTCGCAACCAACCTGCCCCTCGGCGGAGCGGTTTCCTGCAACGCAGGCGGTCTCCATGCGGACAACTCCTACTACCGCGCCTACGATCTCTGTAACAACTACTCCGTTAGCGACAACATCGACGTGAAGTGTGTGACCACTGCCTTCTCATCCAATCCCGCAGCTGGAGCAACTCAGCCGGTACGGGTTCGATTGAGTATCGACGGCAATGGCGGATCCGTTGGACCGCTGAGCGCAATGACTCTGGTCTACGAGGAAGAGTTCCAGGTACCGACGGTACCCAATGATGTCTTCAACTTCGTGCTCGGTACTGGCATCGTCGACCCGGACGGCGTCCTCGCAGGAGCCGCTTCGACCGTCATCGGTTGTCTCGACGGAGAAACCCTGGTCGTGGAGATCTTCACTCCCGATGGCCAGGCCGCCGGCCACAGCCTCTTCATGGCGCTTCCCGATCCTGCCCAGACCAATCCTGCCACCGATCAGATCGGCGCCAGTTACATCTCGGCTCCGGCTTGCGGGCTCACCGAGCCCCTCGACATGGTTGCTCTCGGATTCCCGACCAACATCTGGGTGATGGATATCGCCTGGGATGATGCGGGAGATTGCATCTGTGGCGGCGGAGTCGCCAACCTGCTCTGTGAGCAGAGCGCAGGAACGACCCAGTGGGACATGACCTGGGACTCCGTTGGACCCATCGGATCCTACGAGATCGAGGTAGATGGGAATATCGAGGCTGTCCTCGACGGCTCTGCGACCTCCTATCAGACCCCTGCTCAGACACCCTACGAGGTGCAGCAGGTCTTCATCACCGCCTACGACGGTCCTGGCGCCACCGGTAACGTGATCAACTTCGCAGGGTGTGACACCAACACCGCTCCTGCCAACAGTTGGTTCGAGGGTGCCGAGACGATTGCCATCGGCAACACCGACTTCAGCATCACCAACGCAGTGCTGACCACCGGACCTGATCTGGATCCGGCTGTTTGCGCCATGAACATCGGCAACGACGGTATCTTCAATGACCTGTTCTACTGCTTCACTGCAGGTAGTACCGGTGAAGTTCTCGTCTCGACCTGTGGCGGAAACACCTTCGACACTCGACTTGCGGTCTACACTGGTTGTGCCAGTGATGATCCCGCAGGAGTGATCATGTGTAACGACGATGCCGCAACTGGTGCCACGGTGCCCACCGGAACAGCACCGGGCAGTGCCAATGCACAGTGCACCAACTTCGCAGCAGAGCTGACCTTTGAAGCGACCGCCGGATCCACCTACATGATTCGCGTCGGAACCTTCAACCAGGCAGGTCTCGGAGATGGAATCCTCACCGTCAATGACTGCATTCCGCCGACCAATGTGGCGTCAGCAGTCGACTGCTCCTCGGGAGATGTCACTCTCAGTTGGGATTCCAACCCGAACTTCGTCTCGATGGAGATCACCCGTGACGGTGTCAGCATTGCCAACCCCGATCCTGCCGACACCTCCTTCGTGGATGTTGGACTTGCGGATGGCGATTACCTGTACGAGGTGATCGGTGACTGCGGAAGCGGCGCCAATCCTGCACCCCTCGACGTCTCGGTACTGACCTATGCGGGTCAAACCGACATCGTGCTTTCGATGGAAGGACTGCAGTCGCAGGGCAACCTCGGAGACATCGATAGTGGTACTGCGCTGCTTGCAGCACTGACCGCCGCTGGCAGGAATGCTGGTATGGTCAGGGCGTCCATCACGGACTTCCCCTGTGCAACCGACGCTGGTGTCGAAAACATCTGGGTCATGACTGGAACCGTTCCCTTCGATTACAGGATCACCCAGGCCGAAGGAGATCTGCTCGGACAGGCCAGTATCGACGGGAAGAACATCTACTTCGAAGGTGGCGACCACTTCGGATTTGTCCACGTCGCGTCCCTCTTCGACTCTCGTGACGGGGTCGACGATTCGACCTACGACACCGGCGACGGAGATGACTCCTTCACCTCGATGAACGGTCTCGACAGCGGACAGGGTGTCGATCTCAGCGGCTACACTGCTGTGGCCTACAACCAGGATCTGCCCCTCGACAACGAGTGGACCGACCAGTTGACCCCGGCAACCAGTGACGGCAGTGGCCCCAACGCCGCAGCCATCTGGCAAAACGATGACGATGGCCTGCAGGGTGGCAACGTGCCTTCTCCGGGTCCCGAGGGTAACTACACCACGACAGTCTTCTACAAAACTGACGACGGTGGAAACACCATCAGTAGTGGCTGGGAGTTCGGCGGATTCTCCGGTGACCAGACGATTCTGGTCCAGGATTACCTGGCCGGCTTCGCCACCGGCCCGGTGGGAACTCAATTCAAGCGTGGAGACACCAACCAGGATGGCGGTTTCAACATCGCTGACCAGGTCTTCCAGCTGGCTGCACTCTTCTCCGGCGGAACGCCCTGTGCTTGTGACGACGCGTGTGACCAGAACGATGACGGAAACACCAACATCGCCGATGCCGTTTACGGACTTGCCGCTCTCTTCTCGGGTGGAGCAGCGCCTCCAGCTCCGGGACCAGGGACTTGCGGACCGGATGAGACAGACGACGCTCTTGAGTGTGACACGTACAACGGCTGCTAGGATCTGAATACGACTTCGGTCTTGACGGATCTCTTGCACCGAGAGGCGGTGGGATTGCCCCACCGCCTCTCGGTCTTTTGTTACCTGACAACAGTGCCCCTGAAGAATGCTCTTGAGAGTGCTCCCGGAGGCACCGAATCGGGGGTTCAGTTCGATTTTTCCGGCCCTCGTTCGATTGCGGCCCAGTGCGCCTCCCCTTACGATGGAAGTATGGGTTCGAGTCTCTTTTTTTGTTGAATGTCCCACGATGGTTTTTCTCAACAAGCTGTCAGTGCAGGAGGTTTTGTGATGAGGTTTTCGATCTGGACGACCCTGGTCTGTCTATCAATTTTCATGATCGTTCCTTCCCTTTCTCACGCTCAAATCGTCATCAATGAGGTCAGAGTCGACCAGTCCAGTACCGATACTGACGAGTACTTCGAACTCGCCGGATCGCCGGGTGCGTCGTTGGCGGGATTGTTCTACATCGTCATCGGTGACAGTTCCGCAGGGAGCGGATCGGTGGAAGCGGTGGTCAACCTGTTTGGCCAGTCGATTCCTGCAAGCGGCTTCTTCGTCGCCGCAGAAGGCACCTTCACCATCGGCACGGCAGATTTCACCACCGACTTGAATTTTGAAAACAGCGACAATGTCACCCATATGCTCGTCGAGAGTTTCACCGGAGATGTCGGTGACGACCTCGATACCGATGACGATGGAATCCTCGACTCGACTCCCTGGTCCTCGATTCTTGATGACTTCGCACTACTGGAGAACCCGATAGATCCAGCAACAGGGAACACCTCTGCCGGTGAACTCGTCTACAGTTCCAACACCATCGGACCTGACGGTACCTTTACTCCGGCTCATGTGGTCCGCTGTCCCGACCTCACTGGTGACTGGGAAATTCTTCCATTCGCAGATCTCGGCCCTCCATTCGATACTCCTGGTGGTAGCAACACCTGCCCCGAAGTGTGCGATAACGGAGCGGATGACGACGGCGATGGAGATGTTGACTGTGCCGATACCGATTGCGCAGGGGATCCGAGTTGCGCCCCTCCGCCGGTCAATGACGATTGTTCCGCCGCTTCGGTCCTGATCGAGGGTTCTTACACCTTTACCACTCTCGGCTCCACCAGCGACGGACCCAGCGACTGCGGCGGCAGCCTCCTCAATGATGTGTGGTTCCAGTACGACGCCTCCTGCAGCGGAATTGTCACCCTGTCGACCTGTGGAACCGCGAACTTCAACCCACAGATGGCGATCTACCCGGCAGGAGGAGCCTGTCCTCCCACATCGACAGCTGCCATCGCCTGTGATGCCGGTAGTTGTACCGGGTCAGGAGAACCAGAGATCTTCCTCGACGCCATCGCTGGTGAGAGTTATCTGGTCCAGATCGGCGGATTCAATGGAGAGCGTGGCGATGCGGCCCTCACCATCAGTTGCCCCCCAGCCGATTGTCATCAGTTCCCCAACCCCAATCTTACCCTCGATGGTTTCGTCGGAACCGTTGCCGGAAACTCTCCGGCGGCACCGATCACCGATGTTGCTGCGACCTTTGACCTGATTGATGTGACCGCAGCCGGCACCATCGGCGACCTCGATGTGGCCGTGGAGATTACCCATGGCTTCATCGGAAACCTGAACATCGATGTGGTGGCTCCATCACAATCCCAGATCCGCCTCTATCAGAACGAATCCAACTCCGATGACGATATGTCTCTCACCTTCGATGACGAGGGAGAGCCCTACGGCAGCGTGACCACCTGGAGTGGTGCAAATATGCAGCCGTACGACCTCGACCTGGGAGTGGGAAGCCTCGCTGATTTTGACGGCGAGCCTGCCGCTGGAACCTGGGGATTGATCGTCGAGGACACCTTCGACGGCTCTGCCGGTGGAACTCTCGATTCATGGGCACTCCTCATCAGTCAACCGCTGGAGATCCCTGACGGCACCTCCTTCATCGAGAACCAGATCATCGTCGATCCTTCGATTACTGACGGGATTCTCGATCTCGATCTCGACATCGACCTGACGCACCCCTCCACCTCTGATGTGGAGATCGATCTCAGTTCACCGCTGGGCACGACCATCCGCCTCCACGACCACGGTGCCGGCACCGACCTCCTCGGTCGGTATGACGACGCCTCGGGAACAAACGATGGATTCGGCAACCTGATTCCCTCCGGACCTGGCACCCTCGCAGACTTCGACGGCGAGACGGTGGGCGGAGACTGGACGCTGACGGTCGCCGACACCATCGCAGGAGCAAGCGGTACCCTCAACGGCTGGGCGATCCAGGTCTGCCCTGCAGACTGCTCACCACCGAGCGATCTTCAGGTCACCAGTGACTGTGCCAGTGGTACCGTCAACCTCAGTTGGCTCTCCAACTCCCCCTACGACAGCATCGAAATCGATCGGGATGGAGCCCCCCTGGCAACGCTTGCCGGGACCGCCACCGACTACACCGACACCACTGCCGGCGATGGGTTCCTGACCTACACCGTTCGTGGAGTGTGCCCCGTGGGATCCGCAGCCACCGATGAATTCGTTGACCACTTCTCCTACAACGGTGAAGACACCATCGTGCTGGCCCTCGAAGGGCTCTTCGACGGCGGTGATACCGGCGCCAACGATTCGGGCCAGGCGATTCTCGACTCGCTGAGCGCAGCGGGAGTCAACGCCCGACTGGTTCGCACCCAGATCGACGAATACGCCTGCATCAACTCGCCGGAAGTGAGCCAGGTGTGGATCGCGTGTGGTACCTACCCCACCGATTTCAATCTCACATCGGAAGAGGCAAGCCTCATCGCAGACCTTGCTGCCGCCGGCGTGGCGATCTACTTCGAAAGTGCAGACCACTGGAGTTTCAACCATCCGATCTCATCTTTCGATGACCGGGATGGGGTCGCCGAACCTTACGCCCAGGACGAGAATGATTCTCTCACCTCGCTCGATGGAGTCGATTCGGGGCTGGGGATCGACATGACTGCCAGCCAGAATGTCAGCTACAACCAGGACGCCGGTGGCAACGATTACAACAACTACCTGATCCCCGCCACCGCAGAACTCGCGGGGGGAAATGCCGGGCTTGTGTGGCAGTACGACGACGCAATCGGTAACCCCGATCCGAATCTGGGCGTGACCACCGCCTATCTTCCTGCAACCGGTGCTCCGGTGATCTGCTCCTCCTTTGAACTGGGGGGGCTAGGAACAGCGTCTGATCGCGATGCAACCGTGGCGGCCTATCTCGCCTTCTTCGGTGGAGGACCTCCACCCGGCGGTGGCTTCCAGCGAGCAGACTGCAACTCGGATGGTGCGTTCAACATCGCTGACGCGGT
>CAYPPQ010000011.1:37618-48664 GCA_964412635.1 uncultured Planctomycetia bacterium | reverse complement strand
GGCAAACCTCTTCTCGGGGGGCCCGGAAAGTACCTGCGTCGATGGCTGTGACTCGAACGACGACGGCAGCATCAACATCGCCGACGCCGTTTACGCACTCGCCACTCTCTTCAGTGGTGGACCCAATCCTCCTGCGCCCTTCGGCGATTGCGATGAGGATCCCACCAGTGATGCGCTCGACTGTCAGGAGTACAACAACTGCCCCTGATCGCTGCGGTTCAAATCGATACGGAATTACAATGGCGGGTGAGATCGACCGATCTCACCCGCCATTTTTCTGATACCATGCGGTGCTCGATTCGATCAACTCACGGCAACCGGGGAAGGGCCGTCCATGACAGCAGTGGACCGTTCCGCAACCAGGGATAGCAGCAGCCGTGCCGGATCGGTAACTGGAGTACTGATGATCTCCCGGCTGCTCGGTCTCGGTCGAGACATCGTCCTCAACATGTTGCTGGGAGCAGGTCCCACCGCAGATGCCCTCAGGGCCGCACTCAAGATCCCGTCGATGTTCCGTGACCTGGTCGCCGAAGGGAGTGTCTCCGCTGCATTCCTGCCAGCCTTCGAGGAACAGAAGGTGTCGGGGGGAATCGATGCTGCGCTCCGCTTCTCCCGAACCGCCATGACGCTGCTCCTGCTCGGCTCCACCGTCACCACAGCTCTGCTCTGGTGGTTCGCACCGAACTGGATGCAACAGCTGGCACCAGGTCTCGAGGAACCACAACTCGCCGTCGAGTTGTTCTACGGCCTGCTGCCCTTCCTGCTGCTGGTTCCGTTCCTGGCCATCCTTCGAGGACTGCTGCTGGCAGCCGATCGCAATCGCTCTGCCATGGTCGCCCAGGCGTTCCAGAATGCGGTCCTGATCGGTGCCGGGCTGTGGTTGGTGTCTGGTGCCCAGACCGCCGCAGAGTCCGCCTCCGGCTGGATCTGGGCGTTCCTGATCGGTGCTATCGGAAGCGTCGCAGTGCTGGCTCTCTCCTATCGAACCGTTCGACCGATTCCCCTCCCTACCTTTTCGATCAGGACCCCCGGAGCGGGGCGATTCTGCCGCGATCTGCTCATCCAGCTGGTTGCCAGTTCCGTCATCTACATCAACTCGCTGATGGCGATCCACTTCGCCACGCTCATCGGAACCGGTGCCGTCACCTACCTCGACAATGCATTCCGCTTTCACTTCCTGCCGGTCGCTCTCATCGGGGTCGCCCTTGGCACCATCGCCGGAGTCGATGCCGCCAGACTTGTTGCCCGCAAACAACCACGAGCGCTGGCGATGAACATCGGGCGAAATTTACGCAATGCACTCTTCATCTCGATTCCCGCCGCCGTCGGACTGGCTTTGCTCGCCGATCCTCTGATCCGCGTCCTCTTGCAGCATGGACAGTTCACAGCATCCGACACTCGAGAGACGGTGCAGGTTCTCATCGTCTTCTGTCTGGCGATCCCCTTCGCATGCCTCTGTCCTGCGCTGATTCGCACCGCCATGGCGATGGGTCTGCGCCTGCTGCTGATTCAATCGGCTCTGGCTGCGCTACTGGTCAACTGGGCCATCCTGTCGTGGTTGGAAGGACGCTGGGGAATTCCGGCGCTGGCGGGAGCGTCCGTTCTCTCCACCATGACCAGCTGGATCATCCTCGAGGTGGGGATTCGCAGACATCTGGCGCTGCCGAGGCCCCGGGTCGCCGCCTTCGTACGAAATGCGCTGGTACTGGTTGCCGTCGCCTCGGTGACGATCCTCGTCCTGCGACTCTCCGCTGCAGTTCCTGGTCCTCAGTTTGTGGGGGATCTCTGTTCCATCTTGATGGCGATACCACTGGGCATCTTCACCACACTGACGGTGGGACGGTGGACCAGGACACCAGAGATTCACTCCCTGAAGAAGTTACTCTCCGCCCTGGCAAGGGTGCTGGTCAGGTCGTAACACCCCCCTCGCTCGAAACAACACGGCGAGGCGGATTCGATCACACCTTCGCGATGGGTGAAGGCATCGAATCGGATCGGGGCCAGGCAGGAGGCTGCGGAATCGCCTCCGCAGGTATCGAACGCTTCTCCAGCAATCTCTCCCCCAGTGGCACCTCTGCGATGATCTCGGAGATCTGCTTGCCAGCGGTGCCATCTCCGTAGGGATTCTCCATCCCGTCGAGGGAAGCCCGAAACCGGGGATCGACCACCTGGCGAACCCCCTCGAGGATGGCCACCTCGTCGGCGGCAACGTCGATGATGCAACGACTTCTCTCACGCCCCTGCTGCCTGCGTCCGACATTGAGTACAGGTAATTTCAAGGCAGGGGCTTCCATGATGCCACTCGACGAGTTGCCGATGATGGCAATCGAGTTTTTCAGCAGCGCCCAGTACAGGCGGTGCGGCAAATTCACATGAACCCGTGCGCCTGCACGGTCCTGACAGAAGCGTGTGGCCCGTTCATGAATCGATCGACTTCCAGCATCGGAATTGGGGAAGCAGAAAACGATCGGTCCCGATACCGAGTCGAGTGCCTTGAAAAACGGGATCGTTTCCGTCGTGACATCCTCATCAAGTGTCACCGGATGCCACACGACAACCAGCGGAGGGTCATCGAGATCGAGGTCGAGTCGTGAAGACAATTCCTCAGCGGATGGCAGACCACCTCGATACAGGTGATCGATACTTGGCGCTCCCACCTTGTGGACCCGCCACGGCTCCTCCCCTGCCATCAGCAATCTGCGCCGGGCAGTTTCGGTCGGAACCATGTGAACGTGCGCGATGGAGGTCAACGCCTGTCGAACTGCATGATCGACCGCCCCCTCGGAGACTTCTCCCCCCTCGATGTGGGCGACCGGAATTCGAAGGGAGAGGGCCACCGCCGCTGGAGCGAGCATCTCGTATCGGTCAGCGATGAGGAGCAGCAGATCGGGCCGCTGCTGGGAGAGGACTTCGGTCAGCGAGAGAATTGCCAATCCGATCGTCTTCGCCATACCAACATCGGTATCACTGCTGAGCAGGCACTCGATGCGATGATCGACCTGGAATCCTTCCTTCTCGATCTCATCGACGGTCATTCCAAATTCCGGTGACAGATGTGCGCCCATCACGGCAAGGCGCAGATCGATGTCGTTTCGATCTCTGAGGTGCGCCAGCGGAGATGATAGGTGGCCCCAGTCTGCTCGACTGGTAGTGAGTGCCAGAACCGTGCGCGGTGACCTGCTCACTCTTCTGCTTCCAGGTCCAGCCACGTCGCCCAGGTACCCGGCTCGAGCCTGCTCTCCACCACCCAGGCGCGAACCCATTCAGTGGCGGACACTCCCACAGCCTGGCCATGCTCCAGCACCTTGGATTGCTCGAGGCAGAAGTGGGCAACGGTGTAACTCCATGCTCTCACCTGCTCGGCACTGCTGGTCGATCCGATCACCTCGATTTCCCTCTGTCCCAGGGTGGAGAGTCCCCTCGTCACCAGACCACGGGTTCCATCGGTCGCTTCCCACAATCGGAAGTCGATCCAGATCCTCAGCGGCAGACGATCGGGAGTCATCGAGTTACAGGACTCCTCGAAAGCACCCCACGAATGGAGGCTGGTGGAAGAATCCCAGTACACGCCTATCGCTCCGAAAGCCTTTCCCAGTACCTGGGTAACTCTCGTCAGCAGCAGCGATCGTTGCACCGCATGGCTGATCTCACTGGCATCGAGTCTTGGCGGGGTTGTCACCTCTTCAATTTCGGAAACGCCGGCAGCAGGGACATCCTTCTCCGCTTCCCCCTCAACATCTGCGCTTCCTTCATCCTGGTCGGATGATTTCTGGCAGATCACCACCAGATGGGAGCGGTGTGCCGATAGATGTTCTTGTGCCTCGGGCCAGTACCACGCTGCCTCGAGGGGGCCTTCCAGTAGTTCGGAGGGAATCGAGTGATCTCTCCTGGAGACCTTCACCTCGACACCGGCGACCTCTGCCACCGTTGTCTTTCCACCGTCGGCGAGACGCACGATGGTGTCTTCACCGAGCAATCCCAGCAGGCTATCGCCGATTTCGCGAGTTTTGTCCTCGACGTTCGATTTCAGGGCAAGGATGGCGATCAACGTCAGTCTCCTGCTTGCTCGAGCTGGACCCTGTCAAAGAGCCGCCCCTCGATGTCATAGGCAGAGATCTCCATCTGGCCTCCATTTACATTCACCATCAGGAAGTGATGGCCCACTCGCTTGTTGGAACTGAACCAGGTGCGATGTGGTGCAAAGTTCTCAAGGCTTCCACCGCCGCCTCCGGTGGTGATGTAGGTCACACCCTTTCCTGCCCCCACTGCAGTTCTGTTGCGGATCGGCCAGGTTCGCTCGTAGAGATGGATGTGGCCATTGAACACGACATCGACATCGTGCTTCTCGTAGATGGGAACCAGGTGATTCTGTACCGGCGGATATCCCTGAGTCGATGAACCCTTCCAGGTATTCCCGTAGTCATTCTCATCCGAGGTCCAGGCCGGGTGGTGATGGTAGACCACCTTCCAGGTGGCATCGCTGGCTGCCAGCGCATCATCGAGCCACAACACCTGGTCAGAATTTGCACCGAGAGATTTGTTGGTATCGAGCACGAAGAAATCGGTATTGCCCCAGCGATACTGGTAGTAGTACTCCGGCTGCGGCATGGTGAAGTAATCGTAGTAGAGTGCTGCGTTCTGCTCGTGATTCCCCAGTGTCGGGAACATCGCATAGCGCCCCAGAATTCCAGTAGCCGCACTGAAGAACTCATGGACCCACTCCCGCTTGTTTCCCCCGGTTCCCACCAGATCACCACAGTGAACGATGAAGTTGGGACGGTGACCCCAGGCCAGATCACTGACAGATTTCGTCACCTTCGGGTTGTTCTGGGTATCTCCCACCACCAGGAATCCAAATGCGGTGTCGTATCCTGCTGCGGTCTGGAAGGAGAGGATGTCGCTGGACAGTCCCTGCAACGTGTCCCCGCCCTGATCGACCGGACTGGCGGAGACCCTGTAAAAATAAGGAGTCCCCGCCTTCAACTGGTCGATCCGCACGTGATGCAACTTTGAGGGACTTCCCACGACCCGCATCCCCAACTCCGAGGTGGTGCCGTATTCCACCACCGCCCTCGTCGGCCGCGAGGTCTCGAAGCACACGGTGATCTCTTCCTGTGTTCCCCACTGGAGATATGGCGCAACCACCATCGTCAGTGGAGGTCGTGGAGGAGGAGAATTCACGCACCCCGGTCGTTCTTTCGAGACCATAGAGACCTCGGAACTTGAGAGAGAACTGGTCCACAGGCGCAAGTCCTGGATCGATCCGGCATGAGGATTCTGCTCGTTATCGTCGACATAGGAACCGATGACCAGGGGCGCCTTTTTCGGATACAGGATCTCTCCCGACTGCTCCCTGCTCTCTCCCACCAGTTTTCCATCGAGGTAGACTCGCATCGTCTTCCCGTCGTAACTCCCGGCGATGTGATGCCACTCTCCCAGTTTCAGCTTCGTCGTTCCCTCCAGGTAGGTCATCAATCCGTCGCCATCGTCACTCCCCTTGCTCGATACTGCGAGGCAGGGAGCACCGCGACGGGTCCCCAGCAACCAACCCTTCTCGAATCCACCGTTGTCCTGAAGGCAACAGAGGATCGAACCCCACTCCATCACCTCCTCCAGTACCACCCAGCCGCTGACGGTGAAATTCTGGACAGGAAGATGTTCCTTCACCGAGTTGTAATTCCTCGACAGAAGTAGCATTCCCCTGGCACCCCCCCCGAGCAGCAGAGGTCCACTCTTTCCTGGATGAAGTTCGAGATCTCCAGACAGTTGTCCCTGCAGTTGACCCCGAACATCCTGAACCACCCCGCTGGAAGAGATGAAGGAGTCCCTGAAATCCCAGCGAAGATCTGCCGAAGGAGCACCCTGGCCAAGGAGTGGTGGAACCACCTGAATTAGCGCACAGGCGACAATAAACTGCAGTACGACTCTCATCTTGATGACCTCCAGCATGATTTTTCCGACCCCGGTGTTGAGTGATGGTAAGCGACCTCACTCGTCTCTCCAAAGAGAAATCAACCGGAGTAAGTGGGGCTTGATGACGATCTGGAGAGGTGGAAAACGCCGTTTTCGTGATCCTCTCTGCCGACCGCAAGAAGCGAATCAGCAGAGCTGGGCGAACTCCAAGAAATGGTGTTCGGCGCTGCTACCGGATGGGGAAGGAAGCGCATTCACGACGTCGAGGCGGTTAGAGTTCTGCTGCGGATACACCCGATCAGAAGGCGTAGTCATCGTGATACGGCTCGAGATCCGAAACCGCGCTAGCGTTGTGCCAGCGAACAATCTGTGACAGGTGAGCCAGATCGTGGGCCACCCAGGCAAGCAACAGATCACCGGCACGGAGTGCCCCGTGCGGGTGATCCTTCTCCAGCGACCAGTCCGGATCATCGAGACCGTGTAGCCACGACAGAGATCGCTGCCGTTCATCCTGGAACAGACGCAACAGTTCCCGAAGCGATCGACTGCGATGATCACGCTCGTCGATCCAGCCCTCGGGATCGATGGATGGCCATTCTGTGCAGGGGTCGTCCAGTAACAACTCGATCCTGGCCCGGAAATCCTCGCGCTCCTCGTCGAGCAGGTGGCCGACGATTTCCGTCAGGGACCAGCTGTCCGGCTCATGGCGGACCCTCGCTTGCTCATCACTGACCGCCTCGACCAGAGCGGTGATGGCCGACAAACTACGGCCCAAACTCTGCGCAGCAAGGTGTTGTTTGGTACTACCCGAGTTCATCTGGGGATCCTTCCAGCGATCTCAACAGAAGATCGAGGGCAGCGGGTCCGTCATCTGCTCTTTCGATGTATCGCTGAAAACCTGAAGGCAACATCTGTTGCGCTTCCATCACCTCGAATTGACCCCAGAGATGATCCCAGTACCCCTCCAGATTGGCCAGGACCACCGGCCTCTTCACCAGATCCAGTTGATTGAGAACCAGCATCTCGGAGATCTCCTCCAGAGTGCCGAGGCCACCTGGCAAGGCGATGACTCCGTCACAACGC
This sequence comes from uncultured Planctomycetia bacterium, assembly GCA_964412635.1. Taxonomy (GTDB): domain Bacteria; phylum Planctomycetota; class UBA8108; order UBA1146; family UBA1146; genus QNYK01. The sequence continues at coordinate 41,668 of CAYPPQ010000011.1, read as the reverse complement.
TCCCACATCATCTTTCTTCTCTCCTGCATATCCCTGGTGACATGGATCTCATCGGACTGTTGGTGGGTCAGCCCCTGTTCGTGAAAGAAGTGCGGGATCACCGAGACCACCTGAGCCCCGCAACGGATCGCCTCGTCTGCCAGTGCCCCCATCGACCCGATGTTGCCGCCACCATAGATGAGCTGGTGCCCACCCTCTCCGATCGCCTTTCCCAGCGAAGCGGCATCGGTCCGGTATTTCGGGTCGGACTCATCACTCGAGGCACAGTAAACAGCGATGCGCATGCAACTCCTTCAGCGAATGGCCCGACGAATTCTCCATTGATCGATGGCGACCGCCAAGATGATGATATGGCCAACGATCATCTCCTGAACAAAGTTGGGCCATCCCACCGCTGTACATCGATTCCTGAGAACCGCCATCAACAGCGCACCCGCCATCGCTCCCGTTACCGACCCCTGACCTCCCGCCAGACTCGCACCACCGATGACAACAGCAGCGATGACATCCAGTTCGATACCCACCGCACTGGTCGGATCTCCGAGGGTCAGCCTGCCAAATGTCATGACTCCTGCAAGTCCCGCGAGCAATCCCGCCAGTCCGTAGATTGCCACCTTGGTCCGCTCGATACGAACGCCACACAACCTGGCCGTCAATTCGCTCGAACCGATGGCCACGGTGTGACGGCCTAGCACCGTCCTGCGAAGTGCCCACGCACCCAGGGCGGTGATCGCCAGCAACAGCCAGACCGCCGGAGCGAGCCATTGCCCCTCCGATACCGCCTTCACCCAGTCGTCGATCCCTGCCGTGAAGGAGAGCCCCTTCTCATCCTTGGGGCGTACCGATTCATTGCCCGCGACCCACTTTGCCACTCCTCGATAGAAACCCATCGTACCGAGGGTTGCGATGAAGGGGGGCAACCGCAGCCCGACGATGAGAATACCGTTGTACGCTCCGCACACGGTTCCCGTCATCAGTGCTGCAAGAACGCCCCCTGCTGCACCCCACCCCGCCTCTACTGCGAGCGCGGCGCTGACTGCGGAGAGGGCGATGACCGATCCAACGGACAGATCGATCCCCGCCGAGATGATGACCCAGGTCATTCCCACGGCGGCAAGTCCCACCACCACCGTCTGGGCGGCAACGATCTGCCACGTCTTGATCGTCATCGGCTGATCCGGTGCGTAGATCCAGAAGAGCAGGACCACCACGATCACTGCCAAAAAGGGAGCCATCGTCGACAACCAGTTGCGGGGATCGAAGAACTTCATGCTGCCTCCTCTCCCCCCACTGCTTCCACCATGAGGGAGTGCTCGTCCCACTTTTCCACCGGCCTGGCCGCACCGAGTACTCCCCTGTGCATCACCTGGATCTGGTCGCAGATTCCCAGTAGTTCCTGCATCGAGGAAGACACCACCAGGATCCCCTTGCCGCTGGCAGCGAGTTCTCCGATCCAGCGGAAGATCTCCGATTTCGACCCGACATCTATCCCTCGTGTCGGCTCATCGAGGAGCACGGCATCCACATCGAGATGCACCAGCCTGGCGAGAGCGACCTTCTGCTGATTGCCCCCACTGAGAGTACGTACCATCTGATCGGGACCGTGGGATCGGATGTTGAACTGTTCCATCCTCGAGCGCACCTGCTGCCGTTCCTTCTTCAGTCCGAGGAGCGAGAAGATCGATCGGTGCGAATAGGATCCCAGCGTCATGTTGGTGGCAAGCGACAGATCGAGGGCCAACCCCTCCTCCTTGCGGTCCTCGCTGGCCAGCCCGATGCCCGCAGCGATGCTGTCGGTGGGATCTGGCTTACCGCCACTTCCCACCCTCGATACTGCACCTGATGTGACGGGATCGAGTCCGTAGATCCCTCGAAGCAGTTCCGATCGCCCGGAACCGACGAGACCTGCAATCCCCAGTACTTCACCTCGATGAAGTTGAAGACTCGCACTCTGCAGGCCAGTGGAAGTCTGCAACTCCACCACCTCCAGCAATTGCTCTCCTCTGCTTCGTGGTACCTCCGGATACATCTCCTCGAGACGACGGCCGATCATCTGCTGGACCAGTTCCTCGGTGGAGGTGTCTTCCATCTCGCCCTCGCCGACCACCTCTCCATCTCGCAGAACCGTCCAGCTATCGGCGACCTGACGCACCTCTTCCAGAAAGTGTGAGATGTAGACCACTGCGCGCCCGTCGCTGCGAAGGCGACGGATCACTCCGAACAGGTGCTCGATGTCCTGGATTCCAAGGCTACTGGTCGGCTCATCGAAAACGATGACGGGAGCGTCATGCACCATCGCCCGGGCGATCTCCACCAGTTGCTTCGCTGCGATGGATAGAGTCGAGACAGGAGTCAACGGCTGGATATCATCTCGGCCCAGCAACTTCAGTGCGGAAACGACACGCTCTCTCATCCTGGCGGGCTTGAAAACTCCGGCGACAGAAGGCTCCGCACCGAGCAACAGATTTTCCTCGACGTTGAGTTCCTCCACCACGGCCAGTTCTTGATGGACCATGGCGATGCCACCGTCTCGTGCCTGCAGTGGTGTCGTCGGGGCGAACTCTTCACCACCGATCCGGATGATGCCAGCGTCAGGAGTCTCGACACCGCTGAGGATCCGCATCAGGGTAGATTTCCCCGCACCGTTCTCGCCGATGAGTGCACGAACCTCTCCCGACCTCACCCGAAGATGTGCTCCCTTGAGCGCCACCGTCGCACCGAAGGCCTTGTCGACCCCCTCCATCTCCAGCAGGGGAGTTTCCGTCACTCGCCGAGATATTTCTTCAGAGGAGGAGAGAGGAGATCAGCGATGTGAGGCTCGTCGATATTTTCCCCGGTCACCATCTTGGCTCCGGTATCGACGAGGGTTGCGACCTTTTCCCCGCGTAGAACTGCAAGCGCGGTCTTCACTCCCAGTTCTCCCATGGCCACCGGATCCTGTACCACCAGTCCGTGGATCTGACCCGCTCTCATCCCCTCGATGAGACCGTCGCTGGCGTCGAATCCGACCAGCTTGATCTTGCCCGCAAGATCACGAGCCCTCAGTGCCAGCAGCATTCCGAAGGTTGCTGATTCGTTGGAGCAGAAGATCCCGGCGAGGTCACTGTCCGCCTCGAGAAGGTTCTCTGCTGCTTCCCGGGCACTCTCCCGGGTGGATCCTGCGTATCGACCTGGATCGATCAACTCGACCCCTTCAGCGGCGGAGATCACTTCCGTGAATCCTTGCTCCCTCTGTGTCGTCGATCCCGATCCTTCCTGGTATCGCAGTACCAGTACTCTTCCCGTACCGCCGGTCAGTTGCAGCATCCTGCGGCCGGCAATCCTACCCCCCTCGACATTATCCGTGGCGATGTAGGACGCGAAGTCGGATCCCGCTTCTCCCTGAACTCCACTATCGATGACGATGACGGGAGTTCCACTGCGATGTGCAGCTGCAATCGGGGATGCGAGTGCTCGATCGTCAGCCGGTGCGATGACGATGGCACTGATTCCAGAAGCCACGAAATTTTCGACCAGGTCGACCTGCTGTGTCTTGTCGTTTTCTCGCTCCGGACCGCGCCACACCACCTCGAATCCTCCCAGTTCCTGGCGCGCTTTCTCGGCACCCGCATGGATCGATTTCCAGAACTCATGGCTGGTTCCCTTGGGGATCACTGCGATCTTTTGCGTTGCCTGGGAAGTACTCGAAGTACAACTGGTCAGCAGGCTCACCAGCAGGACTCCAACGAGAGCGGGGAGTAAGATGCGAGGTTTCACCGACAGCTCCTAACTGTTGGACAATCGTGTCCACGGGGTATCCTGACGGAGAGAGTGCCCCGGTCAAGGGGAGGACGGGTAGGTCCGCTCCCAGAGGGCTCCGATGCATGATATGCTCCCCACTTCACCATGCATCCTGGAAGGAGATCCGATGGCAAAGGTTGGTCGTCTCGACGGTAAGATCTCCGTCATCACCGGCGCGGGCTCAGGAATCGGTCTCGCCATTGCGGGCCGTTTCGCTGCAGAAGGTGCACAACTGTGCCTCCTCGACATCGATGAAGAGAGCCTCGGGAG
>CAYPPQ010000011.1:0-37608 GCA_964412635.1 uncultured Planctomycetia bacterium | reverse complement strand
CGCAGGTGCTTCCGTCGTGACGGTGGTCTGCGATGTCTCGAGAAGAGACTCGGTCTCGGCAGCCTTTCAGCATGTCGACAAGACCATCGGAAGCGTCGATATCCTCGTCAATAACGCAGGGATCGCCCATGTCGGCAACGTCATCGATACCGAAGAAGAAGATCTCGACCGGCTCTACGGGGTCAACATCAAGGGAGTAGCGTTCTGTTCCCGGGAAGCGGTTTCGCGGATGATCGAGAGATCGGGTGGAGTCCTTCTCAACCTGGCATCGATAGCCAGTCACATCGGACTGGAAGATCGCTTCGCCTATTCGATGACCAAGGGTGCTGTCTTTACCATGACGCGCTCTGTGGCGACCGATTACATGAAGCACGGAATCCGATGCAACTGCGTGGCACCGGCCAGGGTTCACACTCCTTTTGTCGACGGCTTCATCCGGGCAAACTATCCGGGACAAGAAGAGGAAAAATTCAAAGAGCTTTCCGAATACCAACCGATGGGGCGAATGGCCAGGCCGGAAGAGGTTGCTGACCTCGCGCTCTTTCTCTGTAGCGATGAATCTGCTTTCATCACGGGGCATTCATTCCCCGTCGATGGCGGCGTGATGGTGATCTAGGAGGATCGATGAGACTGTTTCGATTTGGAAATCCGGGTCAGGAATCTCCAGCAGCTGTGCTTCCCGATGGTAGAAGGATCGATTGTTCCGCCACTGGAGAGGACTGGAATGAAGAGTTCTTCGCAGGTGGTGGTCTCGCAAGACTGGCCCGCTGGCTCGAGCAGGAGGGCCCCTCCGCCCCCGAAGTCGCAGCAGATGTTCGTCTCGGCCCGCCTGTATGCCGGCCGAGCAAGATCGTCTGCATCGGACTCAACTATCGAGATCATGCCGCTGAAACAGGAGCCGAACTTCCTGCTGAACCGGTGATCTTCTTCAAATCGACCACTGCAATCGTGGGGCCCCACGATGACGTGCTACTCCCCCCTGCCAGTGCCAAATCGGACTGGGAAGTGGAACTGGCCGTTGTGGTTGGAAACACCCTCAGTTATGCAGACCGACAGACCGCATCGGATGGAATCGCCGGATACTGCCTCCACAACGATCTCTCGGAACGTGAGTTTCAGCTGGAACGATGCGGGCAATGGGTCAAGGGGAAGTCCTGTAACACATTCGCTCCGCTCGGCCCTGAACTGGTCACCCCCGATGAGTTGCCGGACCCTCTCCATCTCGACATGTGGCTCAAGGTCAATGGCGAGGAGTTGCAGAGATCGAATACACGGGAGTTGCACTTCGATGTTCCTGCGATTCTCTCCAGCGTGAGTCAATACATGACCCTGCTGCCAGGCGACATCATCTCCACCGGAACCCCTGCCGGCGTCGGACTCGGACTCGACCCGCCGCGTTTCCTCAAGCCTGGAGATGTGATGGAGTTATCGATCGAAGGACTGGGGACTCAACGCCAGGAGGTCCGCCCTACGGACTAGGATCGATGTGATGGACAAGTTGCTATTTCCTGTGCTGCTCTGTCTCTGTCTGCTGTGGCCTGGGCCAACCAGTTACGGGCAGGACGCCACCAGGCCGGAAACACCGGCAGCGACTACAGACGATTTCAAAGCCCTCGAGTTGAGTCTCAAGGAACTGCTGAAAGATCGCCGGGTCGCAGGACTTTCAGTAACTCTTGTGCGCGACGGAAAGATCAGCTGGAGTGGCGCATTCGGCTGGGCCGATGTGGCACAAAAAAAGCCGGTCACTCCCGAAACCCTGTTCCAACTCGCTTCCGTTTCCAAAACGATCACCGCCTGTGCCATTCTCCAGCAGGTCGAGCAGGGGCTGCTAGATCTCGATGCAGACATCAATGACGTGCTCCCCTTCAAGGTCCGCCATCCAGGTCATCCCGAGATCCCCATATCGCTTCGAGCGCTACTCACGCATACCGCAGCAATCGCTGACAACTGGACGATCCTGGAAGATACATGGGTGAAAGACGCCGATTTCCCGGTGCCACTCGGAGCTTCCCTGAAGCAATACCTGGTAGCAGGAGAGAAGTGGTACAAGCCAAGGAAGAACTACCAACGCTGGGCTCCCGGGAAGAGAAATGAATACAGCAACATCGGCATCGCCCTGGCAGCTTACGTTGCCGAGGTCGCAGCCAAGCAACCGTTCGAACAACTCTGTGAAAAGGGAATCTTTACACCTCTGAAGATGACTCGCAGTTCTTTCCGCCTGAAATCTCTGAACAAGTCGGAGATCGCCATCCCACACCAGTGGAAGGGTGGGAAACAAGTTCCCCTGGGGCACCACGGATATCTCGACTATCCAGCCGGCACCCTACGCACCAGTGCGCCTCAACTCGCCAGATTCCTGCTGTGCATCATGAATGAGGGGAAACTGGACGAGAACAGGATCCTCTCGCAGAAGATGGTGCGAGAGATGCTACGTGTGCAATATCCAGAAATCGAAGACACGCAGACACTTGTCTGGTTCCGCGAATCGGAAGAAGGCGGAACGCTGATCGGTCATGACGGAAGCGATCCAGGAGTCTTGACGATGATGTTTTTCAATCTCGAGAAGAAAACAGGATTCATATTGCTGATGAACGGCGAACCGAAGGGCCGGGACATCGATGATGAAATCCTGGAGATGCTGATTCCGCTGCTGAGCAAGTAGTGCATCCAGGGTTGCGACCTTGAAGTGATCAGTCCTGGTGGAAAACCTCTTCGAGATTCTTCCACCATTCCCCCTCCAACCGATCTCGATCCGGCCTCTGCATCGGTTTCATGATGTCCCACCACTCTCGCATCCGGGGAGCCTGAGCCAGAGCTTGCATCCGCTGCTCGTATTCATCATCGGGCCCGTGGTATTCAAGGTAGGCAAAGAGACGGTCATCGTCGAGATAGATGGAATAGTTACAGATTCCCGCCTGGCGAATCGCCTCTTCGATCTCGGGCCAGATCTTCGCATGGTACTTGCGATATTCTTCCACACGGTCCCGATCGAGACCGATCACCTGGCCAAATCGACGCATCCTTGCCCTCCACTCATCTCCACTCACCCGACAGGTGTCGATTCTGCACGGTTCATGGGCAGATGGAAGCATCGCAGGAAAGCCCACCGGCAGTGGGATCGATTCCACAGGAAACGGAAGGAGTCGGGATCGTTGATCCCCCCGAAAAGAGCACCTGAAGAAGTGCGATGGGATCGCTGATGTCGACCGCTTCGTCGTCGTTGACATCTGCGGCATTGAGGCAGTTCAACGCACCGCCGGAGAAGAGATGCCCCAGGCAGGCCACTGCATCGGCAATATTCACCTGTCCATCGTCACTGGCGTCCCCTCGCAGAAACGACACACCCACGACACAGGAAGGGACACCGGGGAATGTCGAGGGTGGCTCGGTCCACAGCGTCTCCAGCGTCTCCTGATCGTCACAGTCCACATCTCCATCGAGATCGAAATCGAAGTAAAACCCACCGGCGCTGGCGTACAGAGGCAATCCAGATCCACTACCGGGACCGCTGAAGTGCTGCTCGAAACAGGTGAAATCAACGAGGTCCACATCTCCATCCGCGTCGGGATCCGCTGGAGAAGGATAGGTCTCGATCGGAGCGGTAGGTGTCAGATCTCTTCCGGCGAGATAGGGATGATCGAGGACAAACCGATGAGTCCGGAAGATGTTGTTGCCGTTGATCACCGTTCCCTGGGGTCTCGGAACACCGGCAGAGACGGGGATCTCATATCTCCAGACGATTTGCAGATCGGGAGTCACCTCGAACAGGAAGCCTGCAGGTCCATCGCAGATGATCGTGTTGCCATTGGCGATACGCCTCGCCCCGCTGATGAATCCGGAAAAAAAGTTGGTAGGATCAGGATCGCTGTACACCCAGATCGGCGCGTCCGGCCCGTAGGAACCGGAAGGATCGATCTGGTAATCACCTCCGATCAACAGCGGCGGGACGATCTCGAGGACCTCGGAAAAGTCCGGTCCGGGACGACCATTTCCGTTGTTGAAGATGGTGATGTTTCCCTCACCTGGAAACCCTGGAGGAATCCACTCGATGCAGTGCTGACCGAACAGTTGCTGATCTCCCGGATTGCCCGCTCCATGGTTCTGAGGATTTCCCCACCGGTAGAGGAAATCACCACCACGTCCTTGCGCTCCACCTGTGTGGCCGGCAGCCTCGGCCGAGGTGGTCGAGTGATCGATGATCCACATCTCATCGAGGGCGCGGGCACTGATGACGATCTGATCCAGCTCCGGGTTGTAGTCGATGGAGTTTCCATGAATCCAGTCGGGCCCCAGCCCGGAGACGGTATTGATGTTGAGCAGCTCCGGATGATCTTCCACCACCCCGAAGTTGTCACTGGTCGGGGAAAAGTCCTGGATCAGGTGATCCCAGAGGTGCCACTCCCAGACGATCTCTCCGCTGGTCGGTCCCGTCTGGCTCACCTCGATGATGTGTTCCGGCCAGATCTGATCGGTATTGAGCAGCGCAGGATCCCTTCCCGCTGCGAACGCCTCTGCCGAACTCTTCTTCTCCCATGCCAGCATCAGTACATTGCCATTGGGCAACAACTCTACATCATGATGTTGCTGGACCAGGTCGTCGGAGTACTGGAACTCCCACAAGACACTCCCGTCCCAGTCGATGATCTGGAACAGGCCCCCCCAGCCGCCAGAGTTCATCTCTGCAGGGGGAGTCAGAACCTTGCCACTTCGAAGTAGCTTCCCCTCCTCGATGAGGTAAGTGGCAGCCCCGGGGCGATAAATGCTGGGCCAGCTGTGAACGATACGCCCTGCATTATCGATGAGGTAGGAGGTGGTTGAGCTTCCCGGTGCAACGAGGGTGTATCCCTCCATCGTTCCGTTGCTGCTTCCGAGCCATCCGATCGTAGGATCCGCCGCAGAGATGGGAGTGATCGAGATCAACAGCAAACAGATTCGAAGCAACAGACTCCTGGATAACATCTTTTCTCCTCGCAAGATCTGCGGGAAGTGGTGAAGGTTTCACCACCTCTGAATTCTATTCGCCTCCACGGCGGGAAGGCGGTCTCGATCCCGGAGTCCGATCTCCTGCGGGAGGAAGCCCCGGGTCAGTGACTGGGATCTCTGTTTCCCACTTCTTGCCGAGTCGTTCGCCGCTCCGAACATGATCACGGCTATGCTTCGTGCCGGGGCGATTCAGTGCCAGAGCCTCGTCGAGAGCTTTCTCGATCTTCTCGCTGCTCGCATCGGGGTCGAGCCTGGAGATGACCTCGGCCTTCAGGCCGAAGCGGTCCGGTTGCGTGATCCAGATGCCAGCGGCGGGCTTCTCGATGCCGACCGCTTTCAGAGATTCCATCTGGTCTGTGAGAGCCCAGCTGAATTTTCCCATGAAGCGTTCAGTCCAGCAGGAACTGGCAATCTTTTTCAACTGGTCTTCGTCGAGACCTGAAGCGATCACCATGGGAGTTCGATCGCACGCTGCGATGTTGAGAGCCAGTCTCACATCCTTGGCGATGGGAAGCGCTGGGGTGCCCTTTGCGTCGGTATCTCCGCTGCTCGGGTACTTCCTGGAAACCAGTTCCATCTCCAGCGCAAGCACGGTTCCTTCCCAGCCGGTAGCACCGCCGAACACCATTCTTGGAGTTCGGCCAGCATTGCTGAGTCGCTTCTTGCCGTCGGGAGAGAGGATCACGAAAACAGTGTTTTCCAGCTCTCCAGATCGGCCTCGATAGATCTGCTCCAGCATCTTTCCTTCGGTTTCATCCTCGTAGGTTGCCAGCCGGGCACAGACAAAATTTCGTGACGCTTCGACGACTACTGGGTCGGACCAGAGACTCCGGTCCATTTCCTGTTTCCCAGGTCACCAGATGCCTGGTACGCCACGGCATTGTGGGGCTGCAGAGAGGAGCAGTATCGGTTTTCCAGTCCTGCTCGCCTCGGCGAGTGCTCCCTCCCAGGTTCCGAACCATGCAACTCCAGCGGGATACTGTTCCTGATCAGTGGCGGTGGTAGTGGAGGAGGGTACCTCGCTCACCTCCGGTCGAACTGCGGCAGTCAGCAGCAGGACTAGAATCACCAGCGGTTTCCAGGAGCAGGTCATCGTTCACTCGCTTTCAGTCTCTTCCTGGAGGCGGGATCTACCTCGACAGGCGCAAATCGTCGCATCGGTACACGCTGATGGAAACGGTACGAATTCTAACGTGAATCGTCGACGATCAGACGACCATCTAACCCCGATTGCGCAGGATGGTTTCTACAGGAAGTCGAATGGAGGGCCGCTTTCCATCGTGGTTCAGGATAATCCGGGCCAGTTGCAGGGACCGTTACCTGGAGATCTCGAACTTCATCCAGGAAAAAGTGCACCCCCGCTCCTCGGCTGTGGAGAAGCACCACCTTCCGCAGTCTCGGGATCCTGTTCAGTTACCTCATCCGTTACACATCAGTTGCAGGAGTTGTACTGGGCGCAATCGAGAGCAGTACCCGCCGGATCCGCTCCACACGGCCCGCCAAAAGGCGGCGGTGGTGGCGGACCTCCTGAGAAGAGGTACGTGAGGAGGAATACTCCGTCGGCAATATTCGACAGTTCATCATCGTTGGTATCGGCAGCATCGAGGCAGTTGAGAACTCCCCCGAGAAAGAGGGCGTCCAGCAAGGTGATGGCATCTGCAAGATTGATCAACGAATCGCCATTGGTATCTCCACGGACGAATCCACCCACCTGCGGAGTGAGCAGGATGGAGCCATCGATCCCGACCGCACCCTGGGCTCCGGAATTGACCACCACCACCAGTTGAACTGGAGGACTCCCCAGGGAGTTGGAGATGCTGAGTACGGTGGTGACATCCGCAGTTTCACCGATGAGAGCCGCGGGTACCGTCTCGTAGGATGCCGTGACCAGTTCGGTGGTCGTGGCGAACTGAATCGTAGCGGTCCCGAGGAAGCTGTAAACACAACCACAGGTGAATCCGTCACTGAACAGGCTGATATCGAGGAAGTCTGCTCCGGTTCCATTGTTGAGATTCTCGATGATCTCGGCTCCGCCGCCGCCGACCACGGTCAAGATGGAAGGATCATGGGAAACACCGAAGGAGAATCCCTGGGTGTCACTTGGATATCCGCTGTTGCCTGGATCCTCCTCCAGGGTGATCGACGTCTCGAAACTGGCCGCTCCCGTGCCAGGGGGGAATCCAACCGTCTGATCCACTGCGGTCAGCATGAATCCCGTCGGTGACAGGATCACCGTCGCTCCACTGGTGATCACTCCCACGGCGAGACCTCCATCGGTGGAGATCACCGTGTCCACGCCGGGGGTGCCCAGCGCTTCGGTGAAATCGAGTGCCGAGACGACATTACCCGTGGTGGTATCGAAGACACCGGGCAGAGAACCGTAGTCGACGGTGACCAGTTCCGTATCGGAGATCATCTGGATCGTCTCCGCAAAGGAGAAACTGTAAACACAACCAACGGTGATCCCCGTCGGATAGATACTCGACTGGAAGAACTCCGGTCCGTTGCCACCATCGAGATCCGCCACCGCTCCCGCAGCGGCTGCGCCGACCGGCTCGAAGAGATCCGGATCATGCCCAAGACCGAAGGAGAATCCTGCGGTGTTGGTCGGGAAACCGGGATGATCGGGAAACTCCCGTGCGCTCACGGTGGTCGAGAAGGTGGAGCCGGAAGCGGTGTAACCCGCTGCCACATCCTGTGCCGACATGCTGAATCCTGCAGTCTGTTCGACGGTCACTGCACAGTTGATAGCGGGAGCCTGCTGATTCCCACCGCAATTTGCCGTGACGGTGTACACATGATCGCCGAGGGAAGCGCTGCCGTCGGTGGTCGAGGTTGCCGACCCGGGAAGGGTTTGCAGAAGCACCCCATCGCGACTCACGACCAGTTCACTGTAACTCTCGCCGTTGATCCAACTGAGGGAGACCTCGGTGCCGGCTCCCTGGCTACAACTGAGCGAGATCACCGGATCGCACACACAGGCGGGATCCCCGATGCAGTCGGGATCCTCGCAGTCGGTGAGCCCATCCAGGTCATCGTCGGTGCCGTTGGAGCAGTTCTCCGGCGGCGGAGGAGGTGTCACCGTCGAGATCTCCAGCGTTCCCGTTCCCGAAGCAGCAGCGTTCCAGCCGCCGACGCGAACGGTGTAGGTGGTACCGCCGGTCAGGGAGACTTCGGCCTGACTGCTGAAGCCGCCACAGCCGGGACTGTCCCCGTTGCAACCGATCTGGGACAGCGAACCACAGTTCCCCGAGTAGACGACGATGTCGGAGTCGAAGTTGATGGTGTCACAGGTTGAAACGAGGTAGTCGCCCGATTGATCGGGGGTGAAGAGGTACCAGACATCACTGGTCATGTCTCCGAGGAATGTCCCGGGGCAGGTACTGGTGTCGTATGGATCGGCACTCTGTGTCGCTGTCGTCGTATCGAGGGCATTCGATCCGAGGATCGCCGGCAGTGCGCTGGCACACTCGTCGGAAGGTGCAGCCGGGGCACAGGCAGGATCGGCGAAGCAATCCGGATCATCGCAATCGGCGAGTCCATCGGCATCGTCATCGGTTCCATTGGAACAATCCTCTGGACCAGGTAGACACGCGGGACTCGTGGCACAATCGGGATCATCGCAGTCGATCAATCCGTCCCCAACATCATCGACCCCGATGGTACAATTCTCTGCAGCCCCACCGCCGCCATCGACGAAACTGACATCCAGCTGGCCGGTACCGGTGGTACCGGCATTCCACGAGGCGACCCGGATGCGATATGGCAGCCCACCGACCACGGGAATGTTGTCGATCTGCGACGTGAAGATGGAACAGCCGCCGGTATCTCCGTTGCAAGCGATCTGCAACAGCGATCCGCAGTCTCCCTCGTAGACGAGGAGATCGGTATCCCAGCTGGCGATGTCACAGGTACTGACGGAAAGGGTTCCATCGGCAGGAGGCGTGTAGGAGTACCAGATATCATTCCCCACATCTCCAAGGAAGGTACCGGAGCACTGGCTTGAATCCGCCGGCGGTCCACCGGTGGTCGCGTTGTTGCTGTCGATATCGTTGAGACCGATGAAGATGGGGATCGACCCCGAACACTCGTCGTTGGATGGTGGTGGTCCCGGAGGGACCTGCCCACAAACGAGTTCAGACATTCCTACCGCAAGCATCGTTGCCGCCACCTGATCCGCATCGAACTGGGAAAAGATGTCTCCGGGAGTTCCCGTCCGTGGATCGATGGGACTGCTGTTGAGGAGATCGGTAGCCGCCTGATTGATGAAGGTCTCCGCCTCGGGAAAAGCGGTCGAACTGGTCATGTAGACCGTCAGTGCACGGAAGTACACCGCCGTCGCCTTCGTCATTCCGATGGCAGAAACGGTCTGGCCGTTATAAGTCTTACCGTCGACCAGCATCGCGAAGGAATGATTGAACACCCCGCTTCCGATGTGGACTCCGCCGTTGTCGAAGGGACCGCAGGCATTCTGATTGTAGAGCGGGTCGGTGGTACTGGGTGGATCGCTGAAACACTCCGGGAACCACATGTCACGGATGGCACCGAGACTTGTCTGCTCCCCCATCTTCCAGCGCGTGGACCCATCGGCACAGCCTGTTCGCGCATTGTTCGGAGTGTCTTGCCCACCTCCGGTGGGGCCTCCGGGCCATGGAGTTCCCCCGGGTGTTCCCACCTCCGAGGTGTTGCCATTCCACAGATCAATCACCTCGCCGAAGATGTCAGAGTAGGCCTCGTTCAACTGTCCCGGCTGATTCTGGTAGACGAGATTTGCAGTGAATGCCGTCAGTCCGTGAGCAAACTCGTGGGCGATCACATCGTCGGTGGCCAGTCCGTTACAGAAGGCACTCTGACTGCCGTTCCAGATGGCGTTGGGACAGATCCCGTCATTCCAGTGGACGGTGGAAACCAGCGCTACACCGTTGCCGTCGAGGGAATCCCGTCCGAGGCCAATGTTGAGAAGTCGATAGAAATCGCCAGAGGTATCGTACGCCTCATCGATGTCGAGGTCGCCGCTGGCAGCAGAACCTTCACTGCGGGCAAGGCTGCCCGGAAGACCGCCGCCACTTCCATCGTACACCTCGCGAAAGAGTGCGCTGTGGACCGCTGGCCAGTGATCGACAAGATGACCACTGCGAGCGTCGATCAGCACGTGCTCGCCGAGCATTCCAACACCCTCCAGGACCAGATGGTGTGCAAGCACCGGTTGATCGATGAATGCATCCCCCCACCAGCCAGGATTGACGATGAGTAGTTCCGCTTCCTGTACCTGCAGCAATGAATCCTGCTCCAGCTGAGCCTCTGCAAGAAGCACTGCTTGCTCCACCGAGATGGTCGGTGTCACCGACAACTTCTTGGGAAGCCGGTGGAACTCACCGTTGATGGAGTCGAGTGTTCCATCTGGATGAAGGTGAACCTTTACAACTCCGGTAAAGACCTCCACTCCGAGATACACCTGCTGGAAGGTATGGTGAATCAGTCCCAGAGAGCATCTCTCCGTCTTGACAACTTCGAGTTCACTCTCGGGATGGCGGATTCCGAGTCGGTCTCCGTAGAATCTCAATGCCTGGTAAGGGTCGTCAAGATCGGGTTTCACTCCTTCAGGGAAGGCGAGCGAACTCCCATCGTTCCCCGTCACCAGATGAATCTTTCCACTGCGAGGAGAGCGGTGTTCGACCACGTCGCTCAAAACTGGCTGGGAATGAATGACGGGTGCAACAAAACACTGTACCCAGAGGAGTAACAGCACGATCCTTACTGGCATGAGGTCCCTTTCCCTTGGAATGCATGCTCGAACTGGGGAACGGTCATCGAAATGCCCTGACCATCTGAGGTGATTCTTCTGACGATCTGATGACCGGAGAGGAATCAGAACCCAGGCAGATCCTGACCTGAAATTAGTGATCGAAAATCCGTCCGGGGCCACAAAAATCGACCCGAGCCCATACCCTCGATGGTAGCCACGGAAGCCCCCGATCGCAATGAACCGTTCGACCGGTTGGGGTGGTGCTGGATGTGGTCAAGAGGCTTGATTCGGCAACCAATGCCGGAATTGGCCGGGATCTTCCCGAACCGCTGGTGGATCCTGCTAGCGGGGCGAAATTCCGACGAAAAAAGGGGTGCTGTGGGTCGATTCTTGACCCACAGCACCCCAACACTTCACAGCCAGTACCCCGCGCGAATCAAACTCTAGTTGCAGGAGAGGTACACATCGCAGGTGAGGCTTCCCTCGGTAGGATCGGGAGCACAGGTTCCCGCGCCTGGAGGCTGAGGTCCACCACTGAAGAGAGCTGCCAGGAGATTCACCGCATCGGCGATATCGACCTGTTCATCATCATTACCATCGCAAGAATCATCGCAGCCGATCGCTCCGCCGAGGAATAGAGCCGTGAGCAAGGTGACGGGATCTCCGATATCGAAGTTGCCATCGTCGTTGCAATCACCTCGGTCGAATCCGCCCGTTGCCGTGAGCATGATCGTTCCGCTCTGACTCGACATCGTTATCGACTGTCCGTCGACAACGATCACGTTGGTGACTCCGTTGGGTCCAAGCCCTTCCTGCGGAGTCAAGGTGGTGCTCACACTGGCTCCGGGATTGGATCCCGCCAGTGCCGCCGGAACCGTATCGTAATGAGCGGAACCAATCTCGGTCGGGACTCCGAAACCGAGGAATGAGGTGCCCTGGAAGTCGTAGATACAACCCACAGTCAAACCGCCAGAGAAGAGTCCGACCTGGAAGTACTCCGGTCCACTTCCTCCCTCAAGGATCGCCAGTGCTGCTCCGTAGTCGACGCCAGTCGCTTCGAGCAGGGTGTCAT
Source organism: uncultured Planctomycetia bacterium (assembly GCA_964412635.1). Taxonomy (GTDB): domain Bacteria; phylum Planctomycetota; class UBA8108; order UBA1146; family UBA1146; genus QNYK01. The sequence continues at coordinate 25,807 of CAYPPQ010000011.1, read as the reverse complement.
CATGGCCGACACCGAAGGAGAAACCCTGGGTATCTGCTGCACTGTTTCCGGCAGCAACCGTTTCACCGATGAGGAGTGCGGCACTGAAAGAACCGGCACCGGTGGTGGCGACGAAGGTGGCGGATTGGTCGGCACAACTCACCTCGAAATCGAGGGGAGGTGCGGCCTGAAAGGTAAGACTACAGGTGGAAGCAGTGGTCGCTGCAGAAACTCCTGCTCCGATGACCACCACCGTCGAGGTGGGAGGCTCTCCCATGTCGCTGGCACTGACCAGGTCAGTCACGACATCCGAACTCACTCCCGAGAATGCGCCGGGAAGGGTCGCGTAGTCGACCTCGATCATCGGCTTGGCAACCTCGAAGGTGATCACCTGGCTCTGATCGACGAAGGCGTAGATCACTCCCACGGTGAATCCATCGAGGAAGACCTCGCCCTGGATGAAATCGGGACCGGCACCGCTGTTGAGGGCAGTCAACTCACCCATCGTTGCAGGAATGAAGGGGTTGGATCCAACCACCTCGAGCAGGGCAGGGTCGTGCCGATAGGCGAACGAGAAGCCCTTGGTATCCTCGGTAGTTCCTGTCACCTGTTCGATGCTGAATACCGCAGAGAATCCCGTGGTACCAGTCCCCGGCGATGCGATCGCCTGGTCAGGAGACGAAATCTCAAAAGACTGTCCGGAACTAACCGAGCAGCAAGTGATCAGTACTGCGAAAGTAAACGCAAACTTACTGACGACCTTCATGTCCACACCTCTTCCTCCGTCAAGAACCTCGTCGACGACCATCCAAGCAAGACTACCGTCCTCAGCGTGGTGCTGAAGTGGATCGTATCGATATCGGTTCTTGAACATTTGATAGTTGGCGGCGAGCCTGATGAGAAGAGGTCAACGAGAATGGTATCCAATGACACCTGGGATGAAATTTCTCCGCTTCGCAGTTCTCACTATCCCCAGAATACCGCCGGAATCCCCAACACTCAACTATGGCGAAATTTGCGAGTTAAGTCACATCTGCAAGATAATCCCGTCCATCACCACTCTTGTTTATAACGGAGCCTAATGTCCCGTAAACTATCCGCCTGGATCTTCCAGAATCCGGGGCTGCGGCGAAGCAATCGGCTGACCATGCGTCCATTGAGGAAGACCGCCGGAGTCCCCGAGATCGATGCCTTGCGACCCACCGCAACATCGCCGCGAATTCTCGTTGCCACCGCTGGACTGTTCATATCCTCGAGAAATCGGGTCGCATCCATTTCCAGTGCTGCTGCCGCCTGCTCCCAGCGCACTGCACCCAGGCTCGACCGTCGTGGCAACAACCACTCTCTCAGCTCCCAGAACTTGCCCTGCAGCCGTGCCGCTTCCAGCGCGGTGGCACCCTCCATCGCATGAGGATGATCGGCGCTGTTGGGATAGTGCTTCCAGACCACTTGCAGATGACCGTTCCAGATGGGCAGGATCGTCTCCTTCAAGTAGGTGTCAAAGCGGGCACAGTTGGGACACTCCACATCGGAGAAGATGACCAGCTGGTAGTACTTGCCCCCGGTGGTCTTGCTCTTGGGATCGTCGGGACGCACTCCGAAGTCGTGCTTCTGCTGGCTTCGATGCAGCGTCTCCAGCTTTTCCACATCTCGTGCCAGTTCCTGAAGTACTACGGTCTCCTCCTGGATCCGGACCAGATCGGTGCGGATCGTCGCCGACTGGTAAATCTGCAACTGAGCGAAGCACGCCAGAGCCACGGCAACGGTCGCCGCCCCCAGTAGCCGAGGAGTGGGAGCCCCTTCCCCCTTCGGCTGTGGAGTCCTCGCCCGCAAGATCCATGAGATGATGAAGATCCCCCCGTTACAGCCGTGGGTGAGTAGACACAGGTAGCAGGTTGAGCCCAGTTGCAGCAACATGATGCCGGAATAGATGATCGATCCGACCAGTCCGATTCCGTTGATCCACAGCACTCCCCGGAACAGCCACTGGCGACCCGCTTCCGGGATCCCGATGAACAGGTACCAGCCGGCGAGGAGTGAGTAGTAGAGAAAGCCGAGGGCCGCCACCGGGATTCCCTCGAACGGTCCCTCCTGCCCCTCGGGACCTGGCGGGATCACACCCCAGCGGCTGTTCACCACCGAAGCACAACCTTCATCTCCTGCTGCACAGATGCCGGCCAGTAAGCCGAGATCTGCCCCCTTCTCGGCGTGGAGAAGGAGCAGCGACCCGCTGGTCCAGGCAGCGAGAATCGCCAATCCTCCGGCGATCCACACCAGTATCTGCTTTCGATCCATCGTCTCTCCGCCTTGCCAGGGTGCGCCTTCGCAATGTCAGGGTGCGCCTCCGCCGGTCAGTGTGTCGATTTCTCCCCACTTCATCAAGTCGCGGTTCTCGACGAAGAGTGCCACAACGGTCACCATACCCCGGCAAGGAGAGTCCGATGAAGATCGATGCACACCAGCACTTCTGGCGATATGACCCGACGGTACACACCTGGATGAGCGAGCAGATGCAACTGCTGCGCAGTGACCACCTTCCTCCGCAGCTGAAGCCTCTTCTCGAAGCGGAGGGGATCGATGGTTGTGTGGCGGTTCAGGCCGATTCCTCCACGGCAGAGAATCAGTTCCTGCTCGAACTGACCGATCAGTTTCCGTGGATCCTCGGCGTGGTGGGGTGGGTCGATCTACGGGGTGAACGGGTCGATCAGCAGCTCCATCAATTCGCCTCTCACCGGCGGGCGGTCGGCGTCCGCCACAACGTCCAGGATGAGCCGGATGACCGCTTCCTCGATTGCCCGCAGTTCCGTGCCGGAGTCGCCGCCGTGGCGAAGCACTCCCTCACCTACGACCTGCTCATCTACGAACGACAACTGCCGGCGGCCATCGACTTCGTCACGGCGTTACCCGACGTGCCGATGGTGCTCGATCACATCGCCAAGCCGAGAATCGCAGACGCAGTGCTGGAACCGTGGTCGAGTCAGATCAGAGAACTGGCCCTCGCTCCGAATCTGATGTGCAAACTGTCCGGCATCGTGACCGAGGCCAACTGGCTCCAATGGACCCCCAGCGATGTGGCTCCCTACATCGAAACCGCCATCGAGACCTTCGGACCGCAAAGATTGATGATCGGCAGTGACTGGCCGGTGTGTCGACTCGCTGCGGAGTATCCACAGGTCAATAGCCTCATCGAACCGTACCTCGCGACCCTCTCACCCACCGAACGAGCCGCCATCGAGGGCGACAACGCCCGCAACTTTTACGGTCTAGGAGATGCGGACTGTTGATGGCAGAGGATTGGATCTTCGAATCACGCCTGCGGCACAGGATGGGGCTTGAGGAACCGGATCGAGATCGCGACGATCACTTGCTGACCCTCCCTCGCTCCTCGAAAGTCGCTGGAACTCACCACACTCCCCTGTCGTATTGCCACTGTATAGCCCACTTCCTGGTCGCTGGAAGATCCCGCCGGTAGCCCCTCGAAAGGCACCGATGTCCATTTCTCTACTGATACTGCTGTGGATGCCGATCCCTTCCGCGACCGGTATAGCCACCGTGATTCCCATCTCTTCCGAACTTCGTTCCAGTCATCCCGTCAGCACTCGAGAAGCCAGCACACTCGATGGGGAGGCACTGCGCACTCTCCAGGCGGCCATCTCCAGCAATCATCTCTTCGACTCTCTCATCGCCATCGACGAGGTCGCAGCAATGACCTCGCCGGACGCGATCAATGCGCTTTGCGATGTACTCGCCTCGAATCCCCATCGCTGGTTGCAGATGGCTGCCCTCGATGGACTCCGTCAGCGAGAAGATCAGCAGTTGATCCTGTGTGGAGGAACTCGTCTCCTTGAACTGCTCACAACGGTCAAGAAGCATCCCTCCTCCGCAATCCGCAGGCGCGCTGGAACGATTCACGACCGTCTCGAAAAACTGATGGCGGGAACCGATTCCATCGAGCCTCCACCCTCTTCACCTCCCATCGATAAGATCCCCCCCTCAAAGCCCACGGGTACCTCCGTTGTCAGCAAAGCGAAGATGCGTCATCCCAGCACCTCCGCCTCCCGAATTACCCGGCAACTCGCTGGTGGCATCGATCTGGTGTGGGCCCTGGATGTCAGCGGCAGCATGGAAGTTCACCTCGCCACGGCCATCGGAGAAATACGGCAACTGGAGAAGATTCTCACGCCACTGCTGGGAGAGATCCGCTGGGGATGTGTTGCTTACCGTGACAAGGTCATTGGCGTACTGCCACTGACCAACGATTGGAATGCGCTCGACAGGATCCTCACGTCTCTGGTAGCAGAAAAGGGTGGGGGCCCCGAGGAACGGGTCGACCGTGCCCTCTCGATGGCTCTCTCACCTGAGATGGGCTGGAAGAAGAATCGAATCGGCGCCACCGTCTTTGTCGCCGATGCCGCGCCGAAGTTGATACACGGCCGAACCCTGCCTCGCCGTCTACACAAGTTTTGCAAGAAGAGAGTCGACTTGCGGGTACACGCCACACTTTTTGGTCCGGCAACACAACCGGGGCTGTCAGGGCAGTTCTGGAAACAACTTACCGAGGCCAGCGGTGGAAGTTGCATCGACTTCGAACAGCCTTTCAGTCCCAAACTCAGGCTTCTCGAGGTGATTCTCACCGATGTCTATCCTGAAGGGGAACGGCAGCAGATCGAGCGCATCGTTTCACTCATCCGCAGAGTCGAGGGGAACGGCAACTGAGTCGGCGATCAACTCTCCTGGCCACTACAGGGGCAGTTCCCGGATGAGGAGGCCACAGTTGTGGCGCTCTCTCGCAAACATCGATGGATGAGAGAAGTTCCCCGATCAGGGGCAAGCGGGGCTGTCGACGCAGTCGAGGGGATCCACGGTGGGATCCTCGCCGCAGCCGGGGAACGGTAGTGGTGGCAACGCCCCCCCGCTGAAGAGGAATCCGAGCAGCGACACCGGATCGGAGATGTCGGCAGATCCATCATCGTTGGCATCGAGGGCATCGACACAGGTCGATGCGGTGCCACCGAACAGGTAGGTGAGCATCCCCACCGCATCGGAGATATCGATGGAGGAGTCTCCGTTGACATCTGCCCTGACGAACTGCCCGACCGGATCATCGACGAAGATGCCCGCAGCATCGGGTCCGCCCAGCGCTGCGATGGCCGCGTCTCCCATCAGCCCGTCGACGATGGCCAGTGCCGAGCATTGCACCAGGGCTACATCGGTTTCGCCGCCGTTATCACTGAGCATCCACACCGGGTTGCCACTGCCGAGGCCGTACAGCCAGTCGGGAGCGACCAGCTGATCATCCCCCATGATCTTGACGCCGTTGACGAACACCGCCGAGGTGTTGTTCTGGTAGTCGACCCGATCGACCACACGCACCCACTCGCCCCGGTTCCACGACCCGGCAGCGAAGTAGCCATCACCGGCACTCCAGAACGCCCCGTCATTGCAGCGCATGAAGAACTCCGCATCGTTGGAGTTGGTGGCGTTGCCCTGCCACAGCGCCTGATTCCCCGTCTGGGAGGTGTCGAGAAAGACGTCGTAGATCAGCGTGAAGTGGAACACATCGCAGCATCCTCCACCGCCGTTGCCGGGGGCGTTGACGAAGGTCTCGAGACCGTTGCCGCTACCGAACACGTTGTCGAGCCACAGGTAGTTGGTCGCTTCGCCGTCGATGTGAGGGATCACCGATCCATCGGTGGAGCCGAGGCCCCAGTCCAGCTGCTCGATCATGCCACGGGGAATCATCTCGGATGGTCCCAGCACCGCTTCCAGCGCCACATCTTCGGCTGGACTCTGGTCGTCGAAACGCCACTCGGTGGTGGCGACAGTCGGGTACTCCTGATCGGTGGTGAAGTTCCACACCGCTCCGGGGATCACCGTCGAACCGATGCGATAATCGATGCGCCAGAAGTACTCGGTCAACGGAGCGAGGAGGCCCGGATCGAAGTTGGTGGCGGTCTGGTTTCCCTGGAACTCCCCGGCACCCGGCACCGAACTGGTTCCGAAGTAAACATCGTAGGAATCGGCAGGGGTGCAGGGAAACCACTGCAGCGTCTGGGTCATCGAACCGTTCTGCTGCCCGTCGGCGGGAATCGGTGCCATCGCTCCGGCGCTGGAGTCCCCCACCTGGAAGGAGTTCTCCAGCGACCAGTCGCTCCAGCCGAGACTTCGATCGCGATAGCGAACGCGCCAGTACACCGTGCTACAGCCGGGCAGCGCCGTTTCGAGACAGGTGTGGGTCATGTCGGGATCGACCACGGTGTCGATGCTGATGCCAGGATCCACTGCCGGTGTGCGGTACCAGTTCTGGAAGCGATTCCACTGATCGACCACCGGATTGGTGTAGTCGCCGGGAGATGTGGTGACCTGCCACTGGCTCTCGATGTGGGCATCGCCATCGGGATCGAAGAAGGGGGAGGCGGTGAGGATCACATCGTCCCCGGGAACGACTCCCGACGCAGGACTCGGTGAGATGGCCACGGGGACATCCGGCGACAGGTTGTAACGGCGCACCAGGATGTCATCGATGATCTCGTTGTTGCGGAAGATGTAGTCGTTGCCACGACTGACCCGGCGCAAGCGGAAAGAAGGGTCCACTCCCGCCTCGATGTCCATCAGTACGAAGCCCCACTCCGGCACGCTGAACTCGAACTCCTCGTAATCGGCGTTGGGATAGAGTCCCCAGTAGTCGAGGGATCCCATGGCACTGGCGACGTTGACCATGGTGTGCTGGTGGTCGCGACTCTGCCCGCGGGAATAGCCGTGAGTATGGCCGAAGAAGTGGATCGATGGCTTGCCGGTGACGGTGCTGAACTGTTCCACCATGCTCACCACCTGGGTACTGAAGAGGGTTTCGCCCGGGGTCCAGATCTCCGACAGGTGAGGATGATGAAACTGCAGGAACACGAAGTCGATGGCGTCGTCCACCGCCGCATCGTCGAGCATCGTGGCGAGCCAGTCGAGCTGGGCCTGGATGCGGTAACCTGAATTGGTGTCGAGGGTGAGGATCCGCACATTCTGATGATCGTGGAAGTACCAGTGTTCCTCGTAACCGGCGGTGCCGTTGGTGGGAAGTTGCAGGTAATCGAAGTAGTACTGGGCATTCGCCTCGTGGTTGCCGAGAGCCGGCAGCAAGGGGACATGGCGATACAGTAGTTTCGACTGGGCAAAGAAGTGATCCTGCCACTGAGAGTGATTGGACCCGGTAGAGACCAGATCGCCGGGAACCAGCGAGAAGGCGAGGGTTTCATCGAGGGGAAGACCGTACTCCTGGGCACAGAAGGAGATGACCCCCTCGTTGATCACCTCTTCATGCTTCACGCCGTTACTTCCGTACTGGCAGTCGGAGTAGGCGATGAACTGGAAGGGAGACTCATCCGACGATGTCGGTTGGGTACGAAAAAAGTGAATGTCGCTGGTGATGGTGCCGCTACTGACCCTGTAGTAGTAGCGGGTATCGGGCAGTAGACCGGCGAGAGAAACATGGTGAATGAATGCGCCGCCACCGCTGGCAATGCTGGTTCCGCTGGTGACCTGCCCCAGGGAACTGGTCACTCCGTAGTCGACGAGGCTCTGGCTGTTGTGTGCCGTCTCCCAACCGATCTCCATCGATGTGGGTGACGGAGACTGGAGGTACGGCTCGACGATGAGATCCCCCACCTGACCACGGGAAGTAGAGACTCCCAGCACCAGGATGGTGATCAAACAGCAAAATTGTCTTGGATCGGGTTTCACCGGATACCCTATTTTCTCGACAGTCCAATTGAACTGCCTGGACTCCATTTTCCTCACCAATCAACAGCCGGTCAACTGCGAAGATTGTCCTCCGTCGACTGCCTCTTCCCTTCCGTCCCGTCATATTGGACAATCACGCCCATCGTGCGATGGCTCCTCCATCCGTTCCTGCAATTGGTGCCGGGCCCGTCGATCAATAATTGAACCAAACCGGAGGAATCCCATGGATGGTCCGCAGATCCCCGCCACCGAATACGCCCGCAGAAGAAGCGACCTCCTGTCAGCACTGGAAGGCGCCGTCGCCATCGTCTTTGCAGGAACGGGTGGCGGTCTCCACGACGACTTCCGTCCAGACCTCAACTTCGAATACCTGACAGGAATCATCGATGAACCCGGGGCCATCTTGCTCCTCGACCCCCGATCACCGCAGAAGAACAGGGCAGTTTGTCTGTTCCTGGCACCTCATCTTCCCGAGGTGGAGCGATGGGATGGGTGGCGGGGCCCCATCGATGGTGCGCTGCGTGAAAAGTACGGATTCAAGTCCGTCTTCCGTACGCAGAACTTTCCCGGCACCCTGCTGCAGAGTTGCAAGCGCAGCAAGCAGGGGATCTGCTTGCACCCCATCGCCAATCATGAAGCTCCCGTCAGTCCAGACCTCGCCATCTTCCAGAAGTTGCAGCAACGCATTCCTGGCTTCCAGGTCTCCGATGGATCTCTCCTGGTCCCCCGCATGAGAGCGGTGAAGTCGACGGCGGAAGTGGCGATGATCCGCCAATCGGCAGCGATCACTGCCGAGGGCTATCAGGCGATCCTGTCGATGCTGAAACCAGGTGTCACCGAGTTCGCAGTACAGGAGGCAGCGGAGCACCAGTATCGTAACGGCGGTTCACGAGGTCCCTTCTACGGAACCATCGTCGGTGCAGGATTCAATGGAACGGTTCTGCACTACCGCGCCAACAACCAGAAGATCGCAGAAAACGATCTGGTCGTCATCGATAGCGGCGCACGCTATGGCGAAGGGACCGGCGGATACGGTTCCGATGTCACTCGAACCTACCCTGCTTCCGGGAGTTTCACCGCACGACAGCGGGAGATCTATCAGATCGTCCTTGAATCCCTCGAGACCACCATCGCCGCCGTCAAACCAGGAGTCGCCTACTCGGAACTCGATGCCATCTCTCGAAAGGTGATCAGCGACGCCGGATATGCGGATTTCTATCCCCACGGTGTCGGTCATCCCATCGGCCTGGAGGTCCATGATGTTCAGCCCGATCCGACAGTTCCTGAAGGTGCTGTCATCACCATCGAACCGGGGATCTATCTGCCCGATGAAGGATTCGGTGTGAGGATCGAAGATGACATCCTGGTCACTGCCAGCGGATCGGAAAACCTCACCGGAGACATCCCGAAGGAAGTGGAAGAGATCGAGTCCGTGATGTCCAACCTACACGCCTGACCCCGAGCAGGAGGAACAGTTGCAACGAGAAGAAGCGCGCCAGATCCTCGATTCGATGATGGACTCCCCGGCACTGCGTGCCCATGTCCGATCGGTGGAGATCGTCATGGAGGCCTACGCAGAAAAATTCGGAGAAGACCGTGATCGATGGGCCATCACCGGACTCCTTCACGATGCCGATTACCAGAAGTACCCGGAGGAGCACCCCCAGGTGATCACCGCACTGCTGGAAGAACGTGGTGAAGATGAGATCGCCCATGCGATTCACTGCCACTACACCAAGTGGGGATACCAGTGTAAAAGTCAGCTCGACAAGGCACTTCTCGCCTGTGACGAGTTGACGGGACTGATCATCGCCGTCGCCAGATTGCGCCCCAACCGGTTGCAGGATCTGACTCCGAAATCGGTGAAGAAAAAACTCAAGGACAAGCACTTCGCCAAGGGCGTCGATCGTGACGAGGTAAAGATCGGCATCGATCTGCTTGAGGTGGACACGACCGACCACATCTCTTTCATCATCGAGGCTCTTCGCCCTCATGAAGATGAGGTCATCGTCTAGATTTCCGCTCCTTTCTCACCCCGACTTCGCCGTGGTATCCTGTGCGAAGTGGTAAATGGTTCCAGGACAGCGCCTCATGCCGTGCCAGGTTGGAGTGCAATTGTGAGAGGTATTCGATCCCGATGAGTAACACCTTCAAGGGAATCATCTGCCTGTCGATGTGCCTCTGCACCCTTCACGCCATGCAAGCGGCGGGGCCGGCAGAAGAGGGGCGCAACTGGTGTGATGTCCCCCTGAGCGAATCCAGCCCCCCCACTCTCTCTTCCGCACAGGAGAGGGTACGAAACAACATCGATCGCTTCTGGCTGGCATCGCTGGAGCGAAAAGGAATCACCCCGGCACCGGAGGCGGATGCGGCGACGCTGTTACGGCGTCTTCACTACGTGGTCACCGGCCTTCCTCCCTCTCCCCAGGAGGTGGAGGAGTTCCTCGCCAGTTCCGATCCCCGTCGCTGGGAAGCCGCTGTCGACCGTCTGCTCGCCGATCCACAGTTCGGCGTCCACTGGGGAAGACACTGGCTCGATCTGGTGCGCTGGGCAGAGACCGACAGTTACGAGCGGGATCGACTCAAGCCGAGCGCATGGCGATATCGCGATTGGGTGGTGAATGCCCTCAACTCCGACCTCCCCTACGATCAGTTCCTGCTCCACCAGCTGGCGGGAGATGAACTCGATGAAGAGTCCCTCGACCTTCATGTGGCCACAGGCTTTCTACATCTCGGAATTCGGAATGACGAGCCCGCCGATCCGGTACAGGCGGTCTTCGACGATCTGGATGGGATGCTCGACACCACATGCCGCTCGATGCTGGCGATCAGCATGGGGTGCGCTCGCTGCCACGATCACAAGGGAGATCCGATTCCTGCCAGGGACTACTACCGGATGCTGTCCTTCTTCGAGGGGTTGAAGCCCTACAAGACCGGTGGCGGAAATGGCATCAGTACCGGCAGTTTCGTTCGCAAGTTGCCGGCCGATCTCGGCTCCGATGAGTTCGACAAGTCGCTGGAGAGCTGGAAGCGGGAGCGAACCGAACGCCTCTCGGAAGTTCAGTTCCTGACCGGTGAGATCCGCCAGCGCTGGGGAGAAGAGACGCTACTCGCCGCCCGCGATAGCCTCTGGCAAGGCCAGCTGCTGCACCTGGATTTCGAAGAAGGCGCCGAGTACTTCGAGGACCGATCGACCTCCCGGGGACAGGGGAGAAGTGGTCAATCACTTCACGTTGCTGGCGACAGCGGTCGCATCCTCATCGACAGGCCCGTCCAGGACGACTTCTCCATCTCGCTGTGGTTTCGTAGCGACCGCGAAGGCGCAGGTGGCAATGATGACCTGCGCTGGTTCCGTGGCACCGGACTGGTCGATGGCGAGATCCCCGGGGTCGTCGCCGATTTCGGCATCTCCCTGGTGGGGCAGCATGTCGCCGCCGGTGTCGGCCAGCCGGAGACCTTCATCCATGGTCCTGGCGGCATGGCCGATGGGCAGTGGCATCACGTGGTGTTCACCCGCGAGAAGGAGAGTGGACAGATCCACCTGTGGATCGATGGCTCCCGGGTCGCCAGCGCAGTGGGGGGCAAGCAATCACTCACCGACCCGACCCACCTCAGCATCGGCAGGATGTTTCCGGATCGACACAGCATCCGTGGCGACATCGACGAGGTCCGGTTCTGGGACCGGGTCCTGGTCGATCACGAGGTGATCGATCTGTCCCTTGGAGGTGGCGCGCTCCCCGCCCATCGGGAACTGGTTGCCGAACGACTCGGCCAGGCAGAGGGAGACCGTCTCGCCAGCGCCGTCGACCGGCTCTCACAACTGCAGCGCCCCGATCGAAAGATGGTACAGGTCCTGTCCGCGCAGGAATTGATGTCACCCCCCACCAGTCATGTACGGATCCGTGGTTCTGCCACCAGCCCCGGAGAGCAGGTCCACCCGGGATATCCGCAGATCCTCGGTGGTGAAGATGCACAGGTGGTGAAGCCGTCGGACGGTGAGAGTAGCGGACGGAGACTGGCCCTCGCTCGCTGGATCGCCTCCTCCGAGAACCCGCGGACCGCGCGAGTCATCGCCAATCGGCTGTGGCAACACGTCTTCGGGGTCGCCATCGTCCCCACTCCCAACGATTTCGGAGCACTGGGCCGCCCTCCATCCGATCCTGCCCTTCTCGACCACCTCGCCGGTGAGTTGATCGATGCGAACTGGAGTTTGAAGGCGCTGATCCGCTCGATGGTGACCTCCTCCGCCTTTCGCCTCTCCAATCAATTCGATGACCGATCGAACATCCTCGATGCGGACAATCGCCATCTGTGGCGATTCCCGGCGAGACGCCTCTCCGCCGAGGAGTTGAGGGACTCGATCCTCGCCGTCAGCGGAAACCTGAACCTGGCCCTCGATGGCCCCGGAGTCTATCCCCCGATGCCAGAGGAGGTTCTCGCCACCTCCTCTCGACCCGGTTCGGCATGGGGTCGCTCCAGCCCGGAAGATGCCTCGCGCAGGAGTCTCTACATCCACGTCAAGAGATCCCTGCTGCACCCGCTGCTCATCGCTTTTGACATGGCAGACACTGACAGTTCCTGCCCGGTACGCTTCAACACCATCCAGCCGACACAGGCGTTGACGCTGCTCAACAGTGATTTCACCGCACGTCAGGCCACTGCGCTGGCACGACGGCTGCAGCAAGAATCGAAGTCGCTATCGATGCAGGTAGAAACCGCCCTGTATCTGGTCACCCAGAAGAAGCCGAGCGAGACGCGAGTCCACGACAACCTGACCTTCATCAAAGAGATCCAGCAGGAGTTCGATCTCTCCGATGTGGAAGCGCTGAAGATCTTCTGCGTGACGATCCTGAACCTGAACGAGTTCATTCATATCGATTGATAGGACCAGAGCATTGAGCAAGAACAACGATGACACCTCCAAGAATCACTTCTGTGGCAGAACCCGTAGGGAGTTTCTCTGGGAAGCGGGAGCCGGTTTCACCTCTCTGGCCCTGGGTGGAATGCTGGGAAGTACCTTCTTCTCCAGTCAGGCACTCGCTGCAGATGGAACCACACCCTTCATCAATCCGATGGAGCCGAAGCCATCGATGTACCCCGGCCGGGCCAAGGCCGTGATCTTCCTGTTCATGTACGGCGGACCGAGCCATGTCGACACCTTCGATTACAAGCCGAAGTTGTACCCACTCGATGGACAGAACATCGAGGTCGACACCTTCGGGCGCGGTGGCCACCGAAAACAGGGACGGGTGGTCGGACCCAAGTGGGATTTCAAGCAGTACGGCCAGTGCGGAAAGTACGTCAGCGACCTGTTTCCCAACGTCGGGTCGATGGTCGACGACATCACCTTCCTCCACTCGATGACCGCCGACTCTCCCCTCCATGGATCCGCCATGTTGATGATGAACTCGGGCAAGGTACTGAGCGGTGCTCCCTGCCTCGGTTCCTGGGTCAATTACGGGCTGGGGACCCTCAACGAGAACCTCCCCGGATTCGTCGTGATGCTCGACAACACCGGCGGCCCCATCTCGGGAGCCAAGAACTGGAGTAGCGGCTACATGCCCGCCCAGTACCAGGGCACCGTTTTACGATCACAAGGCCCCCCCATCCTCGATCTTGAACCACCGGAGTTCCTGGGTGGTGGAATTCAGCGATCGGTCCTCGACCACCTGCGAGCAGAAAATGAAGTTCACGCGGCGGCGAGGGTCGGCAACCCCGACCTTGCTGCCCGCATCGCCAGTTACGAACTCGCCTACCAGATGCAAAGCAGCGCGCCCGACGCCGTGGATCTGAATACGGAAGACGATGAGACGAAATCCCTCTATGGGATCGACCAGGAGAAGACCTCCGACTTCGGTCGCAAGTGCTTGATGGCACGAAGACTGGTCGAGCGAGGAGTGCGCTTCGTTCAGATCTACTCGGGAGGAAACCACGACGACAACAACTGGGACGCCCATGGCGATCTGAAGTTCAACCACGACAAGCATGCCGGAGCTACCGACCTTCCCGTCGCCGGACTGCTGAAGGATCTCAAACGACGTGGAATGCTCGATGACACCCTCGTCATCTGGGGCGGTGAGTTTGGACGGCAACCGACTGCAGAGTATGCGGAGGGCACCGGGCGAGATCACAACTCCTACGGTTTCACCATGTGGATGGCAGGGGGCGGTACACGAGGTGGAACCAGTATCGGCGCCACCGACGAGCTCGGCTCCACCGCAGTCGAGGAACCTCTCCATGTCAAAAACCTGCACGCCACCGTCCTCCATCTGATGGGTCTCGATCCCAACCGTCTCTCCTTCTTCAATGCCGGTCTCGATGAGAAGTTGGTGGGAACCGAAGGAGCTCAACCGATCTGGAAGGCACTTGCTTGACCTCCTGAAGATCTCCAAGTCGGTACTCCTCATGTACTTGTTGACCGATGGAGGTGCTGCTGTCAGCCATCGGTGAGGCGATGTATCCTGAACCGGTGAATCAAGGAGGGTTCCCATGCCTTCATCTCGCAGATCCCGGCTAACTTCGGCGCTGTTTTCCACGACACTGCTGCTGATACTGTCGATCTCCACGCCGCTTCTCTCCCAGTTCAATCCGACACTGGTCACCGGTTTCGACAACCTGCAGGGAGGGATCTCCAGCGGATTCACCCAGGAGATGCTGTTCCCCACCGCCAGTGAAGGCCCCTACAGCCTCGATGTCGAGTTCAGCAAGGGGTCCTACAATTTCACAGGTTTCGTACCGCAGCAGGTGGTCGGTAGCGCCGTCATCGACGTCTTCATCCAGACGCCCCAGGTACTCATCTCGGGACAGGTCATCGCCGAGGTGCAGATCACGTCAGTAGCCATCGAGACGATGGAAGCCATCGCCATGGTCGTCGATGTCACCGGCAACGTGGCCCCAGGACTGGCCCTGCTCGGATTCCCCAATCCCACCGGACAGATCGCCTTCGATGTGGTTTTCACCGACTTTCCCGGCGACACCGGAGCGGACATGAGTGTCACCGATTCGGGCATACTTCCTCTCAGCGGAATTCTCGATTTCGATCTACCGCTGGTGTGGGACACCGAACCGATCTACTTCCATTCCGATAGCGGCGGAGAAGTGGTGGTCACATCGACTCTCGTATCCAGCAGCGGACTTGTTGTCTCCTTCGAGGAGACCTTTGCCATCGCCGATCCGCTCGGTGCCCCCTTCCAGAGGGGAGATTGTAACGGGGACGGCTCCTTCAACATCGCCGATGGCATCTTCACCCTCGACTCTCTCTTCAGTGGCGGACCCACCGGTGATTGCTCCGACGCGTGTGATTCCAACGACGACGGGAGCATCAATATCGCCGATGCTGTTTACTCCCTCGCAGCCCTCTTCAGTGGTGGATCGATGCCGATGCCACCATCCCCGGGAAGTTGTGGAGTGGATCCAACCATCACCGATCCTCTCGATTGTCAGATCTACAACGATTGCTGATTCGATGGCACGAATGACACGCCCCAGACGAACAGCACCGGTGACTGACTGCTGTCCCCTCGAGACTGGTGACTGTATCCTTGAGATATCCCGGTCAGGAGGCGCGATCCAGTTCTGCACGATCCTTCAGTTCTGCACGATGCTTCAGTTCTTTACGATACTGACCCGGTTACTTCCCGGCTTCTTGCTGATCGCCTCGGTCTCACTGACTGCACCGGTCAGTGCACAGTTCAACCCGACCCTCGGTACCAGTTTCGACCTGCTGGAGGCGGGGTTGCCGAGTGGCTTCATCCAGGAGGCGTTCTTTCCCGAGGGTGACGAGGGTCCTTCCAGCCTGCAGGTATCTTTCGACCGCGGCTCCTTCTCCTTTTCAGGATATGCACCGGATCAACTGGTCGGCGGCCTCGTTGTCGATGTTTTCGTGTCGACACCGTTCGTCGATATCGTCGGCTTGATCATCGCCGAGGTTCAGGTCACCAGCGTCGGCAGCGATTCGATGGATGCGGTCGCCGTGGTCACCGAGGTGACAGGAAATGTGGCTCCCGGCCTGGCCCTGCTTGGAATTCCCGATCCCACCGGAGCGGTCGCTTTCAATGTGGTCTACACCGACCTCCCCGGCGATCAGGGTGCAACGATGGATGTCAGCGATGCCGGAAGCCTTCCGCTGAGCGGAGCTCTGGGTTTCGATGTGCCCCTCACCTGGACAACTCCGGCCATCCTGAATCATTCGCCACTGGGGGGAGAACTGATCGTCTCGACGCTGCTGACCTCCTCAGGTGGTACCCAGTCCTCCTTCAGTGAAACGTTCACGCTGATCGGCGGCATCGAACCACCACCTCCCGTCAGTGGATTACTGTGCAGCGGCGCAGGTCAATCGGTGAACCTCTCGTGGAACAATCCGCAGGTCTATGATTCCATCGAAGTGCGTCGCAACGGCTCCTTCTTGACACAACTTGCCGGGGATCTGCAATCGTATCTCGATCCGTCACCAGAGCCGGGCTCCAACCTGTACGAGGTCATCGGGATCAGTTCCGGTTTACCTTCCCTCACCAGCAGTTGCTCTGCAGTGGTGTCGATTCCGACCAACCGGATCACGGTGCAATCGCGCGCCCAGGCTCCCGGCACACCTCTCGATGTCGGCGTGGATGCAGAACTGGAACTGGATACCGAGGGGTACGCCTTCTGCCTCCAGTACGATCCTCTCCTCCTCCAGTTCGACGCCGCAACTCTCGAAGCGACCGCCGCAGCCGATGCCGATTTCTTTGTCTTCGACCTCGATGCGCCGCAAGGCATCGCCTCCGTTGCGGTATTACTGGACTACGCCGATCTCGTCGAGATTCCAGCGGGTGTCGACATCCCCATCTGTCGCTTCCTCGGCCACATCCTCGCCACTGCCCCCACCGGGGTCAGCACTCCCTTGATTCTTCCGGTGGCAGCGGGTTCCCCTCCACTGGCGGCGACCATCGTCCAGAATAATGGAGCGGCGTATGCTCCCCTGCGAAATGACGGAAGCGTGACCATCATCGCCAGTGGCGGTCAGCAGTTCATCCGCGGAGATGCCAACGGTGATCTACTGGTCGATATCGCCGACCCGGTCAAACTGCTCGGCTATCTCTTTGCCAGCGGCTCGCTACCGAACTGCCTCGATGCCTGTGATGGGAATGATGACGAGATCCTCGATGTCGCCGATGCGGTGCAAATCCTCGAGGCCCTCTTCAACGGCAGCGGTCCCCTGCCAGCGCCAGGTCCCACCGCCTGTGGTCCCGACCCCACCGCGGGAAGTCGCGCACTTGGCTGCGATACCAGTTCCTGTCCCTGATCTGCTCAGGGGCACCCGAGGAACTCTGCGCACTGGCTGAACACACCCGCCGGAACGGCACACCCGGGGAAGGGTGGTCCCGGTGGAGCGGTCCCCTGGAAGAGGTACCCCAGTCCGGAGATGGCATCCGCCACATCGACCTGGCCACTGCTGTTGAAATCGAGCGCATCGAAGCAGTTGGTCGAGGATGATCCACCGAACAGGTACTCGAGAATCTGGATCGCATCGGAGATATCGATCGTGCCGTCCTGGTTGCAGTCTCCTCGGATGAACGGAACTCCCTGGCAAGCGTCGAGGATTCCATCTCCATCGCTATCGATGGCTCCACTGGCGAGATCACACTCGTCGAGGGTTCCATTTCCATCGCAATCGGTCGCAGCACCCGAGGCCAACTCCCCCGAGTCCGGAACGCCGTTGTCATTGCAATCGACCGGCGGGGTCTTGCTGATGGTGAATGCATCTTCGGTGGCCCCATCGATGCGAATCATCTTCGCCTCGAGCAAGCCTCCCGAAAAATCGAGCACCAACGAGCCCATCACCGAACCGGAGTAGTACATCGCAGGATGATCCAGGGTCCCTGATCCCGCCTGGGCGCTGCTCCCCATCACCGCATAGATGGTTCCCTGATTGGGAAGCATCTCCTTCTGATAGGCGCCGGTACCGGCAGGGTCACCGCTTCCCCCATCGACCTGATGAATCGCCGGGTTCCACGTGTCACTGGTCCCGGTATGCCCATCGATCAGGAAAGACCGCTCATAGACATGGCTGTGCCCACCGAGCACCAGATCACACCCTCCCGCCTCCAGGATCGGGATTGCATTCTGACGCATATCGCGCATCCGTCCGCCGCTATCGGCGGGATCATCGGAGTCGTGAGTACCCTTCGTGTAGGGCGGATGGTGAAAGAAGGCCACGACCCACTGCTGCGTCGTACTGGCCAGATCCAGTTCTAACCAGCTCATCATCGGTCCCGCCTGTGACAGGTCAGAACCCTGTGAATCGAGGCAGATAAAGTGTGCGTTTCCATAGTCGAAGGAAAAGTACGCCTCGGTTCCAGAAACGACCCCTCCCCCCTGGCCATCGGACGGGTTCGACACGATCCCGTAATAGACCGCAGCATCGGCCTCGTGATTTCCACGGGTAGAAGAAAACGGGGTCTGAATCATCAAATCCTGATACACGTTGAAGAAGGCAGACTGGTACTGTTCTTCCGTTCCACTGAGGTATGCATTGTCGCCAAGGCACAGCCACAGATCGGTATACGTCGATCCGGTGTAGGAATAGTAAGAGTCGCGGACCGTCGCCTGATCCGCACCTGCGGTTCCAAAATCTCCGATGGCCCACACACGAAACGGAGCCTCCGACCCGGTGGTATGTGCAGTGAAGAAGAAGTGGTCAGGGGTATTCCCCTCCAGTTCCACATCCACGGTACCCACCGAGTAGAAATAGGAACTGTTGGCAGCGAGTCCCGTGAGTGTCACTTCGTGATCGGTCACCGCCGTCGACCCGGTAATCACCTGCGTGAGTGCCCCCGGTGCATCCCCGTATCGAACCTCGCTGATGACTGCGACGTCAGTTCTCCACATGATGGTGACCGATTGTGGCGTCACACCCTGGAGATAAGGCCCTCTCAGGACCACTGCGGGGGGAGGTTCACCTTCGTTGATGACCACCGTCAGCAACGGTCGCTCCGAAAGTTGCGTCGCCTCACTGCTTCGCATCTCGACACCATTGGCTCCAAATGTCGGCCGGAAGATCCACCCCCTGTTGAGAGAGGGATCTGCAGCCCAGGACACGATGCTGGATCGCACATTGAAGGTCTGGAAACCGGTTCCTCCCGGGGCAGTTCCCACCTCCACGCCGTAATCCTCTGGCTGAACCCCAGGGGATCCACCGAAGTTGTTGAAGGTCGTGGGGGTTGGAGGACTCCAGTCAACAACCACCTCGTTGACGGTGGCTGAATCGCCCGGATTGATGCACGAGTAGGTGAGAGTTGCTGACGTGATCTGATCGGTCGGGAGAATCTGCCCGGGCAAGGCTCCGAATAGCTGGTCAAATCTCAGCAACAGGAAGTTCTCTCCTCCACCGTCGGAACCGTCCCATTCGGTCACGGCCGCACCATCATGATTGGCATTTCCGGAAGCACCTTGCAACCAGGTATCAGTGGTTTGACCGTGATCAGTTACACCCGACAGAAAGGTGAGGGTGTCCCCCGAAGAACTGGAGGGGCACAGCATCATGAAAAGCACACAGGAAAAACGAAATAAATTGTGCATGGCGAGCTTGGACCCTTCCTCCAGGCTAACAACTCATGGGCAGTTCGGATTCTCCTCGCAGCCGAGTGGAATCCCTGTCATGTCCGTTCCGCAACTGGCAAAGGGTGGCGCTGGCACACTTCCATCTGCGAACAGGTACTCCAGATAGTACACGGCGTCTGCAACATTCACACCGTCGTCGTCGTTGGTATCCATCGTCGCCAGACAGGGGACAACACCACCGTTGAAGAGTACCGTTAACATCGCCACTACATCGGAGAGATCGTGTGCGCCGTCGACATTCACATCCCCCCTTTGAAAGGTAAATGACCCTCCCGACCCACCACCACACGATTGAATCTCGTAGGCTCCCAGGTCGACTGCAGAGCAGCGAATCCGCGCTCTTCCCAGCAGGTCCAGGGGATCGACAACGACAAGGTCATTTCCCTCATCGATGGCTGCAGAACTCGCCGACAACTGGAAGTTCCCCTGCAGGGGATCGATCCACTGCGGATTTACATCGAGATTCGATCCTGCCCAGCCCCCCTCGACAATGTTCGTGACGATGTCAGCAGCAGCAGGTGCTTGCAGCTGGGAACCGGCGGGAGAAGAGTTGTTCCACAGTATCGAGTTGTAGAGACTCAGGTCGGAACCGCTTGCGGCAACGACCGCTTCTCCCCCGGCGAGGTTGATATTCTCTGTCACCGTGCAACCGACCATCACCGCCACCCCGCCTGCTTCCACGTGGAGCGCTGCCCCTCCAAGATCGCTGACATTTTGCAGGTACAAGCAGTTCTCGACACGCAACGATCCTGTCGCTGCAACCCTCGTGGCTCCACCGGTGGGGGCGAGGCAATCCTCGATGATGCAGCCGATCAAGTCGGCCGATCCGGAGATGTGAATCGGCGATTCCGCTGAGGTGATGTGTTCCCGGATGATGCATCCGACGATCAGGTGACCCTCCCCCGAGATTTCGAGAGCGCAGCCCGATTGGTCCGAAACCGATCCTTCGATGATCAATCCATCCAGCGTCGAATCGGTGCCGGCGAGGGTGACCACCCGGAGACATCGATCATGAGGACCATCGGCAACTGTCGCTGGAGCGATGTGGGTGAGTCCATCCAGCAATTGTCCGGACCCACCGTCGCCACCAGATGTCGCAGGATCGATCCCGGTCAGGCTGCCACCGCTTCCCCCGACACCCACGGTTCCCGATTGGACCGTCACTCCTGCAGCGAACACCTCGACTCCATCGGTCCAGCACGCCCAGCTCTCTCCACCAGCACCTCCGCCGCCGCCGCCGCTGGCACCTCCATCACCGCCATCTCCACCATCTCCAGCGCTGCCGGCACCACCGGCCGCCGAGCCTCCACTGCCCCCCGAGCCTCCCTGCTGTCCCCATCCGGGAATCCCGCCGCTGCCGCCATCACCTCCAGCACCACGGGTCACGCTACCCAGCGTCAGCTCCACATTCGATGCGCCCAGTACCAACAGGCCGAAACTTCCTCCACCCCCGGCGCCGCCACCCCCTGACTGGGGGGAAGGGATTCCTCCTGATCCTCCGCCACCTCCTCCGGCTCCGTGGCTGTCGGTTCCATCGTCGCAGCCTCCCGATCCGCCGCCGCCTCCACCACCTCCACCGGCAGATCCTGAAGAACCTGACACCCCCCCGGCAGGAAGCCAGTAGTGGCCGAGGATCGAACCGGATGAGCTTGCCCCCGCACCTCCGCTGCCAGGATTGCCCGGGGCTCCCGGCGCGCCGTCCCCTCCGGAATTGCAGGTGCCCCCTCCGGAACCTCCCACGCCCCATCCCGGGGGACCGGCTCCATCGCCACCGCCATCTCCTGCCGTCGCATCGTAATCATCGCAGAAGGGGTTGGGTATGGTTCCACAGCAGTCGCTATCCATCGTTCCACCGGTGCCACCGTTGCCACCTCCACTGGGTCCTCCGCCTCCGGCGAGACCTCCGGCTCCGGCGGATGTCGCATCGCAGAGGGTGAAGTACTGCTCCGCTGCCCCTCCATCCTGACCCGCTGCTGCGGGCGTTGCCGACAGGTCGGAACCGGCAGAACCGGTCGATCCATCGGCTCCGTCGCCGGCGATCACCTCTACTCGATGGAGGTCGAGGGTCGAGTCGACGACGTGCACCGCATAGGAACTGCGAGCGACGCCATTGACCGAACCCGTGGCAGCCCCTCCGACCACTTCAAGATCTGCCAGCAGGGTTCCTGTTGTGAGATTGTCTGCGGAGATGGTGACCATCTGCCCATCGCTATTCAGGCCACCGAGAATTGTAACCCGATGCGATGGATCATCTCCTTCACTCCACTGCCATCGGGAGTCGTATCCCCCCTGAAGGATCAGGCCATCCGCAAGTTCCAGCGGTCCCTGGTAAGTTCCCGCCTGAATACGAACGATCGAGACGCCCGTCTCCAGTGCTCTCGTCATGGCGTACTGGATGGTTCTGCAGGGTAGGTCGGGGAAGAGTCCGCAGAAGGGGACGTCCTCACCAGCCTCGGAGACGTGGATCGACATGATTCGAGCATCGAGGATCGTCGGATGAAGTGCAGCATCTCTCAGATCGGGGAAGGGGGATGCTATACCTGCATGTCCTCCGGAGAGTTTCACTCCGTCGGGAATCTGAAAGGTCGCTCCCCGATCCCCTGCCTGCTGCCCACCACCCTCATCGGGATGGTAGCGCCCCCCGGCGATGCGGATCTCGTCACCGGGGTTTGCCATCGAGATCGCCTGCTGTAGATCTGCGAGGGCATCGGACCAGGTGAGACCGGTAACTCCATTGGAAGTGGCATCGACATGGATGATCTGCCCGCCGCTCTGGGCAGCGATCGATATGGGAGCCAGGATCGATGCGATGATGCACATCGACAGCCACAAAAGGGGACGATAATAGTGTGGTGTCGTGGATTCCATCGAACACGCCCTCCATGGAGATGATCCCCAGGGGATCTCCTCCATGATCCAATCTCGCGAACCAATTCACAAGGACGCAGCGAGGACCTCACGGACAGGGAAGAGAGTCACCTGTTGGATCTTGTCCAGCTTGCGGAAAGGGCATCGCAGGAGCGGGACCGTTGCTGAACAGATAACCCAGGACGTGGATGGCATCTGCGATGTTTACATTGCCGGAGTCGTTGGAATCGAGCCTGTCGAGACACTCCGGACCGGCGAGACCAACGAACAGGTAGGAGAGGACCGAGATGGCATCGCCCAGGTTGACCAGATCGTCTTCATTCCCGTCACCGCGGATGAAGATCCCCGTCACAGGGTTGATGAAAACATTACAACTGACCGGCACCGTTCCCTCTCCCGATCGCCACGCCTGCAGGATGTACTCATGTTGTCCGGTGGCAACGCCAGTGTCCGTGAAGGATTCGAAAGTTCCTGCAATCGTCGTGAGCAGGGCTCCATCCCGGTACAACTCGATGAAATCGTAGTCTGGCTCCCCGTTGACCCAGTTCATCTCCACCGCAGTCCCCTGCGCGACACAGGTCAATCCTGTGATGGGATCGGGGAGGCCCGGCAAGGGGGTGTTATCGAACAGGCACGTTGTGGGAACACTTTCCAGGCCATTTCGAATCGCCACGTAACTGTACTCCAGCATCGTGGCGGGAGGCTGGACATCGAGGAAGGAGACCAGTGTCCCCGACAGGTTGGTAAGGAAGGATCCATTTCTGGTGACCTGGATCAGGTCGTAATCGGGATCGCCGAGTTGCCAGACCATCATCACTCCCTGTGGATCCTGCTGACAATCGAGGTTGATCACGGCAGCGGGTGGCGCAGGTGGTGGTGTGTTATCGAGCAAGCACTGCGTCGGCGGACTGCTCAGTGACGAACGGATCGCAACGACGGAGTACTCCAGCACCTCCTGTGGCGCATTGCTTTCGATGAAGGAGGTCACTGTCCCCGGCAGATTTGCCAGCACCACACCTGCCCTCGAGACCTGGATCTGATCGTAGTCTGGATTTCCCAGTGACCATGTGAGATCAGCGGAACCGGTGACGAGATCGCAGACCAGATTCGTGACCGGATCGGGAGGAGTCGGGGGACCGCCGCCGAGCAGGTCGATGGCGAGATTGACATCCGAGTTCAGATCGACACCCGGAACCACCACGGGATTGAAACCGGAGCCGGCAAGAGGAGTCGCCGTGACGTCGTAGATCCCTGGCACCTGGCGCAGGGCAAAGGTCCCCAGTCCATCGCTGTCATTTCCGAACAGATACATCGCGACACCGCTACCACTCTCGGTCAGGGTAATCTCTACCTCGCTGTCGGGAGTCAATCCTGCAACCACGGTACCTGTGAGAGCGAAGCCATCCGGCAACGTGACGTTGCCCATGTCGGTATTCGCGGCCACCACGACAGCGGGAACGACCAGGGGCGCCAGCCCACTGACAAATCGTGGCCGGAATGCGATGTCGTAGGTATCTGGGACCACCTGAACCGAGAAGTCCCCTGAAGAATTTGCGTTGTCGTGAGCGGTGGGGATTTCGATCTGGGTCGCCGAGATGATGAAATCGAGATCGGTCTCGGGAACCACCTGCCCCGTGGAGTTGACGACGGTCCCGACCACGGAGAAGCCATCCTCCAGCACGAGAGACCCGAGGTTGGTCCCCCCCAGCGGAAGATTGAAAAGGGTCAATGACGAGACCAGTTGCGATCCCTGTGGAGGATCGATTTCAAGTTGCCAGTCGCCGGCGGGTGCCAGCACGTTGAAGACACCCGCTCCGTTGGTGTTATCCCCTGGGGTCAGGATCTTGTCACCGGTGATGACATCTCTCACATCGATGTCCGCATCGACGACAACTGAGCCGCCACTATTGAGTACCGTTCCACTGAGGATGTATCCGTCCCTGAGAATCACATCTCCGATGTCGACGCTGTCAAAGATCGCCACATCGGAAAGAAGCACAGGAACCAGCGCTGAGGTGCTCGTTGATGCTGTTGCGGAGAATCTAACATCCCAGAATGCAGGTGTGACCTTGACCTGGAAGAGACCCAGATCATCCGAGAAATCTCCGGAAAAAACGGTAGCCTGTCCAGAGATGGGATCGAAGAAATCCAGATCGACGAAAGGGAGTGGAAGGCCAGTTTCATCGACCACCCGTCCCTCGATGATCCCCGCATCCTCCAGAACGATCGATCCAAGATCGCCACTTCCCGAGAGGGAGACCGTTTGCAGAACGAGATCGAAGAAGGGCTCGGAGGCAGGTGGCTGGAAGCGGATATCGTAGAATCCCGACGGCACCACCTGACAGATCACCAGTGAGAAACTTCCATCGAAGAGTGTGAAGTCCTGGCTCAGATTGACCTGCAACCCCGTCGCCAGATTGGTGACATCGATGTCCACTCCGGCAATTCCGACCCCCGCCGAATCGGTGACCGTTCCGGTGAGGACCCAGGATGTGGGAGTACACTGGGCGTGCAAACGTGGCGTCGCTAGACACAGACTCAACAGGAGAAACAGGAAAATGACCCTCATGAGTCCCGGAGACTCAGAAGTAGCAGAAAGGGGCATCAATCTATCTCCAATTCGGGAATACAGACTAGGCAGGCATGAAATTTCCGGATCAATCTCCCCATTGTACCCCATGGCTCGGGGTTTCTTGCACGACAATTCTCCATGAGGCACCATGGAACAGGTGGAAGGACACCCAACGAAATTGATCAAGTACCTGGGTTCGAAACGAGTTCTGATTCCATCGATCCAATCTCTGGTCTCGGACATTCCTGACGCAAGTAGCATCCTGGATCTGTTCAGTGGTACTGCTCGTGTGGGAACCGCCCTCAAGGGCCTCGGCTGGAAGGTGATTTCCAACGACTGGAATCATTATGCGAGGACGATCGCCGTTGCACATGTGGTCCTCGATGAAGATCGAGCTGCTGAAGCCAGTACCTTGATCGATCATCTACGGGAAGTCCCTCCTCGGGCCGGCTGGTTCACCGAAACCTACTGCCACAAGAGCCGCTATTTCACTCCGGATAACGGTGCCGTGATCGAGGGGATTCGAGAAGAGATCGAACAACTCGACCTCGACGATGAAATGCGCTGTATGGCACTGACAGCCCTGATGGAAGCGGCCGATCGAGTCGACTCCACCGTCGGTGTTCAGATGGCGTACCTGAAGAAGTGGGCCCCCCGAGCACTACAACCGCTGGCGCTGCGAGATCCCCAGCCGCTCCCCAGAAGTCCTCACGGCAAATCAGAAGCTCACCGGCTCGAGGCGAGGGAGGCCGCAGCCACCCTCAAAACAGATGTCGCATACCTCGATCCTCCCTACAACCAGCACAAGTACCTGGGCAATTATCATGTCTGGGAAACGCTGGTCCGGTGGGATCAGCCAGAGGTTTACGGAATCGCCTGCAAGAGGATCGAGTGCAAGGAGCGGCGCAGCGATTTCAATTCCCGCCCGGGAATTCGAAAAGCGATGATGGAACTGGTCGACAGCCTCTCCGCACGATACTTGCTCGTCTCCTTCAATGATGAGGGTTACATCCAGCGAGACGAGATGGAGGAGATCCTCGCGAAGAAAGGAACGGTTCA
>CAYPPQ010000010.1:47499-57949 GCA_964412635.1 uncultured Planctomycetia bacterium | reverse complement strand
TGCCGTGGCGCTTGTTTCCTACCTCTTCTCCAGCGGCAACCCACCAGCGGCCCCGTATCCCCGGTGTGGCACCGATGTGGGAGAGGATTCTCTCAGCGATTGTGTTTCGCCACAGACCTGTCCGTAGAGAAGAGCTAGGAGGTCGCCGTGTTCTCCCGCAGTGCACTCCGGGCACAGCTGGAGCCGGCGAGGAACCCGGTGGACCAGGCCCACTGGAAATTGAAGCCACCGATCCGGCCGTCGCAATCGAGGATCTCTCCGGCGAGAAACAGGTTGTCTTGAAGTCTGGATTCCATCCTCTGGTAGGCGATTTCTTCGAGGGGAATACCGCCAGCAGTGACCTCTGCCAGTCTCCAGCCACGATCTCCGGTGATCTCCAGCGAGTGATGGGTCAACTGCTCGAGTAAACGGCGTCGCGCTTCCCTGGGAAGTTGAGAGATCTTGGTCGAGGTATCGAGTTGCGCATGATTGCCGATGAACTGGACGATCCGTCTGGGAATGCGAGTTGCCAGCGACTGGGAGATCGAACGCTGAGGATGATCTCTACCGCATTGCAAGATCCACTCCTCGATGGCTTCGCGCTTCTCCCCGGGAAAGAAGGTGAGGTGTAGACGGGGCTGATGGTCGAGTTGCTGATGGCGGATCCACTCCCTGCTGATGTCCATGGCAACGGGACCGCTGATGCCTGTGTGGGTCCATAGCATCTCACCGGAACTGGATGAGACGACTTTTCCATCGACGACCACGGACAGCAGAGTCGGATGAGAAATGCCAGACAGTTCGACATGGCCATGTCCATCTGCAAGGGTCAAGGGGACAAGAGCTGGCCAGCGGTCGCTTACGCTGTGCCCGAGTCCTTCCATCATCGTCCAGCCGTGACCGTCGCTTCCACTCTTGGGAAGAGACTGTCCTCCGGTGGTCACGATCAGGTACCTGGCGCAGACCTCGGTCGAGTCAGAGCAGATTTGAAAGCCGTTATCGTGTCTGGCGATGGTGGAGATCCGGCAGCCGGAACGGAGTTCCACTCCCAGTTCCCGACATCGTTCCAGCAGTGCTTCGAGAACACTTCTGGCGCGATCACTCACCGGAAATAACTTGCCGGTATCTTCACGCTTCAACTCGACTCCCAGCGATTGAAACCAATCGACGGTACGATTTTCGTCAAAGGCGCGGAGGATGTTTCGAATGACGTTCTTGTTGCCGTGGTAGTCATCGGAAGTGACTCGATGATGGGTGACATTGCACCTGCCACCGCCGGAGACGAGGATCTTGGCACCAGGCTTCTTTGCGCCCTCGAAGAGAACGATTTTCAGCTGTTTGTGGACATCGGTCTCGGCAGCGAAGATGGCAGAGGCAAGACCAGCAGCTCCAGCTCCGATGATTGCGATATCTGCATCATCGGTCGAGGAGTCCATCACGGACCGGTTCCCTGGATTCTTGCAGCAATCTGCGCCAGTTCCGACGGGTCCTGGCCGCAGGGGCCGGGGAAGGAAAAATCGCCGATCTCATCGGTGGGAACCAGATGGACATGGACATGTGGGACTTCCCAACCGACCACAGAAATCACCACTCGTGCGCACCCGGTCGCCTTTCGCAATTTTTGTTCGACCGTCCTGACCGCCTGCCACAGAGCGATGTACTCGTCTTGAGGCATGTCGAAGATGTAACCGACCTCTCGCTTGGGGATGACCAGGCAATGCCCTGGTTGAACCGGACGGATGTCGAGAAAGGACAGGTGATCGTCATCTTCCCAGACCCTGTGGCATGGAATCTCACCAGCGATGATGGAGGAGAAGATACTGGCCATCAGTGGCTCTCCTTCCAGCCCTCGTAGCGAGCGATCGTTTCCCGGAAGGTCTCCGGTACAGCGATTGGAGAGAAGTCGTCATCGATGGCGCAGTGAACCGTTCGTCCCAGTGCCACGACTCGATTCTCTTGTTTGTGACGAATTCGAAATCCAAAGGTAAAGGAGCTCTTGCGAATCTCACTGGTGCAAACATCAACACAGAGGATGTCGTGGAGACGAGCAGGTGACTTGAAATCGAGATGAGCAGAGACCACCACATTTTCAAAGTCGCGGATCGGCCTCACGCCCTCGGCGAGGCCGAGATTGAGCAAGTACTCGACACGACCAACTTCCAGGAATGTGAAGTAGTTGCCATGGAAGACGATTCCCATGGCATCGGTTTCGGGAAGTCTGACCTTCAACTCGGTGTTGAAGTGATAAGTTTCCTCGTTGCTGCGCTGGGAATCGGTCTGGTTCATGTTATTTCCTCGGACCTTGTCGTTTCCAGAAAACCGTGGCCTGTACCCCGTGAACGGAGTTCCCGGGACTGCAGAATAAACACCAATCGGAAGCGGTTGTCGCCCCTTCTTCGCCAGTCGTCAAGCCTGAGTGCTGACGATGGTGTACGATCCTGTGCGAGGAAAAGCAACCACGGGAGGCTGCGTGCCGAGCGAGTCGGAAGAAAATTACCTACGAGCACTCTGGAAGCTGTCGGGACCACCGGATCAGTGGATCGCTACCGGTAAACTGGCGGACAGGGTCGGAGTGTCACATCCCTCGGCGACCCGGATGGTCGGCAGGCTCGGCGAGCAAGGCTGGGTTGAGCATGAACCGTACCGAGGTGTCCGTCTCACCGATCTGGGGAGAGAGCTGGCATTGCAGACGGTGCGACGCCACAGAATCCTCGAATCCTACATCTCGACCATCCTCGGAGTGCCATGGGATCAGGTGGATGGAGAGGTGGAGCGTCTCGAGCATGCCGTCAGTGATGATCTGGTCTGCAGGATGGAAGAAGCACTTGGTTTTCCAGCTCGAGATCCTCATGGCTCGCCGATTCCCGATCGTGATGGGAAACTACCCACTCGAGTCGAGGAGATCATCCTTACCGAAGCTCCCATCGCCGTCGAGCTGGAGGTGGTCAGGGTCAGCGACGCCCAGCCGGAAGTACTTCAGTGGTTAGGCGAGCGGGGAGTGACTCCCGGAACGAAGGTGACCATCACAGCCCGTGAGCCAGGAGGTGGTCCCGTGCTGCTCTCGGTTGGTCCCGATCGTCCCGTGGCACTTGGCGGAACCCTGGCCAGGAGCATCGAGGTTCGATCGGTCGAGCTCTAGGTCTCGTCGGTGTCGAGACCCGATTCAATTCTCTTCGTGAAGTCTTCATCGATATGGTGTTCGATCCGATGCGCCGGTTCATCGAGATGATCAGGTGGTAGACCCAATCGTTCAGCAGCAAATCGTCTCCACAATCCCCGTTTCTTGAGCAGAGCTCGCGCGATTCGTAATCCCTTTCCCCGCGGCTCTCCTGCGCGGAGATAACCCCTGGCGGTGAGAATCATCCGCGAGAAGAAACGGAGAAGAGAAGCGGGAGGGACCGGGGCTGTCCGGGTAATTTCGGTGTCCTGCTGGGGAGATGAGGACTGCTGGGAAGCGAGCAGCGATTCGCCGAGGAGATCCTCCATCGTCACCCGAGTTGCCCAGGAGATCCGTTGAACACCTCTCGGAATCAAGCCTCTCCCCGGAGCCAGCACCACCGCCGACATCAGCAGGAATCCCGAAGCTGCCGCCATCATCGCTGGCGTGGTGGTGTCGAGAGTTTCTGCGCCGATGGTGCCCAGTAGTGCCGAGAGAACTGCGGCAATCACAGCGACCACCACCATGCTGCTCATCCGATCACAGAGAAGGTGAGCGATGGTGGCGGGGACTGCCAGCATTGCGATCACCAGTACCGACCCCACCGCTTCGAAACAGGCGACGGAGGTGACGGCGACCAATGCGAGAAGTCCTTGCTCCAGACGCTTCAGGGGCAGTCGCGATGCCCTTGCCAGTTGTGAGTCAAAGGCACATAGCTTCCATTCCTTCCAGAAGATCAAGGTGGCCGCAATGTTGATGCACAGGATCGCCAGGATCGGAAGTAACGAGCTCGGGACTGGAATGCTGAGTCCATCGATGGTGTTCAGAGGAGCCAGATCGACCATGCCGTAGAGGACGCAGGAAGGATCGAGGTCGACATCGCGTGCATAGACCTCGATCAAGATGATTCCGAGAGCAAAGAGTGTGGTGAAGACGACTCCCAGCGCAGCCTGGCCATCGACGCCGGCACGTTCACGTAACCACTCGGCGACGGTGGAGACTAGGATTGCCGAGACCAGTGCGCCAATCATCATCGGAAGTAGATCGCGGGAGCCACTCAGGGCAAATCCGATCACCAGACCCGGCAGTACTCCGTGGGCGATGGCGTCTCCTAGCATCGCTCGCCTCCGGAGAACCAGTTGCGTACCGAGGAGGGAGCATGCTGCGGCAGCGCACCCTGCAACGGCAAATATTTGCCAGCCGACGGGAGAGAGGAGCGAGGTGATCATCGCTCACCCCGCTGATCGATCGACCTCTGCAACGATTCGATCAGATCTGGAGGCAGGATCTTTTCGATCTCCTCCTCGTCCAGGTCGATGAGATCTCGATCGATGGAGGCCTCGGAGGTGAGCCACTCGCGCCAGATTTCCAGCGCTTTCCGCGCACGAAGAGCCTTCTTGCGACCCTCCTCCGTCAACTGGATCCGGTTCTCGGTACGCTGAATCCAGCCCATCTCCTGCACCCAGGTGAGCGATCTCGAGTCTGCGGCTACCGAGCCAGCGAGAACCTGCTCCACCGGCAGCGACTCTTGCCCGTGCAACTCAGCCTCCATCGTCGCATCGAGAATCCTTCTCAGGACCCGCTTCCTGTGGCGCATCTTTCCCTGACGGTGCCGGGCGAGCAGGCCATGCCGCGGCGCCAGGAACAACGAGATGGTGAAGAAGGAAGCTGCCGAGAGAACGATGACGGGGCCTGCCGGTATCGTCGAGAAGGAGGTGCTGATCACCGTGCCGAAAATTCCTGACAATGCCCCTAGCCCAGCCGAGATACGCAACAGCACATCGAAACGATCGGTCCAGAATCGAGCAGAAGCGGCGGGGATCACCACCAGCGCAGCGGTCAGAACCACTCCCACTGCAGGGAGTGCGATCACGATGGTCCCGGCGAGAAGCGATGTTTGCAGGAGGTCGATGGAGCGGGTCGGGATCCGGGTCGAGGCTCCGAACCGTGGATCGAAGCAACTGACCAGCAACTCCTTGCGAAGAAGCAGAATCACCACGCTCATCGTCACGGCAGCGAGCCCGAACAGGATCGCTTCCGATCGGAGCATCCCTGCAGTTCTCCCCAGAAGAAGTCCATCGAGACCGGCGGCAGCTCCCGAACTACTCGATCGCTGGATGATTCCCACCAGTGCCAGCCCTACTCCGAACAGGATGCCAAGGACGCACGCAGTGGCGGCATCCCGGCGCATCCGTGTGAACTGGGGCAGCCACGAGACCAGTGCCGCAGCGATCAGTGCGCTGACCAGGGCTCCGCTGCCGAGAGCAGCGATGGAACTGGAGCCGGTCAGGAGAAAGGCGACGCAGATTCCCGGCAGGGTGGAGTGTGCGATGGCATCTGCAAGGAGAGCCCTGCGTCTCAGGAGCATCAGGGCTCCGATGAGTCCGCAGCAGGTTCCCAGCGCCATCGTTCCCAGCAGGATCACCAGCGTATTGGGGGAGATCAACGGCTTGGTCCGTCACTCCGGGAGATTCCGGTGCGGATTCGACGCACCGCCTCCGCCGCCTCGTCCAGCAGTGTCAGGCGCCCGCCGTAAGTTCTCAGGAGGTTCTCGCGGGTAAAGGTGTCCGAGGTCGGGCCTGCTGCGATGAGCCGCAGGTTGAGCAGCAAGACATGATCAAAGAACTGCTCGATGGTTTGCAGGTCATGGTGAACAAGAACAACCGTCTTGCCCTTCTGCTTGAGGTTCTCCAGAACCGATCGGATCGCTTCTTCAGTTGCCGCGTCGACCCCTGCGAACGGTTCATCCATGAGGATCAAGTTGGTGTCCTGGGCCAGTGCCCTGGCGATGAAGACGCGTTGCTGCTGTCCGCCAGAGAGTTCCCCGACCTGGCGGCGGTGTAGGTCTGACATGCCGACCGCATCGAGGCATTCCATCGCCCAGTTCCTCTGAGCCTTACCCGGTCTCCGGAACCAGCCCAGTCGTCGATAGGTTCCCATCAGCACCACATCGAGCACATCGACGGGGAAATCCCAGTCGACACTTTCTCGTTGCGGAACGAATCCGATCAGTTCGTCAGACAGGGTGTTCGGTTGATCGAAGATCTTCACCCAGCCA
The DNA here is from genome assembly GCA_964412635.1 of uncultured Planctomycetia bacterium. GTDB lineage: Bacteria > Planctomycetota > UBA8108 > UBA1146 > UBA1146 > QNYK01. Next base: position 51,755 of record CAYPPQ010000010.1, on the reverse strand, counting down.
CTGGCGGGGGAGATGGTGCCCAGGATGGCGGAGAGCAAGGTGCTCTTGCCGGCTCCGTTGGGTCCCACGATGGCACACAGCGATCCTTCTGGAATGGTTGCATCGATGTCCCAGAGCACCGGCTTTTCGCGGTAGGCTACCGTCAGGTCATGGATCTCGATTGCGGCGCGGCTCATCGCAGTCCCTCGGCGATCACCCGGGCATTGTGGAGCACCATCTGACGCCACGTCGCTGCATCGGAGCCGATGGGTCCAGGTGCATCGCTGTAGAGGACTCCGCCCACTCGCAGGGTGTGTCCGAAGGAAGCACAACCTTCGATGAGAGCCTCAACATTGCGCCGAGATACCGTCGATTCGACGAAGATCGCAGGGATCGAGCGGTCGCAAAGATGCTTCACCAGTTCATTGACCCTGGCGATGGAAGCCTCCGATTCGGTGCTGATGCCCTGGATTCCTTTCACCTCGAGGTTGTAGCGTCTTCCGAAGTACGCGAAAGCGTCATGTGCCGTGACCAGAATGCGATGGGGTGGAGGGATCAGATCGAGGGTCGTGGCAACTTCACCGTCGAGCTGGGCCAGTTCCTGTTTGAGTTGCTCCAGCCTTTGAGCGTAATCGTCGGCATGATCTGGATCGAACTCGACGAGGATCCGGTGCATCTGCTCGATGACCTCGCTCCACAGCGAGATGTCCATCCACAGGTGAGGATCGACGGTTCCAGCGGAGGTGTGGATCAACTTGTCGGTTGCGATCGCTTCGGTGACGGCGATGAAATGGGACCGCTCGGAGTTGCCGCCGGGGGAGTGGTGAGATCCGAGGATATCTCCCATGCGCCCTTCCAGATGATGACCGTGGTACAGGACCAGATCTGCTTCCAGAAGTTTTCTCACGTCGCCGGGGGAAGGCTTGTAGAGGTGGGGGTCGACGCCGGCACCCATCAGGGAGGTGACCTGTGCATGAGAACCGACAAGGCTGCGCAGTGGACCGGCGATCATCTCGGTGGTGCAGAGGATGCGCTGCGAAACGACCCCTTCCACCGCTTGCGACTGTCGGGGGGAATCGCAGCCGGAGACGACGAGAAGAAGCAGCAGGAGACGGGGCAGGAACGGTTTCATTCGCCAATTCTTGCGCCGCCGAGCTCCGATGGCAATGGAATTTTATCCATGTGCAAGGCAGGATTTAGCCAGGGGTAAAGCGGGACAATTATTGTCTCACTAGACTCTTTCTTCCAACGAGTATTTGCCCGATAATGTAATGCGAGCAATCAGTGAGTAACCGTTATCTCTTTTTGACGACAGCCTTTATGTAATTGAGCCTGCGGTATCCAGAGGAGTGAGTACCCTTGTTTTCAGCGAATTCCAGGCGCTCGGGCGCTTTCTATCCCCTGTGGGTCCTGCTGTGTTTATGCAGCAGTGAGTCGTTGGCGGTGGACATTTTCGTTCCCCTCGACGTCCCCACCATCTCCGAGGCGGTGGCGATCGCCGTCGACGGTGACCAGATCATCGTCTCTCCAGGGACCTGGAATGAGGCCATCGATTTCGCCGGGAAACTGATCGAGATCCGCTCCGAGGCGGGCCCGGAACTCACCTTCATCGAGGGAACCCTCGACGCTTCCGTCATCCGTTTCATCAACGGCGAGACCGATCTGGCGAGACTCGAGGGCTTCACCATCCGCGGGGGTGGTGGCATGGCGATCAACGGCGTCAGAAGAGGCGGAGGAATCTACATCCTCGATTCCTCTCCGCGCATCACCAACTGCATCGTCGAGGCGAATCAAGCTTCTGCCGGGGGAGGTATCGCCATCGATGGTGGAAACTCCATCTCGGTGGTGTTCGATGAAGTCGTGATTCGCGACAACCTGTCACTGGATGCCGGTGGTGGATTTGCCGTGGCCAACTCCATCGGTGGAGTCGTCGTGCAGAACTGTACCCTGCAAGGGAATCACGCAAACATCGTGGCAGGCGGTCTCTATGTCGAAAACAGTACCATCGAGGTGCAATCCTGCCTGATCGATGGCAACAGCTCCGACCTCCTGGCTGGAGGTATGTGGATCTACTATCTGAGCGATGCCATCATCGAGCAGAGCCAGATCTCGGAAAACACGACGACCATCTCAGGTGGAGGAATCATCGTATCCGATTTCTCCCGGGTGACCCTCGACCACTGCGTCGTCAGGAACAACAACGGCGGAACCAATGGCGGTGGATTGCTGATCGATTCGGGAGACCCTTCCGATCTTCAGGAGATCCGCTTCTGCGTATTCAGTGGCAACATTGGAATGGCAAGTGGCGGAAACATCGGTGTCAGCGTCAACGACATCAACCTCTCCATGGAGAGGTGTACATTCGGTCCCCCAGGGGCAAATTCACCGATGAACATCACCGTCAACAACAGCAATCCCGGGGTCGTGATGATGGATTCCTGCATCGTGTGGGGAGGAAGCGTGACTCCGCTGGAGGTCGACGCGGGATCCACCATCGCCACGTACAGTTGTATCGAGGGCCTCGACACCTCGAATGTGGTGTTTACCGATTGCATCGACGAGGACCCGCTCTTCATCGATGCTGCCGCCGGAGATTTCACCCTCGGTCCAACTTCTTCCTGCATCGATACCGGAAATCCTCAGTTTCCTGCCGACCCGGATGGATCTCCCCCCGACATGGGAGCCCTCGGTCCTGCCGAGGGAGAGTACTTCCGCAGAGGGGATGTCGATGCGAGTTCCACGTCGAACCTGGCGGACGCAGTTCTGCTCCTCTCGATGCTCTTCATCCCCGGAGCGACCCCGATCTACTGCGACGATGCTGGAGATGCGGATGACAGCGGCTCCATCAATCTCACTGATCCGGTGAATATTCTCTCGGCACTGTTCGTGACCGGGGCTCCCCTGCCGCCACCATTTTCCGAGTGCGGTGCAGATCCCACCGCTGATTCACTGGGTTGCCAGCTCTCCTGTCCCTGATTCGATTCAGGTGAGTTGCTGAAACCCTGGCGGTGGAGAGCCGAGGCTGCTGGCGGCGGAACCAATCGACTGCTGAGAAGCGGGGAATAGCCAGTCACCTGCGATATCCGCCGCCGGGATCGCTGCATGATGAAAACTGGTGAGTGCGTCATCGATGGGCCAACTGATCGCGATGGTGCCTGTCGAACTGGAAGCGGCGAGGATATCGATGTCGATGGTTCTGGGCGCATTGACGTCGGTGGTCCTGACCCTTCCCAGTTCCCCCTCGATCTTGCGTAGTATCTCTCTCAGTTGCGAAAAGGGTGGGGGGCCTTCGAGGAGTACCGCCTGGTTGTGGTAGTGAGGGGTTCCAGGAGCCTGGTGAGGTGGGGTCAGGTACACCGGCGATTGTGACAGGAGTCGTGTCAGTTCTCCGATGCGAAGAAGTGCGCCAGCCATGTTCGTTTCAGGGTTGATGTTGGACCCCAGCAACAGCAAGGCAAAGGCCGGCGTTTCATTCATGAACTGGATGTCCGGAAGATCTCGATGGCGACGGTGGAGGTATGACGCAATGCGCCCGGCTTCTCGACCTTCAGACGCACCGCCTCGACACCTTTTTCACCCAGCACCAATCGTGCGATCTCCTCGGCAAGGCGTTCGATGAGGAAGCAGCTGGAAGCGGCTACATGTTCGATGATCTTCTTGGTCAACGAACGATAGTCGACCGCGTCCTCGATCTTGTCGCTCTTCCCTGCAGGGCGAATGTCGGTCCACAGGGTCAACTGCAGGCATACTTCCTGGTGACGATCTCTTTCACGATCGAGAATCCCAATCACCGTTCGAATGGTCAGATCCTCGATTTGAATCGTATCCAGATCTGCGATATGCGGTGGCAGCGGGTTCACTTGCTCGTCCTTTCTCCGTCGACAGCGATGACCTGTCCGGTGCATTCGCCGGGATCCTGTAGAAGGGTCAACAGTGCATCGGTCACCTGTTTCAAGGAAGCTGCGTGACGCTCCTGGTCAGCAGGGCTTGAGTCACCAATCTCCGACGTCTCCGGTGGCAGGATCGATCCTGGAGCGATGCCATTGACGCGGATCTCCGGTGCCAGCTCCAGCGCGAGCAACTTCATCATCTGTAGCATCCCCGCCTTCGCCAGTCCGTAGGTGAAGTAATGAGGATCTGCGATGGATGCTCGCCAGTCGAGCATCTGCACGATGTGTCCCTGCGCTCCCGGCGGCAGATCCGCAGCAAATTCTCGTGCCAGGATCGCCGGCGAGACGACGTGGATTCTGTGGTCCACCTCGATTTGCTCGGCATCG
>CAYPPQ010000010.1:8364-47489 GCA_964412635.1 uncultured Planctomycetia bacterium | reverse complement strand
GGTTGGGGATGAAGCGAGAGGCGTTGTTGACGAGAAGTTGTACCGGCCCCAAACGGGCCGCCTCGTCGATGATCCCGTGCGCCCCGCCTGGGTCGGCGAGATCGCCCTGAACCGCCTGCGCCTCGACCCCGAGTTTCCGGCACTCCTCGACCGTCTCGAGGGCCTCTCGCTGCGAGCGATTCCAGTGGATGGCCAGATGCATACCCTGGTCGGCGAGAGAGAGTGCCATCGCCCTGCCGAGGCGCTTGGCACTTCCAGTCACCAGGGCTACCTTTCCGCGCAGATCCATCGTCACTTCCCACCTCTCTACCGGAGTGGCTGTATTGTGGCCGTGGAGAATACCTGCATCCACTTGGCCTTCGCCACCTTGACCCGAAGATCCCCTGACGGGAGACTCTGCAGGTCTGAATCTCTCGAACAATACCGGATACAGGAGGGCACAAATTGGCCAAGGTTCTGGAGCCAAACGCCACCATCGAAGGAAAGACCGATCTCTCCGAGGAACTGGCGATCTTCCGCATCGCCCTCGACGAAGAGTTACCGGAGGGGGACTGGTTTGTCCCGGGTCAATACATGGTGATCGGGGTCAACAACGAGGTGGAACCCGAACTTGGGGGTGTGCAGCGACCGATGTCCATCGCCTCCGAGCCCGCGGAGCGGGGATTCGTCGAGTTCTACATCCGTCGCGTCTCACAACCGTCATCGAAGAATCCGCTGACTCACAGCCTGTTTCGGTTGTCGGAAGGCGATCGTGTATTCCTGCGGCCCAAACCAAAGGGACACTTCACCATTCCAGGAACGGTGGGTGAGGATGACGATCGCTGGAAGATTTATGTCAGTGCTGGAACAGGACTCGCTCCCTTCGTATCGATCGCTAGAGATGACATCACCCACGGACGATCGGTGAAAAAGACCTGCATCATTCATGGTGTCTCCAGGGATGGAGACCTCGGATACCGCGAGGAACTGGAGCAGATGGAACGGGACCATCGGTTGGTCTACGTTCCCACCGTCAGTCGCCCTGCGCAGTGTCCCGATTGGCAGGGACACAGTGGAAGAGCTGAAGATTGTTTCAAGCCTGACGGTCTCGAGATGCTGGAATCGAGGATGAACCTGGCTCCAGGCGAACTCACTCCGGAAGTTGCAGTGGTACTCGTCTGCGGTCTGCAGGGTACGATCGGTGAATCAATTGTTCGACTGGCCACCCGTGGCTTCGTTCCTGCCGAGAAGAAACTTCGAAAGGCACTGGAGATCCCCGAGCAGATGACCCCTACCCTTTTCTTTGAACAGTACGACTCCGATCCAGTCCTCGATCTCGACGATCAGGATGTGGTATCGAAGTTGAAATCAGATCTGGGAATCAGTTGATCGACAACGGCAGTTCAAACCGTACGTGGACCTTCTCCCTGCAGCGAGCGGGTCGATCCAGAAGCAGCTACGGAGTGATCGATGAGTAGTCGACCCGCCAAGCCGATACGCATCTTCCTCATCCTCGATGGGGTTGAGAAACAGATCGAAACCGATGGAGTGAGTCGGCTCAGTTTCGGGCGTTCGGAAGAATGCGATGTGGTTCTCGATGTGTCCAAGGCCAGTCGAGTTCACGCAGAGATCCAGTTCGATGGGGGGCAGTTGAGGATCGTCGACAAGCGATCTTCCAACGGCACTCTTCTCAACGGTGAACGGATCGATTCTGCCTCCTTGAGAGCTGGAGATCGGGTCGAGATCGGTTCCGCCGCCATCGAAATTCGATCCGCCGTCGCCGTGGCCCCGAAGAAAGCTGCGAGACAGGAGGCCGCACCGGTTTCCAGGCGCAAGGAGCAGCCGGATGGGGAGCCAGCCTCTGCTCCAGCGCAACCGGCCAGGTCGGGCCCTCCCCGGAGACGAAGCAACGCACTCTCGAAGGTCACCGACGGTACCCTGATGTTGCTCCTCTTTTTGCTGGCGATCCTCGTTGCCAGGGAGTATTCGAACGGCCCGAGACAGGTGGTTCGAACCGAAGATGACTCCAGCGTCCGTAGCGGGGAAGAAGCGGGAGGCTCCGCCCTGGAGGTACTCTCGACCCCAGCGGACGAGGGAGAAGTCGAGCTGGCATTGCTGGAGCAGGACATGGCGACGGGAGATATCGCATGGGATGCCATCGAGATCCTCAGATCGATCTCGAGCAGGTTTCCCAGCAGTCGTGCAGTGGATACTGCCGCCGAACTTGCAGAGGCACTCGCGGGATTGAAGCTGGCGAGCGAGCTGGAAAAGCGTGCTTCCATCGACGAGGTGCTGGCTCCTCTGATCCTCGACGGACGATACGGGGAAGCGGAATCGATCACCCGTTTTCTGGCCAGGGTGGACGCCTCCGAATCGGAGCGTGCCTACTGGCGTGCACGGACCGATGAGATCTCCGAGGTCGCCGAAACACAGCTCGATACGGTGCAGCAGCGAGTCACGACACTCCTCGATGCTCGCAGACCAGGAGAAGCACTTCGTGTGCTCGCATCCGCACGATCTCGTTTCGCAGGGATTCCTCTCTACGAGCAGGCTCTCGGTGAACTGGTCGAGGGGGTTGCAGATGTTCGCCTGCGGGAGTTACCCGGTTCTCGGAGACCACCCCAGCAATGGGCGTCCCTTCTCGCCAGCGCTCGTAAACTGCTGGAGGAATGCCGTTACGATCAACTGAGCCCGGTACTCCACCGAGCTTTGGCCCTCGATCTTCCCGAAGAGGAACACATCGAGGCCCTCGAGATGCTGGTTCGTTCGGGGGCACTCAGCACCATGTTCAACGAGTTTCTCGAAGGAGCTGCTGGCGGAGAGTTGACGGTGCAACTGAGCAGCGGCAAGACGCTGGTGTATCAGGCAACTCCTGACAACCTGACGCTGGAGCGTCAGATCGCCGATGGAAAGATGATCGACAAGCGGCAGTGGATTCAGGTCAACTCCAGCGAGCGGGCCGTGCTGTTCAGGTCGGTTCCTCACTCCCTGGAGGGAGTGATGGGGATGGTCTTCCTGGCCGAGGTGGCAGGAGATGACGAGGGTTTCCATCGTGCTCTCGTCAATCTCCACCGACGAACTCGAGGCAAGGAGCTGGCAGAGGCGATCCTCGATAGAAGTCGCGGTCGTTTGCCCTCCAGCGGTGATTACGAGGAATACCAGGGACGCCTGGTGACCAGTCTCGAGAAGGAACAGTTGATCGAGAGCAAGCGCCTCAGAAGACAGCGCGAGCAGGAGGCGATCGCAGCGGCCAGGAGACTCAAGAAATCAAACAGGATCGAGCAGGTCATCGAGTACGTGCAGATCCTCAGGGAGGAAGGCTCCTTCACCCTTGCAGATCGAATGCTGCGGGAGATCGTCGCAGAGGCTGACGATGCCGAGCAATCGGCAGTGGCCAGGGAGTTACTGGAGAACCCCTACCTGGCAGAGGTTGCTCTTCGAGAATCGGGTGAGGCGGCAAATCGGATCGACATGTTCATTCTCGGGGATGGATATCAGGTACTCGATGAGCAGCAGGAGATGTTCCTGAATCAGGCTCGCACCTGTGAGAAGTTACTCTTCTCCGTCGATCCTTATCGCGAGTACGAGCAGTACTTCAACGTGACCGCGGTACACCTGCAATCGAAGGAGATGGGGGTCTCGAGGGAGCCCGGCGAGATCGTCAAGGATACAGCGCTCGGCTGTCTCGTTCGTTATGACGTTCTCACTTCGAACGGATCGAGGGTGTTCGACATCCTTTCAAGGCTCGGTGAGGCGGGGAAGGATCGCCAGTCGGTGGTCATCGCCAACGATACTGCTGGCGTTGCGACGGGAGGAGGCGGGGTTACCAGCTTGCCAAAGGGTGCCCTCGGTCTCGTCAACCATGAGGTCGGCCACTCGCTGGGGGGGCTGCACGATGAATACGATAACGAACCTGGATCGGATCCTGATAAACCGCCACCGCCGTCGCGGGACGATGTGGTGGCTACCCGGGCAGCACCTCCCAACCTGATGCATGGCAGTGACAAGGCACAGGTGGAAGAACGGGTGATCTGGCGCGAGTGGATCGAAGCAGAAGACCGCTGGTGGAATAACAGCAAGGTGGGGCTCTTCGAGGGGGGGGACCGCAAACCATTTCATGTATGGAGGCCGCAGGTCTCCTGCATGATGCGAGACAACAGTGGATTCTGTGTCGTCTGCATGGAGCACATGGTCAAGGTCATCTACAGCCGGGTTCGACCTGTCGATCGAGTGGAGCCGGAGCCCGGTGATCTGGTCCTGAAAAAGGAGGACGATGAGGAGGTGATCCTGAAGGTGTGGACGCTGCAACCGCGCACACATCAGCTGGATGTGAAGTGGCACGTCCTCTCCTTCGGATTGCAGCGGCCAGGAGATGCCGTGGGTGGCAACTCGGGAGGGACCTCGGTGGTCGACACCCGTCCCGGAGAATTGTGGAGACGAGCCCAGAGTGGCATCGATCCGTCGGGGAAGACGGTGCAGGCCGCTCAGATTCGATCGAAGGATCTGGAACCGGGATGGCACAGGGTGCGTTGTACGGTGAAGGATCCTACCCAGTGGGTGCTGAGGGATGATCAGGGGTTATTGCAGCAGCAACTGGAATGGTGGGTGGAAGTCCGCCCCTGATGCGGTCATGCTGTACCCTGCGCCGGAGTTCTGAAAGTGAGAGATCCACTTGTCTGATTATCGATTGGCCACCTTTTGCAGCGGCAAGGGTGGTGCCGGGAAGACTGTCGTATCGATCCTGTTCGCCCGGCAACTGGCGCGCATGGGCAAAAGAGTCGCCATCGTCGATGTCGATTTCGCCACCCCCAACGTGCATTCTTACCTGCTCCAGTACCTGCGCCAGAAGCCGGAACTCGGCCTGATGAATGTCCTCGAGGGAAATGCCACCCTCGAATCCTCACTGACGGAAATCGGCGAGGATCAGTGGAAACGCCACGATGATGTCGGGGGAGGGGCCCTCTACTTCCTGAAGGGAGTGGAATTCGAGGAGAGTGGCGATGCTCTCGATCAGAGGGTGGTCGATCGCTCCTTCCAGAAGCGATTCGATGCGATGCTCGAATCGCTCGGAGAGATGGTGGACGTGATCCTCCTCGATACTGCAGCGGGAGTCTTCCGTCAGGTCACCAGTTTCTGCATGAAGGCGGACGATGTCGCCATCGTCACCGGCGTTGAGGGGGCCCACCGGGCCGATGCCATGGCGCTGCTGTGGGCACTCAATGACGGATCGAAGCCTCCGCCGCCTCTGTGGGTTCTCCCGAACAAGGTTCAGGACAAGGTGATGGGGAACAAGGTTTGTAGTCACCTGATCAAGGGCTTGAAGATGGTATCTCACGCCTTCCCGTCGCCGCCAGTTCTGCCGACCTTCCTCGGCTGGCTACCTGAACTCGAGAAGAAGGAGAACTCGGGATACAGTGGCCCCCTCGACTATGCCGATGGGGATGCTCGATTCAGTGAAGCACTGAGAGAGGTCACTCTTCGATATCTGGGTCTGGTCAACGACGGGGATGACGACCTCGATCGAAGATTCCGCACCGTTCTGGATCGGTGATGCGAGCGCACGCCATGCGGCGTAGATTTCATTTCAGGAATGGCTGAAGAGCGTGGCCCTGGTAGGGGCGGGTGTCGTTGCAGGTGTGTTCGTTGGTGGCAGTAGGCGAGTGACCGGGGAGTCGAGCTCGACTAGCCCCAGGCAGTCATGCGGGAACTGCCACGTCGACGACGAGCATTGATCTGCTTGCGACCTGCCTTGGTGCGCATCCGGGCACGGAAGCCCTGCTTCTTGCGCTTGATGCCGCTCTTGCGAATCTTGACCTTCATCTCATCCTCCGTGGGGTTTATCCGAAGCCAGAAGTTTACCGGGGTGGAGTTTTCGGTGCAACGCCTTCCGCGGGCTTCTGTTGCGACTTTTCGGCACAAATTCTGGGGATCAGCACTTCAATCCGCTGAATCCTGCTGCGCCTCTTGCTCAGGTGGATCTGACTGCCACCTACGGGGCCGGGGGTCTCCAGCAGCAGTCGATCGCTGCCGTCGCTGACCACCAGGGAACTCCTCTCCGGGGACCCGCTGAAGACCTGGAAGCGACCGCGGAATCCGATCTGACCCGTTCCGAAGGGGCCATGGAGGGTGTCTCCTGCCGGATCCACCCCATCCTTTCCCCGGTAGGAGTACTCGATGGTGTTCTCGGCGAAGTGGAAACTGACCGAACTGGTCTCCCCATCCCCCCAATGGATTCCCAGCGGCTCGGCATCCTTCTGCGCCGTCACCTCCAGACGGAAGGTGGAGCAGTCTTCGGGCAGGGTGATCGTTTCCACCCAGCCCGAATCGGTCGGGGGTTTCAGGAGGCTCCAGTGGTGGGAGCCGAGATCTCTCACTCGCAAGCCACGCCAGCGGATCTCCAGCGGTTCTTGCCGGTTTCCGACGCCGTGTACCTGCATCCCGATGAATCCACTGAGCCTGCGGGTGTCGAACACCTCCGCAGCGGCAACCCCGTTGAGCCACGTCTGCAGGTGCGCTCCCACCGCCACGATACGGACGTGATTCCAGTCGTCGGGTTTGTGGACCGCCTGCGCCTCCGGATTGTCCTCGAGGCTGTCGATCCAGCCCCGGTCTCCCTCCTCGTAGAGTCCGGCACTCCAGTAACGCTTGCGCCGATCATCGACATCGATCTCCACCTGAAATCCGCGAGCCATCCCGCCGCTGGCTTCACTGCGAATCTGCACCCCGGAATTGAGGGACGGATCGCACAGGAACTCGTACTCCAGTTCGAAGTCGCCGAAGTGCCGTTCGGTGACGAGCCAGGTGTTGGGACTTCCGGCACTACTTTGACCGATCAGCTGGGAGTCCTCGATGCGGTAGGTCGCTTGACCACCGACGATCTTCCAGCCACTGAGGTCTTGCGGCGGCATGAGAGATTCCCAGGGAACTACCGCGGCATCATCGATGGCGGCGGGAGCAGGAGAATCGGTGCAGGGAAGGAACCCCACCACCGACAACATGGTGAGCCAGAGCAACTTCATCGCGGATCCTCCTTCAACGTCTCGACCGTCCAGGGCAGCGTGCGTCCGGAGGTCAGGAGGCGCAGTTCAGAAACGCTTTTCGGATCGATGGGAGACGCGCCATGGCCCCACTGCCGCCTCGCCCAGGTGAGGATGGCGGCGATTCCCTCGTCGTCGAGCAGTGGATTCTCCCGGTGGCCGGGCATCGTGATGTCCCACACCTCTCCATCGACCTCGACGGGACCGGTGATCCCATCCAGCACCAGTCGGATGGGAATGCTCTCTTCTCCCAGTAACCACGGACTGTCGATCAGCGACGGGCCGAGACCGGGCTGGCCTGTTCCCGCGGGCCCGTGGCACAGCGCGCAGGAGGAGGCAAAGGCCGCCGCTCCGTGGCTGGCGAGGCGACGTTGCTGTTCGGTCCACGGCGTCACCTTCGGCAGCGACGACGGATCGAAGGTGAGCCGGGCGACGATCGCTTCGGCATCGGTGGCGGCCGATCCCGCCAGATCTTGCCGCTGCAGAAGTGGCGGGATGGTGGCGAGAACGGGAGCCTTCCAGCGCTTGTCGTCGGTGGTGACACGGATCGCCCAGAGCATCGCAGTCAGACGTGGATCTGCGCTGTCGAGATCATCGAGGGAGTCGAGCAGCAATCCGAGGGAGGAGGGGTGGGAGCGCAGCGCCGATCGAGTGGTCTCCTTCAACAGTGCTTCGCGTCCGGGGAACGCCTCGATGTGATCGCCGAAGAAGCGTCCGATCCGCTCGATCTGGTAATCGTTCCAGCCACTGAGTGCTGCCATGCGGATGTCGGGGTCGGTTCCATCTCGCCGCAGCATGTCGAGCATCGCAGCGAACGCATCGGAATCGTCGGGAAAGGTACCCAGTGCCAGGACCCGGTGGATCTTTTCGATCTTGGAGATCTCATCGGGTTCGGTGGCGAGTGTCGTGATCAGGGCGGAGATGTCGGACTCCGCGATCTTCGCCGGCTCGGCGATGATTCGACACGCCGCCCGCCGCACCCGCTCATCATCATCCTGCAATGCGCGGATGAGGATCTTGCCATCGAGGGCTTCCAGTCCGTTCAGGGTCCACAGGGCATGGAGTCTTCCGGTGGCGAGGGTGTTGATCGAACTGGCGAGTTGCTTCAACTCTTTCACCGGTGCTGTACTTCCCGCCTCGACCAGCAGCCGCTGCGCCGTATCGCGGACCCAGCCAACCGGATGATTGAGAGCGCGGATGCGTCCCGCCTCTCCCGCCAGCAATCCCAGCGGCTCGATCTGCTCCTCTTCATCATCGGCGACGACTCGCCAGATTCTGCCGAGTCCGATCGGCTGCTCCAGGTTCCGCTCTTCCACCTGCTTGCGAAGATACGAGGTGACGAACTGGCGGTGCTGGACGACACCCCTGTAGAGATCGACGACATACAGGTTGCCGTCGGGACCGACCTCGACATCGACCGGTCGGAATCGTTCATCGGTGGAACCGAGAAAAGCTTGCTGGACATACTGGTCATGGGGAAAGGTCAACTGCTCACCGGTGATGCGTGAGCCCTGCTCTTGCATCCGGAATGCACCCACCAGGTTGCCGGTGGTTTCGGCGACGAAGGCGACACCGTTCCAGTCGTCCCCCCAGCGGTGGCTGCGGAAGATGGTCAAGCCAGCGGCAGAGGTGTTGCGGCGCAGTCGCCCATCTTCTCTCAGCATCCCCGGCTGATATCCGCGATTGATTCCGGGATTCATGCGGATCGGCCACGTCGACTGGTCGCTGATCACCCGGTGACCGGAGCGTCCCGGTTGGCCAGCAGGTTTGCCGCAGTTGGGGTTGCGAAGCAGCAGTTCGGTGGGGAGTGGATCGGCCAGGATCCACGTCGAGTTGTGGTTGAAGTAGAGGCGTCCCTGGTCGTCCTGGGCGAGACCCCACTGTCCTCGAAATGCCGTGTTCTCCAGCTCCATCGTCGGTTTCCCGTCGATCACATCGAACTGGAATCGGCGACGGCTCTTGGAGTTGTAGAACCAGTTGTCGACGGTGCGAAGCAATCCACTCTCGGTGTGTTCGAGGACATCAGGGTTGGCATCTCCGTAGCGTGCGACCTCGCTCTTTCGATCACATCGAAGATCGCCGTCGAGGTCGCGGCAGTACCAGAGGTGAGGTGGTTCAGCGATCAGCACTCCACCCTCGACGATGGAGATGGCACGGGGATTGACCAGGCCTTCGAGGAACACGGTGCTCTTCTCGAACAGTCCGTCGCTGTCGAGGTCTTCCAGCACCACCACCTGGCCGAGGGGATCCATTTCACCGTCTCCCTCGACGGTGCGCATGTAGGCACGCAGTTCGACCGCCCACAGGCGACCCCGTTCATCCCACGCGATGGCGATGGGATCCACCACCTGCGGTTCACTCGCCACCAGTTCGACGTGGAAACCAGGTGCCACCTCGAAGGTCTCGAGAGCCTGTGCAGGGGTGAGTACCGGAGCGGGTGGAACATCCCACTGTCGCCAGTTCTCATCCTGCGTCTCGCCGTTACGGTCACCATTCTGCGCCAGCAGCGGAGAGGTCAGTACCATCGACACGATCAGGCAACTGGCAACGAGACTTCTGGGGAAGGGCATCGACTTCATTTCTTCGGGGGTGGTGCAGATCTGCCGGTGATTTTACGGAAGCCCTCCTGGAGGATGAAGAGGGGGCCGATGAGAAGAAAGCGCGGATCTTTCATGAAGGATGGGCGATTGCCCTCGATCCCGTGGCCGATGAACTGGAGGATCCAGCCTCCGACAAAGAGGCCCGCTCCCCAGCGCCAGTTGATGAAGACCACCACCAGCGAAGCAACGATTGCCGGGATTCCAATGAAGTGGGTGAGGTGATTGAGCGGATGGGTGTGATCTGCGCGGTAGCGATCGATCCACTTCTGCACTGCCGATGGATCTCCAGCAGGTTGAGAGTCTGAACTCATGTCGGTTCCTCCTGCAGGATTGTCCATCGATTCTGACCCTGGTTCCATCCTCAGTTCCCGACACAGGGCTGACTTGCGCCCCCCCATCGGGGAGGCGATGCTGGGGCATCGATCGATCCAGCCGGCGGGGAGGACCATGACCGTTCCACTGTTTGTAGGCCTCGATCTCGGGGGAACCGAGATCAAGGTGGGTCTGTGCGACGCAAACGGGGGGATCGTGTGGTCCAACCGACGTCCCAGCAATGCTCAGCACGGCCAGGAGGCGATCCTGACCGCCCTCGGCGAGGTGGTCGATCTCGCCCTGGAAGAGGCTCCCGGGGTGGGAGGAGAGGTCGCTGCCATCGGTCTGGGGACCCCGGGGGTGGTCGATCCCGCCACCGGTGTCATCCGTTTTCCGGTGGCGAATCTGGGCGGCTGGCACGGCACCGACATCGTCGGTTTCTTCCGGCGAAGGTACCAGGTTCCTGCGGTGGTCGAGAATGATGCGAACTCGGCAGCGTGGGGAGAGTACGTCACCGGCGCGGGCCGTGGATCGAACATCCTGCTGGCGGTGACGGTCGGAACAGGAATCGGTGGAGGAGCGGTGATCGATGGAGACCTGCTCCGCGGTAGTTCCGGGGGAGCGCTGGAAGTGGGGCACATCATCCTGGAAAGATCGGGAATCCCCTGCAACTGTGGGCTGGTCGGTTGCGTCGAGGCATACGCAGGCGGCTGGGGGATGGCCGCCGAGTGGGGTCGTCGACGATCGCTGACCGAGTCACCGGGAGTCTCGGAACTGGTCTCCGCTGGACTCGATGGAGATGAACTCGCCAACGATGTTCTCGATGATGGGGCACGGGCACTGGGGGAGGGCTTGATGAGCGCACTCCACCTGCTCAATCCCGATGTGGTGGTGCTCGGTGGTGGAATCATCGATGCGAGACCGCGTCATCTGGAACTGATCGGGGAGACCCTCGCCTCCAGGGTTCTTCCCAAGGCCATCGCGGATCTGAAGATCGTGCGGGCTCAACACGGCAATCGAGCGGGATTGATCGGAGCAGCAATGTGCGCTGAGAAGGTATTCAGGGAAGGGGGACACGGATGAGCAATCCAGAGGATTCCCTGCCGAGGATCGTCCTGCGGGATGCAGAGGCGGTTCTCCCCGACCGGGTGTGCCGAGCGGATCTGGTGCTGGAAGGTACCGTGATCGCTGCACTGGCAGCGCCGGGGAGCGCGACCGGTGATGAGATCTGGGATCTGGGCGGTCGCAGGGTCACCCCGGGCTGCATCGATGCCCACATTCACGGAGCCAACGGAGTCGACTTCTCCAGTTGCGATGCCGAATCGATCGCCGCCTGTGCCGATGATCTCGCCGAACAGGGAATCACCACCATCTATCCCACCATCGTTCCAGGGGCAGAGGACGCCATGCTCCATGCCCTGGAAGAGTGTGCCCGGGCCAAGGAGATGAGTTCCTCCATCCTGGGGCTCCACCTGGAGGGTCCCTTCGTCTCCTCGGGGCGGATGGGAGCGTTGCCCGAGGCGGGGATTCACGCCTGGGATGAATCGCTCTTCGAGAGATTGCTGCAAGGGGCTCAGGGGCAGTTGAGGATCATGACCTTCGCACCGGAGGAGATCCCGCTGGAAGCTCAGAAGAAGTTCACCGCCGTCGGGGTTCGAGGATCGATCGGCCACACCTGCGCAGATGCGAAGCAGACCGCTGCCGCCATCGATGCGGGGGCGTGGCGATGTACGCACCTGTGCAATGCGATGCCTCCCATCCATCATCGAGACCCCGGTCCGATCACCACCCTGCTGCTCGATGATCGTGTCCGTTGCGAGGTGATTCTCGACGGTCATCATCTTTCCGATGAAACGGTCAAGATGGCATTGAGGATGAAGGGTAACGGTGGACTGATCGCGGTCAGTGATGCGATGCCGTTGGCGGGGATGGGTGTCGCTTCCGGTACTTTTTGCGGTCAAGAAGTGTGCTCCGACGGATCGAGAGCGACCCTCGAGAATGGGACGCTGGCCGGAAGTGTGACGCTGTTGCCGACCGCCATCGAGAAAACGGCGAACAAACTGGGTTTTGATCCGAGTCTGCGGGCAGCACTCGGGTCTGCCAATGCAGCCAAGGATCTCGGGATACCGAGGAGGGGTACGATCCGGTCGGAGTACCGGGCAGACCTGGTGATCCACGGCGACGAGGGCAAGGTGACGGTACTCCGTGGTGGAGTCCCGGTGAGGGATCCCGATGGGCCGAGATTGCCAGACGAGATGGAGAGAGTCCGATGAGAGAAGAGACGACCGAAGATCCCGCCAGGTTGCTGGAACGCATCGCTCCCCGGGGAGTCTGGTGCAGCCTGCGAATCGTCGATACCACTTCCGAGTCCTACACCGTCCGAGACGACGTGTTGCTGCCTCCGTCCCGATCGGTCGATTGCGGGGCGATGGTCACCGTGATCGATGGAGCGGGTATGGGGCTGGCAGCCACCAGTGATCTGTCGGTGGGGGGGTTGTACCAGGCAGCACGGGTTGCACAGACGTGGGCGCGCAGTTGCGGGGAAGCAGGGGTCGTCGATTTCTCCGAGGCCCCACGCCCTGACAGTTCGGGACAGTGGAGTCACCGAATCGAACAACCATGGGAGGAAGTCTCCAGGAAGCAGATCATCGATCGAGTTCGAGCTTCTTGCCACGGATTGAAAACCGATGATCGAATCGTCCAGCGCACATCCTCGGTGAGAAGGGTTCGTTCGGAGACCTGTCTGGTCACTACCGACGGGGTGCGAATCGAACAGGTACACGATCGGGTGATTCCATGGCTAGAGGCGGTGGCCAGCGATGCGGGTGATGTACAAAAACGAACCAATGGGGGTCGTAGCGATGCGCAGCTGGGAGGCTACGAGATTCTCGATTCGACCGGATTCGATTCGATTCCTGCGCAGATCGGTGAGGACGCCATCGAGACGTTGCTCTCTCCGAGTTGCCCTACGGGAGTGATGGATGCGGTGATCGGACCTGCGCAGATGGTCCTCCAGGTACACGAGTCGATCGGGCACGCCCTCGAACTCGATCGCATCCTCGGCGATGAACGCAACTATGCCGGTACCAGTTTTGTTTCCAGAGAGGATCTTGGAACTCTTCAGTGGGGATCGGATCTTCTCAACGTGGTGATCGATCCCACCATCGAGGGTGAGGTGTGCAGTGCCGGCTTCGACGACGAGGGACTTCCGGCGCAAAAGACTCCGCTGATCGAATCAGGAATGCTGAAGAGAGGCATCGGCGGAGCCCTCAGTGCCCAGCGTCTCTCCCGCCCCGAGGATGCCATCGCCGTGTCGAGGGCTTGCTCCTGGAATCGCCCCCCCATCGATCGCATGGCCAACCTCAATGTGGAACCGGGTGATACGCCCCTGGATGAACTGATCGGGGGGGTGGAAAAGGGCATCTGGCTCGATGTGAACTCCTCCTGGTCGATCGATGATCGACGATGGAAGTTCCAGTTCGGCGTCGAGGATGCCCGGTTGATCGAAGATGGGCAACTCAAGGGCAGGGTGAAGGACGCTGGATATCGCAGTACCACGATCCCCTTCTGGAAATCCCTCGACGGGGTAGGCGATCTCGACACCTGGCAGGTTCGAGGTACACCAAACTGTGGCAAGGGAGAACCGAACCAGATGGTCTTCGTGGGTCATGCCATGCCGGCGTGTCGCTTTCGTAACCTCGAGGTATTTGGACGGGAGGGCTAGATGCAATCATGGTTTTACGATCTCGCTGATTATGCCGAGACCCTCGTCGGGGAAGGGGAACAGGTTGCCCTGTCCCTTTCGGGAGAGACCACAGGTTATGCCAGGATCTCATCGGGAAGAGTGAGACAGACCGGGTCCATCGAACAGAGACATCTGTCCCTCTCTCTCCGGAGGCAGGGTCGTGAGGTGGTTGCCAACCTGATGCTATCGGGGTCGCTGGATGCGGACCGGGCGCCGATCCGATCTGCCATCGATGGTCTCAGCACTTCACTTGCCGATCTTCCGGAGGATCCTCATCTGGCGGATCTGGCCGCACCGATTGCAGAAGAGCATCGAGGAGCCGGTAGTATTCCGTCACCGGATGAGGTGATCGGTTCACTTGCAGGAGAAGAGGATGGTCTCGAGACCTGTGGCATCGCCATCACCGGAACGATCTTCCGGGGGGCTGCCAACAACCTCGGATTACGCAGGTGGTTCGAGGCTCCAAGGACCGTCATCGATGGGTCGATGCACCTCCTTGGCGGCGGGGCGACGAGGTGGGTGTGGGCTGGTGAGAACTGGGATCCAGGTGCGGCAAGACGGCGTCGAGATGATGCTCGATCGATGGCGGTGATCCTCGGCAGACCGCTCGAGACTCCTTCCGTCGGTAACTATCGGGCGTGGCTAGAGCCCGCTGCGCTGAGCGACCTCTTCTCCCCGGTGGTGTGGAATGGAGCGTTCTCCTATCGTGCGATCGAGACCGGATCGAGTCCCCTTGCTCCCCTCTATCAGGGGCAAAAGCTCGATCCGCGGGTGATCATCCGCGACAACCCGGGGGCGATTGGTGCTCCCTCCTTCAACTCCGATGGGCATTCGATTCCTGCTCCCATCGATCTCGTCTCCGGCGGGGAGGGGATGGAGAAATTGACCAGCCCGAGGAGCGCAAAGGAGTTCGGTCTCGAGCACAACGGTGCGGAAGGATCGGAAGCGCCAGCGGCACTGGAGATGGGACCGGGATCGATCGATCCAGAGACCGCCTGCCAGCAGATCGGGGATGGAATCTGGCTCTCTCATGTTCACTACACCAATCTCGCCGCCCGGGAGGGCGCTCGTGTCACCGGTGTCTCGCGCTGGGTTGCACTGAGGGTCAAGGGTGGAGAGGCGGTCGCTCCCATCGGTACGGTGAGGGTGGACGATTCGATCGTGCGGATCCTCGGCGAGGGGCTCGTCGACCTGGGATCCCGTACCGAGGTGCTCCCCGAACTCCACACCTACCGCCAGAGAAACACCAGCGGGTCGAAACTGCCGGGCATCCTGGTAGACGATCTGCGAATCGTCGGCTAGCGGGTCGTCAGATCCGGAAGCTCTCGTTGATGCGCTCCAGTGTCCCCGATACCGGTCGCAGTTCGTCTTGCTGGAGGGATACCAGCGGGGTGGCAGTCATCGAGGAGTTGGAGGCCAGCGATTTGGCTTCGGTGTTGATGTGAATCAATCCGGTGAGGATCTCTCCAGCGGTTCGGGTATTTCTCACCGCCTGGAATGCTGCTTCCCTGTCGGTGGGGTCGAAGTCTCCATCCAGCTTGCGAAGCAATAACTTCGATCCGTCGTGCAGAGTGACCTCGTGCACATCTCCCTCCTCGTATTCGATGTCGATCTGCTCCAGCGGAGGAACGTAGGAAGGATCGTGGTAGGAGACCCCCTTCTCCTTCTGGTGCGTGTACGACTTGGTCGATCCTTCGTGGTTGTTGAAGGTCACACAGGGGGAGATCACATCGATGAAGGCGAGACCGTCGAAGGAGAGGGCCGCCTTGAGTAACGGAACCAGTTGCTTCTTGTCTCCGCTGAACGAGCGGCCGACGAAGGTCGCTCCCAGTTCCAGTGCCAGCCCGCACAGGTCGATCGATGCTTCCCTTGGGAATGCACCGCGCTTGGAAGGGCTGTGGCGATCTGCAGTGGCGGAGAACTGGCCCTTGGTCAGGCCGTAGACCCCGTTGTTCTCGACGATGTAGAGCATCTTTGGATTTCGACGGATGATGTGAACCAGCTGACCCATGCCGATACTGGCGGAGTCGCCATCGCCGCTGACGCCGATGGGAATCATCGAGGTGTTTGCGACGTGGGCTCCGGTGGCGAAGCTGGGCATCCTGCCATGGGTCGAGTTGAGACCCATCGCCTTGCCGAGGAAGTATGCGGGGGTCTTGGAACTGCAACCGATCCCGCTCATCTTGAGGATCTGCTGGGCATCGATTCCCAGGTCGTAGGAGGCCTGTATGAATGCCTCGGAGATCCGATCGTGGCCGCACCCCTTGCACATCGTGGAAGCGCCACCCTTGTAATCCGCCTTGGTCAGGCCGAGCACGTTGGTTGCTGGTTTCTTCTCTTCCTCGGTCATCGGGCCTCCACTTCGAGCGAGTTCTCGATGGCTTCCTTCACGAACTCTGCCGAGAGCGGGAGACCTCCATAGTAGGTCGCAGAGAGGATTCGTGCCGCGAGATCGGGGTATTGCATTCTCAACAGCTGAGCCATCTGACCCTGCTGGTTCTGTTCGATCACCACGATCCGTTCATGCTTGGTGAGGAAATCCTCGATCTGTCGATGGAAGGGGTACGAACGGATCCGCAGGTAGGAGGGTGTCGCCTCCAGGGAATCGAGTGCCTCCTCGATGGCGAAGTCGGTGGTTCCGTAGCCGATGATTCCCAGAGGATCGGTTCCTTCGATGGTGATGGGTGCCGGAAGATCGGTCACCATGCCGTCGATTTTCTTCGCCAGGCGGTCGAGGTTCCGTGCGTACACCTCGGGTGATTCGCTGTACTCCGCATCCTCATCATGGCCTGACCCTCTCGTCAGGTGGGCAGCATCCGGATGCAGGGTCACCCCCGGGATGGTGCGGTAGGGAATCCCGTCCCCGTCCACATCTCGGTATCGGCCCCAGTTTTCCAGTTGAGCGATCTGCTCGTCGCTGGCGATCTTGCCGCGATCGAGTGCTTGCTCCGGTTCCGGCAGAGGCGCCGAGTGCCAGGTGTTCATTCCGAGGTCGAGATCGGAGAGGAGCAGAACCGGGGTTTGGTACTTCTCCGCCAGGTCGTAGCTCTGGCAGGAGAACTGGAACGCCTCCGGTGGATTTGCGGGCAACAGCATCGGAAAGCGAGTGTCGCCGTGGGAGTGGAAAGCGACCTGTAGCAGGTCACTCTGCTGGGTACGGGTCGGCAATCCGGTGGAGGGGCCGACACGCTGCACGTCGTAAACCACCGTCGGGATCTCCGCGTAATAGCCCAGTCCCAGGTTCTCCGCCATCAGCGAGATCCCGGGGCCGCTGGTGGAAGTCATCGATCGAGTGCCAGCCCAGCCCGCACCCAGTGCCATGCCGATGGCGGCGAGTTCGTCTTCCGCCTGGATCACGACGAATCGATTGTTGCCGTCGGGATCGGCTTCCCGGCAGCGACCGATGTGTTTTTCCAGTGACTCCGCCAGGGAGGATGCAGGAGTGATGGGATACCAGGCGACCACCGAAACGCCACCCCAGATGGCACCCAGAGCTGCGGCTTCGTTGCCATCGATGAGGATTCGCTCATCGATCTGGTCGGCTCCCTGGTAGTGATAGGGGTCTTGCTTGGTCAGGTTTTCGGCTGCGAAGTCGAATCCGATCTGCGCCGCTTCGACGTTCAGATCGACCACCGCATCCTTGCCAGGGAATACCGATTCAAGAGCTTCGCGAACCTGATCCATCGGGATGTCGAACAGTTGAGCGACCACTCCGACGTAGATCAAGTTCTTGAGTCTTGGGCGTAGTTTTGCATCGCCGATCTGGCGAGCGAGTTGATCGAAGGGAACCGAATAGCGACACAGACCATCGAACTCGCTATCGGCAGTCTTCCAGTCACTGTTCTCGATGACGACGGTTCCCGGCAGTGACTCCCGGAGATCTCTTCCGATGGTTGCCTGGTTGAGTGGCAGCAAGATGTGCCATCTCGGTGACATCGTTTGCCAGCCCCCGGGGCTGACGCGAATCTGATACCAGGTCGGAAGTCCTGCGATGTTCGATGGGAACAGATTCTTGGCGCTGGCAGCCAGCCCCATGCGGATCAGTGCCCGGTGGATGACGAGGTTGGATGTCTGGCTTCCCGTGCCGTTGGGTGTGGCCACTCGAATCGAAAAGTCATTGACGACCGGATCCATTCCGGTGCCTCCCGTCGCGGTTGAGGAGTCATTCATGACCCCGGAGCGGATACAAGGATCGTGGGATTGGACCCAGGAATCAAGCCAACCCACCTGTATTGCTACCTCCTACCGTGCGAAAGTGGGCCCAGGCACAGGGAGGGGAAGTCGGTGGAAGATCTGGGCTGGACGCTGATCGTGGCGGTCGGGGTGGCCCCGGGCGCCCCCCCCCCCCTGCCCGGCGGGCCCCCGATGCTGGTCCTTCCGCTGCTGATCTTCCTGGGGATCGATCCGCTGGTGGCCAACGGGACCAATCGGGTGTGCGTCGCATTCCAGGCGCTGGTGGCGGGCTGGACCCTGCACAGGGGGCGGCAGTCACGGCAGGAAGAGTCACGGCAGGAAGAGGGTGGCGAGCCATCGACCTCCAGTGAAGGGGTGGATTCCTCCAGCGCTTCGGTACAGTGGTTGGCCCTCCTGGTGGTAGGTCTCGCCTCGGTACCGGGGGCATGGGGAGCCATCGCCCTGGATGAGGCGAGCAAGGAGATGTTCCGGACACTGATGGGATCGGGGCTCATCGTGGCGGTCGGTGCATTCCTCATGCCGAGACCCGCTTCCCCGCAGGGAAAGAAACGGGTCGGCGGTGCTGGAGCTGGTTTCTTCGTCGGTTGCTTCCTGTGTGGAATGTACGGTGGATTCGTCGGTGCTGGAGTCGGCGCGTTCATCGTCATGTTGCTGACCTCGAGCCGTGGGATGTCGGTGCTGGATGCGGTGCGCTGGAAGGTGTGGTGGGTTGCTGCCATGTCTGCAGTAGCGGGTGCCTGGTACCTCTCTCAGGGGGTCTTCGATCCGCAGGTCGCCCTGGCGCTGTTGCCTTCCTATGGAGTGGGAGCACATATCGGCAGTCGAATCGCCATGAGTGGTGGAGATCGCCGTTTGAGGCCGATCGTGGCGGTCGTCAGCATGGCGATGGCTGCATACATCCTTCTCACCCCGGCGAATTAGTGCTGCCGGAGCCTCTCTTGGTTCCTGAATTTAGGGCGATAGGGATCAATTCCCGACCCCCAGGTTCTTGGCAGTTATGACTGTCTGGGCATGAATTCAATGGATAGAATGGTTTGTGGCAGGGGATAGGCTCTTGATCGAGTACCTGCTGAACGGTTCCGGAAATGTATGGTGGAAATCGTCCTTGAACTACCCGACGGCGTTTCGGGAGTTTTTCTGGGACTGGACCGTGGCAACCGCGCCGATTCACGGCTGCTGGTTGGGACAGGTGATTTCACTCGGATGCCCTATATCGCAAGGTGAGGAAATACAGATGAAATTTCGCAGGGTTTTCTTCTTTTTGCTGCTGCTCAGTTTTTCCAGTTCGCCGCTGGTGGAGTCGCGCGACTTCATGCGTGGTGATGTGAACGAATCTGGTGCCGTGGACATCGCCGATGGTGTGGGGATGCTGGAGCACATGTTCCTCGGCGAGGTCGCCTACTGTCGTGACGCATATGACTGCAACGACGACGGCAACTTGAACCTGGGCGATGCGATTCACGTCTTCAGTTACCTGTTCATGGGTGGCGATCCCTTGCCGGAGCCATTCCAGGCCTGTGGAGAAGATGCCACCACCGATGATCTCGGTTGCGAATCCTATTCATTCTGTACTCTCGGCGATGCACTTCCTGGTCTCGACCAGCAACTTTTCGATTCCTTCCTTCGCGGAAGAGATCTGATGCATAAGAGCTTTACTCCCGATGAGGGGCTGGGACCGTTGTACAACGCCACCAGCTGCGAGGCGTGTCACAGTACCCCCGCCGCAGGAGGCTCAGCGCCGATCTACCGGAACTTCTACTTTGCTGCGGTGGGAGCGCCTGGTTCCCAGGGACCGATCTGGGATCCTCCCAACGTGCCGAGCATCGTCATGCCTTCCTACACGATCCCTGGATCCAATGGAGGGCGTCCGGTGATTCCAGAGCCCTCCCAGGTGGGTGGCTTGCCGGTGACCGTGGCGCAGCGAAACTCTCCCTCCGGGCTGGGCGTGGGTCTGTTCGAGTTCATCTCCAATGCAGAGATTGCTGCCAACGCCGATCCAAATGATAACGATGGCGACGGAATCAGCGGTCGATTCAACACCGATGGAGCCGGCAACCTCGGGCGATTCGGATACAAGGCGCAGGCGAACTTCCTCGAGGCATTCCTGCGAGGAGCTCTGATGAACCAGATGGGGATCACCACTGACCCCGTTCTGGGCACCGGAGGAATTGTCAGCGCAGCGATGATGCAGGTCTCTTCCGGATTCGATGAGCCGACGGAGGATCT
Source organism: uncultured Planctomycetia bacterium (assembly GCA_964412635.1). Lineage (GTDB taxonomy): Bacteria > Planctomycetota > UBA8108 > UBA1146 > UBA1146 > QNYK01. Next base: position 27,396 of record CAYPPQ010000010.1, on the reverse strand, counting down.
GGATTCGATTCCCGATCCGGAGATTTCTACTCCAGATCTCAGAGATATTCTCATCTTCAGCAGATTTGTCGCACCTCCTCCTCGCGGGCCGATGGGTTCTGAGGAGCAACTGGGAGAAACCTTCTTCTTCCAGATGAACTGCACCGACTGCCACATTCCGGAACTCCAGTCGTCGTTGGGTCCAGTCAGCGCGTACAGCGACTTGCTCCTCCACGACATGGGACCGGAACTCGCGGATGGAATCTCCATGGGAATGCCTCAGCCCAGCTTCATCTCCCCCGATACAACGACCGATGAGTTCCGCACTCAGCCCCTCTGGGGTGTTCGCCTTCATGGGCCATGGCTTCATGATGGCAGGGCGGACACGATGCATGAGGCGATCCTCATGCATGGAGGGGAGGGGCAACAATCGAGAGATGCTTACGACGCTCTGAGCCCCACGGAACAGCAGGCCGTTATCAGATTCCTGGAGGCACTGTAATGAAGAGTAACAGAAAAACTGCCCTCGGATTCTTGCTGTTGATTCCATCGATCCTCATCTTCGGCATCGTCAACGCCGAAATCATCGATGAAGACACTCCGGTTCCACCGGTGGGAGCGATGGGCGGTCCCGATCGGGAACTGCTCCCCACCGAAATGGAGCAGTGGATCCGTGGACGTCTCGTCTTCGATCGAGACTGGAAACTCTCGGAAGGACTGGGAACTCCCGAAATGAACGCTGATTCCTGCCGGTCCTGTCACCAGGGTCCGGTGATCGGCGGAGCAGGTGGGCTCGATGTCAATGTGATGAGATTTGGTTTCGACAATGGTGGAAATGGTCCCTTCGAGAACCTTCCAGGTGGACCGGTCGCCAGCAAACTCAGGAGGGTGGACACCCCGGGTCGTGATGACGCAGATCCCCTCGCCGATGTGTACGAACAGCGGCAGACTCCCTCCACCTTCGGCCTTGGGCTGATCGAGACCATCTTCGAGAGCGAAATTCTCTCTCATGAGGATCCCAACGATGTCGATGGAAATGGCTGCCGAGGAGTCGCCCGCATGATCGATGTCGGCGCAGGGGTGATGGAGATCGGAATCCTTGGCTGGAAAGCCCAGGTCCCATCTGTCTCCGACTTCCTTCGAGATGCACTGGGAGGAGAAACTGGAATCACGGTACCGGATGATGGCCGTGGTTTCGGAGCACTCAGTGATACAGATGGAGTGCCTGATCCTGAGATCAGCCAGGATGATTTCGACGATATGCTCTTCTACTCGTTACACCTCGCTGCACCTCCACGAGGAGGAAGTACCGATCCGATGGTCTCCGTCGGCGAGGCGGTCTTCAACAGCGTCGGTTGTGCGATTTGCCATGTGCCAAGCATGCAGGGCAGCGAAGGTCCGGTGAATCTGTACTCCGATCTTCTCCTTCACAACATTCATCCCGTCGATTTCCGGGGTACCTCGGAAGGTGGCGGAGCTGGAGTCGGCTACTACAAGACTCCTCCGCTGTGGGGTGTCAGGGTCTCAGCCCCTTACCTTCACGATGGAAGGGCCGCCACCCTGGAGCAGGCGATCGAGATGCACACCGGTGAGGCAGAGTTGATTCGACAGGGCTACGATGCCCTGAGCGAATCGGATCAAGAAGCACTGCGGACCTTCCTCTCGGACCTGTAAACCGAGATCTGGTCGAATTGATCACCGCCCGCTGACCCGAGCCCTTGCGCCGGGCCAGCGGGCGGTTTTCCATCCTGCAGGAGAGGGGAGAGGCAGATGAACACCGGTTCGGCCAGAAGCTGCATTCTTTCGATCCACTCCCCGATCGGTTGGATCGTGTGGGGTGGTTTTCTTTCTCTGCTGTTTTCCCTGACAGGATGCCACGGTCCACAACGGGGCAGCAGTTCCGTCGATGAGTATCGCGGACCCGCATTCCAGTATCCGTTCACGGTGCTACACAGGGTCGAAGGCGTCGATGGACTGACATGGCGATTCGTTCGGGAGGGTTGTCCCATCGACGAGGGGCTCGCTCTTCAGGCGATGGAGAAGGCGTTTCAGCGCTGGAGTCAATCGACAGGATTGCTCTTCCAGCTGGCACCGGATGACCAGGAGGCGTTTCTCACCATCCAGTGGAAAGCAGCAGACCACGGTCGGCCCTGCATCCCCTTCGGAGTTTCCTCGGAACTGGTGGGGCACATCTGCACCGCTCCCGATTCGGGAGATGCCACTCCGTACTCGATCCACCTCAACGCGGGTGTCGACTGGGATCTTTCCGAGGATGCCGCGGAGGAATCGCAGGCTCCACCGGGTCTCCGTGTACCCCGGATGAAGGTACCGAGGTTGACCCCTGTTCTGGTTCACGAGATCGGTCATGTTCTGGGACTGGGCCACGTCGCCGCGGGACCATCGACGATGCGACCACTGCAGGGGCAGACGCTGGAGCATCCGGGAAAAGGAGATGTACAGGGGATCCACAGCCTCTACGGAGGAGGCGAAGTCTCCACCGACGCAGATCTGGAGATCTGCTGCGTGGATCCGCAAGGGGAAGCCCATCTGGCAGCTCCAGTGATCCGCGGACTGGCACCTCGCAACAGGGTCCGGGTTCATGCCGTCGACATCGACGGGAATGGCTCCCAGGAGTTATTGCTGATGTGCAGGGGCAAGGTCACCGACGGTTCGGGTCTGCTGATTCTCCAGTTCGCAGCTGGAGCGGTGCTGGAGAAGACGATGGGACCCTTTCCTGGCATGCTGTTTCCCGAGTTGCCGATCGCCGTCGGCAGAAGCGATGAGGGGGAGACGATCCTGGTCCAGGCGAGAGGGGTAAAGGGCCACTATCGCGCCCTGGTCATCCCGAGGTCAGAGCCGATTCCGCAACTGGTTCCGCCAGGGATGCGATGGAGTTCGGTCGCCGGTGGCGGGGGAGATGGGAACGGAGACGGGATCCTCGACCGACCGATCGGTGGAATTTCTCCTGTCAGTCGTGCAGATCTCGATGGAGATGGAATTCAGGAATTGATCCGTCGACGCGGTGATCGAGGCAACGACTAGTCGAAGAGTGCCTCGACGAACTGATCGGGGTCGAACGGTTGCAGGTCTTCGATACCTTCCCCGACCCCGATGTATTTCACAGGTAGATCCAGATCCTGGAGAATAGGGAAGATGACACCCCCCCTGGCGGTGCCGTCGAGTTTGGTGAGTACCAGCCCGGTCACGGGCATCGCCTCGTGAAACGCTCTCGCCTGCAGTATGGCGTTCTGACCCGTCGTCGCATCCAGCACCTGGAGTACCTCATGAGGTGCTCCAGCCATCTGCTTCGAGATCACCCGACCGATCTTTGCCAGCTGATCCATCAACGGCTTCTCGGTATGCAGTCTTCCCGCAGTGTCGATCAGCAAGACATCCGCTTCCAGTTCTCTCGCCTTTTGAACCGCATCGAAAACCACTGCCGCTGGATCTCCACCAGCGTTTCCTCGAACCATCTCGACACCGAGTCGTTCACTCCAGATTCCGAGTTGATCGATGGCCGCCGCCCGGAAGGTGTCCCCGGCGGCGAGGACCACGCTCTTGCCCTCGGAACGCCACTGGTTTGCCAGCTTGGCGATGGAGGTGGTTTTCCCCACTCCGTTGACCCCTGCCACGACCACCACCGTGGTCCCCTCTGTAGACCATTCGATGGACTGTTCGTCACCGAGTCTTTCTCGAAGTCTGTTCTTGAGGAATGGGATCACCTCATCGGCGGTGAATTCCTTGTCGCTGTAGGCTTCCTTCAGATCATCACAGAGGTCCATCGCAACGACCGGTCCGAAATCTGCCTGGATCAGGATCGTCTCGACTTCCTCGAGGAGATCGGCATCGAGTTTGCGCCCGAGGGAAAAGACGGAAGCGAGGGCATTCCTGGTACCTTTCAGTCCCCGTCGTAATCGCGCAAAGGCTCCCTCTCCTTCCGGGGCATTACCCGTATCGTCGGAGTCCTTCTTGCCGAATAGATTACCGAGGATCATCGACCTGCTCCGTATCTTTCAGTAGCCGATCCAGGATTCCGTTGACGAAGCTGGCTGATTTTTCAGTGGAGAATCTACGGACGATTTCGATGGCCTCGTCGATGGCAACGCGTGGCGGTACATCATCGATCCAGCGAAGTTCAGTAGCGGCGATCCTCAGAACATTGCGATCGATCACCGCCATTCGACTCATTCGCCAGTTCTCACTGGCAGCATCGATCCACTCGTCGAGTTCTGTCGGATGATCCCAGTATGCCGCAAGGATGGCACGGGCATGAGGACGGATCTCTGGTTCCGCCCCGAGGCTATCCATCACTCCCTCGACGATCTCGAGGGATGCCTCGTGACCTTGCTGGTCCCACTGGTGCAGGCACTGCAGTGCCAGTTCTCTGGATTTTCGTCTTGGCCCTGTATTGCTGGTCATGGAGGTCAGCTCCGCATCTTCTTGAGCAGTTGAGCCATCTCGATGGCGGCCTCGGCGCAATCAACTCCCTTGTTACCGCGATCGCCACCACAGCGGGCCATCGCCTGGGCGCGATCATCGGTGGTGAGAACTCCGAAGATGATGGGCGGCTGCTGGAGAGAGACGGAGGGACTCGAAAGACTCTGTAGTTTCATCAGCGCATCCGCACAGGGACCGGCAACGAAATCGAAATGGGGCGTTTCGCCACGGATGACGCAACCGAGGGTGATGATGGCATCGTAGGCCCTCGGTCGACCACGGCTCAGTTCGCTGGCTACGATGGGAATCTCGAAAGCTCCTGGTACCGAGGTGATATCGATATCGTCCTGAGCCACTCCCAGTTCCTGTAACCGGGAGATCGCCCCTTCCAGTAACTTCTGGCTGGGTTCACCGCTGAATCGAGAGACGACGATGGCGATTTTCAGGTCACCACCCTCGAGTTCACCTTGCTGGATGTGATTCACGATTTACCTCATCCGGTCCTGATCTTTGGACCCCCCGAAGAAAAGGAAGAAGATCCCGATCACCAGTAAAAGTCCCAGTGGTATTAGCGCAGCAATCGACATCGATGTTCACTCCCATTCGATGGTGGAAGGTGGTTTGCTGGAGATGTCGAGGACCACACGATTGATACCCTGGACCTCGTTACAGATCCGATTGGAGATCCTTGCCAGGATCTCCTGCGGAGGAAGCATCCAGTCGGCGGTCATGCCGTCAGTGGATTCCACGATGCGCAGGGCTGCCGTGCAATCGTAGGTCCTTTGATCGCCCTGCACTCCCACCGATCGCACCGGTAGCAGTACTGCGAATCCCTGCCACACCTCGCGGTAGCGACTCCAGCCCTTCAGCTCTTCCTGAACGATGGCGTCTGCGCCTCGGAGGATTTCCAGGCGGTCCCTGGTGACCTCGCCGACGATTCGGATGCCGAGGCCTGGGCCGGGGAATGGCTGTCGCTGGACGATCTCGTCGGGGAGTCCGACCTCTTTGCCGATGACTCTCGCCTCGTCCTTGAAGAGGAAACGAAGCGGTTCGATCAGTTCGAAGTTGAGATCTTCTGGAAGGCCACCGACGTTATGATGACTCTTGATGGTGGCTGACGGCCCCTCGAATGGGCTGACGCTTTCGATGACATCGGGGTACAGGGTTCCCTGGGCGAGGAAGCGAGCGTCCTTGAACTGCTTGGCGGCCTCACTGAATTCCTCGATGAACTGGTGACCGATTCGCTTTCGCTTCTCCTCGGGGTCCGTGACACCGGCAAGTCGCTCCAGAAAACGATCGGTCGCATCGATGAACCTGAAATCGAGTCCGAACTGGTCTCCGAAGACCTCGCAGACCTGTTCCGCTTCACCCTGTCGCAGGACTCCATTGTCGATGAAGAAGCAGGTCAATTGGTCGCCGATCGCCTGGTGCAATAGCATGGCGACCACGGATGAGTCGACCCCTCCGGAGAGTGCGCAGACCACCTTGTCCGTTCCCACGGTGTCGCGAATCTCCTGCACTGCCCTCGAGACGTAATCCTGGATCTCCCAGTCACCTGAAAATCTGCAGATCCGATAGAGGAAGTTGTTGAGAATCTTCCCCTCGTCGCGGGTATGCGTGACCTCGGGATGGAATTGCAGTCCCCAGAACTTTCGAGTGGGATCATGAACTGCGGCCAGTGGAGTATTCTCGGTCCGCGCGATGGGTACGAAGTCACTGGGGATCTCGTTGACTCGATCTCCGTGACTCATCCACACCTGCATCTTGTCGTCGCAGCCGTGGAAAATCGGATTGTCGGATTCGTTGAGGTAGATGGTGGTGTTCCCGTATTCCCGCTCGGAAGAGGGAGTCACCTGGCCTCCTGTTGCCTGGCATCCAACCTGCATGCCGTAGCAAATCCCCAGCACGGGGACATCGAGGTCGAGAATCTTGTCGTCGAATGTGGGTGCGTTGTCGTCGTAGACACCGCAAGGACCGCCGCTGAGGATCACTCCCCGGATTCCCATCGCCTGCAACTCATCCGCAGTAGTGGTACACGGGAGTATCTCGCAATAAACCCTGTTTTCACGGACACGTCTGGCGATCAACTGGCTGTACTGTGAGCCGAAGTCGAGAATCGCGCAGAACTCGTTATTGATTTCCGAGGCCATCAGGTCTCCTCCAGGATGCTGGGTTTACTCGACTCGCTCGCGTGTTCCGAGTGCAGGTTTTTCGTAGGAGTACATGTCGTGGACTCCTCCCTCACGCTGGGCGGACTGTGTTCTCGTCTCGAAACAAAGATCCCCGCTGTCGAGGATCGAGTGAAGCATTCTCAGGTCACGGATACCGATGTCCTGGAAGGCGTGTTTCAGACCCTGGCACAGGTACGGCACCAGATTGCGAATGGACCCCTTGTCCATCACCATTCCGGAAACGCCCTGGGCTACTCGCACCGTTTCATCTTCCGAGAAGTAGCGCTTGCCACCACCGACATCCATCGCCTCGATGGACGCCATGCCGCGGTATCGTTTCAGGCGAACACCATTCTGGTAGAAGTACTCGCCAGGTGTTTCAGATGTTCCCGAGAACATCAGGCCCATCATGACGGCGGAGCCTCCCAATGAGAGAGCCTTGACGATGTGTCCGATGTCGCGGATTCCGCCGTCTGCGATGACGGGAACCCCTTGTTCCCTGCAGTGCAGAGCACAGTGGTACACCGCCGCTGCCTGACCTCGTCCGACAGCCATCGTCTCCTGGGTGGTACAGATCGATCCAGGTCCCATGCCGACGCGGATTCCGTCTGCTCCCGCCTGGATCAGTGCTGCGCACTGGTCCTGTGTGACGACATTTCCTGCGATCACTTGCAGGTCGGAATAGGTTTCCCGGATGTGGCGTAGCATGTCGAGTTGATATACCGAATGCCCCTGTGCGCTGTCGATGACGACGACGTCAACTCCTGCTGCAACCAGTGCCTCAAGCCGTTCGCGATCCTCGGGACGGGTGGAGAGAGCTGCTCCCACCATCAGTTGCTTGTCGACACTCTTGGAGGCGTCGGGGAAGTCCCTGTTCTTCATGATGTCGGTTCGAGAGACGAGAGATTCGAGGTGACCATTCTCGTCGACGATGGGCAACTTCCCACGCTTACTCTCCCGGAGCATCTGATTCGCATCACGCAAGGTGACACCCTTGGGAGCAGTGATCAGTTGCGTGGTCATCACCTCGTTCAGCGACTTTGAACGATCTTGTTCGAAATCGATATCCCGATTGGTCACGATTCCGACCAGCTTCGAACCGAGTGTCCCGTCCTCGGTGATGGGAATTCCAGAGAATCCGTGACGGCTCCGAATCTGATCGACATCATCGATGCAGTGCTTGGGGCTGAGTACCACCGGCTCGGTGATGAAACCGTTCTCGTAACGCTTCACGCGCCGAACCATCCGGGCCTGTTGATCGACGGTGTTGTTGTAGTGGATGAATCCGATCCCACCGAGTAGTGCCAGATTGACAGCCATCTCCGTCTCCGTGACGGTATCCATCGGAGACGAACAGAGGGGAGTCGCCAGTTCGATCTCCCTGGTGATGTGGCTCTTCAGATTCACATCCTGGACCCCGAAATCGATGTATCCGGGCAGGATGATGAGATCGTCGTACGTGAGACTGCTATTCGATTGGAACAGCGTCCTGGCATTCAGTCCGTCGGTCACATGACCCCCTCGTCATGCCTCAACTGGGGTGAGGCTTCTTCGAGGTCGCTCGTCCGCAGGAAACGGTGTTTCGGGGGGTTCCCGAACGGATCATCCCGACGGAACCACCCCGTGGCGACATTTCGTTGGAAGGGGCAGTGGAAAGAGTTTAGGGGTGGTGGGGACCAAGTCAACGAGACCCGTCAGGCTGGAACGATCGTGAATCTCTCCTGGCAATTCAGGGAGTCCTGTCGCTTCCTTCCGGCAGGGGTCTCCATTATCTTTACCGGGCACGAACAAAGAACCCGCCGGGAGTCGGAAATGGACACCCGGAACCACCTTGCAGGGACTCCGCACTCTCGCAGGAGTACCTCTGCCGGGTCAGACCCAGGAACGAGGAAGCGATATGTTCAGCGATATCGAGGATTCCGAGGACGAGATGGATTCTGCAGAAAATGAGGGAATTCCAGCCACTTCCGGGGCAGATGGCCCAGAAACTGGTGCGACGGGAGCGATCGAGCAGGTTCAGGAGGCGGTCGAGGAACTGCGAAAACAGCTGGGTCGCATCATCGTGGGCCAGGATGAGGTGATCGATCAGTTGCTGCTGTCGCTGCTGTCGGGGGGGCACTGTTTGCTCGTCGGAGTACCGGGGCTGGCGAAGACGCTCCTCATCAGCACCCTGGCGAGAGCCCTGTCCCTCTCCTTCAACAGAATCCAGTTCACTCCCGATCTGATGCCGAGTGACATCACCGGCACCGAGGTGATCCAGTCCGATGCGAAATCGGGGGATCGTGTCTTCCGCTTCGTTCCTGGTCCCATCTTCGCCAACGTGGTTCTTGCTGACGAGATCAACAGAACTCCGCCCAAGACCCAGGCCGCACTGCTGGAAGCGATGCAGGAGAAGCAGGTGACAGTCGGTGGCAATCGCCATCCGCTCGATCCTCCCTTCTTCGTGCTTGCGACCCAGAACCCCATCGAGCAGGAAGGAACCTATCCCCTTCCGGAAGCGCAGCTGGACAGATTCATGTTCAACATCCGGGTCGACTATCCTTCGGCAGAAGAAGAACTCGAGATCATGCAGCGAACCACCGGCGGTGCTTCCGATGATGTGCAGCAGGTCCTGGAAGGAAGCAAGATCCTGGAACTGCAGTCACTGGTTCGAAGTGTTCCCGTTGCCGACGATCTGATTCGTTACGCCCTGCGGTTGACGCGGGCGACGAGGGTCCGTACCGATGACGCTCCTGATTTCGTACGGCGTCATGTCGAATGGGGGGCGGGACCCCGGGCAGGGCAGTACCTGGTTCTGGGAGCAAAGGCGAGTGCTGTTCTCGATGGACGACCTCATGTGACCGGAGACGACATCCGGCGGGTTGCGCTTCCCGTGCTAAGGCACCGGATCGTCACCAACTTCGCAGCCGAGGCAGAAGGTGTCACCTCCGATGACATCATCCAGAAGTTGCTCGACGAAACGGCGGCTCATGTCGTCTGATGAGGCGCAGAGACTTCTCGATCCCACTTCGCTGGCAAGGGTTGCTGGCCTGGTGATCCGGGCTCGCATGATTGTCGAGGGTTCCATCACGGGCCTTCACAGGAGTCCATTACACGGCTCCTCGGTGGAGTTCGCCGAGCACCGTGAATACGTCCCGGGCGACGACATCCGTCACATCGACTGGAAGGTGTTCGGTCGATCGGACCGCTTTTACATCAAGCAGTTCGAGGAGGAGACCAACCTGCGGGTGCAGCTGGTGCTCGACGCCAGCGAGTCGATGACGTATGGCTCCGGAGCGATGTCGAAGCTGGACTATGCAAGAACACTTGCCGCTTCCCTCGCCTATCTGATCCTCGGCCAGCAGGATGCGGTCGGTGCTCTCGTCTTCGATGAGAAGATTCGCGCCGAGGCTCCCATCAGTCAGAGCAGGAGCCATCTTCAGGACCTCGTGCAGGTCATCTCCCAGCAAGCAGGGCGTGATACCACCGACATCGGGGAGGTACTGGGGCGTGTCTCCGATCGATTGAAACGACGCTGCCTCATCGTACTGCTGTCAGATCTCTTCGATGATCCCGATCGATTGGTGCATGGGCTGCGCAGGTTGCGCCACGCCGGACACGATGTCCTCGTGATGCACATCATGGATCCCGACGAGCTGAACTTTCCCTTCAAGCGGATGACCTTGTTCGAGGGGCTGGAGGGAATGCCGGAGCAACTGGCAGATCCCGATGCAGTTCGCGAGGCCTACCTGGTCGAGGTGCGGGAGTTCATGCGCAGGATGCGTAAGGACTTCAGGAACGCTGGAATCCAGTATCAACTGGCCGATTGTTCCCTCGGTTTCGATCAGGTACTTCGAGAGGCGCTGGTGCGTCGTACCGGGGGCAGCCGATGAGTTTTGCCAATCCCGCCCTGCTCGGATTCCTGGCACTGGGGCTGATCCCCATCCTGATCTACCTGATCAACCGCCAGAGATATCGTCGAAGACCGTGGGCGGCGATGGAATTCCTGCTCAAGGCGATGAAGCGACATCAGCGACGTCTTCGACTGGAAAATCTGTTGTTGCTGCTGCTGAGAACACTGGCGGTACTGCTCTTCGTCATGGCGATGGCTCGACCGACCGTCACCAGCGATGCGCTGCCGGTACTCGGGGATGTGGTGAGGCAGGAAGCGGTGATCATCGATGCATCGGGAAGCACCGCGGCCCGGACCACGAGCAGGACGACGATGGAGGCGGAACGAGATCAGGCTCGACAGTTGCTCCTCGGCCTCTCACCCGGCGATCGAACCGCCTTGCTGGTGGGAGGATTACCACCATCCGAAACGCCGGTTCCCCGTCCGGAACTGGTGGGAGATGCCGGCCCCTCTGACATCCTGGGGGATCTGGAGCAACTCTCTCCCGGTTGGTTGTCGCTGTCACCAGCTGCTTTGATCTCCGATGCCGCTCGCCTCGCCACGGAGGAGACCGGAGGTTGGTTCTTCCACCTCTATTCCGATTTCCAGCGTGGAGATTGGCTCACCGATGATGGTGAGGAGCTCCCTGCGGTGAAGGAAGCACTGGAACGGTTGATGGAAGCGGGCGGCGAGGTGGTTCTCCATCCGATGGGACCCGAACGTCCGAGAAATGTCACGCTGACATCGCTGAGGCCGTCCTCCGGCCTCATCAGTACCGATGTTCCCATCTCCTTCCAGATCGTCGTGGAGAACCGGGGCATCGAACTGGTTCCAGGAGTCGAGGTGGAGTTCATCGTCGATGGAGATGTTCAGGGGAGCAGGAGAATCGATGTGGACGGTGGTGAGGGCAGGACCATCTCCTTCCCGCACATCTTCCGGACTCCTGGGGTCGCACGAGTCGAGGCTCGCTTACGAAGTGACGACCTCGATCGAGACGATGTCCGCTTCTACTCGGCGGAGGTTCTGGAAGCGGTCGACATCCTGATTGCAGATGGAGGATTCGACCCTGTCGCCGAGTCCGCCGAGTCTGACTGGCTCGTTGCTGCCGTTGGAAATGATGAAGTGGGCCCGACGGGGGTGCGGTTGTCGCCGTATCGCATCGATGTGATTCCCGAGGATCGCTTCATGTCGGCAAACCTCGAGGATTCAAGGGTGTTGATCCTGGCCGATGTTTCGAGAATCTCCGAGGAAGTCTCTGAAAAGATCGGAGAGTTCCTCGAACTTGGCGGAGGGGTGCTGATCTTCAACGGAGACCGCATGGACCGGGAAAGCTGGACCCGTAACGGCTGGCAATCGGGGGAAGGTTGGTTCCCCTACGAGGCGGGACCCGCCCTGGAGGACAAGCGAAGACAGGACTTCCACCACTGGCAGATCAAGGCGAACGAACATCCGGTACTGGAGTATCTGTCCAACTTCCCCGAAGCAGGTCTGGGGGATGTGGCGATCCATGGTCACCGAAGACCGCTGTCGGAAATCCCCGAGGCGGATGTGCTGATGACCCTGGATGATTTCGAGTCGACTCCCATCCTGGTCCAGAAGGTGTATGGCAAGGGAGTGGTGCTCGTGTTCGGAACCGGTGCGGACCGCGGCTGGAGTAATTTTCCCATCATGCCCGCCTATGTTTGCTTCCTCCATGAAGCGATGCCGTGGCTGACGATGAGGGGCGGAGGGGGACGAAACCTGGCTCTGGGCCAGCCCTGGGTGCAGCAGATCTCCTCGGAAGATTACGCTCCACGCATCACGATGCTGACGCCGGAGGGTGGCGCGGTGCCGCTGGCACTTCGAGAGACAGAGGACCGAAAATCCTTCGATCTGGTCGTCCCCGGGCGCTGGACTCCCGGTGTTTACGAGGTGCGCTTCGAGAAGGACACCGGTGAGGAACGAAGTGACGCGTTTGCAGTCAACGCTCGAGAATCGGAAGGAGCGCTGGTATTTGCAGATGCCGATGAACTGGTGTCGCTGTACCCGGGAATGGTGCATCAACGATCCCTCAATGACGGTAGCGATGAATCCGATGTCACCTCCAGTCTCGGAGATATCTGGTACCCACTCTTCTACATCGTTCTGGGACTGCTGGTACTGGAGACGGTTCTCGCCTACTTCTTCGGTAGAGCCAGAAGGAGGGTGGAGTGATTCAACCATTCCTGATGGCACTATCGGATACGCGTATGGAGACCCGGATCGAGTGGTTGGCCGCTCCCGAGGCGTGGGTCATCACGGTGGTGATCTTGCCACTACTGATCATGCTGGCGGCGTGGGGATACCGCGGGGAACAGGGTCGACTGAGTTCCCTCTCCCGCTGGTCGCTGGCGATTTTTCGATTCATGGCGCTGTTGCTGGTGGTCCTGATCCTGTTCAGGCCAACCTTGACCCGAGAGCGGGTTCAGACCGAATCATCGACGGTACTTGTCATGATCGACGACTCCTTCTCCATGGGAATCCAGGATCGCTGGACCGATGCGGCGATTCCTGCATCGATCACATCCGTCTCCGGGATCCCGGTGGTCGATGACACGAGCAGGCTCGACATCGTCAGAGGGGTACTCAGCGGAGGTCGTGCTGATCTCATATCCCGCCTCAGGCAGGTAGCGGATGTTCGCATCGTCGCCGGTTCCGATGGGGTGCGTGGGATTGCCGATCTCCCCAAGTACCAGGCGAGTGAACTGCTGAATCCGCAGGAGAAAGGATTCGATCCCAACTCCATCGAACTGCGCGGACGAGTCAGCCGAATAGGCGATGCGATGGGCGATTCCCTCGATGATGCACGGGGAGAGACTGTCGCTGCGATGGTGTTGCTCAGTGATGGCAGGGATAGCGGAGGGGTGGTTACTCCCGAGGAGGTCGCTCGTCGATTTGGCTCCCGTGAAATCCCCGTTCATGTCATCGGTGTGGGTAATGCCGATGAACCCCGAGACATCCGGATGGTTGATCTCGACATCGCCGATGTCGTACTCGAAGGTGATCGGGTTCCTGTGGACTTCCGCATCGCCGCGGAGGGATACGAGGGCGAATCGGTCAGGGCGGAACTGAAGCTGCTGCGTGAGGATGGAGGGGTGGAGCAACGTGTCCCTTACTATCCACTGATCGGCGATGACGGCCAGGTCGTTCCCCACCGCCTCGAGTTCACTCCCCGATCCCCGGGGAAATACCTGTGCCGTGTCGAGATCGAGAACCAGCCTGGCGAACTGTTCAGCGAGAACAACGCTCTCGAGCGTCCTGTCACCGTCGTCGCCCGCAAGATCAAGGTCCTCTACGTCGAGGGACCACCACGCTATGACTACAGGTACCTGAAGAACTCACTGATTCGTGACCCGACGATGGAAACCCAGTGTCTATTGCTGGAAGCGGATCCAGAGTTTCCTCAGGAATCTTCACCTGGAATTCCGTCGCTGAAGGAGTTCCCGCGCTCCAGGGAACAGTTGTTCCACTACGACGTGGTGTTGCTGGGCGACATCCGTCCCGACGCACTATCCATCGATCAGAAGGAGTGGCTCGTCGAGTTTGTCGACGATCACGGCGGCGGCATGGTGTTCCTGGCGGGGCAGTGGTTCATGCCGAGAAGATTCCGAGGCGATCCACTCGAGCGCATCCTTCCGGTGGAACTAGAGGATGCTGATGAGCGAGGATCGATGACGAGGGATCTCGAGGAATCCTTCCACGTTCGACTGACACCGGAAGGTCTCGAGCACCCTGTAATGCAGCTCGTTTCCGACAGCGAGAAAAACCAGGAACTATGGCAATGGCAGGGTCGTAGTGATCAGACGATGCCAGGTTTTTACTGGTATCAACGCGTCAAGAAATTGAGGAAAGGAGCGGTGGCCCTCGCAGTACACGAATCCGATGAGCACTTTACCTATGGCCCCCGTCCCATTTTCGCGTACCAGTACTTCGGGAGGGGGCGGACCTTTATCTCCCTCACCGATGACACATGGCGGCTTCGAAGGCTGGTAGGCAACCGATGGTTTTACCGCTTCTGGGGTCAGGTGACGCGCTTCGTCGGCGCTGCCCGATTGCTCGGTCCCTCCAAGCGTTTCTCGGTGAGCGTCGACCCCCGTGAAGTGGTCCTGGGCAATGAGGTGAAATTGCTGGCCCGGATGCTGGGACCCGATTTCAAGCCGACCTCCGAGGAAGAGGCGAAGTTGTTACTGGAGCGGGTGGAGGGGGCGGATGGCCGTCCACAGGAGATCATGGCGATTCGCAATCCAGCTCGACCCGAGTATTACGAGGCCACCACCGAGGCGAGAGAACTGGGTGAGCACCACGTCTCTCTCATCGATCGAGAAGAGGAAGTGGCCAGTGTCGTATACAGGGTCGTGGTGCCTCAACTGGAGTATTCCGATCCACGCATGGATCGAGCCCGTTTGCAGCAGATTGCACAATTATCCGGTGGTAAATACCATGATGTGACGGATGCGGCGGATGTGGCTGACGATGTGGAAGCGCTGGAGCGAGAGGTTCCCATTTCTGCCGATCGGGAGCCACTGTGGGATCAGCGCTGGGTTCTGGCACTCTTTGCTCTGCTCTTGACTGTAGAATGGATACTGAGAAAGGTTTTCAGACTCCCTTGAAGTTTCAGCATGACGATCTCCACCCCTGGCCAGCCCGCTACCGATTCCTGTGGATCGGTCTGGTCCTCTCTCTGGCACTGCTGCCGGCGAAGGATGGAGTTCGGGCGGATGTGGGTTCAGCGCTGATTCCCCTGCTGGTCGGAGCGGATGGACACATCCAGCAGTACCGGGATGCGAAGGAACGGATCGAGTCCGGTGACATTCTCGATGGTCTTCGCAAGTTGCAGGCACTTCATGAAAAGATCTGGGGTAGTGATCCTCTGGTGGAAATCGATGCCACCGACCAGTGGCGAGTCGCTCGACCACTTTCCGAGAAGATCATCGAGACGTTGCGAGCACTTGGTCCCGAACAGCAGCAAGTTTACCGTCAGGAGTTCGAGAGCCGTGCCAGCTCGGTGATCGGTCGAGCGATGGAGATGATGGACCCACTGGCATTGTTGCGAGTGGCGGACCTCTATCCACTCACCAGGCATCGAATGGAGGCATTGATCGCGGCGGGAGATCTTTTCCTCGAGCGAGATCAATCAGCGATGGCGGTGGCAGCATGGGATCTCGTCACCTCCGAAGTACAGACGGGACTGGTCCCCGATCCCGGTGACCCGGATCTCCTTCACTCACTACTGACTCGCCGCTGGATCGCCCTGAGCAGGAACGATGATCAGGAACAGGTCGAAGCCCTCGAGGTGGAGGCACAGAAACTCGGCGTGGAATTACCGGAGGGTCCGATTGCCGGTGGAAGTTCTGGCTCGCAGATCGTTCCCGAAAATCCAATCGAACAAGGTGTCGTTGCCTGGAAGACACACAACTACTACTCGCACGTTGCGGTGGGCAAGGGACGTGGTCGTAGCTACTTCCCGAATCTCACCGATTCGATCCTGACGCCCTGCTTCTCCAAGGATTGGGTGGCCATCGCCACCTCGAAACGTTTGCTTCGCTACGACCTACGCACGGGCAAGTTGATCGCCAATTCCAACCTGCACTCGCGCGCGCCGTACTTCGAGGAGCAGGATCCAGATGTACGCCTGTGGGCGGTGACCGATGACAACCTGCTGCTGGCTGCCTACGTGGCAGAGGCGAGCCGTCGTGAAGATTACCTCGGATTCGACATCCAGGTCTCACTGCCATCCAGGGGGATGAAGTGCTGGGATGTCGGAGGGGATGGCCGCTTGCTGTGGGACACTGCAGACCGTGGAAGCGGAGACGATCTCTTACGCACCAGTTCCTTCAACTCTCCTCCGGTTCTCAAGGATGGGAAGATCTGGGCCCTCGGGTGGCGCAAGAGTGGCTACATCGATGTGACCCTGTGGTGTCTCGATGCTCGCACCGGAGAAAAGATATGGTCCCGTCCCATCGTTGGAAATCAGGTGGAACTGACGATGTTCGGAGAGCCGGCCAGGGAGCCGATCCTTGGCTCGGTACTGGTCGAGGACAACTTCGTGTATTGCTGTACCAACATGGGAGCCATCGCTGCACTTCGGGCGTGGGATGGACAGGTTCAGTGGATCGCCGAGTACGAACGGATTTCACAGAAGAGATACCGAGGTCGATACAACCATTCCCGAGGGAATCTGGTCTGGGCACCCAACCCGCTGGTGCTGCACGACGGAATCCTGTTCGTGACACCACTCGATTCTCAACAACTTCATGCCATCTCGGCGAAGAGTGGTTCGCTCCTCTCCCAGATCGATGGGAAGAGCTACGGACCTCATATGCTCGGTGTCACCGATGGACGTCTCGTTCTATTCGGCGACCTGATCACCTCGATGGCTGCCAATGACATCGGCAATGCAGACCTGTGGATTCGTGGAGTGACTCGATCCCCCGCGGCAGCAAGACCTGCGCTTGTCGAGGAAGGGGTGGTGTACATCAACTCCAGCGAATCAACGGTGGTATTGCAGGGGATCGACAGGAGGCCAAAGGCTCAGGTGCTCGCCTCCCTCAGCGATTCCAGTAATCGGGTTCGTCCCGGATTTGGTGGGTTCCAGCCAGAGATTCCCATCGGTGGGCGCGTGGATGTTGTCGGGGACCGAATCATCCTGACAAACCTCAGCCAGGCCACCTGCCTGACCCAGAAGATGCAGCTGTGGGAGGAGAAGAAGAAATGAAGTTCAGTTCTCGCATCCTGCTCTTGATGTTGTCCGTCACGCTGGCGATTCCAGCACCGGGCGCGTCCCTCTTCCATCAGAAGGCAGGGGATGAGCCGGAGAGGGTCATCGACCTCAAGTTACAGGAGAAGGCGCGTCTGGCATCGGAGCGGGGACTCGAGTACCTCAAGCAGTCGCAGGAACCCGACGGGTCGTGGATCGACAAGATCGGCAGAAAGGTGCACTACGAGTACCGGGGTCGTCTCGGCAAGCACGTGGGAGTGACATCGCTGGCGTGCCTCGCCTTCCTGGCACAGGGCAGTTTGCCCGGTCGTGGAAAGTACGGAGAGCAGGTCGAGAAGGGGCTCGATTTCATCCTGAGGACGGTGCAGACGAACGGTTTCATCTCCACAGATGAGTCTCGGATGTACAGCCACGCATTCGCCACCCTGTTCCTCGCCGAAGTGTACGGCATGACGGGAATGGAGAAGGTGAAGGAGAAGTTGAAGAGTGCCGTGGGTCTCATCGTCCAGGCTCAGAATGAAACTGGCGGATGGAGATATCAGCCGGGTGCAGATGATGCGGACATGAGCATCACCGTGTGCCAGGTGATGGCACTGAGAGCATCCAGAAATGCCGGGATCCACGTGCCAAAGGAAGTCATCGACTCCGCAATCAAGTACGTCCGCGATTCCTCGAACCTCGAGAGTGGCGGCTTCATGTATCAGCATGAAGTCGGACCGACTGGACGCGTTCAGCGCTCCAGGACCACCTTCCCACTGACGGCAGCGGGAGTCACGGCTCTTTACGGAGCGGGTATTTATGAGGACCGCGTGATCGACCGTGGATTGATCTACCTGCGTCGTAATCGCCCTCGCAGGTACGAAGCGTTGAGCACTTTTGATTATTACTACGGAATGTACTACGCCACCCAGGCCGCTTTTCAGCGCGGCGGGGACTACTGGACTGTATGGCACCGTGATACCTGGCGTGACATCCTGTCGTTACAGAATCCCGATGGATCATGGCAGGATCTGGTAGGTCCCAACTACGCCACTGCGATGGCATGCATCATCCTGGAGATTCCATTTCAGTATCTTCCAATCTTCGAGAGGTGAAGATCGGCTCAATGAACGACGTCTCGACAACACGTCCCCAGCTTGCCCTCAAGCGAATTCGCGAGTTGCGAAGTCGCCGGCGCTGGATGAGGTCTGTCACCGGAGGATTTCGCTGGCTGGTAGTGATCACCTCGGTGGTGTGGGGGATGTTCCTCCTCGACTACCTCGCAGATCTCCCCGTAGTCTTGCGCTGGGTTCAGATCGGTGCAGCTCTCTCGCTGCTGGTCGTGACCTTTCGGGCCATCTTGCTGGCAGCGAGGACTCCGGCGACAGAGGATCAACTCGCCTCGATGGTCGAGATCGCCTCGGGAGAACTTGAAGACGTTCTCATCACAGCGGTCCAGCTGACGGACCCCGAGAACCCACGCAGGCATCTGTACAACCCTGACCTGGTCACCCGCACTGTTGAACTCGCCGAGCACAAGATGAAGGAACTTCGGCCCGGACGGTTGCTCTCCTGGAGCAGAGCCCGGTCGACCTTTGCGTTGCTGTTGTTGCTGCTGCTTCCGGCCATCGCCGGGGGAGTCCTTCGCCCCGATCTGCTGCAGACCTTCGTACAGCGCGACCTGCTCCTCGGTAGTGATCCATGGCCGAGGACCTATGAACTGAGAGTGCTCAGTCCAGTCGGTACCGACCACACCGTGGCAAAGGGAAACTCGATGGTCATCGAGATCGAGAAAGTTCGCGGTCGAGGGGCTCGTGCTTTCCTCGACGTGGTCTTTCCTGCGGTGGAAGGTCGCCGTG
>CAYPPQ010000010.1:0-8354 GCA_964412635.1 uncultured Planctomycetia bacterium | reverse complement strand
CGCAAGGGAGCCACCGGTTTTCGACATGTCTTCCAGAATCTCCAGAGGGATCTCAACTTCCGTGCCAAGTGCGGTGATTTCACCGGCAAATGGTATCGGATCCGTGTTCGCCCCAAGCCGAGGATTGAAGAGATCGTTCTCCAGTACGAATTTCCCGAGTACACCGGCATCTCCTCTGAAGGTGAAGGCGCTGAATCTTCCAGCGGTCACATCAAGGTTCCCAGTGGGACGCGGGTTCGCTATCAGGCGAGGACAAGCATCCCCGTGAGCCGGGTGATCCGGTTCGAGGCGAGGCCGAGTGGAGATGGCGAAGAACTCCTCGAATCGATTCCCGACATCGAGGAACCAACCCTCCTCACCGGAGAGTTCGTCGCGCTCGTCGATGGCCGGTGGTGGTTTGAGCTGGAAACGGAAGACTCCTTCAGCAATGACAATCCCATCGTGTGGCGGATTGCAGTGATCCCTGATCGGTCTCCGGATGTGACCATCGAGGAACCAGGCCAGAATATCGAGATCACTCCCCGCGCACTCCTCGATCTTTCAGTTCGAATTCGAGATGACTATGGCGTCAAGACGGGACAGATCTTCTTCGAGCCAGAACTGGAGGGGGAGTGGGAGTCACGGAAACTCGCCCTCGACCAGATCATCGTCTCCGAGGATCGAACCACAGAGGGATCGCAGAGTCTTCAGATCGATCTGGCTTCGTGGGGATTGAGAGCGGGGCAAAGGGTTCAATATCATGCCGAAGCTCTCGACGCGCTCGATCAGGTCGGCACCAGCCGGACCTGGATCCTGAGTGTCCTCAGCGAAGAGGAACTACAGCGAGTTACCCAGGATGAACTCACGCTGCTGAAGGAACGTCTTGAAGAGACCTTCACGGTGCAGCGGGAGGTGAGACGGGAACTGGAAGACGTGAGAGATGCGTTGGTATCTGGTGAGGATGCGAAGGAACAGTCGCCGTTGGCTCGGCACGCCCGGGCCGGGCAAGATCGAGTTCAGACGCGCATCGAGGATGCGGCTGAACGGCTGGAGATCATCTCCAGGAGACTGGTCCGAAACCGCATGAGCGACGCATCCGAACTGGCGTGGATCCAGGACCTCAAGGAGCGGATCGATACTCTCGGTGAAGAGACGATCAATCCGGCACGGCAAGAGATGGAAGAACTCGCCTCAAAAACTGCGTCAGGGGAAGCTGTGACGGAGGATGTTGACGAAGCTCTGGATGCTGCGCGACGGGTCGAGATGGGACTCTCCGATGTTGTCGCGGATCTGCAGGAGTGGGGAGACCTGCGAACGGTCGTCAGAAAACTGGAAGAGTTACTACGATCTGAAAAGGATCTCGAGAGTCGAATAGAGGAAAAGGTCAAGGAATCGCTGGGTGGCGAAAGTCCACCAGGAGAAAATCGATGAATCTATCGAGAAACTGGAGAGGGCTACTGATACTGGTGATCCTGTTCGGTGTTTTCCTGCCGTCTCAGGTCGATGCCCAGACGGGAACCCGACTGGCACGATTGCAGGAGGAGGCACGGGAGTACCTCCGCTCACTCCAGGTTCAGATGGAATCGCTGGCCACCCGTCTCGAAGGTGAGCAACCGGAAGATTCGGGCAGGCTCCGTACCGCAAGGCAGCGCATCGTCCAGGATCTTCTCGAAGATGATATGCGGGCAGTCACCGTTGCGCTGGAGAGCGAGGACTACGTCGTCGCACTGGAGACGGTGAGACGGGTTCGCAGCAACCTGGAACTGGTACTGGCGATTCTCGAGGATCGAAATGTGGATCCAGAGGAGGTGGAAAACCGCCTGGAGGATGTTGCAGAGCGAATCCGCCAGATCGGTGAGATCGCCGATGCACAGCAGTCACTGCGTGATCGCACGGCGAAGGCTGAGAATGCGCGCCAGGACGCTCGCAATCTGGAAGAGATACGTTCTTCCATCGGGGATCTGCAACAGCAGCAAGGTGATCTGCAAGGAAGTGAAGATACCCAGCAGGATGATGTTTCGACCCAGCAGGCCCGGGAGATCTCCGGTGAAACCCGTGAAATCGCCGATGATCTGTCGAGGGAAGCTCGTCGCCAGCGGGGAATTTCTGCACTGACGCGCCGTATCGATGAGATCCGCCAGCAGGCGAGCCAGGATGTATCGGAACAGGCCGCCATCGAAGGTGGGGATGACTCCGAAACCCAGGCGGAACAGCAGAGGATCGGTCGTCGGGCAGCAGATCAGGCGACGCAGACCGC
Source organism: uncultured Planctomycetia bacterium (assembly GCA_964412635.1). Classification (GTDB taxonomy): domain Bacteria; phylum Planctomycetota; class UBA8108; order UBA1146; family UBA1146; genus QNYK01. The sequence continues at coordinate 6,118 of CAYPPQ010000010.1, read as the reverse complement.
CCAGGTGCGTCAGAGTGTCGCTGCACTTCGTCGGGAGGCGATGGGAGACGCTGCCGATGGAGATGAAGGGGCTCAGCAATCGATCGCCGCTCTCGACCAGGCCATCGAAGCCCTCGAGGAAGCGGAGCAATCCGCCCGCGCATCTGCGGAATCGGCGACTTCTGCACCGGAAGAGGCGACCTCCCGGCGACAGGGACAGGTGAGTGCCCTCGATCGCGCTCGTGAGGCGATGGAAGAGGCAGCGGACTCTTCCGGGTCACGGATCGGTGACCTGGCCGCAAGACTTGCGGCGGTGCGGGCGAAACTCGATGAGTGGCGGCAGAATCGTGGCGAGGGTGCTTCCGGTGACGGAAATTCGGAGGAAGCATCGTCCGCCGCTGGTGACCTCGAATCGGCTTCCGAGGCACTGTCACGGGCTCAAGCCGCAGGCTCCCAGTCGGGACAGCAGTCAGGACAGCAATCGGGCCAGCATTCCGGCCAGCAATCGGGCCCGCAATCGGGGCAGCAATCGGGGCAGCAAGCTGCCGAACAAGAGCGTGCTGAGCAGGTTCAGGAGGCGGCGCGCAGCGCTCAGGAAGCGGCGGAGAAACTCTCCGGTCTCGCCGATGGAGCCGATCGCGATCGCCCCAGTCAGCGTCAGCAAGAACTGGCGGAGCAGGCTGAGGAGTTGACCCAGAAGCTGGACTCGCTGGAGAAGAAGCTGGGCGGAAGAGACAGCCTGTCGCCGGAGGAAGACGATCGCCTGCGCAAGAAGGTGGGAATGGCGCGCCAGGCACTTCGCCGTGCGACCTCCGCCATGAAGGGTGCTGCCGAGCGGATGAGCGGCGGAGAATCGGCATCCTCTGCCCAGGAGTCCGCACGTCAATCGCTGGAAGAAGCGGCCGAAGCGCTCGACGGATCCGATTCCGATGCGCTGGAGAGATTGCGCAGGCAGGAACAGGCCGTTCCCGAGCTCGCTTCCGAACAGGATGAACTGGAGCGATTGACCCGCAAGAGAGCCGAGGATGCCCAGTCGCAGGAGGATCAGTCCGCCGAGGGACTGCAACGTGCTGCAGGGAAGATGGACGAGGCTTCAGAAAGCCTCGAGCAGGGGGATGCTTCCGAGGCAAGAGAAGCACAGGACCAGGCTCTCGAGGAGTTGCAGCAGGAGATGGATTCGCTCCAGGAAGAGGAGCGTGAACTGGTCGACCTGAAGGTGGAACAGGAACTGATCGATCTGATCGGCACCATCACCGAGATGTCAGACCAGGTCGACTCGATTCTCTCGGAGACCCGCTCCATCTCGGAGTCGATCGGAGACGGGCGACCGGGGCGATCACATCGTGTCCGGATGAAGAGACTCGCCGGCCAGATCGAGGATGTGGAGGCTTCCGGACAGGAAGTCCTCACTGCACTGGAGCGAGAAGGAGTCCGCGTCTTCTCCTACATCGTCCGTGATCTGCTTTCAGATCTGGCCGAGGCAAAGTTGTCTCTGAGCCCACGCAGCGATCCTGGAGACGAAACACAGTTGCTCCTGGCGGAGGCACTCGATTCACTTCGCAGGCTTCGAGACGCCCTTGAAGAGGAACTGCGTAGAAGAAATCAGCAACAACAACAACAGCAGCAACAACAGCAGCAACAGCAACAACAACAGCAGCAGCAGCAGCGACTGGTCCCACCCGCGGCGGAACTTCTTGCACTCAAGCGGATGCAAGAAGAGGTGCTGCGGAGAACGCGGCGTCTCGAAGGGATGCGGGGCGATGGAGAGGAACCGAGCATCCTCGAAGAACGTCTGCTGGAACGGCTGGTTCAGCGACAGGGAAGCATCATCGAATTGACGGAACAGATCGCAGAAGACTTCCGTCAGATGATGCAGCCGCCGATGATCCAGGAAGGGCCTTCCGAGCCAGATGCTCAGGAACCACCAGATATCGACGATGACAGGGGAGAAGGCTGATCTGCCGCTACATCCGGGGTTGTTTCAGGGTATACTTGATGAGTAGGACGATCCGGAAATATCTGCTGCCTCAGGATGACAGCAGGAAGTCGGATCGAAAGTAAGAAAGAGAACATCATGAGCTGGAATGCAAACCTGTTGCTTGTGGTCTCGATGCTATTTGTCTCGTGGGCGAATCCGCTCTCTGCTCAGGTAGATGATGTGAAGGATTCTGAGCCTGTCAGCGAGGCGAAGGACAGCGACCAGGGTGAGACAACAGATCCCCCTGCCATCGAGGATGATCTCGATGTTCTCGATCCACTCGATGCTTTTGATCCACTCGATGCGATCAACTCTGCTGACCCGATGGGTAAGGTCGGTTCCCTCGTCGATGAGATCTCCAGGAATATGAAGGAGATCGAGAGGTTGCTCGAGGGGGAAGATACCAGCCAGGATAATCAGAGTGTTCAACAGCAGACGTTGACGAAGATCGATGAGTTGATCACCGAGGTTCAGAAACTCACGGGCACCTGACAGAATGGCGGTGGCTCCCAGTCTGGGAAGCAAAACAAGCCGCAGCAGGTGGGAACTCAGTCGGAGGATCAGAAGCAGTCTGCCAAGAAGCAGAAGTCGATGGCCTCGAAGAGTGATGAGGGTGAGCAGAAGTCCGACCAGCAGAAGAAGAAATCGGGTCAGAACCAGCCGCAAGATGGTAGTGAACAGGTGCGCAACGATCGAACCACCGACGGAGAGATTCCGCCCGGTGAGATCGGGGATCTGCGTGACCAGCGTGGAGCGGGCCGCTGGGGCCGCCTGCCGAAGACTGTCATCCAAAGGGTTTATGATAATGGAAAGCGGAAGTTGCCGGAGAAGTACCGGATTCTGCTGGAAGACTACTTCAGAAAACTACCGGAGCGTTCCCCCCGTTGAACGAAGATCCTGCACCTAGTGACACGGAGAATCACTGCGATTCGGTTTCAGAGGAACCTCCCTCGAGAAGCCTCATCTTCTCTCTGATTTGCATCTCCCTGGTCCTCTCTACTCCATCTTTTGGTGAAGTTCGCCTCCATGCCGCCGCGCTGGAGGGTTCTGCATCGATGGATGACAGTGCAGAGAAGTCGAGGGCGGTGAGCCTCGGGGCCCCTCACGACTCCCGCAGTGAACTATCGATCCGCAGGGGGCTCGATTTTCTGGTCAAAAAGCAAAATGGAGTCGGCGCACTCTCCAGTTCCTACCCGGTGGCGGTGACAGCCCTCGGTGGAATGGCATTGCTCGGCGGTGGAACCGAATACGGCATCGGTCCCGAGGGAGAAGCGCTGGAGAGAGCGGTCGATTATCTGACTGCGGCGATCCGTTCCGATGAACGTGGTTACCTGAAAGATCGCGGGGGAACTCGCTCCCGCATGCACGGGCACTCCTATGCCATCTTGTTTCTCTCCCAGGTGACAGGCCAGTTACCGACACCGAGTCGGGAAGCACGATTGCGCGAGGTGATCCGAGCTGGTGTCGATCTGATGCTCTCCTGTCAGACGCAGAGAGGGGGCTGGGGGTACGAACCCGATGATCCCCTCGACGAGGCGTCGTTGACCGTTTGTTGCCTTCAGGCACTGCGGGCTGCCAAGGAGTCTGGAATCGCAATCCCGGTGGAGCCGATCGAGAAGGCGATGGACTACCTGAAAAAGTGCTGTGCCGAGGATGGAGCCTTTCGATACTCCCTCACCCGGGGCACCACCAGGACTTCATTCGAGATGACAGCTGCAGCCCTTTCGACCATGGACGCAGCGGGTGAGTTCGACCTTGCCGAGCGAAAGCGGGGGATGACTTTCCTCAAGCGATCGATCGAAAGTGCTGCTCGGTCGAAGAAGGGGGCCTTTGTTGCCGCGAAGTCATTTCCCTACTACGGGAACTTCTACGTGGGTCAGGTCCTTCAGCAGGCTCGAGGTGCATCGTGGGAACGGTGGTCTTCCTCGATATGGCCAAGATTGATCGAGTTGCAAAAAGATGATGGATCGTGGCAAAGTCGTTACGGTGATGAATACGGTACCGCGATGGCACTTCTGATCCTTGAACTTCCACTGGGCTACTTGCCTCTATACGACCGATGAAATTGGTAGGAGGACTGGAGATGATCGCCGGAGATCCGGGATCTCATGATGTCGAGAATGAACTCCACGAGCTGTTCCTTGTGAAGGCTCGGATGGCAGGAGTAATTCTTCATCATGCCTGATGCATCGATACTGACTCCCATCACCTGGGCTGCGCTGGCGTTGGCGGCACTCGTCTCTCTGGTGCGTCGCTGCTACCGAACCACCTCATCCGGGCACTACCACGAGTTCTTCATCGAACATGGGGAGTCCGATGAACCGGAGCGTCTCCACCGTATCGACGTGATGCTGGTGATCGTATTACTGATATTCAGATCGACCTGGGTCGCTGCGCTGACGATGACCCGCGCTCAGGGGGTTGCCTGGTACCTTCCCAGCACCAGCGTTGACTGGCTCACCACCTGGTGGCCACTGTGGCTCGGTATCGAGGTGGTGTTCCTGTCCCTCTTCTTCATCGAGTTGATTCCCGAAGCGATCTCCATCTGGGTCGGTGACCGGATCGCCATCCGCTTGCTGCCCGTGCTCGACATGCTTGAACGGTTGATCTCGCCCCTCACTACCAGCTTCCGTGTATCGCGGAGAGCCCTGTTACGGCTGATCGGTGGAAGAGCCAATCGAAGTGATCAGGATATCGCCGAGGCTGGGATTCTAGCAGCGGTGGAACTGGGAGAGCGGGAGGGCCTGCTGGAAGAAGACGACAAGACGATGATCGAGTCCGTCTTGCAGTTCAAGGATTCCGAAGTGATCGAGGTGATGACTCCGCGGACCGACATGGTCTGCTTCGAGGCAGCGGACACCGTTGAAGAGGTGATCCCGAAGGCGATCTCCTGCGGCCACTCGCGAATTCCGATCTATCGAAAAGATGTCGACGACATCATCGGTGTTCTCTACGTCAAGGATCTCCTTCGCCATGCTGCGGATGAGGGGATGCGGGAGATGTTGATCGAGAAGGTGATTCGAAAGATCCACTTCGTCCCAGAAACCAAAAAATTGCAGGAGTTGCTCGGCGAGTTCCGGACCGAGAGGTTCCACATCGCCGTGGTCCTCGATGAGTATGGTGGGACTTCCGGTCTCGTCACCATCGAAGATATTCTCGAGGAAATCGTCGGTGAAATCGAAGATGAGTACGATACTGCAAGTCGAGATCAGATCCGCCAGATCGATGATCTGACCTGGGAACTCGATGGGCGAACCAGCATCCTGGCAGTGAACCGATCGCTTGGAGCTCGGATCCCTGAAAGCGATGATTACGAAACGGTCGCTGGATACCTCTTCTCTGCTCTGGGCCATGTCCCGAGGGAAGGGGAGGAACTGGGAACCGATCACATCTTGTTCAGGGTAACTCGAGCGGATGACAGGAAGATCAAACGTGTTCGTGCACGAATTCAGGAGATTCACAGGAACGGTTTCTAGATGAAGGGGGCCTTTCAAACCCGCGGCCTCGTTCTCCGCTGCACCGATTATTCTGAAACATCTCAGATCGTCCGGGTCTTCACCCGGGACCACGGAATCATCGATCTGCTGGCCAAGGGCTCGCGAAGGCCTACTCGAGCATCTTCCTCCTTTCCCTCTCCTTTCGATCTTGCTGGCTGGTATGACCTGAACTTCAGGAAGCGAGGATCGGACCTCCACCTCGCCACCGAATCGCGTCTGGTCGAAGGCTTTGATCACCTGCGCAGTCACCTGCCAGCATGGATCGATGCGATGTTTGCCATCGACCTGTTGCGCCAGATGTTCACCCCTGGAGATCCCCATCCCGAGATTCTCAAGGAAACACTGCAGTACCTGAAATTGCTGGGGCTGGGAGAAGGGCGTAGAAGATTGAGGGTTCATTACATGCAGTCGCTGCTGCAGGCGAGCGGGGTTCTCCCCGACTGGGATCGATGCAGTGAGTGCGAGGAGAAGATCGAGGGGGACTCGCGGATGCAGGTTCCGGCGGGCTTGCTGTGCAGGGAGTGCCCGAATTCCAGGCCCGCTCACGATCTGGGTGCCAAAACCCGCAATTACCTGGCAGCAGATCGTCTCATGGAATGGGGCCAGGTACCCCCCTGGAACCTCCCAGGAGGGTACCTGGCCCCATTCCATGAGACGATCTGCT
>CAYPPQ010000009.1:4067-61998 GCA_964412635.1 uncultured Planctomycetia bacterium | reverse complement strand
GGCGTCGGTGCCGGAGTTGGTGTGCCAGTCACGGCAGGAGCGGGTGCTGCAGCAGGTGCAGGAGCAGCGGCAGGAGCCGCGGCACCGGTCGCGATGAAGCCGAGGATGTCGTGCTTGGTGACCCTGCCCCCGGCACCGGTCCCGGCGATCACCGACAGGTCGGAGATTCCGTGTTCACGGGCGATCTTGCGTACCAGGGGGGAAGTCCGTACCGAGCGATCAGTGCCGTTGCTGGCAGCGACGGGCGCTGCCGAAGCCTCGACCACCGGTGCCGCAACTTCGACGGCAGTCGGTGCAGGAGTCGGTGCGGGAGTGGGTGCAGGAGTCGGTTCGGAGGTGGTCACCGCTGCTGCTTCCGTGGAGACGGCACCGGAGCCGATGCGTCCCACCACGGTGTTGACCTCGACGGTGGATCCCTCGGCGACGATGATCTCCGCCAGGATCCCGGAAGCGGGAGCCGGGACCTCTGCATCGACCTTGTCGGTGGAGATCTCGAAGAGTGGCTCATCGCGTTCGATGGCATCGCCCGCCTTCTTGAACCAGCGGGTCAAGGTACCTTCCGCGATCGATTCACCCATCTGTGGCATCGGTACGTCGATCAGATTCCCGTCGGCCTGTGCGGCGGGAGCTGCAGGTGCTGCGGGTGCTGCAGGAGTTGCGGGTGCTGCAGGAGTTGCGGGTGCTGCAGGTGCGGCGGGAGCTGCAGGAGCTTCCTCGGCAACCGGTTGCGCTTGCGCTTCGGTGGCCGGGGCCACCTCAGTCGCTGCGGAGCCATCTCCCAGCAATGCCACCACGGTGTTGACCTCGACGGTGGATCCTTCCTCGACCAGTACCTTTTCGAGGACGCCGTCAGCCGGGGCAGGAACCTCCGCATCGACCTTGTCGGTAGAGATCTCGAAGAGCGGCTCGTCTCTCTCCACCCGATCGCCAGGTTTCTTGAACCAGCGGGTCAGCGTTCCCTCTGCGATGGATTCTCCCATCTGAGGCATCATCACTTCAGTGGCCATTGCGCTACTTCCTCCTGCTCGAGAGGCGTTCCCGTGCGATCATCCGCACCGGGTCACGATCCCGGAGTCATACCCGGGGAGTTTACCCTTTGAGGGCCGTTCGGTGAAGTGAACCCACTGCCGTTCCCCTTCTAACAGCGCTGTAATCGCTCCGTTGAGGGATTACAGCGATTCCTCGAAGAGGCTGGTCGGGCAAGTGAGGGGGGCGGGTTCTGTCGCCGTGGGGGGTGGGGGGACCCTACCAGCGGGCGAGAGAGCGAATCGAATCGAGGATGTCATCCTCCCCCGGCAAGGAAGCCTCTTCCAGCGACGCTGCGTAAGGGATCGGCACGTCGAGGGCGGCCAGTCTGCAGATCGGTGCATCGAGGTCCTCGAAACAATGTTCCGAGATGCGAGCCGAGATCTCCGCCCCGGCTCCTCCGGTCAGATTGTCCTCGTGAACGATCAGCACCTTGCCACTCTTCTCGACGGTTCGGTAGATCGAATCGAAGTCGAGGGGACAGAGGGAGCGGAGGTCGAGAATCTCGCATTCGATTCCCTCGGAAGAAGCCTTCTCTGCCGCTGCGATGCACCTGTGTAGCATCGCTCCCCAGCTGATGATGGAGATGTCATCTCCTTCCCGACGCAACTTCGCCACTCCGGGAGCGATGGGATCGGGCAGCACATCGATCTGATCCTTCAGGGTTCGGTACAGCGCTTTTTGCTCGAGGAAGATCACCGGGTCCGGATCTTCGATGGCTCCCAGCAACATCGAGTAGGCATCGGAAACGGTGGCGGGCACCACGATCTTCAGTCCCGGAGTGTTGAGGAAGAAGGACTCCACCATCTGGCTGTGGAATGGTCCGGCGTGGACTCCACCACCGGAGGGGCCACGGATGACGATGGGTACTGCCTGTCCCCAGCGAAAGTGACAGGTCGCAGCAAAATTGGTCAGCTGGTTGAAGGCACAGGAGATGAAGTCGATGAATTGCATCTCGACGATGGGGCGCATTCCCGCCATTCCCGCTCCGATGGCGGCTCCCACCAGGCCAGTTTCGACGATGGGAGTGTCGATGATTCGATCGGGGCCGTGGCGATCGAGGAACCCCTGCGTCAACTTGAAGGCTCCGCCATAGGTGCCGATATCCTCCCCCATGAGGACGATCCTGGGGTCGTCATCGAGGGCGTGGTCCAGTGCCATGCGGATGGCATCGAGGTATGTGATCTGTTGCGACAATCGATCCCCTCCTACATGTGAATGGCGCCGCCGACGAGCCCATGCGCCGCCTCCATCATCCCCTCGCCGAGGGTCGGATGGGGGTGGATCACATGAGCGAGATCCTCGGCGGTGCCCTCGAGTCCAAGGATGGCACACCCTTCGCTGATCAGGTCCGTGGCGTGAGAGCCGATGATGTGAACTCCGAGGATTTCACCGTACCGGGCATCGGCGACGATCTTGAAGAACCCCGGAGGTGCTTTTCCGACGATGCTCGCCTTGCCCAGCGCCGAGAGGGGAAACTTCGATACCTTGATGTCGTGCCCCGCCTCCTTTGCCGCCGCTTCGGTGAGACCGACACTGGCCACTTCAGGGTGACAGTAGGTGGCGTTGGGTACGCGATCGTTGCGGATCGGATGAGTGGTCATGCCGTGGATACTCTCCACAGCGATGATGCCCTCGGCACTGGCGACGTGGGCCAGTTGAGGAGTTCCCAGCACGATATCCCCGATGGCGAAGATGTTGGGTCTGGTGGTGCGCTGATCGGGTTGCACCGGGATGAATCCTCGATCGGACTGGATTCCAACCTGCTCCAGTTTCAGCGTGTCGGTGACCGGTTTGCGTCCCACCGCACACAGCAGCAGACTCGCATCGATCTGCTCCTCCTGGCCATCTTCCGACTTCAGAACGATCTGGACTCCGGAATCGGTTGGCGTCGCAGACTCCAGCTTGGTCGAGACTCGGCTCTCGATCCCTCGCTTCTTGAAGGCACGCATCAGTTCGGCGGAGCAATCGTGATCCTCCACCGGCAGCAGGCGATCCATCATCTCCACCAGGATCACCTCGCTACCGAAGGATCGGAGGATCGATGCGAACTCGGAACCCACCGCCCCGGCACCCAGAACCACCACCTTGTCTGGAACATGATCGAGCTGCAGAGCCTCATCGCTGGTGATGATGTAGGGACTCGTGAAGTCGAGGAATCCTGGCTTTGCAGGGACCGATCCGGTGGCGAGGATGATGTGCTTGGCTTCGATCAGTTTCTCGGTGGACTCGTCGGTGATCACCCGGATGCTCTCGGTTCCATCGAGTCTTCCGACTCCATGTACCGTGGTGATCCCGTTCTTCTTCAGCAGGTACTGGACACCCTTTGCGTTCTTGGTCACCACACGTTTCTGGAAGGACAGCACCGCAGGTACATCGACTTCCGCCTGTGGGATGTTGATCCCGAAGTAGGAACTCTCTCGAGCGGTGTCGAGGACGTGGGCACTTTGCAGGAGAGCCTTCGTCGGGATACAGCCGCGGTGCAGGCAGGTTCCTCCGGGAAGGGGATCCTTTTCCACGAGAACGGTTTTGAGTCCAAGCTGTCCAGCACGGATGGCGGCGACGTAGCCGCCAGGTCCGCCACCGATGATGGCGACGTCGTAGGTGCCAATCTTCTCGACCATCTGTCGATTTCCCTTCTCGTCCGACGATCTCGCCGCTTCACCGGTGCCCGGTTGGAGCAGGATTGTCGCCAGCCATGTGGGTTTTGCCACCAGCCTTGATCAGCCGTGAGGTGGCGGAGTCACGAGTGTAGAGCGTCGAAGGACGATACCCGGAGAACCCCTCGTTCATCCAGCAAAGCGGGAAAGCCGGGGCTCTCGTTGAATGTGGTGCCTGACACGCCTAGAATGCCGGAAACCGGCACCTATTCCGGTTCCCGAAGCCAATGCGCCCTCTCCAGGGGATAACCAGTCGACAGGTCAGGAACAGAATGTCCACCCAGAGCCACCAATCAGTCAATCCACGGGGAAGACCTCGAAAGAACCGCAAGAACGATATCTCCATCGAAGGACTCGGAGCCGCGGAACTTCTCGGAATCTACCGGAACATGTTCCTCAGTCGGGAGATCGATGACGAGGAGATCCGTCTCAAGGGTAAGGGACAGATCTTCTTCCAGATCAATGGATGTGGTCATGAAGCGATCAATACCGCCCTCGGGATGGTACTGGAACCGGGCCGCGACTGGTTCTTCCCCTACTACCGAGATCGCGCCCTGATGCTGCAGCTGGGATTGACCCCGGTGGAGATGCTGAAGATGGCCACCGCCGCCAGGGACGAACCAGCCGGTGCCGGTCGACAGATGCCATCGCACTGGGGTAGTGAACGGCTGCAGGTGGTGAATCAGTCCTCCTGTACCGGAAGCCAGTGTCTTCACGCGGTCGGCTGTGCCGAGGCGTGGATGAAGGGGAACCGCAAGGAATCTCTCCAGGAGAGGATCCGCAACTGGGCCCCCGGGGAGATTGCCCACGTCTCGTTGGGAGACGGCACCACCAGCGAGGGAGAATTCTGGGAAGCTCTCAGCTCCGCCTGCAATCTCGATCTACCGGTGCTGTTCGTGGTGGAGGATAACGGCTATGCCATCAGCGTTCCGGTCGAGGTGAATACTCCCGGCGGCTCGATCTCCAAGCTGGTGCTGGGATTTCCCGGCCTCGATGTACACGAGGTGGATGGGTGTGATCCGGTGGCTTGCCACTCCCTGCTCAAGGATGTCGTCTCCGACATGCGAGATGGCAACGGACCGGCCCTGGTCCATGCTCATGTGGTGAGGCCCTACAGCCACAGCCTCTCCGATGATGAGGCTGCCTATCGACCCAGCAGTGAACGGGAACAGGATGCGGCGAGGGATCCCCTTCACGCCTTCCCGCTCTTTCTCAAGGAGAAGGGTGTCGCCACCGAGGAGCAGCTGGAGGAGATCCGCCAGCAGGTTCGTGGCGAGGTGAGGGTCGCCTCCGATGAGGCGGTAGGTACTCCTCAGCCCCATCCCGATACGATTCTCGATCACGTCTACTCCGAGGAGATCGATCCGACCAGCAGTGCATTTGATACCCCTGCCGCTCCCGCAGAGGGGGCCAAGCCGACCACCATGGTGGATCTGATCAACTCCGCACTTCGAGATGAGATGCGCCGCGATCCATGCATTCACGTCTTCGGTGAAGACGTGGCCGATGCCAGTCGCGAAGAAGTGCTCGCCGAGGTGAAGGGGAAGGGCGGGGTGTTCAAGGCGACGGGAGGACTCCAGCGCGAGTTCGGTGGGGATCGAGTCTACAACTCACCCCTGGCAGAGGCGAATATCGTGGGTCGTGCCATCGGGATGGCAGTGCGCGGTTTGAAACCAGTGGTCGAGATCCAGTTTCTCGACTACATCTGGCCGGCGTTTCACCAGATCCGATCGGAACTCGCCTTGCTTCGCTGGCGATCGGCGGGGGTCGACAAGTGTCCCATGGTGATCCGGGTTTCAAACGGTGGATATCTGCGCGGAGGAGCGGTCTATCACAGCCAGTCGGCGGAGACGATGTTCACGCACATTCCCGGGCTTCGGGTGGTGATGCCGAGCAATGCAGTCGATGCCAACGGTCTGTTGCGAACCGCAATCCGTTGCGACGATCCGGTGATCTTCCTCGAGCACAAGCACCTCTACCGACAGACTCACAACAAGGGTGTCGACCCGGGGCCTGATTTCATGGTGCCCTTCGGTAAGGCTGCGCGAGTGCGAGAAGGGGATCGGCTGACGATCCTCACCTATGGAGCGCTGGTGCATCGCTGTGTCACCGCCGCCAAGACCCTCTCTGCGGAGGGGATCGAGGCGGAGATTCTCGACCTCCGGAGCCTCGCCCCGTACGACTGGGATGCGATCGCAGAATCGACGAAACGGACCAATCGCGTTCTCATCGTTCATGAGGAGAGCTTGTCGTGGGGCTATGGCGCGGAAATCGCCGCCAGGATCCAGGATGAGTTGTTCGACCACCTGGACGCCCCTGTGCGTCGTGTGGGAGCGATGGACTGCTTCGTGGCCTATGCCCCACAACTGGAAGAAAAAATCCTACCTCAGCCAGAGAAAGTGGCACAAGCGGCCCGGGATCTGGCATTGTATTAGTGGAGGAAGTGGCGGCCTTCGTGGAACCACGAAGAATGTCGGTTCGTTGCAATGCTGGTAGCGTCGACCAGCAGATCCCGGCGACCCCTTCGAGAGACGAGGAGTTGATTTGAGAAGCCACAATCCACGAGAACAAGAACCCCAGGACGAGGACGAGGCTGAGTCTGCAGGAAATGCCTGGAGCCAGCGACCCTGGTTCTGGTTCTTCATGATGCTGCTTGTCGTCGTGACGATGGTGCAGATGTTCGGAAGCGGCATCGACGGCAACGCTCGCGAAGTGGCGGCCTCGAGACTCTTCGAGGAGGCCAAGCGCGGGAATGTCGAGGAACTCACCGAGACCCAGGTCGACATCTTCGTGGCGACCCTGCGGCAACCGATTCAGGTTCCGGTGGCAGATCTGTCCGGAGAGAAGATGGTGGAGACCACCACGCTCCGTAGCATCGTCCCCTCCGCCCTGAAGGAAAAGCTCTACGAAGAGGCCTCGAGTCGAGGCAAGGTGACCTTCAAGGAGACCACCATCTCGACCTTCGAGATGATCATCGGCAGCCTGTTACCCATCATCATCCTCGTCGGCTTCTTCTGGTGGATGAGTAACCGGGTTCGACGCCAGATGGGTGGACCGGGAATCTTCGGCAAGTTCTCCAGTAACCAGGCGAAGAGATTCGAAAAGGACGACCACTCCGTTTCCTTCCAGGACGTGGCGGGTCTCAGGAACGTGAAGAAGGAACTCTCCGAGATCGTCGAGTTCTTGAAGGAACCGGAGAGGTTCACCCAGTTGGGGGCAAAGATTCCCAAAGGTGTGCTGCTGGTGGGGCCTCCGGGAACCGGAAAGACGTTGCTGGCGAGAGCGGTGGCGGGAGAAGCGGGTGTACCGTTCTTCTCCATCTCCGGATCTGAATTCATCGAACTGTTTGTCGGTGTCGGTGCTTCGAGGGTCCGGGAACTCTTCGACGAGGCGAAGAAGAGTGCGCCTTGCATCATCTTCATCGATGAAATCGATGCGGTGGGAAGATCCCGCGGTGCGGGTCTCGGCGGTGGCCACGATGAGAGGGAACAAACCCTCAACCAGATCCTCTCCGAGATGGATGGATTCGAATCGAACCAGGCGGTGATCGTGCTGGCTGCGACCAACCGGCCAGATGTTCTCGATGCGGCGCTGGTCCGGCCCGGTCGTTTCGACCGGCAGGTAGTCGTCGAGCGACCGCAAAAGGATGGTCGTCGAGCGATCCTGCTGGTCCATTCCAGGAACATGCCGCTCGCCAGTGATGTCGACATGGAATCGCTGGCCAGGGGAACCATCGGGTTCTCCGGTGCAGATCTGGAAAACCTGGCCAATGAAGCGGCTCTGATGGCCGCGCGCAGGGGCCACAAGCGCATCACCCAGGGCGATTTTGATCGTGCCAAGGACAAGATCCAGCTGGGCACCCTGCGAGACGAGGCGATGAGCGAGCGTGAGAAGGAATTGACTGCGTACCACGAGTCCGGTCATGCCTTGCTGGCGCTGCTGCTGCCGGAGACCGATCCGGTGCACTCGGTCACCATCGTTCCCCGTGGCAGAGCTCTGGGGGTGACCCAGCAGTTGCCGAGCGAGGAGATACACAACTACTCTCGCACCTACCTCCTCAACCGCATCGCCATCTTGCTGGGCGGACGAGCGGCGGAGGATCTGGTCTTCCAGGAGTTCACCACCGGAGCACAGAATGATCTGGAACAGGCCACTTCACTGGCGGAGCGGATGATCTGTCAGTGGGGAATGAGCGAAAAGATCGGTCCCGTCTCCTTCAAGCGAGGAGAGGAACACGTCTTCCTCGGACGAGAACTGGGAGAGTCGAGTCACATCAGTGAGCATACTGCGATGCTCATCGATGAAGAGATTCGCTCGATGCTCGACGATGGATACCAGCGTGCCATGCGGATTCTGGGTGAGTCGCGCGAAAAGCTGGAGATCCTCACTCGCGAATTGCTGGAGAAGGAGGTTCTCAACGATCGTGAAATTTACGATCTGCTGGAGATTCCCCTTCCCGATGAGATCGCCGAGATGAGTGAGGAATCGGACCCGGAGAGGGACAACTCCTCATCGAATACGGATTCGAGGAAGAGTTCTACCGAGGAGAAGGATTTACCGGAGGAGATCGATCCAGGGCTGCTAGGCCTCGAAGGATCCTGATCCCGATCGGCGAGTTCCACTCTCCCCGTGGCTTCTCTCGACCCACTCCCGGATGTCGCTGCGACCACCTCCTTGCACCGGGGAGTGGGGCGGGGCAGCATCTGCGGGGGGGATCACTTCCAACATGGATGATGAAGTTGTAGAGGAATTCCGAGCCTCGAGGACCAGTTCGGCAGCCACCGGAGCAGTCGAGGATATTCGATTACGTCTCCTCGACAGGCTCTGCCAGTTGCACGGGCACGACCCCCAGTTGCATGTCAATCTCCTGATTCCCACCACCGACGATCACCGATGTGCCTCGGGGCAGAACGGGGTTTCCCTCCATCGTTGCATCGCAAGAACCCGATCAGATCCTCTTCGCAACTGGGAAGTGTTCATTCCCGGTGGCTTGCTCTCTCTCCTGGGACAGTTTTCCAGGCTCGCGCGGCTGCTGGCATACCTCCAGGAGGAGGGAGTGTTCATGCCGGCGGTTCCCCCCGAGGCGTTGTTTCTGGGGGACGATGGTCAACTGCGGCTCCGTGTGCGCAAGATCGTGCTCGACCTCGACGGTCGCCTCGACCAGTACGCCTGTCGGATCGCTCCGGAGATCCTGCTCTCGAGGGATCCGGTGATCGCCGACGAGTCTCAATCGGTCTATGCCCTGGGTGTGCTGATCTACGAGTGTGCTTCCGGGCATCCTCCCTGGTCTGGACGGGGTGCTGCGGAGGTGGGAGACCGCATCCTCTCCGCTTCGACGTCTGGCTCCACCATCGAAGATGTGGGCGATCCTCCGGGTCTTACCGGATTGCTGAGAGATGTTCTGTCTCTCGATAGCGAGGTTCGCCCCGCCACCTTGCACGGATTTGCCAGCATGCTCGACGCGGTGAGAGATGGAGATCGACCGCGGTCGATCCGCAATACGGTGAGGCAAGAACCTCCTTCCCGTCGCCGATTGCTGCCCTTGCTGGCAGCCATCGGATTCTTCTTCATCGCCGGCTGGATCGGTCGCTCCATCATCGAGGTGCCGGTACGGGAAGAGGTGATCGATGCGCTCTCCGCCGGAATGCTGGCGAGGCCTCTCCCTGTTCATGGAGAGGAGCAACCGATCGACGCCGTCGGTGTGACGCTACTCAAGTTACACGGCGGCCAGGCGAGGAAATTGACCTCGGATCCGCTGGTTCAGTTGAATCTTGCCTGGGTCGCCCTTCGTGCCGGAGAGCCGGCGCTGGCACGGATCTCCGCCCGTCACGCCATCCAGGTCGATCCGCTGCGCCCGGGCCCCTGGATCGTGCTGGGGATCGCCGCACTGGAGCAGGGAGACGTGGCAGGACTCCAGGAGCTGGCAAGAGGATTGGAACTCGATGCCATCGATGGTTTCGATCAGTGGTATCGAGGTGCTGCTCAGCTGTACATGCTCCGTTTCGGGGAGGCTGCGAAGACCTTTGCTCGAATCACCGAGGAGACTCCCGGCGATGCGGATGCCTGGCTGCACCTGACCCTCGCCTCCCTGCGCAGTGGCGATCTGGAGACCGCCTCCGATGCCATCGATCGAGCGAGGGAAATCGATCGATTCGATGGGTGGTCCGACTGGCTCTCGGCAGAGGTTGCACACGCAGGCGGAAGCAATGACGAGGCGCGTAAGATCCTGCTGGAGGCTTCGACCCGATTCGTCTCTTCGCCTTCTCTCTCCCTTCGCATCGGGTCTCTGTGGAGCCGCCTCGGTGAACCGGTTCGGGGGCGGGACTGGATGCGTCGGGCCGATCTTCAGCGATTGCAGCCACCCCGTCGGGAGTGGCGTGAGGCGGGGAGGCTGGTCGAGGAGGGTAGGGATCTGCTTCTGCTCGGTCCTCCGGCACCTCCGGAGGTGGAAAAATCGAGTGAATAGGGGAGCGTGAGTCCCGTCATCCTTCCATGAGGGAATCTCGCGGCAACTTCGCCGCGAAAACCTCTTGAGAAAGGAGTCGGAGATGTCTTTCCGAGTTCTCACGAAAGTAGCAGTGTTCCTGTCGGTGCTGGTGGCCTCGTCGTCAGCGGTCGAGGCCTCCACCCCGAGAGGGAAGCACTGCATCCCACAGACTCCTCGCCAGGTGTCGAGACCGTGCGCTTTCTTCGCACATCAACACGCCATGATACCGGGGGTCGTCTACTCGAATCGTGGAGGAGGATGCGTTCGCACCTTCAACAACGGATCGAGGCAGATCTGGAGGCCAGCCACCAAGAGGATCGAGTACCGACAGAGCTGTGCTCCCGATCGATTCCGCACGGTGACTCGCTACCGCACCGTGTTCCGCTGCGGACAGCCGGTTCGCAGGGCATACCGGGAGAGGATCCGCATCCCCGGTCGTGTTCGCAGGGTGCCCCATGTCGTCAAGGTGCCGGGCAGATGGGAATTCCTGAAGCCCTCGTGCGGTTCCCTGGGAATCTCGACCTTTCACTGAAACCCATCCCCCCATGTTGCCGGGGCCGTCCGTCTGCAGGCGGACGGCCCCGGTCCTTTCATTACCCACTTGATGTGGAGTGAACTTCCACCCATAGTCCTCCCCAGCAAGGCTCTGGACCCATCCCTCCAGAGACTTGAGGGGATAGTGCTCACCAGCCCAGTTGCCCGAACGCCCGCCATCGAGTCTGTCCAGACCATCATCGCAAGAACGCTCGATAGTTTTGGCCCTCCAGGGGGAGGATCGACACAGGGGGAGACCGGCACCCGTCCGTGCCAGCCAGGAGAAGAGGGAAACCGACGGGGTCCGGTGCTGGAGAGGTGCGGCTGGGTGCTGCACGAAACGGTGCATGCGCCCAGATCCACCGGCGGGGAACCCGGTAGCGCAAACGCCGGGACCGGTGAGAAGGTCGTCTGCGACGGCCTGTAGACGGGGAAAATTAGCGACCCTCCGATGGAAGCACAGTCGGAGGATGGGCGGATTCGGTGTTCCGTGAGGAAATCGGGTCGGGCCCTGGATCTGCTGTTCTGACCCCTCTACGACCTGGTCCTGGACCGTCTACCAGAGGATCGTGCCGAGGCACACGCCTTTCCAACTTCACCGACCATCCCGGATGCACAATCAGCCTGTCCGTCCCTATCACTTCGTGGGCAGGTTTCACCCAATCCTCGTGACATTCAGACCCAAGCTACTTCCCGCCGAATAGGGACGGCGGGAAGGTTTTTCTTCCAGGTTCCCGCCAATTCGCCGTTCAAATTCTTTACGGGCCACCTCCTTCTCGATAGCCTATCCGTCAGGAATTGTTACGCATCTCTCGAAGGGGTCCCGTGGGCTCCTGAAGTGGAGGAATGAAGATGAGCGGAGAATCTCCGGTGGTTGAATCGGAAGCGAATCTCTCCAATGATCCGCCGCGCCAGCAGGCGCTGGAGCGATTGCAGCAGTGGATCTATCACGGTCAGGATCCCGACCCGGGTACCCGGGTCGCCGGTTCGACCAGCTGTTCATTGACCCTGGTTTCCGGAGTCAGTGGAGTGGGCAAGACCCGTCTCATCGAAGAGGCTCTTGGCACCGTTCCCGATGGTGCCAATGCGACCCTCAACTGTCGGGTCCACTGCCATGAGAGGCAGGGGATTCCGTTCCTCCCGGTGCTGCGACTGGTCAAGGATCTGATCATCGAGCATGGCGAGACGAAGGGGTTGTGGAGAAGGTACGCCCACGTGCTGGTGCGGGTCTTCCCCGAACTGAAGTCGAAGGTGCCGGTCGCTCCCGAAGTCGATCCACTGCCGGGGGGGAGTGGGCGAATCCAGTTTCACCAGGCTCTCACGGGAATCCTCTGGGAACTGGCCCGAGACCAGACCCTGGTCCTGGTTCTGCACGATCTCCACCGTAGTGATCCGGGAACCATCGAGTTCGTCGAGTACCTGGCGCGCAATTCCGCTCTCGCCAGCCCGGGTACCGGGGGAGTGGAAGGGGCCAGCGGAGACGATGATTCCCGGGAGTGGAAGCAGATCCGCTCTCGCGAGGGTCGATCCGGTGAGTTTGCCAGTCCCATCGTCGAGGAGTCTGGAAGCCAGGTCTCCGTACCCACCGAGGTTGCCGGCCGGCTGCTGATCATCGGAGACCTCTCTCCCGATGCCCCGGGCGGATCGACACGGGAGGTGGAATCTCTCGCCAGTCAGCCCTTTAGCCGTTGCATCGAGATACCCTCCTTGACCGCCCCTGAGGTGCAGGGATTGATCGGTGAAATGGTGGGAGGCGAGCCTGAGGAGAAGATGTCCCGGCGGATCACCGATGTCTGCGAGGGGAATCCACTGGTGATCAAGGAACTGTGCCGGGTTCTCGACGAGGGTGGAGTCGCATCGCCGATGGAGTTGGAGAGTGTCGAGGCACTGCTCGATAGTGCCCTGGGGACGCAGTTGCCACAGGTTCTCATCGAGAGAAGGGTGGCCTCGTTGCCGCCGCTGGAAAGACGAGTGCTCGAGCACCTCGCAATGCTGAAGAGACCTGTCCAGGCCGCTTTCCTGATCCGCTGCTGTGGAGGATCGCAATCGCGTCTCGAGGATGCGCTGGCTCAACTCCAGGAGCGGGGCTTCGTCGCCAGTCACGTGGCGCGGGATACGGTCCGCTATCACATCGCCCACGAGATGCACATGCAGGGAATCCGGGCACTGATCCGTCCGGAGGTCGCTTGCGACCTCCAGCGTGAACTGGGTGAAACACTGGCAGCGGATGAACGGAGCGAGGATCCGGTCCGCGCTTTCGAAGTACACGAACTGCTCTCTGCAGGAAATGAGCCGCACAAGGCGATCCCCTACGGCCTGATCGCCATGCGCTACTTCGCCTCCGCCTATGCAGAGCCGCTGGCGGTGCGTATCGGTCGCAGGTTGCTGGAGATGGTTCCACAGGATGGTGAGGTCAAGGTTCGAAGCGAGATCCTCGGCCAACTTGCCCGACTCGAGGTGGAAACAGGACACCCCGAATCGGGGAAGTTGCACATCAAGATGTTGCTGGAGGATCCCTCCATCAGCGCTGCGGATCGGATCGATGCGAAACTGTTCCTGGGCGTGATTTATCACGAGTTGCAGGAGCCGTTGAAGGGAATTCGGGCACTCAACCGGGTCAGTTCTTCCGACCTGGAGGAGGTCGATCCGCTGATCGCTGCGCGATTGACCGAACTCCGTGCAAGGCTCCGATTGCAGAGACGGGACATCAAGCGAGCGATGAGCCTCTGTCTGAGGGCGCAGAAAGAGGTGGTCGGCGTGGCCGACCACCCGGAAGCGGATTCGCTCGAATGCCGGATCCTCGAGACGCTGGCAGAGACTCACATGGCACGAGGGGATTCTGCTGCGGCCCTCAACAGCTACCAGACCCTGCTGGAAAAGGTCGAGCGAAGAAACGACCCGGTACATCTCGGTTCGGTGCTGAGAACCATCGGCCGTGTGTACTACGAGCGAGGTAAGCACTTCCGTGCCGCTCGATACCTGTTCCGCGCCCTGGAGGTGGTGGATCAGTCAGAAGATGTGAGGGCACTTGCTGCTACCTACGAGTTGCTTGGCAAGGTGTACCGCAACAGCGGCGACTTCTCCCGAAGCCTGGAACATTTCCGTCGCTCTCTCACCCTGCGTGAGAGGATCGGAGATATTCACCAGATCTCACCCACCCTCAATTCCATCGGCAGCTTGCACGCCCATTCCGGGAACTACGGCAGGGCGATTCGTTTCTTCAAGAGAAGTATCTCCAACAGCGAGAAGCATGGCAGTACCGAGGGAATCGTGCGCTCCTTCCTGCACCTCGGTTGGGCCTGGTTTGCCCTTGGTGAAAGAAAACAGGTGGAGAGCCTGGCCCGGCAGATCCTGATCCTCACCGAGGAGTTTGATCTCCCGCAGCATCAGGCGGAGGGGCATCGGCTTCAGGGAAACCTGGCGTTGCTTCGTGGCGACTGGAAGGTGGCGGAGCGGGAGTTGAAGAAGTCACTGGAGTTGGCCCAGAAGCGTGGCCTGGACCGGGTGGTGGCAGCGAGTCTCTTCGACAGAGCGCAGCTGGGCACGGAGAGAGAAGAGTTCGAAGAATCTCTCAAACTGGTGAGTCGCGGACTGCTGGTGGCGGAAGAACTGCAGTCGGTGCCACTGCTGGTGAGAGGACTACTGGTCAAGGGATCCATCAGCCGTCAGAGAAGTGACGCCGCGACCCAGCACAAATCCCTGGATCATTACGAGAAAGCGCAGCAGATGATCAGCGGTGATTCTCTGTTGCCATTGCAGTGGCAGATCAACTACGCACTGGCCAGGGTTCAGCAGGCTGCCCATGACTTTCAGGGAGCCCGCATCTATTACGACCAGGCGGCAGCCATCATCGAGCGGATCGCCACCCGGCTTCCGGAAGATATGAGGGTGGTGTACCTCGACGATCGAAGGCGGAAGAACTTCTTCGCTGACCTCCAGAGATTTCGACGTGAGTCCGCATCTCCACCTCCTCCCGTTGCCGGACCGGCACCAGTCTCTCCGTCGGAACAATCGAAACTTCGGGGCGACAGCAGTACAGCCGGTGTGTCAGATCAACTGGGCGCAGCGGTTCAGGCGGTGATTGACCTCGGTAGGGCGGCGGAGATGAGGGTCTTTTTCGAGGGAATGCTCGAGGAGTGCCGACGGCTTGTACCCACTCCGCGGGGATTCATCGCTGCTCGCCGCAAGCGACGGTGGCAGTGTCTGGCACAGATCGATATGGGGCCGGAAGAGGACTGGCTGTCACCTCAGCAGGTTGCGGGGGCCCTCGCCCAGGAGAGTATCGAGAAGCAGATCTCGATGCGCAGCGGCACGACAGGCTGGGACAACTGGATCTCCAGCCATCCGGAAGGGAACTCGGTCCGGGGTAGAAGCCTGATGGCGATCCCCTTCTCGGTGGAGGGGGTCCTCTCTGCTGCCCTGATCCTCGAGAGGCCCACCGCCGGAAATCCCTTCCAGGAGGATGATATCGCCGAAATCACCCGTCTCCTGTCGATGGTGACGGGGC
Organism: uncultured Planctomycetia bacterium; assembly: GCA_964412635.1. Taxonomy (GTDB): domain Bacteria; phylum Planctomycetota; class UBA8108; order UBA1146; family UBA1146; genus QNYK01. The sequence continues at coordinate 46,784 of CAYPPQ010000009.1, read as the reverse complement.
AGATGCGGGCGCTGGCAGTCAACGCCCAGCTGCTCGAGTACGAGGAGAGCGAGATCGGATCGCTGGCTGCCCTCGATGCAGACCTCGATCGATTCCTGGAACAACACCACCGGACCAAGGAACCTCTCGGGTTCCTGGAGGTGAGTTTGCCGGGTCTCGATATCCTGCTGAAAGAGCGCGAGGACGAATCGATGGTGACGCGGCTGTTCAAGATCTTCGAGCCGAACTCCGGGATCTACCACACCGGAGGTGATCACCTGGTCTGCGCCATCGTCGGGGCCGGTGAAGATGATCTTCGTCAGCGAAGTCGTGATCTTCAACACGCACTTCACGAGTTCCGGGATGAGTTTGGATTACCGGTGGAGGTTTCCATCCACATCATTCCGAGCTGGTATGCGGTGGGATCTGCGGAGATTGCAGAACTCTCCAGTGGTCGCGTCGATCTGTTCCGATCATCGCAGGCTCCCGATCTCGATCAGGAGGTGGCGAGGCTGACATCAGGTCAGTTGACCCTCAAGGAGGCGAAGGCTGCGCTGGAACGAAGATACATCATCGCTGAACTCTATCGCAGTGGTGGAAACATCACCCGCGCGGCAGAGGCACTGGGGATTCATAGACCCCAGCTTTCCAATCTCTTGAAGCGTCATGAGATCCGCAAGGAAGACTTCGATGGGGACTCGGGAAAGTCCTGATTGAAACACGACGTCCAGCGGGAACAAAAAAGTGTGCCTCAACGCCTTTGGCGTTGAGGCACACAGCATTGACAGACAGGAATACTGTCAACTAGCAGATGAAGTCGTGGGACCTGACGGTCTTGCGGCCGTTCTGGCTGGCACGCTTGGCAGCTTGTGCGATGTACTTGTGAAGGATCTCATTGAGACCATCCAGCGCATCTCCACCGACGTTGACTTCGTGCTCCTTCAGTGCGGCCTTGGCCTTACTTCCGACGAGCAGCATCTCTTTGGACATAACATCCCCTTTCCTACCTCGATCTGATCTCCTGAGACCAGCACATGAGGGTATTTAACTGGTATCTACACAAATGCTGACCAAGTGAACTCCCGTGGTCGTTCCGATCAGCGTCCAATACCTGTTTCCTCCGGCATGAAGCCTGCCACGGGGCAGGCAGGAGGCTGCAAGTACCACTTGCTGGAGGATAGCCACTACTTGGCACGGTAGGAAAGTAGTAAATTGCCCAGTTTGTCCCGAATTCTGCAGGTATCCGGCTTTTCCTGAATATCAACTCGGCCCCGAGGATCGGCCAGGCACGCCAATCCTGGCCCCCGGGATTCGCGTAAGTTTATGCTTATGAAGCAGTTATGGGATCAAGAGTGGACGAACTTTGCCGGCGTTCTCGGTCCATTGTCGAGGAAGTTGGTGACTCCGATGCGCATATCCTGGGTACCGCAAACTTCACCGAAATACCGTGCTTCCAGGGCAATCCCCTCGATCAGGGGGAGTCTGCACCCCTCGATGATCGCCTTCTGGAGGATCCCATCGACGCTCCTGGAGAGGTGTCCGAGGTCGATCTCCGGCAATTGATCGGGGGTTTCGATGGGGCCGGTTGCGATGGATGGAAGTACCGCTTCGCCGCAGATGGCATCCCGGATCAACTGGGCTGCACGGGCGCGCAAGGCTCGGGGGTCTCCCTGTACCTCCTCCTGAATCAAGCCGATGGCGAGTGCCTCGGAAGAAGAGACGGGGCGACCGGTTCTCAGCAGTTCAGCAGCCTTTTCGACACCGACCCAGCGAGGCAGACGCTGGGTGCCGCCAGCTCCCGGAATGATGCCCAGGTTCACTTCTGGCTGGCCGATGAGTACGCGGATGCCTGCTCTGGCGATGCGAGCGTTGCAGGCCATGGCGATTTCGTTTCCGCCACCGAAGGCGAGTCCATTGAGAGCACAGATCACCGGTTTCGGACAGTCCTCGATGACCTGGATCGATTTCTGGGATCCTGCGGAGGTCTCCTCTCCCATGGCGGGAGAGTCAATCCGTGCCAGGAAGGGAACATCTGCGCCGGAGACAAAAGCCTTGATGCCGAAGCCGGTGAGGATGACTCCGTCGATGCTGTCATCGTCGGTGATGGCACGGAAGTGATTCTCGATCTGGTCAAAGGAGTCGTTGTTGAGGGCATTGAGCTGGCGCGGGCGTCGGATCGTCAGAGTCGCAATCCCATCGTTGTCTTCACGCAGAACCAGCGGGATCTGGAAGGGAGTGCCCACCTTTGCTTGCTCCGAGATACAGGCAGGTACCGGGAAGTCGGAATGATCGGCGGCGTAATCCTGAACCAGTTTCAGGGCGTTCTCGACTCCCATCGAGTTCATCAGGCGAAATGGTGCCTTGACGTCGAGGGCGGCTTCGACAGCCATGTCCATGTCTGCAATGGTGGAGATTCCGCTATCGACGATCTCACCGACGATTCCAAAGAATGCTCCAAGAAGTGAATCCTTGACTCGCTGGTAGCGGGTCTCTTCCACTTCGACCGTTTCTCCTCGACCCGGTACTTCCCAGGAGGTTTCGTCTGCAACTGCACGGCGCAGGATTTCCGGTGTGCGATACCAGGAGTGGATCTTCTCGTTGTAGTTGTCGAGTCCCACCGCGGTGATGGGGTTCCCGCCGGTGAGATTCATCGCCGTAAAGGGGCCTACGGTGTAATCGAGCACATCACAGGCGACCTGATCCACCTCCCTGCTGGTAGCAATCTCCTGCTCGACCAGCAGTGCGGAGGCGAGGAACATTCCCTCGAAGACGGGGTCGATGGCGTATCCGTAGCGGCTTCCCACTCGAATCGGGACCTTTCCGATCGCCTCGTAAAAACCCATCATGTCGAAGGCAAGGTCTGGGCACGTCTCGGCACCAGGGACGATTTCCACCACGGGGTTTCTCTCTGCCGGGAAGAAGTAGTGAACCACCATGGTTCTTCGCGGATTCGAAATGCCTTCGAAGATCACTTCCGGTTCGAGGTGTGAGGAGTTGGAGCAAAGAACGGTATCTTCCGACACGAGATCTGCAACCTGGGAGAAGATCCGTCCCTTCAGATCCTTGTCCTCGGTGGCGGCCTCGACGACCAGGTCGCATCCCGATAACTGGGAGTAGTCGCTGGTGAACAACACATTGCTCTTCATCGACTGACCCTGTTCGGTGCGGAATGCTCCCGACTCGATGCCCTTGTCGACCTTGCGGTCGAGTTTCTTGCGGCCCTTCGCCAGAGCCTCATCGTTGATGTCGACGACGACGATCGATGAGTTCAGGGGAGTGAACACCTTTGCGAAGTGCAATGCGATGTCGGGACCGATCTGCCCCGATCCGATGATGCCAATTCGGGTCACCGGACGACCCTCGATCAGAATGCCAAGCTGGTCAGTACTCATCTCATCTCCTCCTGGAAAACAGCGGTCTTCGCCGATTGTATGCCAGGTGAAGCGTCTCGAAACCCTACTCGGGATTTTTCTCGGCGATCACGAAGATGATCCTGCCGAACAGAGCCGGCGTCGAGAGATGCCAGCGGCAATGAGCTCGATAGCGATCTGCATGGCTTCTCGCTTTCTTGCCGAGGCCTCGCACCCAGGAAGCCAGGGCCATGAAGGGGACCAGTGGTGCGAAGACGAGGGATGATCCCCGGAAGTGGTTGGTGGCGAGGTTCCGGATGGTGCCCCCGTTGTGATGGATGTAGTACTGGAAGTGCTGAATTCCCAGGCAGTTGACATGTTGCAATCCAGACACCTTGAGTGGATCGAAGGGCCTCCTCGCTCCATCGGTGGTTCCGTGGATCAGGAAGTGAACCCGGGAACCAAGTCCCTGGATGTTGGGCGTACTGAAGATGGCCCGACCTCCTGGCTTCAAGACACGAAAGATCTCCGAGAAATAATTCTGGTGATGATCGATGTGTTCCGCGACCTCGATGGAAACCACGCAGTCGACGCTGTTGTCTTGCAAGGGAATGGTCTCGTTGAGATTGCAACCGTGATAGGGCACCTCGGGGACCTTGAAGTCGAACTGTGGGAGATCGCAGGCGATCAGATCGGTGTATCCCGCTTCCAGCATCTTGGCACAGAAGAAGCCGGTCCCCGATCCGACATCGAGGATCGTCGAATCTTTTCGGTCAGGAAGCAGGGGTAGAATCTTCTCGTAGATATCAGGCTGAAAGGTATTCCCTTTCAACTGCTCAGATGCGGTCTTCAATCGATCTTCTCCGATCTCGCAGAATGCCCATCATGAGGTCGGGAACAGTTCTCTCAACCAGTTACCGATCTCCGTCACCGCCTCCATCGGAAGCGTATGTTCAGCAGGATAACTGCACCACTGCACCTTCCATCCCGCTTCTTCTACCTGCCGCGCAGATTTTTCGCCAAGGCTGATGGGAACCACGGGATCCAGCGACCCATGACAGCACAGGATCGGCGTGCTTCGGTCTGCCGACCCTGCGAGATCTTCGACGACGGAAGGAAGGGGGAGATATGCAGAGAGAACCAGTAAGCCTCCCAGTGGAGGGGAGTGTGGCAAGCCGACCTGATAGGCCATCGCGCCGCCCTGGGAAAAACCTGCCAGCACGATCCTGTCAGGGGAGAACCCCGCTTCCACTTGCTCGGCGATGAGGTTCTCGATGAGGGTGGAACTGTGGCGGATTCCCGCCTCATCGACCTTTCGATCGATGGAGATCTCGAGGATGTCGTACCAGGCTCTCATCGACATGTGGTTGTTGATGGTGACCGGTATGACTGGTGCGTGGGGAAAGATGAATCGAAAGGGCCCGACGTGATCGAGACCCAGTAAAGGGATGATCGGTTCGAAGTCATGCCCATCTGCTCCGAGACCGTGTAGCCAGATGACGGAGACGGTAGGATCAGGTCCGGTGTCGATGACTACAGATTCTAGACTCATGTTACTTCTCGTTTCCTTGCTTGTATGAATCGATGATCGGCAGAAGTTCTGTCAAGGAGTTCACCGTGTAATCGCCATCGGGTACGAATCTCTCGTGCCAGTGCTGTTCTTCACGGTTGTCGACCCAGACCGTTTTCATGCCGCATTGACGAGCACCCACCAACTCCTCCGAGTTGCCGTCTCCCACGTAGATGCAATCGGAAGCATCGACTCCGAGCATAGCGATGCAATGGTTATACATCTTCGAGTCCGGTTTTCGAACTCCCAGGTAGGCAGAGATGGAGCGAGCCTCGAAGTACCCCCCGAGAGGGGTTTCGTCCAGCAACTCTGGAGCGGAGGTGGAGCAGTCTGTAATCAGGCCAAGTTTGAGTCCACGAGATTGAATCCCATCCAGGGTTTCCAGTGTCTCAGGTTTGGCAATCAGGATCTTGCCGAGCAGCTCGCGATTCAATCTGGCTGCTTCCCTGCGTGACTCTCGACTCGTTTCGATACCGGTTTCTTCGAGGATTGAATCGAACTGATCATCACCGTCGGCGACCTTGCCGGTCATCCGATCCTTGAAGCGGTTGTGTGAGAGCTGCCTGTACAACATGCGATCGATGTTGAGAGTGCTGGCAATGGCATCGCTGCAGGCTTCCCACGCTGCCGAGGGAAGGTTGGGAACCAGCGTGCCAAATAGATCGAACAGGATCGCCTTCATGTGCCTCCCGGGGTTCCCGGGGAATGATGATCTCATGAATGTGGGTGAGCAAGGATTCTGCCCCGACTGATCCGGGGTTGTTGCCTCGATGATGAAAAATGGCCCTGCTCTGATTGTAGATCAGAGCAGGGCCAAGACACCTTTTCGGATGAAAGTGTCACTGGAGTAGGTTTCAGACTCCCGGTCCACTTCCAGCACTGCCTCGGAGGGAAGCAGGTGCTGACTATCGACCTGTATTTCCCCGGTAAGCTCGAAGAATTCACTCCTTCGGGAATGAGCCTGAACCTATCCGGGAATCAACAGTTTGTATCGTCGCTATCGCACACCGGAAGCGTGTCATCCGTGGTCGCATCCGGTCCGTCTTCGAAGGGCCCCGGTGCCGGCGGAATGTCGCCGAACTTGAAGAGCCAGTTGAGCAGGTAGACGGAGTCCGCCATGTTCAACGTTCCATCGTCGTTGGAGTCACATGCATCCGGGCACAAGATCGGATGTCCGTTGAACTGGTTACCCAGCATCGTGGCGGAATCCGCAAGGTCTACCGTGTCGTCGCTATTGCAGTCGCCACGCTGGAAGATCTCCTCGGGGACAACATACACGGAGGTGTCGTTACGCTCGTACACCTGGATCGATTCGAAATCGATGACCACGTTGTTGTAGAGGGTTACTCCACCGTTACCGTTGATGTCGTTGCACCATTCGATGGGCTGATGCTCATTACATTCAGCATCCATGTCCACGGTGCCGCGCATCTTTCCGACGAGCAGGCGGCCGTCCTGATTATCTCCTGAAGTCTCCACAGTCTGAGGAAGTGTTTGTCCCTCGAATGGTGGAAGGGCATCCATCAGCAGGGCGACGATGAGTTCGCAGCCGTCACCGTCATCGGGATCGTCATCGACCTGAACGGTGGTGTACTCGACACCGACCTGGTCCAGGATGGATCCGTTGAATTCCCAGGAATCCTCATGAATCGTCAGATTGCAGTCGTAACAGATCGTGAAGGTGAAACCCTGGATGTAGTCGTCTTCATCGGAGTAGAAGAAGCACAGATCCCCGGTTTGACCGTGGTATGCGTAGTTACCCGCACCCTCGTCAAAGTGGGTTTCCATCCACAAGGTCGTATCCTCTGCCGGAATCCCCACTGGCTCGCAGGTGAAGAGACCATGCTCGAGCAGTGGCGCAACGGACAGGCCAGCAATGACGAGTACGTTATCGAGGCGAGGCTCTCCAAGGGTGTCATCTGCCAGCGTCAATGCGCTTGTTTCAGCAGGAGGAGGAGTGCCTGGTTCCTCGAGAACATAAATGTTCTCGTTGTTGCAGGAGTAGGAATAGGTGGCGATGTGAAGGCCAGCACCCATGGGAATCGTCTGCGCCTCGAAGGGAGCTTCGAAGTCGAGTACGACACCGAGTGTTCCCCCTTCAGGGTAGAAGTTCGCAAGAGAGAACTCCGCACCTGCAGAAGTTGTGGCTTCACCGAGGCTGATCGATTCAAGGGTGATGGTTGCTGGATCATGAGTCACTGCCGTGACAAATCCTTGAACTCCACCGAGGCTGTTGTCCAGAAGGACACGAGCATCACCGGTAGCTCCACTGCCATCTGCAGGAGCGGATCCGTTTTCCATGCTCAGCGATGCCGGGGGAGGCTCCAGAAGGGTCAGTGTGCCGTTGTTCAACGTGAGACCATCTCCTGCGCCAACAGAAAGCCCGTTCTGGACGAGGATGTTGTCAAGAGGTGGAGAGTTGATGGTTCCATCCTGGAAGTTGATGGAGACCGGTGTATCGGCGGTGACGACAACCTTGGGTGTCATCTCCAGAGTTGCGATCTCGATTCCTGAACCTGCAGGAATTACATTTCCATCGTAGGGAGGATTCGCATCCATCACCACTCCAAGGGTTGCCCCACCGGAGAGGATCTCGGGTACGATGAGTTCTGCTGACGTAGCATCTCCTGATGTCGAGATGCCGGTGGCAGTGACCATCATGTCGTCATAGCCGATGGCGAGGACAAAGCCCTGAACATCATCGGTGGCATCCATGGTGATGTTCATGGAGTTCGCGGACAGTCCCAGAACATCGGTGTCCTGGATCGTCAACGATTGCTGGCCGAATGCCATGTTAGTGAGTAACAAAACCGTAATAATTACGGGTAATGAATGTAGAACAGGACGCATAACACCATCCCTCCGAATGGGAGTATTCAACTCCTGAGGCGCCCAGCTCCTGTTGGTGAAGGTCACCTATGGAGCTGTAATAAGTTGTTTTTCTAGCCGGTATAAATAACCCGTGATGACCACTGGCCATCCTTGCGAAACACCACCCCCGTTGAGGAAGTTCGGCATTACAACAAGAATGTTAGCGTGGAATGTATATCGAAGCAAATGCTTACTCAAGGAGTAGATCCTGCCAATACTGCCAGAAATCGCTACCGAGTAGTGTAAGAGACCTTACCGCCCCCCCTGGGGTCACAAACTCCTACCATGCCACGCTTTGAAGCTCTGGCGATCAACTGGAAATCACCGATGGATGAGCGCTGAGAGAGCTGGTGACCGAGGCTGGAGAGGGCATTTCGGGTGGAGGTGGGGACAGATTTTTCGAGGAAAATCTGATCGGGAAGGCACTGATGATGAATCTTGGGAGAGGTCACCGAGTTCTCCGGTGACAGCCCCAGCCGCGTCAATCCGAGCAGAACCTGGAACACGTTGGTGATGATGGTGGGGCCTCCTGGAGTTCCCAGCACACCGTCGACCTTGCCATCGGGTGAGAGTAATACCGTGGGACTCATCGAGGAGAGTGGTCTCTTGCCGGGGGCGACGGAGTTGGCCGATCCCTGAACCAGGCCGAACAGATTTGGCTTTCCTGGCTGGGCGGTGAAATCATCCATCTCGTTATTGAGCAGGAAACCAGCACCCGGGACGACGACCTTGCTGCCAAAGGAGCCGTTGAGAGTGGTTGTCACCGCCACGCCGTTTCCGTGCGAATCGAGCACGGAGTAGTGTGTGGTTTGTTCGCTCTCCTTTTCCGAACTGGTCGACTCCAGGAATTGTGCCGAGGTCGATGCCTTTCCCGGCATGATCGTGCTGGCTCGAGAATCGAGCCGTGCAAGGTCCTCCAGCATCGATCGTTTGCAATCGACATGATCAGGATCTCCAAGGTATTGATTCCGATCGGCAAAGGACCTTCGCATCACTTCTGCCAGCAGGTGATAGAGTTCCGGCGATTCGGCATCACTTCCGCTGATCTCGAACCGCTCGAGCATCCTTGACATCTGGGCGAGGCAGAGACCACCCGAGGAGGGGGGAGGCATCGAGAGGGCGGACCCGCTCCCGATGGAGAACTGCACCGGTTTCCTCTCGACGGGTCGATAATCGAGAAGATCCTTGCTGGTGATGAGGCCGCCTCCGCGCTTCATCTCCACGGCGATGTGGTCCGCCACCTCGCCGTCGTAGAATCCGGCACTGCCGTGTTCCCGGATCGATTCAAGGGTGCGTGCGAGGTCGAGTTGCTTGAAATTCGCACCGGCAGGCACGGCAGTTCCTCCCGGATAGAAGATCTCTGCAGTCGCCTCGAAGGTCTTCATGCGAGTACTGGAGGAACCTGCGAGCATCCGATGAGTTCTGTCGCCGAGGGGGAAACCGTCGCGGGCCAGGTTGAGGGCGGGGTCGATGACCTGCTTACGCGTCATCGTGCCCCAGCGATCGAGGGCAGTGAGGAGGCCTGCAACGGAACCGGGAACCCCCGAGGCGAGGTGACCCAGCAGAGAGGCATCGGGGAATCCTGCAGCGGAGGCAAGGGTGTACATGTCGACGGTGGCTGCTGCAGGTGCCACTTCTCTGAAATCGAGGCAGACCTTTTTTGGTTTCGAATTTTCCCTACCGATGGAAGCGACCAGAAATCCACCTCCGCCGAGGTTGCCTGCAGCGGGGTAGGTGACTGCCAGGGCAAAACCGACGGCGACTGCAGCATCGATGGCGTTTCCTCCCTGCTCGAGGATTGCCGTCCCGACAGTGGCTGCCAGAGGCTCAGCTGCTGCCACCACACCTCGACCCTCGGATCTGTTCTGCCGTGACGTGTCGTCCATCGATTTAGCCCTTCTTGTTCCTGGAAGTGACCTTGATGACCTGGGTCTCCTGATCTCTGGTGATGGCGAAGTGGAAATCGGAACCGATGGCTCCAGCTCCGTGACTTCCGTCTCTCGACAGTGCGACGAAGGCAGCCTGAACCTGTGGATTCTGACCCGGTCTGCTGGCGATTCGATCGAGAGTCTCTGCGATCGCCTCATCGGGGGTGGCACCCTGTCGCATCAGTTCCACTACCAGGAAGGATCCACACACCTTGGAGATCTCCTCTCCCATGCCGGTGGCTACACAGCCTCCGACCCGATCGTCGGCATACAGGCCATGGCCGATGATGGGCGAATCTCCCACCCTGCCGGGCAGTTTCCACGCCATGCCGCTACTGGTGCAAGCAGCAGCGATCGATCCAGATCGACTGAGGGCGACCTGACCGAGGGTATCGTGGCCCTCCGCCTTGCCGTCGCCGTCGGGGTGCTTTTTCTTCCACTTTCGATACGCTTCTCGGGCCCCCTCGGAGAGAGTCTCCTCGCGGGAAAACCCACAGGAACCTGCAAAACTGGAGGCACCCTCCCCGACCAGCATCAGGTGTGGAGATCGGTCCATCACCTTGCGAGCCACCTGGACAGGATGTCGGTATCCGGTCAGTGCGCACACCGCCCCCCCATCCCTGCTACCACCGTCAAAGATCGCGGCGTCCAGTTCCACCTCGCCATCACGGTTGGGAAATCCCCCGTAGCCGACGGTGGTGATGGAACTGTCCGCCTCGGCGGTCATCACTCCACCCTCCACCGCATCGAGGGCAGTTCCCCCCGCCTCCAGGATGGCGAGAGCTTCGAGATTGGCGGCCTTCCCGAAGGGCCAGGTCGAGATGATGACGGCACAATCGGGGGCAGTACCTGCCGCGCCTGTTTCTCCGCGAACCCCGGAACTGGCGAGGAATCCGAAGCCGGCGGCGGCTCCTCTCAGGAGGAAAGCTCTTCTTCTCATCGGGTACTCCTCACGGCATCCAAAATTGTATTGAAGAGTCTGGTCGATCGAACTCTTCTCGGCAACCCTCGCACAGACGCTTCGATGCGGCTAGGATTCCGCCCGGAGGAACCTCACCGATGCGACTCGACCTGTCCGTACTGAATCCACAACAGAGAGAAGCGGTGGAGTACCCTGGGGGGCCACTGCTGGTCCTGGCAGGTGCCGGTACCGGCAAGACCAGGGTCATCACCTATCGAATCGCTCATCTGATGGCCCATCAGGGCATCGCAGGCGATTCGATCCTGGGAATCACCTTCACCAACAAGGCAGCCAGGGAGATGCGGGATCGCCTGAAACGGATGTATCCCGATCTCGATCCGATGCCGCTTCTTGCGACCTTTCACGGCTTTGGCTTGCGATTGCTACGGGAAGAACACGCCCTCTGTGGATTACGCTCGCGATTCCCCATATACGACGATTCCGATGTGAATGGTGTCCTCACCGAGATCGTCCGGGATCTTGCGGGAATGAGTACTGCGGATGCGAGGGTCGAGGAGGTCAAGGGGGCGATATCACGCTGGAAGTCGGAGTTCCTGTCGCCGGAAAAAGCGCTCGAGAGATCGGCCGATCCCTTTGAAGAACTGTGTGCCCGCAGTTTCCTGCGCTACATCGACAGGATGCGAGGATTGAATGCCGTCGATTTTGATGACCTCATTCATCTGCCAGTGAAGTTGCTGGAAGAGAATGCGGAGGTTGCAAGGCGCTGGTCCGAGCGTTTCGAGCATCTCCTGATCGACGAGTATCAGGATACGAATTCCGCACAGTACCGGCTTGCCCGAGCGCTGGTCGGCACACGGCAGAATCTGTGCGTGGTGGGGGATGATGACCAGTCGATCTATGGTTTTCGAGGAGCCGAGGTGGAGAAGATTCTCTTCTTCCGCAGTGATTTTCCTGCGGCTCATGTGGTGACACTGGAGAAGAACTACCGATCGGTGGGGTCGATCCTGGAAGCTGCCAACTCGGTGATCGCTGCCAATCCTCGCCGGCACCCCAAGCAGTTGGTGTCGCAACGAGGGCCGGGACAGGCGATTCCGATGCTGAGTTGTGAAGGAGATATGGAAGAAGCCTCGGAGGTGGTGGGGTCGATCCATCGGGCACAGCAGCGTGGATTATCCCTGTCGAAACAGGCCTTGCTCCTGCGGTCTGCGATCCAGGCGAGACCGTTCGAGGAGAAACTTCGTTTCTTCCAGATCCCGTACACCATCATCGGTGGAAAGAGTTTTTTCGACCGGCGTGAGGTCCGAGATGTCATCGCATTTCTTCGCTGTGTGATCTTTCCTACCGATGACATCGCATTACTTCGGATTCTCAACACTCCCAGAAGGGGCTTCGGAAAGGTCGCGAGGGAAAAGGTCGATGGAATGGCGAGGAGCCGCCGCTGCGGTGTACAGGAGATCCTCGGTGATTCCGCCTGCCTGGAGGAGATCTCACCGTTGTCGAGAGAGGGAGCTCGACAGCTGATCTGTGCCCTCGAAGAGGCGCGATCGAGCGTGGCATTTGACGGTAGAAAGGCGCTGTGTCAGTTGCTGGAAGATGTCAAGTACGACGACCACCTGCGCCACATCGCCGATTCCGATGCCAGCGATCTGGAGGCGAGACGAAACACCGTTGAAGGACTTCTCGATTCCATCTCGCATTACGAGGAGAAGAACGGCATCGGCAAGTTGCAGAACTGGTTACGAGACATCGCCCTCGACCCCAGAGACGAACAGGATCAGGAGCAGGGGGAAGTACTATCGGTGTTGACCTTTCACAGTGCAAAAGGCCTCGAGTTCCCGCTGGTGTATCTGGCCGGGATCGAGGAGGGGCTGATTCCACATCGTCGTGCTCTTGCCGAGGACGGGGATCGAGGTGAGGAGGAGGAGCGGCGGCTCCTCTACGTGGCGATGACCCGGGCGATGGATCACCTGGTCCTCTCGATGGCACGAACGCGAAGGCGTTTTGGCAAGGAAGTGGAGTGCGAGGAGAGCCGCTTTCTCGCGGACATCCCCGAAGAGCTACTGGATCGAAAGGTGATCGTCGAGGAGGAGAAGCCGGTGCTGGAGGGTCAGAGTGCGCGCGATCGAATCGCGCAGATGAGGAAGAAGCTGGACCTCTCGGAGGGCTAACCTTGCGCCGGTGAGGGGGCAGGGGTGAGTTCCAGAATCCCGGCGTTTCGGATGGGACTCATCTCGGAACTGTCTCCGGCGGTTCCCTGCCAGCCGAGCAAGAAGATCAGGGTCAGCGCGACAATCGCCAGAATTCTCAGCAGCGGTAGTGCCTGTGAAGGATCGGCATCTGCCACCGTTTCCTCGGCGGGGATCTCCTCGACGACGGTGAGAGGAGCCATCTGCGGAGGGAGAGGAGCGGCGGGGTGGCTGACCACATCCAGCCACTGTGCTTCTCTGCTGGGAGCGATGTCGGTGGTTTCGGAGACCTCGGTGGCCTTCTCAGATCGGTTTTTCCGTGGATCCTCGTGCATCTCGGCCTCCAGAAGTAATTCGACTCTTCAGAGTTCTTCGGCACATCGAGGCAGTTCCTTGAGCCTTTCCTTGCGAGAATCGTCAATTCACCGCACGATGGCTCATCGCACCGAGGGGAATACGCCTCTCCTGCGTCCCCTGGGCACGATGACCCGGGAAATTCACCTCTGGTGAGATGGAGATGGACCGTGTCTGACAGCCTTCAGATTGGCCGAGAGGTCATCGAGCAGGAAGCCAGGGCGCTGCAACAACTGGCAAGCGGTCTCGGATCCTCCTTCGAGGAGGCGGTGCGACGTCTGGTAGATGCGCCCGGGAGGGTGCTCGTTTCAGGTGTCGGGAAGAGTGGCAGCATCGCACAGAAGGTCGCTGGAACACTCGCCAGTACCGGCACCCAGGCTCTCTTCTTGCATCCCATCGAAGCCTTGCATGGCGATCTTGGAGTGGTGGGTAGTGGCGACATCCTGCTGGCCCTGTCAAAGAGCGGGCAAACGGAGGAACTGGTGAGATTTCTCCGTCACTTCCGCAGGGTAGGCGACGGAATCATCTGTATCTGTGAAGATGCGAATTCTCCCGCCGCCAAGCTCTCGGATGTGGTGGTGGAAATCCCTGCCCTCGGCGAGGCGGGCCCACTGTCGCTGGCTCCGACGACTAGCTCGGTACTGCAACTGGCGGTCGCCGATGCACTGGCGATGAGCTTGCTGGATGCAAGAGGGTTCACGGCAGAGCAGTTTGCTCGATTCCATCCGGAGGGAGCATTGGGCCGCAGATTGCTGGTACGTTGCGAGGATCTGTTGCACCAGGGTGATGATTTACCGGTGGTTCGTGATGACCAGACCGTTGCCGAGTTACTTGTCGAGATGACGGGCAAGGGACTGGGAATGTCGTGTGTGGTCGATTCGAGTGGCATCTTCATGGGAGTCTTCACCGATGGAGATCTGCGGAGGTTGCTGACCCAATCAGACTCTCCACTACATCTCTCCATCGCAGATGCCTGGAGAGTCAGTCGGCGAGACAGCAGCTCTTCAACTTCTTCAGAAGTGGAGGGGATCATCGAGGCGGATGCCCTGGCAGTCGATGCTCTGGCCAGGATGAGGTCTCAGGAGATCACCTGTCTGGTGGTACTCGAGGAGGACAGATCGCCGCAGGGAGTCGTACGTCTTGCCGACCTGCTGCGGGAAGGGATTGTCGATCCCGCAGCGGAGGCGTGAGCAGTTACCCTGACGCAGTCAGTTGCGTGGCAGAAAGCGCCGTCCCGTGGTGGCGGCTGGTGCGCTGTCTTCCTGCTCCGTATCTCCCCCGAGTTGCAAACCGTTGAGAGAATCCCGGCCATCCCAACCCTTGGTCAGATCGAGGATCGTCGTCTGGTCGAGCAACTGATTCGAGAGATCGCAGATCTGTTTCCACTGGTGGTGGAGGGGACAGGGCTTCTCCGCCGAGCACTCGGGCTCACCGAGCAAGCAGTAGTCGGTTCGGGGCCCTCCCTCGATTCCCTCGACCACCATCCGCAGCGAGATCTCCGCCGGAGGCCTGGCGAACACGAATCCCCCTCCAGGGCCGCGATGGCTCTTGAGGATTCCCTGGCGTACCAGAGGCTGCAGCATCTTCCGGGTGAAATGCTCGGGTAATTTGGCTTCCTCGCACAGGTCCATGACGGTTCTGGGAAGGGCTGGATTCATGGCGAGCAGTCGCAGGCATCGAATTGCGTATTCAACGCCTCGCGAGTAAAGGTGAGTCATCGACTATTTTCTCCCGAAATGTGGACACCAGGCCAGCAGGTGTATCGAGGTGAGACATCAACCCCCAAAGAACCTAGCGTCACAGAAAACTCGCAGGGGGGACTATCCTGAAAAGATGCCATTTCTTCCCCGTCGCCATCCTGCTTCTTTCAAGTACTTACAGGGTGGTGAAACCCCGCAAATGAGTGAAAGTTGCGGTAAAAGTTATGGAGTCTCCGGGTTAGAATTCCGATCAGGACATGTGCGGGTATCGGTGGTCTGTCGGTGGGGAGAAGTTCTCCTTGACCGTCCGCGGAGCGACCCAGCGCAGCAGGTTGAGCGCAGATCCGGCCTTGTCATCTGTCCCCGAGGCACGAGCTCCTCCGAACGGTTGCTGACCGACCACCGCGCCGGTGGGTTTATCGTTGATATAGAAGTTTCCTGCACTGTATCTCAGGCGAGCGGCTGCTCTCTGTGCCGCGATGCGATCACTGGCGAAGACGGCTCCCGTGAGTGCATAGGGACTGGTCGAGTCGACCAGGTCGAGACAGGCGTCCAGTTGCGAATCCTCGTAGACGTAGGCGGAGAGAACCGGTCCAAACAACTCGGTTTCCATCGTGTGGGAGCGGGGATCCTGGCATTCGATGATCGTCGGCGAAACAAACCATCCATGCGAGTTGTCGCATTCTCCCCCGACGAGGATGTCGCACTGGCTCGATTCCCGTGCCTGTTCGATCGCCTGCAGGTTTCTCTGGTAGGAGCCCTCATGGATCACCGCTCCGATGAAGTTCTTGAAATCTCGAACATCTCCCATGTCTATGGAGCGTGTCGTTTCGACCAGCATCTCCTTCAGGTCGCCCCACAGACTCCTCGGGATGTAGATACGACTGGCTGCGGAGCATTTCTGCCCCTGATACTCGAATGCTCCACGAATGCAGGCGGTGGAGAGGGTCGCCAGGTCTGCGCTGGGGTCGGCAAAGATGAAGTCCTTGCCTCCTGTTTCTCCGACGATTCTGGGGTAGTTCCTGAATCGTTCGAGGTTACTTCCGATTTCACCCCATAGATCACGAAAGACCGCAGTCGAGCCGGTGTAGTGCAGACCCGCAAAGTCATGGCGTCCCAGAACCTCGCTGGTGATGGCAGCAGGATCTCCTGGTACGAAGTTGATCACGCCGGGAGGGAGTCCCGCCTCTTCCAGCATCTTCAGTGCGTACCAGTTCGAAAGAACTGAATGTTCGGACGGCTTCCAGACGACTGTGTTTCCCATCAGAGCGGGAGCACAACACAGGTTCGCAGAGATCGAGGTGAAGTTGAAGGGAGTGACTGCGTAGACGAATCCCTCCAGTGGCCGGTAGTCGACATGATTCCAGGTGCCGGTAGGGTTTTTCAGCGGTTGGTCTGCCGGGATCTGTTCCATCGCGAAGTAATTGTTGAACCGAAAGAAGTCGATCAGTTCACAAGCCGCATCGACTTCGGCCTGGAACACCGTCTTTGACTGGCAAAGCATCGTCGATGCATTCAGCTCATCACGCCACGGGCCCTGGAGCAGCACGGCAGCACGCTCCATCACTGCAGAGCGAAGTTGCTGGCTGGTGCTGGACCACTCGTTCCATGCTCGGCTTGCCGCATCGGCTGCTTTCTGGACCACCTCGGGGGTGGCTGCGTGCCAGCGGGCGAGCACCTTGGAGTGATCGTGAGGGCAGCGCTGTTCCCGGATGTCTCCGGTGAAGATCGGTTCGCCGCCGACGATGCAGGGAATCTCTGGAATCTCCGAGGCCATCGAGTCGAGCCGCATCTCGAGAGAAGCTCGTTCCGGGGATCCGGAGGCAAAGCCGAGAATCGGTTCATTTTCGGGAATCCCGGGAGTGAAAGTTTGGTTTTCCATCGAGGTCTCCTCTGCAGGGTTCTGATCGTCACCACACGTGGCGCATTAGAACTGGCTCGATCCCTCGATGCCACCGTCCCGGGGGGGCTGGTTTGGTTGCCGCCAACTGCCGTCGGCGATAGGGTATAGACTGAAATTCAGTGGCCACGAGGTGCATCTGCTAGACCCTTGATAGTGAAGGATTCGCATGTCTCGCTCACTCGCCGACCTGCTCGACTCCGGAGATCTGTTCCGGGATCGCCATATTGGACCGAACTCCACCGATATCGAGGCGATGCTCCAGGCTGTGGGAGTCGCATCGATGGAGGAACTGATCGACAAGACGGTTCCCGAGGCGATTCGCTTCAGCGGTCAACTGCAACTGGACGAAGCCATCACCGAATCGGAAGTTCTGTGCGAGCTACAGGATCTCGCCAGCAGGAATGATCGATTCCGATCTCACATCGGCAACGGATACCACGATTGCATCACGCCTGCAGTGATCCAGAGGGGGATACTGGAAGCACCCGGCTGGTACACCGCATACACACCGTATCAGCCAGAGATCAGCCAGGGTCGTCTCGAAGCTCTCCTCAATTACCAGACGATGGTCTGCGATTTGACGGCGATGGAGGTCTCGAACTCCTCGATGCTTGACGAGGGAACCGCGGCAGCAGAGGCGATGACGATGTGCCACAGGATCCAGGACCGAACCCGCAAGGGTGAGGCTTGCGATCTCTTCTTCATCTCGGAGAAGTGTCATCCGCAGACGATCGAGATCGTCCGCGGTCGAGCGCTGCCCCTCGGCATCGAGGTGGTGATCGGCGATCATGAAGATTTCACCTTTCCATCGCGCTGTTTCGGAATGCTCTTGCAGTACCCGGACACCGACGGACGGGTGATGGATCTCGAGGGAATTTGCACACGTGCCCACGAAGCGGGAGCGCTGGTGGTGGTGGCTGCGGATCTCCTCTCCTTGACACTGCTACGTCCGCCCGGAGAAGCGGGGGCGGATATGGTGGTCGGATCGACCCAGAGATTCGGGATCCCCATGGGATTCGGCGGTCCCCACGCGGCATACCTTGCAACGAGCGAAAAGTACCAGAGACAGCTGCCGGGTCGACTGGTTGGGGTCTCCCGAGATTCGCAAGGGGAGGATGCCCTACGTCTGGCACTGCAGACGCGGGAGCAACACATCCGACGCGATCGAGCGACCAGTAACATCTGCACCGCTCAGGTTCTGCTGGCGGTCTGTGCCGGAATGTACGCGGTACATCATGGACCTGAAGGGCTGAAAACCACCGCCAGGAGGATTCGTCTGCAGACGGAGATCCTCGCCAGGAGCCTCTCCAGCCTCGGCCATGAAGTGGTCGATGCCATCCGCTTCGACACGGTGAAGGTGGTCCCCGAGGGGATCTCCGAGGAGGAACTCCGGAATCGTAGCGTCGGTGAAAAACGAAACCTTCGTTATTACGGCGATGGTTCGGTGGGGATCACCTTTGACGAGACGACCAGGAGAGCGGACATCCTGTCGGTGTTGCAGATCTTCGGAGCCACTGCCGGTTCGATCGATCTCGACGCCGTTGCCGAAGAGTGCAGTGAGGAGTACCCGCAGGAGGTCGCCCGCAAGAGCGAGTTCCTCACACATCCAGTATTCCACCGTTATCGATCTGAGATGGAACTGGTTCGTTACATGCACCTCCTGGAGACGAAGGATCTCGCACTCAACACCGCGATGATTCCACTCGGTTCCTGCACGATGAAGTTGAATGCTGCAGCAGAGATGTTCCCGATCCTCTATCCGGGTTTCAGCAACCTTCACCCGTTTGCTCCCAAGGAACAGACAGCCGGATACCAGATCCTTTTCGACAGACTGGAATCGTGGCTCCAGGAGATCACTGGTTTCGATGCGGTCTCATTGATGCCGAACGCAGGATCTCAGGGTGAGTATGCCGGCTTGATGGTGATCCGTGAATATCACGAGTCCCGTGGAGATTCGGAAAGAGATGTTTGCTTCATCCCGCAGTCGGCCCACGGAACCAACCCGGCCAGCGCTTCGATGGCTGGCATGACGGTGGTAGTGGTGCGCTGCGATTCGAATGGAAACATCTCCCTCGAGGATCTGGAGGAGAAGATTTCCGAGTACGGGACTCGATGCGCTGCCTTGATGGTGACCTATCCATCCACGCACGGTGTCTTCGAGACGACCATCTCCGAGGTCTGCTCGATGATTCACGAGGCGGGCGGACAGGTGTACCTCGACGGCGCGAACATGAATGCGATGGTGGGAATCTGCAGGCCTGGAGATATCGGCGCAGATGTCTGCCACCTCAATCTCCACAAGACCTTCTGTATCCCCCATGGAGGTGGCGGACCAGGTATGGGGCCGATCGGCGTGGCCAGCCACCTGACTCCGTTCCTGCCCGGTCATCCAGAACGGAAGACCGGTGGTGAGAAGGCGATCCTGCCCATCTCGGCAGCACCCTTCGGAAGCGCCATGATCTTACCCATCTCCTACGCATACATCCGGATGATGGGAGTTAGCGGTCTCAACAAGGCGACCGAGGTCGCCATCCTTTCCGCCAACTACATCGCCAGCGGACTCGCCGGCTGTTATCCGGTGCTTTATCGCGGCATCAACGACATGGTTGCGCATGAGTGCATCATCGATACCCGGGTGCTCAAGGAGAGTGCAGGGATCACCGTAGATGATGTTGCCAAGCGATTGATCGATTACGGATTCCACGCACCTACCATGTCCTGGCCCGTGGCAGGCACACTGATGATCGAACCGACCGAGAGTGAATCGAAGGGGGAGATCGATCGATTCATCCAGGCGATGGTCGGTATTCATGCCGAGGCGATGCAGGTGAAGGAGGGAACCTACCCCGAGGGGGACCATCCGCTGTGCAATGCTCCTCATACCGCGATGATGATCGCAGCGGATGAGTGGGCGCACCCCTATTCGAGGGAGATTGCGGCATATCCCGCTCCTCACCAGAAGGTCGCCAAGTTCTGGCCTGCGGTGGCACGAATCGATCAGGCGTTCGGAGACCGGAACCTGGTCTGTTCATGCCCTCCGGTGGAGGAGTACCTGGAGTCCTGAAGCGCTAGTCGGAATCGGTTTCGATGAGGGCCTCGTGTAGAGCTCTTGCGCCTCTGACGAGGTCCTTCTCGGGAACCACGCAGGTGATGACCAGGTTCGAGGAAGAGATCAGGTCAAGGTTGATCTGATTGTGAGCCAGTACCGAGAAGATCTTTCCCGCGAGGCCAGGTTCTCTCGAGATCCCTTCTCCGACGATGTTGAGAAGTGCGACGTCGTCATCGACGATCCACGATGAGCCTCCCACCTCGCTGACCACCGTCTCGATATCCTTCTTGTCGATGAGGGTATCTCCCGGGACGACGAAGGTGATGTCGTTGTGTCCCTCATGACTCTGGGCCTGAACGATCAGCCGGACGTTGACGCCCTGCGCTCCCAGGCCACTGAAGAGACGCGCAGCGATTCCAGGTTCATCCGGAACTGCAAGGATGGATACCTTGCGTACATTTCGGTCATCGGTGACCGCTCGAACCACGACTTCTTCCATCTTCTTGTCCTTTCCGATGATTCGGGTACCTGGCTGATCTTCCGTCGATGAGGCGACCACCAGGGGAACCTCAAACCGCCGTGCCAGTTCGACCGATCGCCCGTGGAGCACCTTTGCTCCCAGGTTCGCCATCTCGAGCATCTCGTCATAACTGAGAGAATCTATCTGGTGCGCGCCCGGGACGATTCTTGGATCGGCGGTGAAGACACCGCTGACATCGGTGAGAATCTCGCAGCGCTCTGCGCCCAGTGCGGCGGCCATCGCCACTGCGCTGGTATCGGATCCTCCGCGCCCGAGGGTCGTGATCTCCTGCTGCTCGTCGATGCCCTGGTAGCCAGCCAGTTCCACGACGCTGTCGTGATGAAGCGCCTCGACGACCCTTGCAGGATCGATGTGGAGGATTCTCGCATCGGCGTGTCTGGCGTCGGTCAGTATTCCGCCCTGTTGCCCCGTGAACGAGATGGCAGGAACACCCAGTTCGGTCAGTGCCATCGAGAGCAGAGCCATCGATTGCACCTCTCCAGCGGAGAGCAGTACATCCATCTCCCTGCTGGAGGGGCGGCGACTGATCTCTCTGGCCAACGAAGTGAGCTGATTGGTTGTATCTCCCATCGCCGAGACGACGCATACCACGTGGAGATCATCTTCTCGACAGCGTGAAATACGCTGAGCAGCGTTCTTGATCAGTGCAGGTGTTGCGACACTGGTGCCCCCGAACTTCATCACCAGCACAGGTTTCTTCAGTTCTGACGGAGTCATTGGAGTTCCTCCACCTGAAAACCAGTCTCATCGATCTCGACGATGTGAACCTGGCAGGGAGTTCCCGCCGCAGCCAGCTGATTTGCCGCAGCCTCTGCGATCTCTTCATCGCGAGATCGGTCGGGGAGGAAGGCGGCGAGGGTCGGGCCAGCTCCTGAGAGCCATGCACCGTGAAGTCCATCGGTGGCAGCAAGAGTCTCCAGTGCGGACGACAACCCAGGGATCAGTGGCAAGCGATAGCGCTGGTGGATCCGGTCGCTGCATCCAACTTGCACATCTCTCCAGTTGCCGGAGGCGAGGCCCGAGATCAACGTCGCCATCGATGCGAGGTTGGAGATCACATCCGATCGAGAGTACTCCTCGGGAAGGGCTGCACGAGCTTCGACGGTGGGCAGGGGAACTTCCGGGATCAGAAGCAATAGCCTCGTCTCTCCGGGAAGGGTGAGGGGCGACCGCTGCCATCCTTCGGCAGCACGTCCTCCGGCCTGGAATCCCCCGCCGATGCATGCGGCTGCGTTGTCGGGGTGCCCCTCCAGGTCGGAGAGGCGTTGAAACAACTCCTCGTCACCGGCAAGGGAGCCATCCCGCAGGATCAGGCCTGCTGCGATACCGCAAGCGTGAGCGGCGGCACTCGATCCCAGTCCTCGAGCCATGGGGATGGTGCTGTGAATCTTCCAGCAAGATGAATCGACTGCTGCTCCTGCAATTTCCGAGGCGACTCTCACCATCAGGTGAGATCGATCGCGTGGCAGCGAGTCACTTCCTTCCCCGGTGATCTCGATGGAGAGTCCATCGGAAGTTCCAGTGGTCAGTTGTACGGTGATTCCCAGTTGCACCGCGAGGCCCAGCACGTCGAAGCCGGGCCCCAGATTGGCGGAGGAGGATGGTGCGTGGATCTTCCAGCGGTTCATGACAGTCCCATGGCTCTTCGCAGGGAATCGAGATCTGAAGAGATCGCTTCCGGGAACACGGTGCCATCGACTGCACGCTCGGGATCCTTCAATCCATGTCCAGTGAGTGAGCAGACGATGCGGCCATCGGCGGGGGCGATCTCCTGATTCGTTTCCAGTCGTTTCAGCAATCCTGCGACGCTCGCTGCGCTGGCCGGTTCACAGAATACGCCCTCCTGGCTGGCGAGGAACTGGTAAGCACTGAGAATCTCATCGTCGGTCACTGCCAGGATATCTCCATGGGATTCCTCGATGGCAGTGAGAGCACCTTGCCAGGATGCTGGATTTCCGATGCGGATGGCGGTTGCGATCGTTTCCGGATTTTCGACCACCTTGCCGGTGACGATGGGTGCAGATCCTGCAGCCTGACAGCCGATCATCCGCGGTGGCAGTGGAATGCGGCCCGACTTCTTCTCTTCACTGTAGCCACGCCATGCGGCGGTGATGTTGCCAGCATTTCCGACCGGCAGGAAATGCGTATCGGGAGCAGCGCCCAGCTCGTCGATGATCTCGAAGGAGATCGTTTTCTGACCCTCGATCCGGTATGGATTCACCGAGTTCACCAGGGTGATTCCCTCGGCGTCGGCGATCTCGATGACGCGCTGCAAGGCGACGTCGAAGTTGTCGTCGATGGGGATCACTCGGGCTCCGTGAATGATGGCCTGGGCGAGCTTTCCAGCAGCCACCTTTCCCGCAGGAAGCACTACCCAGCAGGGGACTCCTGCGCGGGCGGCATAGGCTGCTGCAGAGGCGGAGGTATTTCCGGTCGAAGCACAGATCACTCCGCGGCAACCTTCTTCCATCGCCTTCGAGACCGCCAGCGTCATGCCACGATCCTTGAAGGAACCGGTCGGATTGAGTCCTTCGAACTTGAGGAATACCTGACGACCCTCACCGACACGTGCGCTCAATGCAGTGGCCGGGATGAGCGGGGTGGAACCTTCCTCGAGGCTGATCACCGGTGTCTCCGAGGTGACGGGGAGACGGTTTCGGTACCTCTCGATGAGACCTGCCATCTTTACTCCTCGATCCGAATTCGAACGGGCCTCGCGATGCTCCGTAGATCCTCGTCGAGAAGATCGAGAGCGGCGTCGAGGCGGGTGGTTGCGACGGGGTGTGTCATGATGCGAATCGGTACCTCGGAAACGGTGGAGAGGAGGCTTTCAGGCTGATCGAGGGCAGCGATGCCAACCTCTTCGGCAGCCAGTGCTCCGGCAACCCTGGCCAGTACTCCAGGACGGTCGGGGACCTCCAGTCGCAGGTAGTGACGAACCGGATACTCGCCGGGATCGGTGATCTTCTCGACCACTTCCGATCGGGGAGTTGAGATGCTCTCTCCACGGGCTGCCCTGAGGATGTCTGCGACGACACTTCCGGCGGTGGGCATCCCACCGGCACCCTTGCCCTGCAGTACCAGCGATCCGAACGGATCCGCCTCGAGCAGCACGGCGTTGTCTTCATCACGAACCGAGGAGAGCGGGTGGGCAGATGGAAGAAAGCAGGGCATCACGCCGAGGGCAGTTCCTTCACCGTTGCGCCGCATCGTACCGATCAACTTCAGACTCAGATCACGCTCCCAGCCGAAGCCGATGTCGAGGGGGGAGAGATCTTCGATCCCTTCGATCCTGAACTGGTCGATGGAAACGTTGCAGCCGAGAAGAAGTCGGGCGAGCAGTGCCAGCTTGTGAGCTGAATCCATGCCGCTGACATCGAGAGTCGGGTCCGCTTCTGCCAGGCCTGATTCCTGTGCCGAGCGAACCGAGTCCTCGAAACTCATCTCTTCCAGGCGGCCGAGGATGAAATTGCAGGTGCCGTTGAGAATACCGGTGAGACGATCGACGGGGCCGGCAGGAATCCCTTGCTGGATCACCTGCAGTATCGGCACCGCGGCCGCAACGGATGCTTCGTAGTAGAGAGATTTGCCGAGTTCATCGGCGAGGGAGAAGAGTTCGTCGCCGTGAACTGCCAGTACAGCCTTGTTGGCCGTGACGACATCTTTTCCCTGTTCCAGTGCCGCACGGATCCACTCCCGTGGAGACTCGGTGCCTCCGGCGAGTTCGACGATGGCGTCGATCTCTTCATCGAGAATCGCCTCCATCGGATCATCGGTGACGATCGCCTTGCCGGGGAGGTCTGCGGGAATCGATCTCGGTTTCGAGATGTCCCTCACCACGATTCTGGACACTTCGATGGGACGTCCTGCCCTGGCAGAACATTCATTGCGCGTCGATGAGAGGAGCTTGACTACAGCTCCTCCGACCGTTCCCAGTCCCAGTAGTGCGATCCGGTAACTCTCCATATCAATGAAGATCGGATCTGTGGGGGCATCCCTGCAATGGATTTCTGTCGGAGGGGCAGAATTCTCGCTATTTCTTGGGGGATCGATCGAGGATGAAGACGTACGGCTTGCCACCGATCTTGAGCCGGTTGTTCGCGATGACGAGCGGGAAGCGGCTGGAACGGTAAGTACCGAGGCTTTTACCCTTCATGTCCACGATCTTGACGGTGGCGATGCCCTTGGCATCCAGGGAGATCCGTGCCTTGCCCAGTTTTCCAGGCAGCGTCACCAGTTTTTCGGCCCCCGAGGTGAGTGAATACTTCTTCCGGGAATTCAATTTCCAGTTCGGGGATCCGGCGCGGCCCAGATATTTGGAGTACTTCGAGAGGGAGGAGGGGATCCCGCCACTGTCGGCGCCAACGGTGTGAATCACATCGACGGAGACCGCCACCGACAGCGTGGAAAGCCTTGAAGGATGGGACTCTCCTGCCAGACCGATGGTCGAGAGGGAGCAGAGAAGCGTCAGTGTGATGACCCAGGCTTTCATCCGAATTCCTATCCGTTCGAGAGGATGATCATCAGAACACCCTCTTCTTCCCCCTCCTGGAGGATGAGACTTCCATCGCCGTCAGGCAAGTCGAGAACTTCGACCACCTCCTCGTGACCGTCCAGGGTGGTGCTGGAGAGGCCTTCGTTCAGGATCGCCTGAATCACCCCGATGCACAGCACAAGAGCCGCAGCAGCGGGTAAGAGTGGCCAGGCACTCCAGGATCGACTGCGGTTGGCGGGCAGTGCGCCGGCCCTGCGCAGACCCGCATCGATGCGGGCCCAGTCGAGGGAGGTGGCAGCAGGGACATCCCGCAGCGGATCTTCCTCGACAGCCTGGGCCACCATTTCCGCATCGGCCTCGAGCCATTCCCGGCATTCGGCGGAACGGAATCCGATCCGCCCCACGAAGGCGGTCTCGGCATCGGTCAACTCGCGGTGAGCCGAGGCTTCCACCAGTTCCTGGAATCGTTGCAGGTCGGAACTGTCGTTCATTCTTCTTCCCTTCCACGGCTTCGACTGGGTCCACCGGGATCCCAGTCGTGGGGGAGTGCATCTCTGATCTTACGCCGGGCGTGGTAGAGGCGAGACATCACAGTGCCCACCGGAATTCCCAGCACTGCGGCGATCTCCCCGTAGGAGAGGTGTTCGTAGCAGTGCAAGGTAAAGACGATTCGGTGAGAGTCGCCGAGTGTGTCGACCGCCTTCTGGATCGCCGCGGCGATCTCGGAACGCTCGAGCTGGTCGGCTCCGGAGGATTGACCACTTCTTCCCGTGCGCAGGTCAGAATCTGCCGACACCGCTTCCTCGACGATGGCAGTCTCCTTGCGGACCTTTCGTCGACGTATCCTGTCGATGGCATGATTGGTGGCGATGCGGTAAGCCCAGGAGAGAAATCTGCCGGATGGGTCGAAGGAATCGAGTCCGCGATGAATCCTGATGAAGACTTCCTGGGTCGCCTCCAGAGCATCTTCGCGGTTGCGCAGCATGCGGACCAGTACCGCAAAGATCCGTTCGCGGTAACGACGGTAGAGGCTGTCGAAACCGGAAGGGTCTCCCGAGAGGTGCCGGTGTACCAGGCGGCGATCTTCATCATCCTGCTCCACATCCACGGACCCCCCTGATTCCTGCCCGTTGGACCGTTTGTTCTTCCCCTCGGAACCACTTGTTCCAGGGGTGGGTCTTGAGGATGACGCAGAGAAAGGAGGTTCATTCAATGGAAAGACCCTCTTTCTCCATCTCGATCTCTGCCAGTCGACGCACCTCGGAGAGGGTAATTTCCCTCAACCGGGCAGTTTCACGCAGATCGTCCTGCTCCGCCCGGATCGAGACGAGGCGATCACCGAGCCACGCTTTCTTGATTCGAACCGTGGTTCCCAGTACCTCGATCTCGCCCGCTTCCCTGCGCAGGACGCTGCGCTGTTGAAGTCGTTCCCGGACACCGAGGGTGCCGGTCAGACGATGGATCTGGTGGATCAACTTCTGCCGGTCGCGAGGTGCTGCGATGACGGTCAGCAGGTGTCCCGGTCGAGATTTCTTCATCGAAGCAGCGATGAGGATGGCGTCGAGTGCCCCCGCATCCATCAAGGCATCGATGAGCCCTCCCAGTTCTTCACCGGAGAGGTGATCTAGATGAGTTTCGAGGACAGCAACGGTGTCACTTGTGGCATCGATTCCTTCCGACAGCATGGCGCGCACCATGTTTGGCGGATCCCCCGCCGGTGCAATCCGCGATCCGGCACCCCAGCCCTGGGCTCGGGAGATACCTTCCGCTGCATGGTGATAGCGATCGGCAAGCACGACCAGCAGAGCGGCGCCGGTGGGGGTCGTCAGTTCCCTGCCGGCGGCGCCGGCACAGGTGGGAACTCCGTCGAGCAACTCCACCACCGCAGGGGCGGGAAGTGGCAGGATTCCGTGGGCGGCATCGACCTCTCCGCTACCGAGGGCAACGGGAGAGACGACGATCTCGCGCGGCTGGAGCCAGTGGATCGCCAGCAAGGTGCCGAGGATATCGACCTGAGCATCGATGGCGCCGACCTCGTGGAAGTGGACCTGCTCCGGCGTCGATCCGTGCACCTTTGCCTCCGCCGCGGCCAGAGCGTGGTAGACGGCGGTGGCAGCCTCTCGCACCGGCTGGGGGATCGCCTCGTGGTCGAGGGCAGCGAGCAGTTCGGGGAGGTGTCGGTGGGGAGGGGACTCCTCGAGGGGAGTCACCCGGGCTCTTCCGACGACGATTCCCCGGCGAGTTTCGCTGAAAAACTCGAGTTTGTGGGGGGGCAAGGCGTGGCGGAGAGGCTCGATGAGGACCTCCTGAGGGACTCCCAGGTCGACGAGGGCCGCCATCAGCATATCGCCAGCGACACCGCGTGCGGCGTCGATGAAGAGTTGGGATCCCTGCTCAGGTCGTAAGTTACTCATTGGTTTAGACTTGTATCCTCTTCTTGTGCGACATTGGTTCCTTTCTCCCGTGCTAAGGGTCAGAGGCCTCCGATGCAACCCACTTCCTCGATTCGGCCCACCCCCATCGCTTCTCGGGGGGGAAAGGATGAGAGGAGTTACAGGCGAGGACTCGACAGGAGGGGGGTCCTGTGAGACAACATGGGCTCGTCACCGATCCGTTTGGTGCCATCTGGAGGATCTCCGGAGTTTCCGGCGATGACTCCTCGGGCGTGAATCGGCAGAGGGGATGAGTTCTCTGGAGAAAAATTTCAGTTCACCTGCAGCTCGGGTGGTGAGATTCGATCCAGAGTTACGGAAAGAAATGTCCTGGAGGAATGTATCAGGGGTGACTTTTTCGGTGTTGCCGGGAAGGTCTTCCTGCTTTCGTTACTCCTTTGAACCTGAAGACCTTTTCAATACACCTTTGAGAAGTGTGTTTCCGTTCGGTGGTAGCCACCACGGGTGAAGCACACAGAAGGGGAAGATGAGCATGAACGAGGTGGTCGTGGAGAGACGATCGGATAACCGTCGAGTCCTCCAGGTATTATTCGTGATCATTGCGACGTTGTTTTTTACCGTGACGAGTTCCGGATCCCTTTCTGCCCAGATTCGACCGGATGTCCAGAAGTTGCTCGATGATGGTGTGAACCTGTACCAGCAGGGGAAACTCGTCGAGGCCAGGAATAGTTTCGAGCGGGCACTACTCCTCGACATCACCTCGGAAGAGGCGTTGGAGTGGGTGGACGCCGTTGGATACAGCCAGTTGATCCAGGTCATCCGATCGGGTGACGACAGTCTTGGAGCCCAGATGGGTGCCTTGCTGAGATTGACCTCGCTGGAGACGAAACGCCGCTCGATGGATTCCGATGCCATCGCTGCTGCCCTCGATGCGTACTTCTCGGGAGACGATCTCCTGAAGAGAACCAAGGGGCTCTATCAGGCCATCAGTGATCATGGTGTGTACCTGATGCCGGGACTGGTGGAGAGACTCGCCCAGCCGGAGCAGGGCGCACGAGTGCTGGCGATCCAGGGCATCATCCGCCTGGCAGACGATGCGGTCATGCCGCTTTGTCGCTGCCTCCACTCCTCACAGCAAGGGGTGGTCACCGGCTCCATCGCAGCATTGCAAAAGATCGGTAATTCGGCAGCAGTGCCGAGTCTTCGCTGGCTGGCAGAGGCCTCCAGCGATCCGCTGGTGCAGGCTGCAGCTTCCTCCGCAGCGGATTCGATGAGTTCCGCAGGAGGCAGTGCATACAGCCAACTCCTCCAGCAGGCCCACATGTTCAGCAACGATTCCGGCATGATGGTTCGCACCTACCACGACCCCGTTCTGTGGCAGATCGGAGACGACTCTCTCTCCTACCACAGCGTCGAGGGGTGGGAGTTGAATGAACTTCGTGCGGAGCAGCTGGTCGGCGATGCCTTGACCTTGCAGCCCGACGGAGCCGGAGCACTTGCTCTCAACGCCTGCAACATGATGGCTCGATGGAGTGAGTACCGAGATGTGAGTTCGGTTATCTCCAATCAGGTTGAATCTGGAGAAGCGGACGAATCGCAACTGGCGACACTTCGTGGCAGGGAACTCGAGATGGAGAGAGTTCGCTGCACGGCCTACTCGATGCCGGCGGATGTTCTCAATGCCGCACTCGGTCTTGCCCTGGCAGATCGACGTCCACATGCTGCGATCGACCTGCTCTCTGCCATGCGTACCTTTTACTGGGGAATGAGTGAGGCGGAGGTGCCCTCTGCTGTGCAGAGTGCTCTGACCAACGATCACCGGGGTGTCCGATTCGCTGCCGCACGTTGCGTGGCGTTCCATAACCCCAACGGATCCTTCAGCGGCTCCGGTGCAGTGGTTCCGGCGCTTGCGGAAGGTCTTTCCGAGGCGAGCCGTCGGGTCGCTTTGACCATCTTCCCCGACCAGGACGATGCCCTTCGGGTTGCTTCCTTACTCCGTCGCGCCAACGTCGAGCCCTTCAATGACGAGGACCCCCTGCGTGGTCTCGAGAGAGCGATCTCCTTCCCCAAGGACCTGATCGCCATCTCGAGCGATACCGGAGATCTCTCCGCAGCAGATGTGATTCGTCGATTGAGAGACGATTACAGGACGGCGCGGACGCCGATCATCGTCTTTTCCAGTGACGAGAACTTCAGCCAGGCGCAGGCCACCTATGGCGATGAAGAGTCGGGTGTGTTCGTGGTCAATCGTGCCATCGATGCGTTGAGATTGAGAAATGACCTGCTGGTCGGTTTGCTCGCCGGTGATCGAGTGTCTCGAGGAGATGAAGTTGCCAGCCAGGCGGCTCAGTCGATCCGTTACCTCGCCAACCGCAAGGGCAAGTTCGATCTTTCCGCTACCACCGATGCGCTGATCAGTGCACTCGATGTTCCTTCCGACACGGTGCGAATCCCGACCTGCATCTCGCTGGCATATCTGGCTCCTGCTGCAGCCAGTCCAGCACTGGTGCGAGTGATCGAGGAGGGTGATGATGCCAGTGTCGATCTGAGAATGTACGCCCTCGTGGCTCTCGGAAACATCCACCGCGGAAGTGGTACCGTCGAACCGGCAGTTCTCAACGCAGTAAAAGGTGCGATGGAGAGTAATGAGGTGGATATCATCCAGGCTGCATCTCGTGCCATGGGAGTCATGGGGATCCAGCCAGCGGTGTTCCGCAACTAGTACGATGCTGTTCTGTAGAAAAAGATGAAATCGAGCGGGGGTGAGTCGGTAGCCGATTCACTCCCGTTTTTTTTGAATGGTGGGGCCTGGCAGCAATCGTCCGTGGTTCCATCGACGTCAACACGGAGTTCTTTTCGTCGAGAATGGCCAGCGTTTTCTGAGAGGATTGCCGATGGCGATCGCATCGATCTGCGAACACTGTGGTTGTGGCTTCAAGGCACCGGATGCCAGTCTCGGGGATGGCGTGGTGTGTCCGACATGTGGCAAGAAGACCAAGGTTTTCGATGAGGTCGGCTCCCGTGAAGTCGAGGATCGGTTACGGCAGGAAGAACGCCGCGAGCAGGAATATCACTCGCGACTTGCGCTGCTGCGGGAACTCGAGGAGCGCAATCGAGTCGATTCGAACCGCGGTGGCATCGAGGAGAGCGTCCGGAACTTCCAGCCGCGAGTAGGGACCCGTAATCGAAGACTTCGACTGCAGGGTCATCTGTTGATGGTGATCTCCTGGGTGGTGCTACTGGGGGCGTTGTTGCTGGCGTTCATCTCGATGATCGAGTCACCTCTCGGTGGGTTGACCATCGCCCTGATCGGGTTATTCGGGTTCGCCGTGCTCAAGTTTCTGTCCGAGGCGAGTCACTCGATGGCGGAGATGGCGGATCGCCAGTGGGATATCCGTGCACTTCTCCTCGACCTGCGGGAGGAGCAGGAGCGACAGAAGCAGAGCAAGGATCTGTGAGTCAGATCACGCGCTTCACCAGGTGAGAATCAGCCTCACTCGGTGAAGAAGAAGTCGAGTGCACCCTTGGCGGAATCGCCGAACTCATCGTTCAATGAAGCGGACTTCCCCGGCTTCTTCCCGATCTCCTGGAAGATCGCCTCCAGTTTTTCACAGGCCGCTCGTGCGTACAGGCGTACCATTCCAACCGTCGTCTGATCGTCGAAGACGGTCGCCAGGATCGTCCGATTTCCCACCATCGAGAGCTGGATGCTATCGCGCTTCCCCTGGTGGAATAGAACCGAGAATCCATCTTCGCCGAGCAACTTTGCCATCTGCTGAGTTGCTGCGTAGGAACCCGCCACGAGAGCTGCAATGGTTTGCTCATCGATGGCGTCGGTGTTGCCGCAACTGGTCACCATGTGACCGTCCTTATCGATGAGCAAGTTGCACTTGCTCCCGCTGAGTTCGAGGAACTCGCCGAGAACGGCATCGATTCGTTTGGTGTCTTCGCTGTAGAAGACCAGTCTCTGATTTCGTAGGTGATCGCTATCGGTAACCAATTTCTGTTTCCTCCCGATGTTTTCAGGGCAAGAGCTGGATGATGCCGGCAAACTGAAGAACGAGGGTCGCTGCGACGGCGATTGCCAGCACTGCGCCCATCAACAGACCTGTCTGCCGCTTCTTCCGCCGAGGAGACGTGACGAGGACAGGGCGTCCGGATGTTGCTGTTCTCGCCGTCGGCGCAGTGACACTGGCACGACTTCCACTCGAGACCTTTCGGGAACGGGCCACCGTTCTGGTGGCAGCCGTGTTGACCTGGGGTCTCGTCACGGTGCGAGAACTTGCCACGGCAGTTGTCGTCGCTTCCGAACCGGTCGATTCAGAACTGCCCTTGGCGGAGACCACCGACGAGGTACGGCGTGGGGCATGGTTCTCGTTGAGAGTTTCAAGCACCATTCCCGCCAGTCGCTTGAGGGTCGGAAAGACGCCGTGTCCATCCCGGGCTACCGCCTCGAAATGAGGAGCTTCCCAGCGATTGAGAGCTTCTTCCATCTCCTCGACGCTGTAGACATCGGGAAGATCACGCTTGTTGTACTGCAGCACCACGGGAATCGAGGAGATGTCGAGGCCTTGTTCCCGCAGGTTTTCCTCCAGGTTCTTGAGGCTCTCGATGTTTTCATCCATCTTTCCGCGCTTGGAGTCTGCGACGAAGACGACTCCGTCCGCTCCCTGCAGGACCAGCTTGCGGGTGGAGTTGTAGTACACCTGCCCCGGAACCGTATAGATCTGGAACTTGGTCTTCATTCCGGCCACCTGCCCCAGATTGAGGGGAAGGAAGTCGAAGAAGAGAGTTCTATCTCCTTCGGTTGCGATGCTGGTCAGGTCTCCGACGCTGTTGCCGGGAGCCTTCTGGTGAACCACTTCGAGGTTGGTGGTCTTTCCACTCAGCCCCGGACCGTAGTACACGATCTTGCAATTTACTTCTTTCAGAGAGAAGTTGATCTGAACCATTATTACGCTCCATGCTCGTACGGATTCCTGTGGTTTCAGGAAGTCCGAATCTCGAGTACTCCGCGCAGTCTCCTGGCGAGACTGCGAATTTCTAAAAGACCTGTATTCACTTCGAGACCTGCGTGAGTCATCACTGCCAGCGTTGCTCCGCCGAGACCGACGAGAAGCAAGTTTCCCTGCTCCGCTTCCAGGATGAGTTCGTCAGGTGTTCCATCACCGCAGCGTGTTGAAGCACGCTTCACGGCTTGATGAACTGCGGAAGAGAAGGCTGCTACGCACTCCTCGTCCATCTTCTCTGCCAGCAACGATTCGACCGCGATACCATCGTCGGTCAGCACCATGCTGCCAACTACGCCGGGTAGTTGGTTGAGTTGTTCCAGTAGTTTGATCATCGACTCGTCTCCCTGCCGCGATCGCTTTGCATCCAGCGGTAGAGCAGAGGCTCCTGTGAGCTTCTGCGTGAATGAGAGAAGAGCATTCCCGATGATTCGGATTGTCCCATCAGAATCCCGCCTTCACCTCGAGAGGTGAAGCGCAGGAACTTGCCGAGGCCCATCTTTTCGGTCGCCTGGGAGACGGACCCGACCACCACCGACAGGGATTCGATCAGGTCGTCGCCATGATCTGCGTCGCTGCTACTTGCCACCAACGAGCGGGAGCAGTCGAGTTCCCATGCGTCGACGCCCTCCGGTGCGGGAATGCCACCGATGCTCGAGAGGTCGTGGTTCGGTGAAGAACCCGTTTCCCAGCGGAGGAACAGTTCCTGAACATTGGAGGTGTTCTCCGGTGGAACGATCGAACTCAGTGCTTCGAGGGCGAGGACCATCGGGTCGGAGGGGGAGACACGGATGATGGGACGAAGTACCCGAGATGCTGCCACCGGCGCACGTAGCAATAGCAGTAACATCGCGAGCGATCTCAAACACACTCCATGACCTGGGTGAAGCTGGCAAGCCTTGGTCAGGTAGCGAAGTGCATTCAATCCAGCAACGGCATCGTCTTCACGACGGAAGCGCCGCAGGTTGCCCCTGGCGATGGCGAGGTATCCCTCCGGGCTACAGGGGTCTTCTTCGATGGCTGCTCTTGACCATGCCGTTGCATTGGTCACATCTCCGAGGCGGTGGAGGGCAGTTGAGAGTCGAGCTGCATCGGCGGCGGTGTAACGGTCGACTACCGCATCCTGAAGAGAAGCCAGCGACTCCCTGGCGTTCCTGCGCTCGAGTTGATCGAGAGCGGCTTCTCCATCGGGCCACGGGTAAAAGCGAACGGTGCCGGCTCTCAGCAACTGTGTGGCGGCGTGACGATCGCCTTGATCGTCGAGATAGAGGACCACCTCCAGAAGGCTGCTCTCTGCTCCGGTGGAGAAGAGGTCAGTCATCGTTTCTTCACTGGGTCGTGGACGTTTCATCCATGATTCAATGATTCCCAAGGATCCTCCGCTGGTTCAACAACCGGTGCCAATCTCGTGTACAGTCCGCATCGAAGACTACGATGGTTCCTCGAAGTCGGGCAAATCGTCGGATTTGTCACCGATGTGAAAGGTCTTCACCGATCCCTGCTGGTCGACGGAGAAGAGCGATTCGCCGTGCAGGAAGGTCGAGATCACCGGAGATGCGCCGCGGTGCTCCCACAGCGGCTCACCACCGGGAAGGCGGTAGGCCTGGATCCGGCTGAGACCATCGGAAACGATGAATCGTCCCGTTTCGACGACGCAACTCAGGGGGCTGGCTGAGGTGGATCTGGTCCAGTTGAGGTCTCCCTGGTCGGAGTCAAAGCAAGAGATGACACCCTCTTCATCGAGGTGAAGAACTACACCTTCCGAGGTCAGCAACGAGTGGGTGGTGCTTCCATCGAGGACCGACATCCACACCGTCTCGCCGCTCGAGCTATCGATCTTTTCCATCCCGTCGTCGGAGACCAGATAGATGAAGGCACCGTCGCTGACACAGCGGTGAAGACGCCCATTGACGGGGTGATTCCAGCGGGTGGCCCCGGTAGAGGGGTCAATACTCACGACGCTACTGCTGGTGGATACCAGCAACTGATCGGTCGCTTGTAGCAGTGCCCCTCGGCGCAGGCTGCCCTCGAATTGTCGGTTCCAGCGGGGCGTCAGAGATTCCCGTGCGAATCCATGGATCCAGCCTTGCGATGTGATGACGAGGAGTTGATCACCCGACACGATCGGTGCGTCGCGAACGATGCTGCCTCGTGTCGGTATTTTTACCTCGGACAGAATTTCACCAGTCTGTCCATCGAACTGCATCAGATGACCGGCACTGGTGGCGATGAAGAGACCATCATCCGTCTCCAGGATTCCCCCCAGTAGATCTCCGGAGCCCTTCAGTGAGAGTTGCCATTGAAGACCCTCTTCGTCGAAGGAGCGTCGCTTGAGTAGCGAACCATTTTCCAGGAGAAGAAACGAGTTCTCATCTGCGTGGAGGACCAGGCTGTTGAGGTGGCCTGCCTGAAAAGCGTGGTACGGCTTCCGTGACGGCATGATTTCCAGGACTGGATGCTTCCCCGGTTCGTGCCAGATCAACTGAGACTCGTGTCCGGGCGCATCGGCGGTCAGCAGCACTGATCGGGCTGCAGGAAGCCTGATGAAGGGACCACCGCTGCCGGCCGTCACTTCCAGCACCTCTCCATCCAGCAGGATTCGAGTCCCAGCGGGAGCGATCGACACGGGAATCTCCAGCATCAGGTCGGTGACGACGAGGGAGTACGGATATTTGCGGACCAGTTCGAGCTGAAGCTGGAGCGCCTGCTGCGATTGGCCCTCTTGCTCGAGAAGGATCGATCGCTGGTGAAGTTGATCCGCTTCGGCCAGGTACAGGAGCATCTCGTTTCTGACCTTTTCGATCGATCTGCGAGTCGTCGTCGAGGCATTCGAGTTTTGCAGCGTCTCCAGTGCTTTCAGGGCTTCGCTGTAGTTTCCTTCGGTGCGAAGCCGAAGGGCTCTGGAAAAGGTCCGCTCGATCTGGCCTTCCGTCACCACGGTGACAGGCTTCGGTTCTGTTTCGACATCGCTGCGCTCCAGCAGCCGTTGTGCCACGGAAGAGTCGCTCGTTTCGGCGAGAAGTTGTTCCGGGGGCAGCGGCGCTTGTTGCAGGATGAAGTACACCACCAGGGCGATTCCAACGGCAAGCACGATGCCTCCATTGCGGCTGGCCACGCTTCCCCTGCGATGGATTCGTGATTTCCAGCGACGGTGTTGCTTTCCATCGATCGTTTCGAGGAGGGCAAGGATGCTCTGTAGTGATTTCAGCTCACGGTTCCTGCGGACCCCATCTCTCAGGAGCGAATGCAGCAGTTGCGAGGCACCCTCTGGGTCCTCGCCGAAGATTCGCAGGCGTGCACACTTCTCGACCCACTTCGGCGTTTTTGCCGGATCCTTGCCGCGACGCGACTCGATGACCTCGGCGATCTGTACTGCCTCGGCAGGGGATCCGACTCCATCGTGCAGGCGATTGAGGATTTTCTCCGTCTCTCGCCGGCTTTTTCCTCTCGGCATCGCATCCAGTAGATCGATCATCGCATCGAGATCTTCCGGAAGAAGATCTGATCGCTGTCGTAGAGCCTTGCGATTGCCGAGCTGGTCACCGTCCTTTTCTCTCGCCTCGGCGAGGGCGGCAAGCACGGAGGCCCGTTCCTCGACGGGAGCTTTTTCCTGGATCAGCAGTGGATTCAACTTCTCCAGGCAACCGCGGTCCGCATCTCCGAGCCGAACGGCACTTCGCAACACCTGGAGTGCTCTGCCGGGCAACCGTTGCTGTAGCAAGCGGTCTGCCAGCGCCGCCTTTTCGAGGGGGGGCATCGGCACGATGTGATTTTCTTCCAGCAGTGTTCGAGTCGCCATCAGGCTCAGATATCTGGGAGTTCCAGTGGCTTGCATCCCATCCCGCAGGGGGCTGGACCGTTGCAGTTCCTTGACGAACTTCTTGCGCAGGGCGTCGCAGGGAAGCAGCGATTCCAGCGCTTCCTCGATGGCAACGCTATCGGAGGTGGTCAGGTAGATCTCGTCGGGGTGGACCCCCGCTTCATCGAGGCGGAGTTCTTCATCTTCGCGACAGGCCACCTCCAGCAGCAGTGACGGGATGGGGAAGCGAAGTGAGGGGGCGACCGCCTCTCCGGTGAAGAGGCGCTGGTTTTTCCAGGGACATACCTCGAAGCGGTAGCTGGCTCCATCCCAGCGAAACAGTTCGAGCAACTGTTCCTGGAAGAGCATGCGAATCGGTCCCGTCACCATCGACGGGTCGAGGAGCCGAAACCTCAGAAGCGCATCGCCGACGGGGATCTTGCCCTGGCCCGCCACCAATTTGGTGAGTTCCTTGTGCTGGAGCACATCGAGTGCTGAAAGAGCATCTGCCAGGGGGCCGGGGCCCCCTTCGGGATCGGTCAGGAGTTCGATTCCACGCTGGTCGATACCGAGGCGCAGGATCAGCCCATTCCCCTCGATGGAGAGGATTCCGCTGTTTCGATTCGCATCCAGCCCCTGGAGGAGGGCGGATAGCGGCAGATTGTTGACGTCGCCCTGGAGCATCCCGCCTCTTCGAAGCCCGGGTCGGAGGGCTTCGCCTTCTCAGAAGAATACGACGAGATCTCCAGAAGCGTCGACTCGGCTCCTTGCCCAGGTCCGGCTCTGGTGAGTACGATCTGCACGAAATAGGTCCGAATTCGTGAAGGAGACCACCATGAACGCACCCTTCGTGCCTCAACTCATCATCGACGATAGCGAAAGAGAACCCGATCTACTGTGGGCTTCCGGCTTTCTGGCGGTGGATGTCTTCACCTGGTTGAAGGATTCCCGGGGAAGTGCCGTGATGCTGACCGATCTCGAATTCGGGCGCGGCGAGAAGGAATCTTCCGTCGACGAGGTGATCTCCCTCTCCGCCATGGAGCAGGCAGCGCGGGTCGATGAAGGCACTCCCGCACCCTTCGAAGCGGTGGTACTTCAGCTGCTTCGCAGTCGAGAGGTCGATCATGTCGAGGTGCCTTCCCGCTTTCCGGTGAGAGTTGCAGACCATCTGCGGGCCTCCGGCATCGAGGTGACTCCGGTTCGGGATCCCTTCTTTCCCCAGCGAGCCATCAAGAATGCCTCCGAGATCGAGTGTCTCGAGGAATCCCAGGCCGCCACCGAGGCAGCGATGTTGATGGCCATCGATGCGGTGCGACGCAGTGAGCCCGACGATGGGGGTGTACTGCACCTGGACGGGGAACCCCTCACCTCGGAGCGTCTCAAGGGGATGGTGAGACTGTTCCTGCTGGAAAAGGGACTGCAGATCGGTCCCTTCATCATCGCTCCGGGAGATCAGGGGTGTGATCCGCACGATGTGGGGAGCGGCCCGCTGCAGGCGGGGGAGACGATCATCATCGACATCTATCCCCAGCACATGAGTCACCGCTACTGGGGAGATATGACCAGGACCGTGGTGCGTGGAGGGGCTACAGAGCCACAGAAGAAGATGCACGCCGCGGTCCAGACCGCCCAGGAGGCTGCCATCGAGATGATCCGTCCCGGCGCCTGTGGTCAGGCGATTCACCGCCGGGTCCAGGAGATCTTCGAGGAGGCGGGATTCCCCACCGAGAAGAGGGATGGGACATGGGTCGGTTTCTTCCACGGAACCGGCCACGGACTCGGACTCGATATCCACGAGCCGCCGCGGATCTCCCCGGTGGGACCGGAACTGCAGGAGGGAATCGTCGTGACGGTGGAGCCCGGGCTCTACTATCCGGGCATCGGCGGCTGTCGCATCGAGGATGTGGTACTGGTCACCGCCGATGGGTGTCGAAACTTCAACAAGGCACCGAAGGATCTCGAGGTCTAGCAGGTGGAACCGAGACGGACTCCCTCCATCGCGGAGTGGTATCACCAGGAAACGAAGTACTCCGAACAGACGATGGCTCTGTTGCCTCGCCTCGACATGGATCAGCGCCCCGTTCCTTTCAAGGAGTGGCATTCGACGGCGCCGGTGGACCTGGTCCCTTATCTTCCCTTCCCCGAGTTTCCGCTGGGGCCGACTGCCGGGCAAACGCCTCTCGATCCCGCATCCCTCTCCGAATTCGTCGGAGCCCTGTCTCGGATCCTGTACTTCACCAACGGTGTCACCGGGATCCAGCAGGAAGCGGATCAATCGTGGCTCTTTCGCGCGGCTCCCTCGGCTGGAGCCCTGTATCCCACCGATCTGACCCTGGCGTTGCGGGGGATCCGCGGCGTGGAAGATGGCCTGTACGCCTACTCGGTCCCTCATCATCAACTGGTGCCGGTGCTGGAGGGAGATTTCATCACAGGGATCCGCGAAGCGTTCTGGCAGCATCCAGCGTTCGATTCGGTTCATGTCGTCATCTTGCTGAGCGGGGTGTGGCAGAGGTCACGCTGGAGGTACCACGACCGGGCGTATCGGAGGATCCTGCTCGATACCGGTCATGTGCTGGGAAACCTGGTGCAGGCCGCCAGGGTCGAGGGGCTGCAGGCGGTTCCCCTGGCTGGATTCGAGGATCAGGCGCTACAGAAGCTGTTGTTCCTCGACCCGGAGCAGGAGGGGGTGCTGGTCGGTGTACCCCTGTGCCACGCAGACGACGTCGGTAGAGCCGATGGGCTCACCGCAGCGGTGAAGAGATCGGCGATCTCCAAGGCACCGCCCGATCTCGAGGAAGATCCCATCGATTGCATCCACATCACCAGTTCGATGAGCCATGACGCAGAGGTGAGCCTGCCTCCCGATCCGCCCACCTGGACCCGAGGTCAGGATGATTCCGGGGTGGTCCCGCTGGTCGAAACGCTGGGAGATCTGACCCGGGAGTTTCCCGGCATCGTGGTGCGCAGGAGATCGACGAGAAGATTCACCGGCGGCGGAGTCGATCGCCAGGACATCGAGCGTGTACTCGACTTTGCCCACCGCTACGCATCTCCTGGCCCGGTCCGTTACCTGAGTGCACGGGCAGCGTTGAACATCCATCTCGTCGTGAATCGTGTACGCGGTCTCGATCAAGGGGTGTGGAGATACATCGGTGACGAGCACCAGCTGAAGTTGGTCCGACGTGAGGATGTACGGAGACAGGTTCACGAGGCGTGTCTCGGTCAGGACCTCGCCCGGGATGCCGCGTGCTTGCTGGTCTACAGTGTCGACTTGCCCGCTGCGGTGGAGGTGTGGGGAGATCGTGCTTACCGTTACCTTCACATCGATGCAGGGTTCCTCGGGCAGCAACTCAACCTCGCCTGTGTACACCAATCGCTGGGTGTCAGCGGGATTGCGGGCTTCTTCGACGATCGCTGGAACGAGATTCTCGCCGTGCCGGAGGACCATGCGATCACCTACATCACCGCCATCGGAGAGCCAATTCCGGGAGAGTGAGTCGATTTCGCCCCGGATGGGCCCGATATGGAAAGTTTTTTTGGTCCCCATCGAGAGGCGGGAAATGGCCTCGATGAAAGAGGCTCAAGGGATCCATTTCCAGCCTGATCCAGCCCAGCCGAGTTTTCCTAAGCAGAGGAAATAGTAAAACTTATGGGTTCACCAGGGGATTCCTGGTGAGCCGATGACAGGAGTCCTCTCCAGAGATTCTTCTTCCGATAAGGCTTGTCCCGGGTCGGTGTTCCCGTCCGAAATTCTCAGATTTCCGCCCAAGAGGTCTTGCCACTTTTCTCCAATCCGACTCTCCTAGCGCCCATGGGAGAGGGCCGGATGCCCTCGACCTGTTGGCGGGGGCCGGAAGTCCCGGGA
This sequence comes from uncultured Planctomycetia bacterium, assembly GCA_964412635.1. Lineage (GTDB taxonomy): Bacteria > Planctomycetota > UBA8108 > UBA1146 > UBA1146 > QNYK01. The sequence goes on along the minus strand of CAYPPQ010000009.1, from coordinate 6,870 downwards.
GGCATGAAACGAGCCTTCCGATCCTCGCTTACGCCGCACGTAAGTAACAAAGGGAATCCCCTCAGGATCGTCGGCAAGTCCGCCGAAGTGGAATGGGGAAGAAAGGGTGATCATGAACAAGAGCACTTTGCTCGGCCTGGCTCTGGCCATGTTGGTTCCGACCGTCGCCTTGGCGGACGGAGTTTCAGTTGGGGGAGATATGCGTTTGCGCTGGGATTATTCCGGCCCGGAAACGTCTGCTTCCTCGAACAGTTCGTCGGCGGTGACAAACATCGATCTCGGTGCTGCCATCAATGACAATGTGTCGTTTACCGCATCTTTGCGGCACGACTTCGCGTTTGGTGAAGCGGCTGGACCTGGAAACCATCCTGCGCCATGGATTCAGGAAGCTTACGCTTCCGTCGGTGACCTGGGATCCGCCAGCGGCATGCTCGCAGGCTGGAGCCTCGAGGTCGGTCGCATGAACAACCCCGATGGGGGACGCATCATCAATGCCGACGACTGGGCTCAGGACGCAGGTCCCGCGACCAACGACGGATACCACCTCGACTCGAACATGGGCGGCGTGGGAATTGATGTCTGGTACTTCGGAGGAGGCAGTTCCCCCGCCGGCAGTGCCGACAGCATGCTGGGAGCCGCTTTCGATCTGGGTGACATGGGTGGATTCGCCGACATCGGCATCGCCTACTGGAGTGCCAGCGCGGGAACCGATCCGAGCAACCTCGGCATCTCCCTCGACAACATCGCCGGCGATACCCTCGCCGGAGTCGATCTCGATGTGGATTACGCCACCCGTGACAACGACACCGGTGGTGACGACGGTACCCTGACCTCCATCAGCCTCGGTTACGCCATGGAAGGGATCGATCTCCACTTCAGCAACACCGTTGCCGATGCGGACTGGGATGCCTTCAGTGATGCTGCCCACGGCACCAACGGAATTGCCGACATGAACGTCGGATCCAATGCTGCCGGAGCCGATGTGGAAAACACCACCATCGGAGCATCCTTCAGCCCCATGGATGGCGTCAGTGCCACGGTGAACTTCATCACCCTGGCCGAAGATACCTCCGGGGACGACATCGGTACCGAAGTTGACCTGATTCTCGACTGGGAGTGCGGAAGCGATGTCACCATGACCATCGGTTACGCCAGCTTCTCGGCGGATGACGCTTCCCTCCTCGAGGATTGCGACTACGTTTACTTGCAAACGGGTTGGGACTTCTAATCTCCGAGTTGTGGAGTTGACTCCACACCCCGGATTTTGAGTTCACTGGAGCGGGGACGTGCGCCTTCGGCGCGCGTCCTCGTTCTCTTTTTAGGGATCTTCCCCCACAGTTTTTCTTGCCAGATCGTGGAATCCGGGCAGGATGTCACCTGTCCGGGGGGGGCAGGTGCGCTGTCGGTGCCCGGGGGAAGTGAGTGAGACGATGTTCAGAAATCTCGTCACCATGGTTGTCGTAGTGCTGGCGATGCTTTGCCAGGCTCCTCTGCAAGCGGATGACCATATCGAGTTCAATACCGATCTGCGGTTGCGGTGGGAGTACTCCAGTCCATGGGATGGACTGGCAGGTACTGCCGGAGACACTGCAACGCTGATGAGAACTCGTGTCGGAATGGCAACTTCATTCAGCGACAACATCGATTTCTCGATGACGTTCCTCGATGCCAGGACCTTGTCGGGGCAGAACTCCCCGAGCCTTGGTGACGGTGAACCGAGTGTACGGGAGGCCTACATCCAGGTCGCTGACCTGGGAGACCTCAACGAACACCTCGCCCTCATCGAGGGGTGGAGCATGGGTTGGGGACGCAAGGCGGTTCCCACCTATGATCGAGGCCGAGTCATTCACAGTGCCGACTGGAGTAACCTCGGTCCACGCACCGCCGATGGAACTCATCTGCATAGCGAGTTCCTCGAAGGCGCTCTCGATCTGAACGTACATTTCTTGACCCTCGACAAGGACAGCAGCAACAGCGCCGGCTCTGGCGACCACTTCTACGGGGTCCATCTGGGAGTCGATTCACTGCCGTTCGTGGAGGCCAGTTTCTACTACTGGAAGTACTCGGCAGATAATGCCAATCAACAGGCCGCTACAGCGGCTGGATTTGGTGACCCGGGTGGCTCGGGGGAGGATACCTACGGTTACTTCTTCTCGCTGCGCGAAGGAATCATCCCGAGGGTGGGACTCGATTTCGAATACACCCTGCAAGATGGAGATCGCTACGACGCCACCGACAATGCCATCGAGAAGCTCGATTCGCTCTTCTTCTCGCTGGAAGGTACCTACGACATTCCCGGCAATGACTGGGGTGAGGGCCCGGTATTTCACGCAGGCCACATGATGGCGACGGGAACCGATGCAGGGGCCACCGGTCAGGAAACCTATCGCTCTCCCTTCGGGTCACCTCATGGCACCCACGGCATCTCCGATGTGGTGGCCAATAGCAACGTGAGAGACACCTACCTGGGAGTTACGAGTCGCTGGTACAACACCGAGGTCTCGGTCACCTATCACATCTTGAAGGCGGATCGTGGAGAAAACTGGGGGAACGAATTCGATGTGGTTCTCCGGAAGGAACAGAGCGCTGACTTTCTCGGTGGTCTGATGCCGCTGGAAGTGGGGCTTGGAAAGTTCTCTTCCGACAACAGCACCCTCGATTCCACCAACTTCTTCTACGTGCAGACCTCCTGGGACTTCTAGTACGACGACAGGTCGAGGCAGAGCAACGGGAACAAGAATGGAAGCGGGGGCGAGCGAGGAAAAAAGATGGGGGGCCCGTGTGGTTGATTTGCGGTGGGGGG
>CAYPPQ010000009.1:0-4057 GCA_964412635.1 uncultured Planctomycetia bacterium | reverse complement strand
GCCCGCCCCCCTCCCACTCGCCGCTCTGCGCCCCCCCCACTCAACCCGGCCCCCCCCCCCGCTTCTCTTGAATTGCCGATGGTGTGGTCGTGCTAGAAGAGAGTGAACTGGTTCAGTGGCCACAACCGAAGCAAGACCTTGCCGCGAATCAGTTCAAGGGGGATGACACCGAAGTCGCGGCTGTCCCTGCTCTGTGGACGATTGTCACCCATCATGAACAGGTGACCAGGTTCTACGGTAATCACGTCGCCGTCCTGGGTGGGGAAGAGAGATCTGTGTGTGTACTCTTCCACCAGAATTTCTCCGTTGAGTTTGACCTGGTCCTTGACCAGTTCGATGCGATCTCCGCCGACGCCGATGACCCTTTTGATGAGATTCTTGGCCGGATCTTCCGGTGAGATGAAGATGACTAGGTCACCCCTCTCGATCTCCCCGACGGTGGATCGGACCTTTTCGACCACCACCCTTTCTCCATCCTCCAGGGTCGGTTCCATCGAGTGTCCGCTGATGGAGTAGACCTGGGTGACAAATGTGTGAAGACCCAGTGCCAGCGGGATGGCGATGGCAAGTACCAGCGCTGCCTCCAGAACGATCTTTTTGAAACGGGTCCGTCTGGATGGAACCGTGAGCGAACCATCGGGATCGGGCTCCAGAGGATCTGGGGGTGACTGGAAACTGTTCATCGAGGAGGATCACGATCGGCAACGATCTCCGTTGCGTCCTCGAGCTGTCCTGCAGAGATCTTCTCCAGGCGATGCAGCCACTCTCGCCACTGCTGCGGATCCTTGCCCAGATCCTTTCCACTGAGTCGAACCAGTTCACCATGGATCGATTCGATGGTGGCCGTGTCTGCAGTTTCCAGTGCTCGGATCAGGATTCGTATCGCTCCGACATGCTGCAGACCAGGTTGTAGCCTCAGAAGTGCTCGTGCCAGCGCTCCTTGCCTTCGGCGAGTCACCGCTCCCAGTAGATGCTCGGTGATGATCCCCACGATGGTGATGCCGAGGGCAATTCTCAGAAATTGCTCCGAACTACCGGACCTCGAGATCACTGCCTCGTAGATTCCCAGTCCCGGATCGAGGACGACGATCATCAGGAGTACCAGCGTGAGCAACCACAGGTTGCGGACGGCGATGGTCAGTGCGAGTAGTGTTTTCATCGTCTCCTGGTCATCGTTAGTGGCGGAAATGTCTTTCCCCAGTAAACACCATCGCCACGCCGGCTGCATCGGCAACCTCGATCACCGCTCCATCGCGGACCGAACCTCCCGGCTGAATCACGGCGGTGACTCCTGCGTCGATGGCCGCTTCCACGCCATCGGCGAAGGGGAAGAACGCATCCGAGGCGAGGGAAGATCCCTTGGCCCCATCACCCGCCTTGCGACAGGCGATGCCGACGGCGTCGACGCGGCTGGGTTGACCTGCGCCGACCCCCTGGATCGAGCGGTCACGGGCGAGCAGGATGCCGTTGGAGCGGACGTGAGGCAGGACGCGCCAGCCGAACAGCAGATCCTCCCACTCCTGATCACTGGGCTCCCTGGAGGTGGCCACGCTGTACTGTTCTCTCGTCGCCAGCAACTGGTCACGGGTCTGTAGCAGCATGGCACCGGGAACCGATCGCAGTTCGATGGGAACCGCGCCAGTGCTACCGACCTCACCGCCCTCGAGCATGCGACATGATTTCCCCCATTTGACTCCATCTCGGATCGCCTCGACGGCGCCGGGAAGGAATTTCGGGGCGTGGATCACCTCGAAGAAGAGATCGGTGGTGGCCAGGCGCTTTGCGAGTTCGACGTCGAGTGGCTGGGAGAGGGCCAGTATGCCCCCGAATGCGCTGATGGGATCTCCCGCCAGAGCCGCCTCGAAGGCGTCGGAGAGGTTCTGACGCTCTGCGGCACCACAGGGTAGGCAGTGCTTCACCACCACCGCTGCAGCGCCCTCCAGGCCTCGACAGCATTCGATCGCTGCGGAGGCGTCGAGGATGTTGTTGTAGGAGAGGGCTTTGCCGCCATGGCAGGTCGCCTCGGCGATGGAGAAGCCATCTCCATCATTGCGCTCGTACCATGCGGATTGTTGGTGTGGATTTTCACCGTAGCGAAGGGAACCGACCCGGTTCCACTGCTCGGTGACGCTGCCGGGGAAGGGACCTTCCAGCTCCTGGCCGAGCCAGTTGGAGATGGAAGCATCATACGCTGCGGTGCGGCGAAATGCTTCCAGCGCAAGACCCTGACGGGTTGCGCCAGACAGTTGCCCGTCATTTTCCAGCAACTCTGCCAGCACCGAAGGGTAGCGTTCAGGGTCGACCACCACTGCGACATCCCGGTGATTCTTGGAGGCGGCACGGACCATGGCAGGTCCGCCGATATCGATCTGCTCCACCGTATCCTCGAAGGAGGCTCCGGCGGCGACCGTCTGCTCGAAGGGGTAGAGGTTGACCACCAGCAGGTCGATGGGGGGAATGCCGTGTTCGTGACACGATTCGAGATCCCCCTCCACATCGCGGCGTGCCAGCAGGCCGCCGTGGATGCGTGGGTGCAGCGTCTTGACCCGTCCCCCCATCATCTCCGGGTAGTCGGTGACCTCCTCGACCGCACGCACCTCGACTCCACCTTCCCGAAGCACGGCAGCGGTTCCTCCCGTGGAGAGGATCTCGATGCCCAGGTTTTGCAGTGAGGTGCAGAACTCGACGATTCCGTCCTTGTCGCTGACGGCGATCAGGGCTCTTTGTACCTCGCGTAGATTCGGGTCCTGCGGACTGCTTTCGGACATGGTCGGTGGACCTTTCCAGGGATCATGAGATCCCGAGAGGCGTGTTCGGGCTGAGGGCGAGTACTCGGAAGAAAACAACCTCCCGACACCTCAATTTGTGCGGGTCAGGGGTTGAAAGGTAGATCCTAGCCCGGTTCCCTGTAAGGGTCCAGCGAGGTGGAAGGGGAAGATGTGAAGCAGTTGGAATGGATTCCTGACCTGGGTCGGATCGTGATCCGATTTCCCTACGACCCGATGCTGGTGACGGAGGTCAAGACGATCCCCGGTAGACGCTGGCACAGGGACCAGAAGATCTGGAGCGTGCCTCTGGAGCGAGTCGGAGAGGCAGCCCGCATTCTCTTGCCCCTCGGCTTCGAGCCGACCCCCCAGGTCGAAAAGATTCTCAACGGCGAAGTGGAGGGGCTGGCGGGTCTCGCCCAGCAGGTGGAGGAGGCGGCAAACCAAGACGAGAGTTACCAGGATGGTTGGTCGGTGTCGCGACTCAACGAGGCGGCTCGAGAAGCCCTCGTCCAGTCGGTGCCGGCGACCATCTGGCTCCATGGTGAAGTGCTGGAGTTCGATCGGGGTCGACATCGGCAACATGTCTTCTTTCGCATCGTCGACAAGGCGGAGGAAGATGATCGTCCCAGCGCCTCGGTGACGGCGGTTCTGTTCCAGGGACAGAAGGAGCGCATCCTCGAACGATTCCGGGAGACGGGGACGGAACTGACCGATGGGCTGCAGGTACGGGTCCAGGTAAAGGTCGATCTCTACGTGCAGAACGGTTCCTTCCAGGTGGTGGTGGAGGACATCGACCCCTCCTACACCCTCGGAGAGATCGCCCGGCGCCGGGAGCGGATTCTCGAACAGGTTCGCAGGGAAGGTCTCGAGGATCGCAACCGGTCTTTGGTGTGGCCACCTGCGCCGTTGCGGGTGGGGGTGCTGACCAGCCCTGGAAGCGACGCATGGAAGGACCTGATCCATCAGCTCGATTGCTCCGGTTACGCCTTCCAGGTCACGCTCTACGGGGTGCACGTGCAGGGGGAGCGGACAGAAGCGGATGTCCTGGCCGGGCTCGAATACTTCGAACAGCGTGCCAGCGAGTTCGACGTGCTGCTGATGGTCCGTGGCGGTGGATCGAGAGCAGACCTGATGGCCTTTGATTCACTGCCGCTGGCACTGGCGGTGGCGAGGCACTCGCTGAAGATCGTGGTGGGGATCGGACACCAGGCGGATCGTTCGGTTCTGGATGAACTGGCGCACTCGGAAAAAACACCCACCGCAGCAGGCCAGCAACAGGTCGAACGGGT
>CAYPPQ010000008.1:62342-62780 GCA_964412635.1 uncultured Planctomycetia bacterium | reverse complement strand
GCGATGACAATGTCGTTGGCGGCATCGAGGGGACAGGGGTCGCAGAAGTCTGGGGTACCGTCAAGATCGCTATCGACATTGTCATCGCCGCCAGGACAGGTGTCCTCGGAATCACACAGACCATCGCCATCGCTGTCCCCTGTTGCATCGAGGGGACAGGGGTCGCAGAAGTCTGGAGTACCATCCTGGTCGCTATCGACGGTGTCATCGCCACCGGGACAGACATCTACATCTCCGCACACTCCATCGCTGTCGGCATCGTTGTCCGCATCGAGGGGACAACCGTCCACATCACCACAGATTCCGTCGCCGTCAGCGTCGTTATCGGCATCCAGCGGACAGCTGTCGCAGAAGTCGGGTGTGCCGTCGAGGTCCGTATCTACATTGTCATCGCCGCCGGGGCAACTGTCTTCAGAATCACACAGACCATCGCCGTCG
>CAYPPQ010000008.1:0-62263 GCA_964412635.1 uncultured Planctomycetia bacterium | reverse complement strand
CACAGATTCCGTCGCCGTCAGCGTCGTTTTCGGCATCGAGGGGACAGGCGTCTCAGAATTCGGGAGTGCCGTCGAGATCGGTATCTACGTTGTCATCGCCGCCGGAGCAGATGTCGACTTCTCCACAAACTCCATCGCCGTCGGCATCATTTGCAGCATCGAGGGGACAGAGGTCACAGAAGTCGGGGGTACCGTCCAGGTCGCTGTCGATGTTGTCGTCGCCACCGGGACACAGATCGACATTCCCACACACCCCATCGCCATCGGCATCATTGGCGGCATCGAGGGGGCAAGCATCCACATTGGCGCACAGCCCATCGCCGTCTGCGTCATTGGCGCCGTCGAGGGGGCAGATGTCACAGAGATCGGGGATTGAATCCCCGTCCGAGTCGATGGTGTCATCTCCTCCGGCGCAAACATCTTCGCTATCACAGACCCCGTCGCCATCGCTATCGTCGGTGGCATCGAATGGGCACATGTCGCAGAAGTCGGGAATTCCATCCAGATCGGTATCGATGAAGTCGTTGCCGCCAACACAGATGTCCTGGCTATCGCACACACCATCCCCGTCGCTGTCATCGTTTGCATCCAGGGGGCACAGATCGCAGGCGTTGATGGCTCCATCCCCATCGGTATCCAGCTCACAGGCATCATGAATCCCGTTATTGTTGCAATCATTCAGCGCTGCAGAACAGTCGTCGGGAACCCCGTCACCGTTGCAATCGGTACTGGTGCCATTGGCGATGTCCGTGTCATCGGGAATGCCGTTGCCATTACAGTCGGGAGCGTTATTCGTCACCGTGATCGAACCACTCACTCCGGAGAAGTTCGTGGGACTGTTCACACCTGCGACTCCATCTTGATTGATGGAGAGGGTGCCATTTGTTGGCAACGCTCCGAATTGAATCTCTGGACCGGCGGAAAGCACGATCAGGTCTCCTGAAATCTGCATGAAGTTCGAGGGCATGATGTAATCGGGAGCCGGAGCACCAGGAAGCGCAGCATAAGCCGCAGTTCCCACCAGGAAGCGCCTATTCGCGGTCAAACTGGAGGGTAGATTCACCTGGAAGAAGAACACCTGCCCGAGGGAGTTCTCGAGATTCTCCACCCCAAGAAATTGTTCATCGTCGGAATCATTGAAAAACTCGATGAACTGAACGGTCCCATCTGCGCTGGAGAAGACCTCCGAAAATTGCCAGTTATGCGCATCGGCCTGCACCATGCCGGTCATCAGCACAACCAGAACAACCAGAGCAAGGCTCCGCTGGAAACACAATTTGACCCGACAAAACATGTCCTTCTCAGACATCTCACATCTCCTTTAAATTAATAAATCACCGTCTGAACACAAACACCCGCATCGGAACCTCGATCTATCGACGAGGTGATCGGGTGTATCGGCTATCTTTCTCGCACGCTCTCACAAGAGTCCCGACACACAAAATCACTGTCAAGGCCATGTCACTTGCTGCAACATTAGGGATGGTTGATTTCAACTGGATGGTGTCATCTCCGTCAGGTAAGACACGCTGGTCCACTTCGATGCTCTCAAGGTACTGGAGATATCTGCAATGCACTCAATTTGGCAAGGAGACATCGACGGGCTTCTGATCGTTGACATCGATGGCAAGACTCGTGAACTCGATCGGCCCGGAGACCTGGTCTCGATGATGATGAATACCGACTGCCAGTCCGACATCCAGGCAGCGACCTTGCTATACGGCTACTGCCTCGCCACCCAGGGTGTGTTATTGCCACACCTCGTCCGCCAGGTCCTTGGCAAGATTGGTTCGTTTCTTCGAAGTGTCTCGATGGATTCAATGGAGCTATACCAGGCGATCGGCAACATCGATGACTTCATCCGGGAAAGCTCCCTTGAAGGGGACGAGCTGCGAACCGCTGTGCTCTCCGAGGTCACTCGCTACCACCAACAGATCGTCACCCGTACCTGAGTTGATCTCGTGGCGCTGAAGGACGGTCAATCGCGCCTTCTTACCCTGTATCCCCATCGATCACGCGGTTTGCTTCGTGCCATCGCTTGCTTCATATTATTGGGCCACAACTTGAACAGTTGCCCCCTCGACAGGGGGTATCATTGCGGTTGCCATGGCAACAGAAACGCGAGGAGAGCATGAACCACTCAGGATCACCGAAAAAAATGCCAGAGCCTCCGCCCACCGGCGGTATGAGTCGACCACAGGCAGGTCTCATGTTTCTGGTCATCCTGGTACTTCTCCTTGCTGCTGATTTGTCGACGAAAACCAGTGCGTTCAATTTCCTCGGTTGCCAGATCCATCACGATGCTTCCGGTGCCCCCTTCCTGACCACCGATTCACAGCGGGATTCGATCTACCAGGTGTTCCCTGGTTTTGCCCTGGAGGCCTCCCTCAACCTGGGGGCCTTCAACGGCTGGTTTTCCGGCATGACGGTTTTTCTCATCGGCATCTCTGTCCTCTCCATCTTCGCCTGCTTCTGGTTCTCACTGATGATGGTGGAGAACACACGCTTGATGGTGCTGGCGCTGGCCCTGATCTCATCGGGAGCTGCGGGCAATCTCTATGACCGCTGGTTGATCGGCGGAGTCCGGGACTTTCTCCGCTGTTCCGTGTGGATCGGCGAAAAGGAGTGGGTGTGGCCCAACTTCAACATCGCTGACAGTGCCATCGTATGTGGAGTTGCCATCATCCTGATCCGGGAGACGGTTCTGATGCGTCGCGAGCGCGCCACCATGACCACATGAACCAGATGAGCGGTATCGCAAACACCCACCAGCGCATGGCGGAATCTTCTTCCCAGACACCCCTTGCTCGCCACCCATCCAGGACCCGGTATTGCAACAGCACGGTGCAACTCAACAGGTAAGCAGCAGCTGATCGAGTCACCACGGCGGCAGGAATCAACCACAGCAAGTACCAGGGATGAAGTGTCGGGGTCAGCAATACGAAGGCGAGACTGACCACGAGGAAGCCATCCCACGGCTCTCGAGATCGTGCCCGCCATGCAATCCACGCCCATGCACAAAACAGCGCACAGCGAAGCAACCACGCACCCTGACTCCAGCGATCCTCCGGAGAGAGTCGCAACAATTCCCCCAGGGGACGATAGAGAAGGTCACCGGAGTACCAGCTGGTGGCGTATTCCTGCAACCCCTCCACCATCCAGCGCAGATCGGTCCCGATGAAGAAAGCCATCGGTACCAGCAGCAGCAGCAACAGCAGAGCAAGGGTCCGCGTGCCGGCAACCCGCCACAGCAAAGGGAGCCATCCCACCGGCAACAGTTTCACCGAGATCCCCGCCGCCAGTGCAACGGTGGCAGCGTTCAGTTTCTTGATCTCCATCAGCATCATCGCCGCCACCACCAGCAGGACAGCAACGATCTCCACGTGTCCACCCACGGAACACTCCAGCATCGGCAGCGGGTGCCACCACCACAGCACTGCGATCCGTGGATCTCGACCACGCCGACGAAGCGCCAGCGCCACCAGGCATCCCACCGCGATGTCGAAGCACATCATCGATCCGCGCCAGATCAGCTCCCCCCTGGCAACTGCCCGGAAGAGTAGCTGGGCGAGAGGGGGATAGACGCTGCGGATGTGGGGGTGGTTGATGCGGGATCGAACTTCATCCAGATCTGCATTCCATCGCTCCGGTTCAACATCTGCGGGGGCAGCCTGGTAAGGGTTCCCTCCACTCCTCTGCACCTCTCCGTCCCACAGGTAGCGCCACAGGTCATCACTGAGGATCGGATCCACCATCAGCAGCATGATCCTCATCGAAATCGCAGCGCCGATGATGATCCCCATCGTCCAGCGGGAAGGGGATAGCGCGGGGAGCAGCAGGGACACGGCAACCGCAGGGGTTGCCAGCAACAGGGCATAGATAACCCAATCGAACAACGCACTGCCTGGCTCCCGATGTGGTACCGATAGGCACCAGGCAACCCAGCCGACGATGTAGAGCAGTGCCGCCAGCCAGAACAGAGAATACTGCGACCGGATCTTCATCCTCTGCCAGGATCGATGATGAGGGTCGCATCCTCATCCGCCCGCAAGCGCGCGCCTTCCGGCAACCACAGCGTCGTGGTTCTCGCCACGATCACCGCCGGACCTTCGATCGGTTCACCAGGAACGATCGATCCGTGGTAAACCCTGGGAACCTCGACGGGGGCCTCTCCTGCCACGGCGACCACTCTACAACTTGCCGATGGAAGATCTGGTTCCGGCGGGATCGTGGAGATCCCCGGCGACGGCAAGGTGGCGGCGACCCTCATCGATACCAGTTCCACCGGACGGTCATCCATGCGGTACCCGAATCGACGCTGGTACTCGCTGCGAAACTCCTGCTCGGAGTTTTCACCACAAGGAAACTCGAGATCGTGCGACTGCCCGGCATGTCGAGCACGAAGAGTTGTCGTGACACTTGCCGCGCCAGCATCGCCCCCGGACCGGGAGATCTGTTCTCGTACCTGGCCGGCGAGAGCCTTCTCCCTCTCCCGCCAGCGAAGCTGACCGTCCCCATCGATGGGACATAGCAGCACCTCTTCCAGTTCTTCGCTCCACGGGGCTTCAAGCATTCCGATGGCACTCAGCACCCCGGCAGCGGCGGGGAGTCGGATCTCTCCGATTCCACAGCTTCGAGCCAGCGAAACCGCGTGCAAGCCCCCAGCACCGCCGAAACAGACCATCGTCATTCCCCTGGGATCGACGCCACGCTCCTGGCTGACGCGGCGCAATGCCCGCTCCATCTCTGCATCGACCACCTCGATGATTCCGCACGCCGTCGTGTCCACGGGAAGGCCCAGTTCATCGGCCACAGCCCGTACCGCCAGCAGCGCTGCCTCGGCATCGAGAGACATCGTTTCACCCAGCTGGATATCGTCGGGGAGCCGCCCCAGGACCACGTGGGCATCGGTCACCGTTGCGCCGGTCCCACCTCGTCGATACGCCGCTGGTCCTGGATCAGACCCGGCGCTTTGAGGCCCGACACGCAACGCTCCACCGGCATCGATCCAGGCCAGAGATCCACCTCCAGCGCCGACGGTGTGAACCTCCAGCAAGGGCACCGCCAGCGGCAAGCCTCCGATGTGGAATCGATGCTGTCGAGCAGCTCCCTTGCCCGCATCGACAAGGGCGACATCGGTACTGGTGCCGCCCATATCAAAGGAGATCGCTGCAGTTCCCGTCGAACGTGAAGAGGCAGCCACGACTCCGCCTGCCGGACCGGAGAGAACTGTTCGAACCGCGCGATCAGCGATCCCTTGCCATGGAACCACGGAACCTCCGGAATCCATCACTTTCATCGTCGCTGGCTCGACTCCGGTCGCCAGTCTCTCGAGATAATCTCTCATCAGCGGAGTCAACACGGCACTGGCTGTTGCGGTGGTGAACCGTTCCCACTCTCGAGGTTCCGCCGCCGCCTCTCGGGAGATGACGATCGGAATCCCCAGTGAAGCCAGCTGTGTGCGGACAGCCTCCTCGTGTTCGCCATTCTCGGTGCTGTGCAACAAGCCGACAGCGATCGCCTCGTACCGCTGCCGCGCCAGGCGATCCGCAAGCCCTGTCAGTTGCCCCCCGTCGAGATCCTCGACGATTTGCCCGCCGGCTCCAATTCGTCCAGCGATCCCGAACCGATCCTCGCGAGGAATCAGAGGCAGCGGTGGAGACGGCTGCAGATCGTAGATATCAGGTCGATTCTGCCTGCCGATATCGAGGAGATCCTCGAAACCAGCAACGGTGATGAAGGCTGCTCGAGAGTATTGACGTTCCAGGAGGGCGTTGGTCGCCACCGTCGATCCGTGGATCACCTCGGCGGGAGAATACCGGCACAATACTTCCAGAATTGCCCTGGCTGGATCGTCGGGAGTGGAGGGAACCTTGATCACCTCGATTCCGTTTCCAGAATCGACGATGCAGTCGGTGAAAGTCCCACCGCTATCGATACCGATGCGCAACTTTCTCTCCTGCCCTTGCACCATTCTCCCTCTCCCGTCAAGATGCTCACCTGAAAGAGGTAGGATGGAATCTGGAATGGCCATCTCCTGGCAACATTGTGCATCGGTAAGGTCGGCGATGCTGCCGATGGTCTGGATGATGCTCGTCGCCAGCGGCCTGATCGGATGTAGCCACACCCCTCGAAATCTCCCACAAAAATCGGTCGCCCACGACCCCGTTGCGCAACAGCAGTGGGACAGCGCCAGGACCGCCTGGCTCCTCGATGATGTCTCCACCGCCCAGATCGCTTTCTCTCGATTTGCCGAGGCCAACCCGCAGGACCCACGAAGTGGCGAAGCGCTCCTGACTGCCGGCATCTGTGCCCAGAGAAGGGGGCGACAGGTGGAGGCAGATGCCCTGTTGAGGGAGGCACAGGCTCGTGGGGGTGCGGTGGCCGCAAGGGCCCTGATGCAACGTGGATATCTGCTCCTGACCGAACAACCCGGTGCTGCGGTTTCCTGCTTCAAACGAGCCGCCAGCGCAGCGCTCGATCCGGAAACACGGGCAGAGGGCTGGCTTCAGCACGGCATGGCGCTGCAGCGCAGCGGTCGCTTCGAAGAGGCGAGATCGCCACTGCTTCGCTGTGCCGAACAGGAACAGTCGAAGGGTCTCTCCGCCAAGGCTCGTCTGTTACTTCAACACGACCCCTGGTTCACGGTACAGGTGGGTGCATTTCTGGAGAGATCGAACGCCCAGAGACTTCTCAAGAAACTGGAATCTGCCGGCCTGCCAGCAGAACACAGGATGCCGGGACGCAAGGGAACTCCGCTGCACAGGATCCTGTCCGGCAGGTTCGATAGACGCGATGAAGCGATCCGTTACTCACTGAGGGTCAAACAGGCCCTCGGTCTTGAAGATGTGAAAGTGACACCCTGATGAGCTCGGAAAATAACTCCACGGGAGGGCTGTTCATCTTTGTAATTGTGCCCCTTCTTCTCTTTGGCGGCTTTATTGCCTTCCGCTTTTATAGCAGTACGACACAGATGATTCCCGCCAACAATCTTCCGGTCGCGACCACCGCCATCGAACCGAAGGAAACGATTATCGAGGTGATCGAAAAGAAAGACGATGCACCCAAACAACCATGGGCCGGAATCATCAGCGATGCCCTCGGCAAGCCGATCGCCGGCGCGCTCGTCACCTTCCAGGGTCAAACAGAGAAGAAGGTCGTGGCGAGCAGCGACGACAACGGCAACTTTCTCCTGCTGCTCAGCAGCGACGATCTCACTCAACCATCGCCACTGGTCACCATCGAGGCGGATGGGTATTACCAGATCCGCACCAATCTTGCCTCGATTGCCGACTGGAATTACACGCTGTACCGGGGAGGTACCCTCTCTGGCCAGGTTCTTGGCCACGTCTTCGTCTACAGCGACGAAGAGGTTCCACCTCCAACTCCTCTTCCCGGGTCCATCGTCGAAGTCTCGGGTCAAGCAGGATGGTTCAGCGAGGTGGTATCCGACGCCGAGGGGAGATACCGGATCACGGCACCTCCCGGGAAGATCATCGTCACCGTCAGATCGGACACACACGCTGATGTACGCTTTGACGACCTGGAGGTCGGGCGCGATGAGGTACTCGGTCGAGATCTGGTCCTACCCGGAGGCATCACCCTCGATGCTTTCGTCATGAGTTCCTCCGAGCCGCTGATCGGAGCGCGAGTCCGGGTCTCTAACGAGATCGAGAAGGAGATCGAAGGAACCTCCGATGCCGGGGGAAAGGCTCGTATTCCCGGTTTGATCGCGGGGCTCGCCAAGGTTCATATCACCCACCCGGGATACCAGGAAGCGGCATTCGAGATGATTCTTCCGAACGACAAGATCGGCATCCGGAGGCCCTTCCTCCTTCAACCTGCCAACAAATTCATGCTGGTCGTCACAAACAGGGACGGTGATGAACTTCCCGATGCCACCGTCTCCATCAAGCGTAATCGACTCAAGGTTGTCAATTGCAAGGCATCGGATTCGGAAGCGATGTCGATCCTCGCCAGTGGGGCGACCTACTACATACAGGCCAAACATCGCTATCAATCAGAAGGCAAGGAGATCGTCTTACCCCCGCGGACCTATCGCTTCACCATGCCAGAAGAGGGTCCAGGCGAACTCACCATCGAGTTGAGACCTGGTGGGCGAATCAGTGGCGTGGTGGTTGCAGCAAATGGCCAGCCGATCCCCGGCGCTACGGTCTTGATTCAGGCAAGAGGTGTTGAAGAAGGAGAAGCGCCCCCGCCGCGACTGACGCAGACGATGCCCGATGGCCTGTTTCGAACCGAACCATTCTCGGCGGGGGACTGGACCGTCTCCATCAGCCACCCTCAGGTCGGCAACTTCAGGCTAGAAACCTCGGTGGAAGAGGGCAAGGACCGCAGCCTGGGCACCTTGACTCTTCGACCTTGACTCTTCGACCTTGACTCTTCGACCTTGACTCTTCGACGCTGACTCTTCGACGCTGAACCCCTCGGGGGCCGGCTCACTCCTCCGACAGCCAGTCGCAGACGAAGATATTGGTCTCTCCGGGGTTGCTGTTGTGGCGGTTGGAACAGAAGACCAGCCTCTTCCCATCGGGAGAGAACATCGGGAATCCATCGAACCCCTCCGCGGTGGTCACTTGCTCCAGGCCACTGCCGTCGATGTTGATCTTGAAGATGTCGAACTCGCGACCGCTTTCAGAGCCCATG
This sequence comes from uncultured Planctomycetia bacterium, assembly GCA_964412635.1. GTDB lineage: Bacteria > Planctomycetota > UBA8108 > UBA1146 > UBA1146 > QNYK01. The sequence goes on along the minus strand of CAYPPQ010000008.1, from coordinate 53,596 downwards.
TTGGAAGAGAAGAGCAGGCTCTTGCCATCGGGAGTGAAGTACGGGGCAAAGTTCGCTGCATCATTATCGGTGACCTGGACAACCCCCGAGCCATCGACGTTCATCACGAACAGGTCCATTCGAGAGGGGCGCACCAGCCCCTGGCGAAGCAATGCCTGATACTCGGCCAGCTCCTCTCCCTCGGGATGGCGCGCTCGATAGCAGATCTTCGTACCATCCGGTGAAAAGAAGGGACCGCCATCGTAGCCGGGTTTACTGGTGAGCCTTTTTACATCGGAACCGTCAGGGGCCATCGTGTAGATGTCGAGATCTCCATCACGAGTCGATGTGAAGACGACCCGGGTGCCATCAGGAGAGACTGTTGCCTCTGCGTCATAGCCGGGCGAGTCGGTCAACCGGACCGGTTCTCCGTCCGGCAACTCCTTCATGAAGATGTCGTAGCTGTCGTAGATGGGCCACACGTATCCCTTGCTCCTGTCGGGAACCGGCGGGCAATCGGCGGAGCCCAGATGTGTGGATGCCCACAGAACCGTGGAATCATCCGGACTGAGGAAATATGCGCAGGTGGTGCGCCCCTCGCCGCTGGAGATCTGGCGCAGGTTTCCCCCGTCCACTTCCATCGTGTAGATCTGATCACAGCCGTGTGGAGGGCGATTGGTCTGGAAGATCAACTGCTGCCCATCGAAGCTCCAGTAGGCCTCGGCGTTCTCTGCACCATCGGTGAGCTGGATCAACGTCGAGAAGTGGCTCTCTCCCGGCTGATTGTCGACAAGCCTGGGCACGCCCTCGACCACTTCACCCGATCGGGTCTGGGAGCCACTCGGGGATTGCTCGAGGCAACCGACGAGCAGGGCGGGGAGAAGCAACGCAATTTGAAGGTAAGGTGACATCATCGCATCCGTTTCATGTCTGTGGGTTGTGCGAGTGATTCTCGAAGCAGTAGACTTGCCGATCAAGCCTGCAGCGGGGGAGTGGGGGATAAATTGTTTGGCGAAACCATCACCTTTGAAACCCCTGGCAGAGGATTGCACGATATCACCAGGGCCATCGATGATGCCGTCGACCGGGCAGAGGTGGACACAGGGCTATGCTCCGTGTTTCTTCGCCACACCAGCGCCAGCCTCCTCATCACGGAAAATGCCGACCCTTCTGCTCGTCACGACCTCCAGATGTGGATCCAGAAACTGGCCCCGGAAGGCGATCCCGACTACACCCACACCGCTGAAGGCCCCGACGACATGCCCTCTCACCTGCGAGCTGCGGTCACCCGGACCTGTGAAAATCTCCCGGTAACCGATGGCAGGCTCGATCTGGGACAGTGGCAAGGCCTGTTCATCTTCGAACATCGCAATCGACCCCATCACAGATCCCTCAGCGTCAGGGTGTGGTGATGAGGGCGATCCAGGACCCCGTACCAGCAGGGAGTGATCTGCAGCAAACAATTCTCCAGACCGTCGATCGCATCGTCGAGTTCTGGCAGCAGCTCCCTGGCCCTGCCGAAGCTGGGCTGATCATCGTCGGGTCGATTCTTGCTGCCAAGGTGGTCGACTGGATCCTGGTCAGCATGATCGGCCGCTGGGCTGGAAAAACCGCAACGACCATAGACGACCATCTGGTAGAGCAATTGCATCGTCCGGTCTTCCTCATGGTCTTGTTGCTGGGACTCGGCCTGGCAGCCAGGAGCCTCGACCTGGGCCCCTCGACTCTCTTCACCATGGAAGCGATCCTGGAGACGATCGGCATCTTCGTGTTGACGGTCTTCTCCATCCGCGCCTCGAGATTGATCATCACCTCTGTCAGTCACGTGCGAGATCAATACCACATGATCCAGCCGAGAACGGTGCCGCTGTACTACAACGCAAGCTTGCTGTTGATCATCGCAGCTGCGGTTTATTTCCTGTTCCTGGCGTGGGAGATCGAGCTGACCGCATGGCTCGCATCCGCCGGCATCATCGGAGTAGCGCTCAGTTTTGCCGCCAAGGACAGCCTGGCAAACCTGTTTGCCGGGGCGTTCATCCTGGCAGATGCCCCCTACAAGCTCGGCGACTTCATCATTCTCGACAGCGGAGAACGGGGAAAGGTGACCCAGATCGGGCTTCGCAGCACCCGGCTCCTGACTCGCGACGACATCGAGATCACCATCCCCAATTCGGTGATGGGGAACTCGAAGATCACCAACGAAAGTGGCGGGCCTCACGAGAATGAACGGGTTCGCGTGCCGGTGGCTGTCGCCTACGGCAGCGATCTCGATCAGGTCGAAAGCCTGTTACTGGAGATCGCAAACTCTCACGATGAAATTCTCAACACGCCGGAACCGAGGGTCCGCTTCCGTTCCTTTGGAGACTCTGGCCTCAACCTTGAATTGTTGATGTGGATCCATGAACCGGTGCAACGGGGTCTGATGAAGCACCTCGTGGGCAAGGAGATCTACAAGTGTCTCCAGAGAGAAGGTATCGAGATCCCGTACCCGAAGCGTGACGTTTATCTGAAGAACAAAGAAGATCAGCAGTGATGTTCACTGCCACCAGGAGGAACCGATGACTGGACCCAAGGCGCTCGTAGCGTGCTCCAATTCCGAGTTGCGAATGAACTGCTTCGACCGTGTCACTGCCCTCGGGATCCGCGCTGATGCTGTGGGGGACCAGCGTGGCTTCGATCGGAGAACCGAGAAGGACCAGTACACCATGATCCTTCACGACGGAGTCCTCGATATCCCCGAGGATTCGGCGAAACACCTGCTGCTCCTGGAAGCGGGGACCGAACTTGATGACGCCTGGGCGGAACAGGTGCGCAAGCTTCTCGATGTTCCGGTACGAGATCTTGAAGAAGAAGACGATCTCGAGAACCCACCTCCACCCTGGCTGAAGAACAGCAACCGGGGGTGGTGATCTGGAGGAGGGGCTAGCGCAGGGTCAGCGGCCCTGCCCGGCGACCCATGCCGGAATGCCCGCAGCAGTGATCTCCTCGGCATCCCTCAACTCTTGACCGAGTTGCTCCAGTTGCTGGGTGGGAAGCGGCAAGCGCCAGGTGGCGACATCTTCGACAAACAGAGCCCTCGGATCCCTGAGCCACGCTTCGACCCGGATCAAGTGGTGTGCTTCCCCCTGTACCTGCGGAGGCAACTGAAGCCTCATGCCGCTGGGAGTTGCAGGGCGACCCAGTGCATTGAAGTCCTCCCCGTCGAGAGCGAAGACGTGTTCCGTCAGCCAGCTGTTGGCATCGGTACCACTGGGAAGCTGGATCAGAGTGCGATGGGTCCTGGTGCGGGCCACGATCATGGGGATGTTCACCCTTGTTCGTAGCGACCGAAAGACCTCCTCGATGCGCCGGAACAGAACATCTGACCCGACGCCGGACCCTTGCTCTGCAAATTGAATTCGATCCTTGCTGAAGGTCACTCTCGAGACCCCGGACTCGCTACCGGGACTCGATTCGAGGCTCGCCCCTGTCGGCGTCCTGGTGAAGTTCTCGTATCCGCAGGTGCCGGAAACTTCCAGGTACACCTCTCTCAATTGTTCGGTGGTAACCTGGACTGGCAGATGGATCAGGTCGATGGAGACGCCGAGGGTGCTCGGGTCCGGAGCGGTGGGCAGCTCGCTCATCGAGGTTCCTTGCCGGGAGATTTCAGTTGAAGAGCAGAGTCCGCTTCGACCCGCACCAACCAGCCCTCCTCCTTCAGCCTCTCGAAGAACGCAGGCGTTGCCCCGTCCGTCGAGGTCAGGGTGCTTCCCGGGATCAGGATCTCCCCACGACCCAGCTCGACATGCTTCACACGCTCGGCATCGAGTAGGTCCTTGAGGCCCTTGCAGCGATCTGGCCGCAGACCGGTGAAGATGATGGCGGGACGCGCCAGCACCCAGTCCATATCTCGGCCCCAGTCGCGGATCGAGACGGCCACCGTTTCCGGCAATGGATACTCACTGGCGTCTTCCAGTACCTTGCGAACCTCATCGACGGTCAGTCCTGATCGGATGCCCCAGTGCATCGACTCCGGGGTCACCCGGAACCGGCGCACCCTCTCGGCAGAAACTCGATCGGAAAAGCGAGCCAGTTGCAATTCCAGGCACATCCCCTCGACACCTTCGGTGAAGAGCATGATTTCGAGATCTGGATTGACGAGGATTCTGCATTCTCCCGAATCCCCGGGGTGGCCGAGTTGATCGAGCCCCAGCTCCGTCAGCCGGAATGCAGACATCGAACCCTCGATGAGTCCGATCTCGCACATTCCAAGACACAGCATGCGGTTGACGATCCAGTAGGCGAGATCGGTGCCGAGGCGCTGGAAGGGACTCTGCAGTCTCTTCTGGGCGAAGTCCTCCTCCCTGCGCAGGCGCAGGGCGCTGGCAACCTCTCGCTCTTCCAGTTCCAGAAGATAGGTCCCCACGCACTGATCGATGAGGGCGTCGAATGAAATCCACTGACCACAGCCACGGCTGCGAAGGGTCTCGATGAGGATGCTTCTCAGTCCCTCCTGATGGAAGGACCAGCGCTCTCCTACCGTCTCGTCGAGGAATCGCTGAAGCAGCAGATCCACTTTTCGGCGGAACTCGAGGTCTCTCCAGGAACGGAATCGATCATCGTTGACTCGCAGTTCCCCTGCAAAGTTCTCGATGATCCCCAGTCTCATTCCAACCTTGAGGACCCGCATCACCGACTCTCCCTCGAGATGGTCGACCCAGCGTTCCAGCAGCATCTCCTGGCGCAATTGCTCCGCCAGGCGTTTCGGAAAACTGCCGGACCGGGTCAGCCGGATCGGCGATTGCTGCACGTGCAGAGCCAGGCGCTCCAGGTCGATGTAGAGGTCAACCCCCGCCTCGATGATGCGATCGGGTTCGATCTCCTGCTCGAGTCGCGCCCTGGCTCGCCGCTGAATCCATTCCTGAAAGATGACCAGCGCCGGGTCGGGAATCGAGATCCCGAAATCCTGCAGGCTGATGCTGCCGATGGTGCCAATTCCTGACTCCTCTAGCAGATCTTTCCATGTCGAGATGTCGGGTTCATCGATGCCGGCACTTTCCAGCATCTCGACCGCTTCATCGGAACCCAGATCAAGAATCCCACGCTTCTTCAGTGCCAGCATGCACAGTTCGGCGAGTGTCGAGTCCTTCAGGGTGTCGATCCGGGTCTCGATGGTTCCTTCTTCGAAATCGATCTCGAAGGGAAGTCTCTTCTGGCTGATCACATCCGCAGCAGAGGTAGGCTCCTCGTCCACCTCCAACACCCTCGACAGGTGAGCCGCCAGCTCATCGGGGATCTCGAGAATCTCCGATTGCGGATTCCCCTTCGCCGAACCCCTCGAGATGAACCCGCGCTCGATCAACTGGCGCAGTGTCGACTCCACCTCGATACGAGAGGCTCCGGTTTTTGAGAGGACATCCTGCAGTTCGCCGAGTGGTGCTTTCGGTTCAGGCTTGGAGAGTACGGCAGTGATGAGGCGCCTCTGCGACTGGCTCAGCCTTGCGACCCTCTCCTCGATGCCGGTTCCCTTTAGAAGGGCAACGGAAACGCGCTTCCGCAGATCCTCCGCCTTCGATTGAACCGATTCCCCGGGTAACCAGAACTGATGGATCGTCTGCAACTCGGCCTTCTTCAGGCTTTTCAGATACTGACAGACCAGGCTCATTGAAGTACCTCTTCTTGTTCCTCGATCTCGTACTGGTATCCCTGCTCCATCAAAAATCTCTGGCGTCGAAGTGCAAAATCTTGATCGCGAGAATCACGCGTCACCAGCGAGTAGAAGGTCGCTTCTCGACCGTCCGATTTGGGTCTCAGTACCCGTCCGAGGCGTTGAGCTTCTTCCTGTCTCGAGCCGTATGTCCCCGAGATCTGGACCGCCACCGACGCATCGGGAAGGTCGACGGCGAAATTGCCAACCTTGCTGACGATCAGCACGGGGACCTCTCCGGCGCGGAATGCCGAGTAAAGTCTCTCTCGCTCATCCTGGGGAGTGTGCCCGGTGATGAGGGGTGCGCCGATGGAGCGCGCCACCGCCCGTAGCTGTCTCAGGTACTGGCCGATGACGAGGATGCGATCGCCCTTGTGGCGGGCAAGAATCGTGTGGAGCCGGTTGAGTTTCATCGGGTTCTCCGAGGAGATCCTGAACCTGTGACGACGGTCCGCAGCCAGATATGCATCGCGCTCCTCCTCCGGGAGGTCGAGACGAACCTCGACACAGCGAACCTTGGCGATGAATCCCTCTCGCTCCAGATCCCTCCACGGCATGTCGTAGATACGAGGTCCGATGAGGGTGAAAACCTCGTCTTCCCTTCCGTCTTCTCGAACCAGGGTTGCAGTCAATCCGAGGCGACGGCGCGCCTGGATCTCCGCCGTGAACCGGAATACCGGCGCCGGCAGCATGTGCACCTCATCATAGATGATGAGACCCCAGTCATTGTTGGAGAAGAGGTCGAGGTGGGTGAAGTCATCTGTCTTTGATTTGCGATGTGCCGTGATCTGGTAGGTAGCGACGGTGATGGGGGCGATATCCTTGCGAGCTCCCGAGTACTCGGCGACATCGTCCTCGCCGAGGTTTGTCCACTGGATGATTTCTTTACGCCACTGCCGGACACTCGTGATGTTGGGAGCCAGGATCAGCGTCTGGCACCGTAGCTTCTCGATCAGCCCGATGCCCACCATCGTCTTCCCTGCACCACAGGGGAGTACCACCACACCGGAACCTCCCCCTCCTCCCTGGTCGGAGAAGAAGGAGTCCACCGACTCCACCTGGTAGTTGCGGAGCGCAAAGCCTGAAGCTTCATCGAACTCCACTCCGACAGATGCACCTGTCTTGAATCCAGCACGGTCTGCAATGGGGAAACCACTGCGGATCATTGCGACCTTCAGCGCACCTCGATGCGCCGGATCGATGATGAAGTCATTTTCCTCGCCCGGAGTCACCAGGATCTTGGCCAGGGAAGGCCTGTTGGCGAGAAGGGAGAGATGGTCATCAGAGCTATCCCGGGGTCGCAACCTCAGAGAGCCGGTATCCTCATCCCTGACCAGCTCGAAGCGACCGAAGTTCGCCAGAGCCTTCTCGATGATCTCGATCAGCGCCTTGGGGACCGGGTAGCGGGCATTCTCTTCCAGCAGGTCGATAATCCGCTGCTGGCTCCACCCCGACTGGGCAGCGTTCCACAGGGAAATGGGAGTGATCCGGTACTCGTGAAAGTACTCGGGACTCTTCTCCAGGTGGGCGAATGCCGCCAGTTCATGTCGGAGACGCTGAGCTGTCGGGTGATGAACCTCTAACAGAAGCGTCCCATCGCTCTGCACGATGAGCGATTTCTCTTCAGTACTCATTTTCAAGCGCCTGGAAGCTCGACAAGGTGTGATCACCACGGCGATCGGAGAACTCCTTGTTTCTCACGACCACCTCTTCGAGGTTCCGACGAATCTCCTTGTGAAAGATCGGCTGCCTCCTCGTGGGTCCAGCAAGCCGACATGGAACTCCAACTGCACCGAATCAAACCCAGGGCTTTCCCTGTTCCCTGGATGAACCTGCGGTGAGTCGAAGAAAAGTACCCTTACGCCACAATGGACATCGAGTTCCCCTGAATCCCCTTTTCCCCCGAATCGATGTCACAACGATGTGAGCAGTACCCTGAACCACATAGTCCGAACGCAAGAGCCCTTGGGCTGGTTCCCCTCCCGACTTCCCACATCGAGAGAGTTGAAACTCAGCAGGCCCGATACACATCGGACGATCAAGAATGATATGCCATGAACCGAGGAAAGAATCTACCACCCATTTTCGAGTTGTTTACTCTTGATCTCCGTCAATTTCTGGTGTTCCCGTCACGGACTCTACCAATTCCATGCCGATGACGTGGTCATCCTTCTTCACGTTGATCAATCGAACACCCTGAGTGTTTCTTCCGATGGGGCGGACATCTGCGAGCGAGATCCTCACCAGCATCCCTGATGAAGTCATCAACATCGCATCGCAATCTCCCGAGAGAGCCTTGGCAGACACAACCGCACCGTTACGTTTGGTGGTGCGGATGTCGATGAGTCCCTTGCCTCCACGTTTCTGTGCCCGGTACTCACTGAACTGGGTACGCTTGCCGAACCCGTGTTCACACACCGTCAGCAAGGCACCGTCATCGACCACCACCGTCATCGATACCACCTGGTCTTCACCGGACAGGGTGATTCCATTCACGCCCGCCGCGTCTCTACCCATCGGCCTGGCATCCTGTTCCGAAAAGCGGATCGACATTCCCGATGCGGTGGAAAGAACCACCTCATCTTCTCCCGAGGTGATGGCGACACCGATCAACTGGTCCTGATCGTTGATCTTGATCGCCTTGATACCGGTCTTCTTGGGGCGCGAGTAGGCAACCAGCGGCGTCTTCTTGACCTTGCCGAGGCGGGTCGCAAAGAGCAGTTGTCGGTCGTCAAATTCCACCACGCGGATCATTCGAAGGATGTGCTCGTCCTTCTCCAGCGGTAGCAAGTGGACCACCGGTTTCCCGCGGGCCGTGCGGTTCATATCGGGGAGCTCGTACACCTTCTGCCAGTACACCTTTCCCCTGTTGGAGAAGAGCAGGAGGGTGTCGTGGGTACCTGCCACGAACAGGTTCTTCACGAAGTCGTCTTCGCGGACAGCACCGCCAGAGACACCCTTTCCGCCACGGCCTTGCGACCGGTAGCTGGTCAGGGGAGTTCTCTTGACGTAACCCTGGTGGGTCAGCGTCACGACAACATCCTCTTCGGTGATGAGGTCTGCGTAATTGATCTCCTCTGCGGCTTCCTCGAAGCTGGTTCTGCGCTTGTCCTTGAAGCGATCCTTCAGATCGTGGATATCCTCGCGGATGATCTCGGTAACGACCGAGTCATCGGTCAGCACGGTGCGGTGATAGGCGATCTCTTCACGAGTTTCCGCCAGATCCGCCTGCAGCTTTTCTCTCTCAAGCCCGGTCAGGCGACGAAGCTGCATGCGCAGGATCGCCTCCGACTGGATGCGGGTCAGACCGAACTCCGCCATCATCGCTTCCCGAGCATCATCCTCGCTGTGCTTCGAGCGGATCAGTTCGATGATCCTGTCGATGTTGTCGGTTGCGATGATCAAACCGTCGAGGATATGCGCTTTTCGCTCCGCCTTGGCGAGCAGGTGCCTCGATCGACGGCGGATCACCACGCTGCGATGCTTGCGGTATGCATGAAGCAGCTGGAGCAGGGTCAGCGTCCTCGGCTTTCCATCGACGAGAGCGATCTGCTGGATGCCAAAGGTCGTCTGCAGCTGGGTGTGCTTGAACAGCTGGTTGAGAATCACCTGGGCGTTCTCGTCCTTCTTCAGCTCCACGACCAGGCGGATTCCGGTCCGGTCCGATTCATCTCGGATGTCCGAAACTCCCGTGACCCTGCCGTCCTTGACCAGCCCGGCGATGTCGGAGGCCAGTTTTGATTTCGAGACCTGATAAGGAATCTCGGTGATGACGATGGCTTCCTTGTGCTTGGTCACATCTTCGAAGTGGGTCCGCGCCCGCAGCGTGAGTAGCCCCCGGCCCTTGGTGTAGGCATCGAGAATTCCACGGCGACCACAGATCACTCCGCCGGTGGGGAAGTCGGGCCCCTCGACGATGCTCATCAGTTCTGAAAGCTGAGCCTCTGGATTGTCGAGAACCATCAGCAGGGCATCGCAGATCTCCTGCAGGTTGTGCGGAGCGAAGTTGGTCGACATGCCAACTGCGATACCGGATCCACCGTTGACCAGCAGGTTCGGGAACTTCCCCGGAAGAACCTGTGGTTCATCGCGGGTGTCATCGTAGTTCCTCTCGAAGTCGACAGTTTCCTTGTCGATGTCGGCGAGCATCTCCATCGAGGCCTCGGTCATGCGCGCCTCGGTGTATCGCATCGCCGCAGGGGGGTCCCCATCGATCGAGCCGAAGTTGCCCTGCCCATCGACCATCGTCTGGCGCATGTTGAAGGGCTGCGCCAGGCGCACCAGCGTCGGGTAGATCACCGACTCGCCGTGTGGGTGGTAGTTTCCCGAGGTATCACCGGCAACCTTGGCACACTTCCTGTGCTTCGAGCGAGGCCCGAGGTTGAGGTCATTCATCGCGACCAGAATCCTTCGCTGGGAAGGCTTGAGCCCATCCCGAACGTCGGGAAGTGCTCTCTGGATGATCACGCTCATGGCATAAGTGAGGTATGAACCCTTCATCTCCTCTTCGAGGGAGAGTTGCTGGATTCTCTGTTCTTCGCTCATCGCTCTGGGTCTCCTGGTTCAGCTGACCGCACGCAGTCAGTTTGGTTCAATTCAATTCAAGTTCTCTTCGAGCCAACTTCTTCTCTGCCGAAACAACATCGATCAGTTCACGATCGCTGACCATCTTTGCCAGCAGGCGGTTGGTGGGGGTCTCGACTCCGACCCGCTGTCCCAACCTCGCCACCGCTCCACACACCCACTCCATCTCGGTTCGCCTGCCGGCGGTGAGATCTTGAAGGGTGGAGCAACGGTTGGGTGCGGTATCTCGGCACAGACGCCGAAGGGCACCCTCCGGGTCCTGGTCCGAGAGGTCGACGCCAAGTCCACCTGCGACCTCCACAACTTCCATCGCAGCCGCCACCGACAGATCAAAACATGGGGAAGTGGGAACCTCTCCATTGGTGCAACCGAGAAGTGCAGCAACTGGATTGAGCCCGGCATTCAACATCGCCTTGATCCACGCCTGGCGTCTACCGTCCTCCACCACGATGGAGGCGAGTCCGGCAAGCTGCAATTGATCCGCCAGCTTCTGCGCTACATCCAGCAGGCTTGAGGTCTCGAGACCTGTCGCTCGTAGCGGTCCCACCGAGATACATCCCGCCGAGCCGCGCTCCTCGATACACCCACTTGTCGCAGCAAACAGTCCATAGGTCACCGTCGCCGCCAACGACGATTGAAAGCCCTCCTCAAGAAGTGTCTTGCCGTGACCGAGGCCGTTGCTGAGCACCACGGCGATACCACCATCCGCCAGCAGCCCAACGGTTTCCCGGGCAGCCAGTTGCAAGTCTCCCGCCTTGGTACAGAACAGCACGCGGGAGAACTCTCCCTGGCGATACCCATCTGCCGGCATCGCCTTCACCTGTTCATCAAAGGAGAGCTCTCCATCGATCTGGCAGCGAAGTTTCTGTTCGGGGGTCCCCGGCCTGGTGATCAGACACACGGGAATCGCAGCGGCCTGGAGCCGGGCCGCCAACCAGCGACCGAGAGCGCCTGCGCCGACGATGGCAACAGGGGAGAATTGCTGATCAACCACTGAGCTGCCTCTCCGAATCGCCCGAGGCACCAAAGGTCTCTCCCGCTGCCGGGAAGTTGCCCTCCGTCACATCCTCCTGGAAGGCAGTGACCGCCTTCACCATCTGTTCCTCGATATTTGCATAGCGACGAACGAAGCGAGGTTTGAAGTCGCCGGAGAGGCCAACAAGGTCGTGGAACACCAACACCTGGGCATCTACCGATGCACCGGCGCCGATGCCGATCGTTGGAATTTCAAGTTGCTCTGTGATGGAGCCCGCAAGGGTTGCCGGCACGCACTCGAGAACCAGCGCGAAGGCACCAGCGGCCTCCAGCGCCAGGGCATCTTCGATGATCTTCTCGGAGGAGGATCGATCGGTACCCTGGACGCGATATCCCCCCAGTTGCGTGGCGCTTTGTGGAGTCAGTCCCAGGTGTCCCATCACCGGGATTCCCGCCTCCACCAGCCGACGAACGGTGGCAGCTCTCGGACCACCACCCTCCAGCTTTACCGAGTCGGCACCACCCTCCTGGACCAGTCGCCCGGCGTTGCGGACCGCCTCCTCGTCGCTAACCTGTGCCGCAAGGTAGGGCATGTCTCCAACGATGAAGAGGGAAGGGGCGGAGCGGCGCACCGCAGCGGTGTGCCTCACCATGTCATCCATCGTCACTGGCACGGTGCTGTCGTGACCGAGAACGACGTTGCCAAGTGAGTCGCCGACGAGAGCAACCGGCACGCCAGCACTCTCGAGCACCCGAGCAGTGGGAGCATCGTAGGCGGTCAGGCACACCCAGCGGTGGCCTTCCTGCTTCCAGCGCTTCAGCTCTTGAATGGCGATGCGTTGCATGGTGCTGCCTTCTCGGGTCGTGTCCTATACATCCAGATCGCGCGCCTCGAGGGCATGCTTCTCGATGTACTCCCGTCGGGGGGCGACTTCGCTCCCCATCAGTTTCACAAACAAACCATCGGTGGCCTGTGCATCATCGATGGTGACCTCGAACAGGGTCCTCTTGTCTGGATCCATGGTGGTTTCCCACAACTGATCCGGGTTCATCTCTCCCAGTCCCTTGAAGCGAGTCAGCGCCACCTTGCTCTTCAGCAGCAGGAACACCTCATCGACGATGGCGGAGAGTGACTCGGCGCCCACATCTGTGGAATCCACCTTGAAGCGATAACTCTGATCATCTTCGAATCCCTCGCGAGAGAAGTCGAAGGAGGGCACCCCGAACTCGTCGAGGGCCTCGTCTTCGGGGAGGATTTCATCCGCCGGGAAGCCAAGAGCTTCGAGCTCCTTGACCAGGACCGCTGCCTTGCTGGCGAAGGGCACCTCGATGGCATCGACAGCAGATCCCTGTTTCTCACACTCCGCCTCGTATTCGGCGGTGTCATCGAAGTACTGTTCGCTACCATTCACCGTCACGACATAGCGAGGAATACCTCCCTCGACACCCCAGCCGCCGCGCAGCCACTCATCGAGACGGAACCCCCTGCGACGCATCTTTTCCTGACACGTCTGCAGTTCCATGACGGTCTTGAGCACCGCACGAAGGTCGTCGTTGATGATCTCCTGGCCCTCTGCGCCACCATGACGAATCGCACCATGATCACCCGCCAGGTCAACGAGGATCTCGTCGAGGCCCTCTTCGGTAACGATGTACTCATCGCGGTTCTTCCACCGGACTCGGTAGAGGGGTGGCTGAGCGATGTAGATGTTTCCGTTGGTGACGACCTCATTCAGGTGCCGGTAGAAGAAGGTGAGAAGCAAGGTGCGGATGTGTGATCCGTCCACGTCTGCGTCAGTCATGATGATGATGCGAGAGTAGCGAAGTTTTTCGATGTCGAACTCGTCGCCGATCCCCGCCCCGAGTGCGGTGATGATCGCCTGGATCTCCTCGTGCTGGAGCGCCTTGTCGATGCGAGCCTTCTCGACGTTGAGGATCTTTCCCTTGATGGGAAGAATCGCCTGGATCATCGAATCTCGTCCACCTTTGGCAGAGCCTCCTGCAGAGTCTCCCTCCACGATGAACAGTTCCGTCTCATCCCTGTTCCTGCTCCTGCAGTCGTGCAACTTGCCCGGCAGGTTTCCGGCGCTGAGGAGCCCCTTCCTGCGAGTCAGGTCGCGAGCCTTTCTCGCCGCCTCTCGGGCACGAGCCGCTTCCAGCGCCTTGTTGACGATCTTCTTTCCGACCGCCGGGTTCTGGTCGATCCACTGCCCGAGGGCATCGTTGACCAGGGATTGAACGATTCCCTCGATTTCGGTGTTGCCGAGTTTCTCCTTCGTCTGTCCCTCGAACTGTGGGTCTGGCAGCTTGACGCTGACCACCGCCGCAAGCCCTTCCTGGTAGTCCTTACCGTCGGGGTTGGAGTCGTTCTTGAGGAGTTTCATCTCCTTGGCAAAGCGGTTGAGTGTGCGGGTCAGGGAAGACCTGAATCCACTGAGGTGGGTTCCGCCGTGGTGGGTGTTGATGTTGTTGGCGAAGGTCAGAATCTGTTCCTGGGAGTAGCCATCATTGTGCTGCATCGCCACCTCGATGACGATGTTGTCGACCTCCTTCTGGAAGTAGACCACCTCGTCGTAGATGGTGTTTCTCTTCTCGTTGATATCCCTGATGAATGCCACGAGACCATCCGGAAAGTGGAACATCTCCTCACGAAGATCGTCGTCACGACGCTCGTCGATGAAGTGGATCTTGATGCCAGCATTGAGGTAGGAGAGTTCCTTCAGCCTCTTGGCCAGAACCTCCCGCTGGTAAACCACCGTCTCGAAGATTTCTTCATCTGCGGTGAATGTAACCTGCGTTCCCGTGGTTTCCGCATCGCCGACCTTCTCCAGCTTGCTGGTAGGCACACCGCGCGAATATCCCTGACTCCAGAGAGCTCCATCCCGGCGCACCAGGACCTTGAGTTCTGTAGAAAGGGCGTTCACCACCGAAACACCTACACCGTGGAGTCCGCCTGAAACCTTGTAGGTCTCGTTGTCGAACTTTCCGCCGGCATGGAGTTTGGTCATCACCACTTCGACCGCAGACATCTGTTGATCGTCATGCCAATCGACGGGAATACCACGACCGTCATCTTTTACCGAAAGTGATCCATCTTCGTGAACGATGACGGAGATATTACTGGCATAGCCTGCCATCGCTTCATCGATGCAATTGTCCACCACCTCATACACGAGGTGATGAAGCCCGGCGGGGCCAGTGCTACCGATGTACATCCCGGGGCGCTTGCGAACCGCCTCAACACCCTCGAGAACCTTGATATTCGAGCCTGAGTACTCGTCCTGTTGCTGGTCGCTCAACGCTAGTGTCCCTCTCCTGCGGCGCGACCGTCAGGTCTATCGCCGGTTTGAAATCGAATCGTGTGTAGTCCATCCAGGCCACGCTGTGACAGGTCTCCTATGAGCGCTTGCTCACCGAAGGACTGTAGCTCGGAAGCGAGTGGTGCTGTATCGACCGTGACCGTCAGCACCCCTTCCCTGTATCTCGAAGGAGTGGTGCGACGAGCAATCTCGTTGCCAACAGCTTCCTTCCAGACATCTCTGATCTCCTCGATCCGCCCCTGGGGGTTTCTCGACCTGGTAGGTGCGAGCCTCTTTAGCAGATTGGAAACCACATCGGAGACAGAATGACAGCTCGCCTCGACGAGACGGTCATGTGCTTTTTGCCGCTCCAGTTCTTGGTAACTGGGTAGAGAGTCTCTGGTTGCGTTCAAGCTTCCTGCATCTCATTCACAACCAGCGGCATCACGATGTGTCTGTAGCTCACATCTTCATCAGGAACGCTGAAGAGTCCTGCTGTTTTGCTATCCCTCAGACCACAGCGAACTTTCTTGCTGTCGATCTTGTTGAGAAGTTCGATCAGGTACTCGGGATTGAAGTGAATCGCAAAGCGCTCATCTTCACCCTCGACCTGTTCCACCGAGAACTCAACTCTCGATTCTCCAACATTGCTCGCTGAACTTGAAAGAGTGGCGCTGTTGGCACCGAACTCAAAACGTACTGAATTGGTTTCCTTGGTTGTCATCAACCGAGCCTGCTTCAGCGCGACGAGGAGATCCTCCGTCTGCACGTCGTAGACATTCTCCAGTCCGTCGGGAATGGCTCGTTCGTACTCGGGGAACTTCCCCTCAACGAGGCGACAGGTCAGAGAGACCTGGTCAGAAACGTAAGTAACCTCGTTTTGATCCAGATGTAGAACCACCTCTTCCTCCTGTTCGGAAGAGAGGATCTTGAGAAGAAGATCAACTCCCTTGAGGGGAAGGATGAACTGCCCTTCAGGGGTTCCGCTTTCTCCTCCAGCACAAACTGGAAGGGACTCGACCGCCATTCTTTTGCCGTCGGTACTGACAACCTTCAGTTCATCTCCGTGTCCATCAAAAAGAACACTGTGCATGTTGAATCGTGTTGCGTCCTTGGCAGCAGCAACACTCACACGGTGAAGAGTCTGTAGTAAGTTCTCACGGTTGGTCTTGATGGAAGGCCCAGGAGGTGAAAACTCGATGGCTGGAAATTCATCGATGGGGCCGGTCGGTAGTTTAAATTGCGCTCCACCGGCAGTGATACACATCTGTCCCGCTGCATCGATCTCGAAGGAGATCTCGGGATCATGAGCTTCGCGTAATACCTTCAGCATCCTGGCACATGGAATCAAACAGGATCCCTCCTGTTCAACCATCACCTCGACGATCTGAACCTGAAGACCCACTTCAAGATCCGTGCCTTCGACCTGGAG
Source organism: uncultured Planctomycetia bacterium (assembly GCA_964412635.1). Taxonomy (GTDB): domain Bacteria; phylum Planctomycetota; class UBA8108; order UBA1146; family UBA1146; genus QNYK01. The sequence goes on along the minus strand of CAYPPQ010000008.1, from coordinate 37,641 downwards.
ACCATCTCGTGTTGCGGTGATGCGAGCTTGCTGAAGAACGGGACGGGTTGGATTTGCAGGGACGACTCCGGAGACGAGAGAAATCGCCTCGAGCAGGTCACGGGAATGGCACTGGATCTTCATTGTTTTCCTCATCTCTTGTTTCATTTTCTCGGCTGAATAGCAGTGGATGGCTGCCAGTTAGGTGCTCCTGAAAATCAACTCCGGGACTCCCCGCGCAACCTTATCGACTCCCTGAAAAACGCTCCCGGGTAACTCTTCAATGCCCTCGTTCTGACGTGAAACGGAACCGATGAAGACCCGGGACAATAACCCCCCCAAGGAGGTTCGATATTCTAGGTCAGGGGGGGCTTCCAGACAACCTGAAACGGCCTCAAATAGAGGTCTGTAACCGGACATATTGCAATGATTTATGATCGAACAGAGAGGCTCCTGGGGCGACTCTCCGGCTCCTTCTCGGGGAGGTGATGAGAAAACATCAATTAGATAAATTCGTGGTCGTAATCCATAGGCGGTGGGCTATCTGTGGATAAGTCTGCAGGGGCATTTCTTAACCCATTCATTCAGGGTGACTTATGGGTTTGCAGCGGGCCCCAGGCGAAGTGGAAAAGGTGATTGCTGATGGAGGGGTTGATCGTCGACTGACGGAGGTTTTCCCGCGGCCAGGACTGCAAGCGATCGGCACGATTCCGGTGCTCCACCAGCAGGCGAACAGTTCGACAAGAGATGCCGTCAGGTTATCCACGATGAACCGACATCTTCGGTGGCTGTCACGGTGCGGATGAGGCGGGAATGAGGCGGGGGATGAGGTGGGGATGAGGTGGGGATGAGGCGCACCGGATGGGGTCATCAGGCGAGTCGTAATTTCTCTTTGATCTGTTCGATGCTGCGGCGCAGGCCGGCGTCCATCGGGAACAGGTTGCGGATCTTCTCGATGGAGTGGAGCACCGTGGAATGGTCTCTTCCGCCGAAGTACTGGCCGATTTCCCCGAGGGAGCAATCGGTGTGGCGTCTACCGAGGTACATACAGACCTGTCTCGGGAGGACGATGGAGCGGGTTCTCTTCGGCGAGTGCAGTTCCCCAGGAGTCACCGCAAATTCCTCACAAACCAGTTCCTCGATCCTTCTGAGGTCGATCCGGGTGCTGTGATCGCCCCGCAACTCGGTGAGGACGATGGCGGCGTTGGCGGTGTTGGGGTCCTTCCCCTCGTGGCGAATCATGCTCTCGATCCGCAGCACTGCACCCTCCAGCTCACGGATGTTGTCGCGGATCTGGTGAGCCGTCATCTCGATCACATCGAACGGCAGGTCGAGGCCCCGGGCAGTCGCCTTTTGCTGGAGAATCGCCATGCGGGTCTCGAGATCTGGTGGCGACATCTGGACCACCAATCCGAGCCGGAATCGCGAGACGAGCCGCTCCGAGAGTCCCTCGATCTCGGAGGGGGGGGCGTCAGATGTAAGGAAGATCTGCTGCTCCTGGTTGTAGATCTCGTTGAAGGTGTGAAAGAACTCCTCCTGGGTGCGCTCCTTGTCGCACAGGAACTGGATGTCATCGATCAGCAGGGCACCCGCTTCTCGGTATCGCTTCCGGAACTCATCAATCTTTCTGGAGGAGAGCGCAGAGATGAAGTCGTTGGTAAAAGATGCGCAGGAGATGGTGACCACGTTCTCGATTCCGCGCTCGCGCATCCGGTGGGCAACCGCCTGGAGCAGGTGTGTCTTGCCGAGGCCCACCGATCCGTGCAGGAAGAACGGGTTGTAAGAGCTGCCGGGATTCTCTGCTACTGCCATTGCAGCAGCATGGGCCAGCTGGTTTGACGGCCCCGTCACGAATCCATCGAAGGTCAGGTTTTGGTTGAGCAGACGCGGATTCGAGGTCTGGTTTGAAACCTTGTCTGGCATCGTTTTCAGTTGCTGCTCGGCAATGCAGTAAACGACCTTGCGAGTCGCTCCATCCCGGTCGAAATGAGCGGCAAGTTCCGCCAGTAGTCCCTTGTACCGCTGCTGGATGAAGGTCGAGTGCAGGGTGCTGGGAGACTGCACCAGGAATACATCTGCCTCCTCGAAGATCTGCACGTCGACGAACCAGGGATCCCAGTGATCTTCCTCCACCCGGTCCTTCAACATGGTCAGGAAACGGGATCTTACGGGTTCCTCGGTGGCAGAGGAGGACATCGAATACCTTTCGGGCTGGCGGCCGCCCAGATCTTATCTCTGATCGTGGAGACTACCGAGGTCATCAGGGGTAGCGCAAGTGTCCCCATCGAAACCGGGTTGGCTTGCCGAAACCGCGTCGCCGGGATAGCATTTCACGGCAAGACATGACCGACCACGTCATTGTCTACATTCAGAAATGTCACGGAGAGGTGGCAGAGTGGTCGATTGCACCGGCTTGCTAAGCCGGCGTACCGTTCGCGGTACCGAGGGTTCGAATCCCTCCCTCTCCGCCAATTTCTATCCTTGTAAATCTATCTATCTCGCCCATCGAGCCTGAAGGCCGCATAATTATTTATATACAACGGTTTTCATGTAGATGATGTGACGAGGGCGCTGCTCTTGACCTCATTGTCGGGAGTCTCGGCGATCGGTCTTGCCCTGGAGCATGGGGATGACGGCACGGGGAATGACGGGGAGGTAGGGATGGACGCTCGAGTTACAACTTCATGCCGACGACAACACCCTCGAAGACTCTTTCTCCATCGACGTACCCCTGGGCGGAGAAGCGGGCCAGTTTCGAGCGCAGGGCGGTGACCTCACCGACCATCAATAATTCAGAACCGGGAACCACGACCCCCCTGAATCTCACATCTTCGCACGCCGCAAAGCCGAGAATCTCGTCATTTTCGAGGCTTTCTCCGAAGTAGAAGGAGCACAGCTGGCCCGCGGTCTCGATCATCAGGACGCCTGGCAGGATCGGCCGATCGGGAAAATGGCCCCTCACCCAGAAGGCATCTTCCCTGACGATGTGGACCCCGGCGATGGTGGCATTTTCCGGATCGTAGTGAACAATCCGGTCGAGCATCTCCATCTCGTGTCGCTGTGAATTTCGGCGGCGGATCTCCTCGGGGCCGAAGATGGTCTGCTTCAGATCAATCGATCCGGGGTCGATGATGGATTTCGACGGCATCTCGGCTTCCTCTCGTTGCCTGAATGTAACCTACAGAAGCAGGCACTGCGAGATCTGTGCCTGAACCGGATGCGGTTGTAGAATGAAGTTCTGAGGAAAGGAAGGCGGATTGTCCAGTCTCAACATCACTTACCAGCAAAAGGTCACCGATGACGACCCCTCGATTTCTTATACCCTGGTTCAGGTCGAGGGGTTCATCGATGCGGCGAATTACCCTCGATTCGAGGAGGCTCTCGAGCGTCTCGTAGAAGGCGGACGCCATCATCTGGTCCTCGATTGTGCTGGTGTTCAGTACATCAATTCGACCGGGATCAGCGGGATCATCCGCTTTCATCACACCTGCTGCGACGCAGGGGGTGGATTTGTCCTGGCAAGGGTTGCGCGAAATGTTGGCATTACCATGCACTTGCTGGGGGTGACTTCGGTCGTCTCGGTGGCCAAGGATGTCCCGGCCGCCGAAAAGCTGCTCGCCGGCGGCTCGCCGGATGCGGCGGATGCGGCGAGCGTCGGTGGAGAGGTGGCGGCCCGGGAGGTGCCGGTCATCTCGGAGCCTGCTGGTCCAGCGGGAACGGTGGCGATGTTGTTGCCGAGTACTGGCCACTTCTCGCAGATCTGCAAGAAACGGGTGGAGCAGCGCGGTGGCAAGTCGTTCCTCTTCCACGACGTGAAAGGCCTGCTCGGTGGGATCGATGCCATCGCACCCGATCTCATCGTTGTGGACAAGCGGGTGAAGGGGAGCGAGACGCTGGTCGAGAGCATCAAGCTCGATCCAAGACACGCTCTTGCCTCGGTGATCCTGATCCATCCGAAGGGCGCGAACTTGCAGGCGGTCGACGGTTTCAGGGTGTGGGAAAATGATTCGTTGGTCGATCCCTTCGACCTGGGGAATCTGTTCATCCTCACCGAGACCGAGGTGAAAAGAGTGACCCGGGATCGCAAGTTGTTCACCCAGCAGGTGCGATTTCAATTTCAAGGAAACCAGGATGCCATCGATCAGGGGCTGAGTCTCGGCGGGGCCCTCATCAACAAGTTGCCGCTGACTGAACCGGAGCGTAATGCGCTGCACTCGGCCCTCAAGGAGGGGGTCGATAATGCGGTTCGTCACGGCAACCGCGACCGTCCCAACGGCAGCGTCATCGTCAATTACGTCGTCGACCCTCGCCAGGTGACGATGCTGGTCGAGGATGAAGGGGATGGGTTCGATCACGAGTACTTCCTCGGGCAGATCGAGGAGAAGGATGCCTTCGATCGGGCCAAGGAACGGATGAGAGAAGGTGGCCGTGGAGGACTGGGGATCCTGCTGATGCACCGCTGTTCCGATCGGCTCGAGTACATCGGCAAGGGCAATGTGGTGCGGATCGAGAAGAAGTTCCACGCCTGAGATCGTGCCAGCAAGAGCAAACGAGGGGTGTCGTGCGCTTCCTACCATTCCGACCGGTGGTGGCTGGAGGTGTTGACATCGCCGGGGTGGATGGCCACAATCGGTCCATCGCCCCTTCCCGAGCGGGGCGAAACTGTCCGATCCGAGCGGGTGTAGCTCAGGGGTAGAGCATCACGTTGCCAACGTGATTGTCGTGGGTTCGAATCCCATCACCCGCTCCATTTTTTCTCCACATCCCGCCATCTTCGCACCGCAGGCCGCTGTTCACCTCGGGGTGGCGATCCGCTCCGATGTTCCATCCAGGGCCGCCGGAAAAGGGAACGCCGGGCTCATCTGGCGACATCACCACCAAAATTGCCTGAAAATCACCGTTTCGGGAGCATACCGCTTCCGGCATGCGTTGACACTTCTGCGGGGTGGGACGATGATCTTCCGTTACGGCAAGGTTGCCGCAACCAGAAGAGGAGCGATCAACAGCTCATGAATGATGAAGCCCAGGGGCTCGATGAAGCCGAGACGGAAGCGACCGATATGAATAGCAGCAGCACCAAGGATGCACCCACCGACGAGCTGGAGTCAGGGAGCGACCCCGATTCTCTCGTCAGCAAGGTGGACCTCTCCGACGAGGGCCCATGCCGCAAGCGACTGAAGATCTCCATCTCCACCGAAACGGTGGCAGTCGAGCTGGAGAAGAACTACAGACAGCTGAAGAATACCGTTCAGTTGCCCGGTTTCCGCAAGGGCAAGGCGCCGATGCAGCTTCTCAAGAAGCGGTTCGGTGAGCAGGTCCAGGAGGATGTCCGGGAGGAACTGCTCGGTCGCGCCCTCGAGGAGCAGTTCGAAGCCGCTGACCTGAAACCTCTGGGAGTGCCCAGTTTCGACAATGTCGAGTTTTCAACTGACGCAGATTTCACCTTCGAGGCTGTCTTTGATGTGCAGCCAGTCTTCGACATTCCCACGTACAAGGGTCTCGAGATCGATGCCGAGAGCATCGAGATCGAGGAATCGGAGGTCGAACGCGAGGTCGAGATGATCTGCGAGCAGTCGTCGAGCCTCGAGCCGGTCTCCGTGGGGGATCACGCCGAGGGAGACTTCGCCGTGGTGGATATCACTCTCCTGGTGGAGGAGGAGTCGATCTTCGATCGCCAGGAAGTTCTGATCAAGATCGGTGAGGACAACATCGACTCGATGGAGGTCCCTGATCTGGGCAAGGCGCTGGTGGCTGCCGCGCAGGATGAGGTGATCGAGAAGTCGGTGCAGGTCCCGTCCGACTTCCCCGATGCAGAGCACCACGAGAAGAAAGCGACCCTTCGCGTCACCCTCAAGGACGCCAAGAAAAAAGTCACTCCCGAACTCGACGAGGCATTCTTCGAGAAGCTGGGGGTGGAGTCGGAAGACGACCTCCGGTCGAAGGTGCGTGAAAACCTGGAAAATCGTCGCAAGGTGCAAGAAGAGAGCCGGCAGGAAGATGTGCTGGCGAAGATGGTCGGCGATTCGGTCGAGATGGACCTTCCCGATTCGATGGTTTCCAGCCGCAAGGAATCAAAGGTCCAGCAAAAAGCGATGCAGCTGGTCCAGGAGGGCAAGTCGGAGGAGGACGCACGCAAGGATGCGGAACAGGATGAGGGTATCGAAGCGGAAGCTCGTACCGAACTGGTTCACATCTTTGTCCTCGACCGTTTGGCGGAGGAGGAAAAGGTCTTCGTCACCGAAGATGAGGTGGTTCAGCGACTCCAGGCGATCGCCGCGACCTACCAGCAGTCGCTGGAGCAGGTCCTCGAGCAGTACCGCCGCGGCGGAATGCTGGCGGAACTGCGCAACGGGATGCGCCGTGAAAAGGTCAAGCAGATGCTCCGAAAGAAGGCCAAGGTGGCAAGCGGAGCATCTTGAGGCGGAGATCTCTGACGGGATCGTGGCGACTTTTTGTCGATTTCATTAGTATGTTGGCCGCACAGTACCGCGAAGCACAGTACGGCGAACAAGCCGAGCCGAGTTAGATTCGAAACGAAAACAGATTACCAGAGAACAGACTGATGCATGTCAGGCTGTAGAAACACAGGGGGACGCTGATGAATGACGAGATGATGCGCAAGATTGACGACATCCAGAACAACCTGGTGCCCTTCGTCATCGAAAGAACCGGTCGAGGAGAACGCTCCTACGACATCTTCTCTCGCTTGTTGAAGGATCGGATCGTCTTCATCGGTGATGGAATCCACGATCACACCGCCAATCTCGTGATTGCGCAGATCCTGTTCCTCGTTTCTGACAACAGAAACCAGGATATCAACATCTACATCAACAGCCCGGGTGGCTCGGTCACGGCAGGACTTGCCATCTACGACACGATGCAGTTCGTGCAGTGCGACATCCAAACCTTCTGCATCGGTCAAGCCTCTTCGATGGGTGCGGTGTTGCTGGCCGCTGGTACACACGGCAAGCGCCACGCTCTTCCCCACTCCCGTATCATGATTCACCAGCCATGGGGCGGTGCTCAGGGCACGGCGATGGACATCGAGGTGCAGGCGAAGGAGATCAAGCGCAACAAGGAAGTGCTGTGCGAGATTCTTGGCCAGCATTCAGGCAAAGGTCCGGGGCAGATCGAGGATGATTCCCACTGGGACTTCTTCATGTCCGCCAACGAGGCGAAGGAATACGGCCTTGTCGACCAGGTGATCGAGACTCTCAAGCCCGCCGCCGAGGCGGTCTAGGTCGCGGAGAAGGATATGAGCGATCAGACACGAGGATCAGGCTCCGACGACGGCGGATCGCCGCAGCGAGTCGACCGATGCAGTTTTTGCGGCAAGAAGAGCGGCGAAGTCGCTCGTCTGATCGCAGGTCCTCCCGGCGTTTGCATCTGCAATGAATGTGTCGATCTTTGCCACACCATCATCTCTGAAGATGTGGCGTCGATCGAGACCGACTCTGCGCCGAAGTCTCTCGATGAGGTTCCAACTCCGAAGGATCTCTACGACGAGCTGCAGAGCTGGGTGATCGGGCAGGAGAGCGCCAAGCGCACCCTGTCGGTGGCGGTCCATCTTCACTACCGAAGACTGGTCCACCTCGCCCGTAAGATCGAAGAAAACAACGAAGAAGACGATGTACAGATCGAGAAGTCGAACATTCTCCTGATCGGTCCGACCGGTAGCGGAAAGACCCTGATGGCGAGGACTCTTGCTCGCCTTCTCGATGTGCCATTCGCCATCGGAGACGCCACGACGCTGACCGAGGCGGGTTATGTCGGGGAAGATGTCGAGAACCTGCTACTCAAGTTGTTGATGGCAGCGGATTACGATATCGCTCGCGCACAGCGCGGGATCATCTTTGTCGATGAGGTCGACAAGATCGGCAAGGCGACACAGAACGTTTCCATCACCAGGGATGTCTCGGGCGAGGGAGTGCAACAGGCACTTCTCAAGATCCTCGAAGGGACGATTGCGAATGTTCCTCCCCAGGGAGGGCGAAAGCACCCTGAGCAGCAGTACATTCCCCTCGATACCACCAACATCCTCTTCATCTGCGGAGGTGCGTTCGACGGAATGCCAGAGATCATCGCCGAGCGACTCAACGCCAAGAAGGTTGGGTTCAGGAGCGAGGGAAAGGATCGATCTGCATCACGGGATGCGCTCGATCTCGAGGATCTGCACGAGCGCGCTCGTCTGTTCGAGCACGTCGAGGTGCAGGACCTGCTGCGCTACGGCATGATCCCTGAATTTGTCGGCCGCCTGCCGGTGGTCACCGCACTTCAGCCTCTCGATGACGACGATCTGGTCAAGGTGCTGACCGAGCCGAAGAATTCGCTGGTTCGCCAGTACCAGGAGTTTTTCCGCATGGAAGATGGCGACCTCGAGTTCACCCCCGAGGCGTTGAGGGCGGTGGCGCGACTGGCCCGACAGCGTGGGACCGGTGCCCGAGGCCTTCGTTCAGTGATCGAGGATCTGATGCGCGACATCATCTTCGAGGCGGGTGGTGCCAAGTTGAAGGGCCTGAAGGTGGTGGTCGACGAGGAGAGGGTCAAGTCCCTCTTCAATGACGGCGATCTTGATTCCAGTGAAGAGGTCGCGTCGGTGACCACTGCGGAGTTCAAGAGTGCTGCTGCAGAAGCGGACCCACTTCCATCCAGTTCGCCCGATGACGAGCCAGAGGATGGCGCATCGGAAGAGACGGCCGCGTCCCTCAACTAGTAGGTCACCGTCGTCACTCCATCGGAACAGGTCCTGGCCCCGAGGATCTTCCACGGTTTTACCCCTATTTTTTTGCCCTTCAGTGCGGCTTCTGGAAGCGGTTCCATCTCGAACATCTGCCGGCAGCGCTCTGCCGTCAGCGGCCCCACCACGACCTCTCCGGCGCCGGCAACCTGTGACTCGAGGCGGCTGGCTGTATTGACGGTATCACCGATGACGGTGTAATCGCTGCGGAGCCTCGAGCCGATGTCGCCGACCACCGCATTCCCCGAGTTGACACCGATGCGAAGACTCAGCGGCGGCCATTCGGGGTGTTTTTCGATCAGCTCGGCCACGCGCTCTTGCATGGCGAGGGCGGCGGTCACCGCCCGCACCGGATGATTCGATTGCTCCTCCGGCGCACCGAAGAAGGCCACCACCGCGTCGCCGATGTACTTGTCGAGGGTTCCATCCTGGTCAAACACCTCGCTGGTCAGCTCCTCGAACAACTCGTTGAGCAACTCGACCACCTCGGTGGGGCGCATCCGTTCCGACATCGAGGTGAATCCGACCAGATCGGCGAACAGTACGGTGATTTCCACCTCCTTCGACCCCAGTTCCGCCTCTCCTGAGAGCACCCGCTCGACGACATTGGGGGAAAGTCGGCAGGAGAGGTCGACCCTCCTGCGCTTCTCCTCCTCGGCGAACTGGCGCAAGCGCACCTGCTCCAGGGTGCTCGACACCATCAGCGCCAGCACCGAGATGGTGTCGAGATGGTCGGTGTTGAGGGGGGCCTTGTGGTCGATGCAATCGACGTAGAGGATTCCGACCACCTCATCTCCCGAGACGAGGGGGGAACAGAGGGCAGAGGTGATCTTCATGTCGATGATGCTGTCGGCGGAGGCGAGGTCCCCCATGTTGAGAGTGTCGCGGATCAGTACCGAGCGGTGCTCATCCATCACCTGTCGTGCGATGGTGCGAGAAATTTGCATCTCTCCCTGTTCGCCGACCCCGTCACGACTCTCCGATGCGCAGGGAACCAGCTTCCCATCTTCGAGCAGGCTCAACACGCAGCGGTCCACCGGTAACGCTTTCAGCACCAGGTCGGCGGCACCCTGGGCGACCTGTTCCAGTCGATCGCCGGTCAACAGGGTTTCGGCGGCGTCCTTGAACAGATGAAGGGCGGCCCCCATCCGCGACTTCGGATCGTCGCTGAGGGGGTTCGATTCGAGATGTTCCTTGAAGTCCTCGAGGACCAACGAGCCGGCGACCCCCTGCTGGGGAAGATCCCTGTCGATGAGAAGATTGATGCTGGACGCGCTGTTCGCCTCGACGAGGATGGAGATGGCCCCCATCTGGAAAACCATGCCCGGTTGTAACTGCGCCGATTCGACCCGATGCCCACCCACCTCGATGCCGTTACGACTCTTCAAGTCTTCCAGCAGGAAGAACCCCTTCTCGTGGTGAATCCGAGCATGCTGTCGAGAAATGGTGTCGTCCTGGATGTACAGATCGCAGCGGGATGATCTTCCGATGGTGATCTCGGAACCGTCGAGGGAAAAGGTGCGCATCCCCGATGGGTCCTGGAAACGAAGCGTCAGGGGGAGCGGGGAGTCGGATTCCATCAATCGCCTTTCTTGCCCCGGATGGTAGGGGATGGGCCGATCCTGGGCCACCTGGACCCTTCAAAGCAGCCCCCCGGCGTCGATCAGGGTGAGATTCTCTGGCGACACCTGTGCGGCTTCCCTTGCAGCGGAGGGCCTCGATTCGTACGATTCCAGGTCACGCCTGAACCACAAAACCACCAGCAGGTGGTGAGAGGTTCGGGGATACGACCTGGAGGACCCTGCGCCCGAGGCTGCAAGTGCGGCCGGCAGCAGGATATCCATCAGGTCGGGCAAGATCTGGACCGGAGACCGATTCGATGAAAAAAGATATCCATCCTGACAACTACCGCGAGGTGGTCTTCCAGGACAACAACGCTGAATTCTCCTTCCTCACCCGCTCGACGGTGAAGACGACCGAAACGATCGTCTGGGAGGATGGAAACGAGTACCCCCTCTACAAGCTCGACATCTCCAGCGCGTCACACCCCTTCTACACCGGCAAGCAGACCTTCGTCGACACGGCGGGTCGGGTCGAGAAGTTCAAGAAGCGGTTTGACTGGGAGAAGGGCAAGGCTGCCGAGGTGATCGACAAGGCGGAGGAGAAGCGCACCGAGCGTCATCGCGAACTTCTGGAAAAGGAAGAAGCGGAGCGCAAGGAAGCAGCAGACCGCAAGTCGGCCCGGGAAGATCGCCGCCGCAAGATTCTCGAGGGCAAGAAGCAGAAGGCGGAAGAAGAAGCCGCTGCTCGCAAGGTCGAGGAAGCTGCCGCCAGCGAAGCCGCTGCTGCGGAGAAGACTCCCGCTGCGGAAGCGCCCGCTGCCGAAGCCGCTGCCGAGGAAGCACCTGCTGCCGAAGCCGCTGCCGAGGAAGCACCCGCTGCCGAAGCCGCTGCCGAGGAAGCACCTGCTGCCAAAGCGCCGGCGGAAGAAGCCGCCACAGAGGAAACCAGTGCCGAGGAGAAGCCGGCAGATTCCGACTCCTAGTTTCGAAATCACACGAGGGCCGGAGTCGGGGGTCAAGCACCCCCCTCCGGCCCTCGTTCTCATCCGGCCGAGGTCGATGATGAGCGGATAGATCACCACCCCGTACCGGGGGAGGGGAGAGCCGATGTGCGCCGCAGATAAGGACTCCGCCGAATTTCTCGAGAAGCCCCTGGAGGGGCGACTCAAGGAGCGTCTCGCTGCCATGGAGGAGCGCTTCGTTGAGCTCGAGGGGATGATCGGAGATCCAGACCAGCAGGCGGACGGGTCTCGCTTCCAGGAGATCCTGCGAGAGCACGGTGGCCTCTCCCCGATGGTCCAGCTGTACCGCAAGTACGTGAGCACCTGTACCGACCTGGCGGAGGCGATCGACATCATCGAACAAGGGGATGATGAGGAGCTCAAGGAACTTGCAGAACTTGAAGTCGGTGAACTGGAAGAGGCTCGCAAGGGCTGCGCGAAAGATGTTCGACTCGCCATCCTCAACCAGCAGGTGGAGGGCGGAGATGACTGCATCTTCGAGATCCGCGCCGGTGCCGGAGGAGATGAGGCAGCGCTGTTCGCTGCAGATGTCTTCAAGATGTACTCGCTCTACTCGGAGAAAGTACGCTGGAAGATCGAGGTTCTCAGCTCAAGCGAGACCGATCTGGGCGGCTACAAGGAGATCACCTTTGCCATCCGTGGCAAGGGCGCCTTCGAGCGACTCTGCTTCGAATCGGGAGGGCACCGCGTGCAACGAGTGCCAGCGACGGAGGCCCAGGGCAGGATCCATACTTCCGCCATCACCGTGGCGGTGATGCAGGAGGCTCAGGAAGAGGAGATCCAGATCGACGAGGGAGATCTTCGCGTCGACACCTTCTGCGCCTCGGGTCCAGGAGGGCAGTCGGTCAACAAGACTTCCAGCGCGGTCAGGATCACCCACATTCCTACCGGCGTGGTGGTCTCCATGCAGGACGAGAAATCGCAACATCGCAACAGGGACAAGGCGATGCGCCTGCTGAAGACGCGCCTCAAGGAGGAGCAGGATCGCAAGAAGCAGCAGGAGGAGGATGCGTTGCGCAGGTCGCTGATCGGCAGCGGTGATCGTAGCGACAGGATCCGCACCTACAACTTCCCTCAGAATCGCATCACCGACCACCGTATCAATTGCACCCTCTACAACCTGGACCGGTTCATCACCGGCGATATCGATGATCTTCTCGATCAGCTCGAGGCCCATGACCGCGAAGAGCGGGTGCAGGCGCTCTGATCATGGATCGAGACACCTCTTCTCTCGATCTGATCCGAAGGGCGTGCCAGCGACTGGATCGATCGGATGCCCCACACCTCGATGCCAGATGGATCCTTGCAAAGGTTCTCGATGTCGATCACCGAGATGCCTCTCTTCATCGTGACCAGGAGTTGACCTCGGGTCAGGTCGCCCGCTTCGAGGAGATGGTAAGGCGGCGGGCTAGCGGTGAGCCCCTCGCTTATATCCTCGGCGAGTGGGAGTTCTTCGGTCACGCCATCGAGGTGACTCCGGCGGTGCTGATTCCAAGACCCGAGACGGAGCTGCTGGTGGAGTGGTCCCTCGAGCTGCTGGCCGGGGTTGTCGACCCCAGGGTCGCGGAAGTAGGCGTCGGGTCGGGGGCGGTGGTGGTGTCGCTGGCACTGGCGAGGGAGGACCTCTGTGCGCTGGCGGTCGACATCTCCGCTGCTGCCCTGGAGGTTGCCGAGAGCAATCTTCGTCGTCATCGATTGCTCGATCGGGTCGATCTGGTGCAGGGAAACCTGCTCGAACCGGTGGTCGGTCCGTTTCATCTCATCATCTCGAATCCCCCCTACATCGTCGCCGGAGACCCCCAGCTCGAGGAGAACGTGGCTCGCCATGAGCCACAGGGGGCGCTGATCGACGATGTGGGAGGGGATGGACTCGGTTTCCACCGGGCCCTGATCGACGGCTTTGGTGACACTGTCACCGATGAGGGGTCACTCCTGATGGAGTGTGGTCAGGGTCAGACCGAGGCCATCGAGGAGTATGCCCGCAGCCACGGATTCGAGACCACCACGCGGAAAGACCTCGCCGGGATCCCCAGGGCGGTGCGGGTGAGCGGGGCGAAAGATGGTGCGGGGAACCACTCTTCGGGTCTGTAGCGTTGACACCCTGATCCCATGTAGCACAATCGGGATCATGCCGTCGAGCGCCGGAAAGGCACCAACTTGGACAAGTTTGTCATTCACGGAGGCCGCCGCCTCAACGGAGCCGTCAGGATCTCTGGATCAAAGAACGGTGCCCTCCCGGTGCTGTTTGCCACCCTTCTGTGCGATAAGCCGATGTATCTCGAAAATGTTCCCACCGAACTGAGAGATATCGAGTTCACCCTCAAGATCCTCGAGAGTCTGGGAGTTGAATCTTCCATCTTCCCCGGGGGCGGGGTCGATCTACAGATGACGGATGCCTCCGGCACCCGTGCGGACTACCAGTTGATCAGCAAGATGCGAGCATCCATCTGTTGCCTCGGTCCTCTTCTGGCCCGGCGTGGTGAGGCCATCGTTTCGCTACCAGGAGGATGCAGCATCGGCGATCGGCCGGTGGAGTTGCACACCCGCGGGATGGAAGCACTGGGCGCAGAGGTCCGCATCGAAAACGGTTATGTCGTGGCTCGAGCACAACGATTGCGAGGAGCCACCGTTTATCTGTCGGGACCGATGGGACCGACGGTGCTGGGTACCCAGAACGTGATGATGGCAGCGGCCGGTGCCGAGGGGGTGACCGTCATCGAGGGCGCGGCCTGCGAGCCAGAAGTGCAGGCGACCGCCAGTTTCCTCCGGGAACTGGGAGTCGTCGTCGAGGGTGACGGATCGCCGGTGATCCGCATCGAGGGGCATGGTCGTCTCGACGCTGCCAACAGCCTCGAAGGTGGACGCTATGCGATTCCTCCCGACCGTATCGAAACGGGTACCTACTTGCTGGCCGGCGCCATCGCTGGCGAGCGTGTCGTGGTGGAAGGATGCAACCCGTCGGAGAATCGTGCGTTGTTGCACCTGCTCGATCGCATCGGCGTTCGGGTGGATGTGGGTGACACCACTCTCACCGTTCATGGAGTCGAATCGGTCCAGCCGGTAGAGGTTTCGATGTTGCCGTATCCCGCCTTTCCCACCGATCTTCAGGGCCCACTGATGGCGCTGCTGTGTCTGGGAAGAGGTGTCAGCCTGATCACCGACAAGGTCTTCCCCGACCGATTCAATCACCTTTCCGAGCTGAGAAGATTCGGTGCCCGCATCCGCAAGGAAGGTCCATGCGCCATCATCGAAGGGGGTGCTCCCCTGTCGGGGGCCACCGTCATGGCCAGTGATCTTCGTGCCAGCGCATGTCTGGTGCTGGCGGGCCTGGTGGCCAGTGGCCGCACCGAGGTGACGAGAATCTATCACCTGGAACGGGGCTACGAGCGGATGGAACAGAAGCTTCGAAAACTGGGAGCGGCTGTGGAAAAGATGGACGAAAAAGTAGATAGCCTGGAACCGGCCTAGGAATACCGATGCTCGAAGGACTGACCCGCAGATTTACAGATATCGTCGCCGGCCTCCGTGGAGGCCGGATCACCGAGGCGACGATGAAGGAGACCGGCAGGGAGATCCGAAGAGCCCTGCTGGAAGCGGATGCAGCCCTCCCGGTGGTGAAGGATTTCGAGAAGAGGGTTCGGGAGAAGGCACTCGGCTCGGTGGTCATCGAAGGTGTCGATGCCGGTCAGATGCTGACCAAGATCGTCCAGGATGAACTGACCGACCTGATGGGGCCGGTGGAGCACGATTTCGCCTGGCGAGATGGCGGACCCACCGTGGTTCTTCTGTCGGGACTGCAAGGAAGCGGCAAGACCACCACCTGCGCGAAACTGGCGCTGTACCTACGCGACCGCAAGAAGAAGAAGCCGATGATGGTCGCCGCAGATCTGCAGCGACCTGCAGCGATAGAGCAACTCAAGGTGCTGGGTCAACAGGTCGGGGTCCCCGTCTTTCACGAGGAGGGGCTTTCTCCGCCGGAGGTGTGTGCAGCAGCGCTGGCAGCTGCCAGGGAGCAGAAGTGTGATGTGATCCTGCTCGATACTGCGGGGCGATTGCACGTCGATGAAGCCCTCATGGGGGAACTGAAGAAGATCGCCAGCAAGACATCTCCCGACGAGGTGTTCTTCGTTTGCGATGCGATGACAGGACAGGATGCGGTGAAGTCCGCAGAATCCTTCTCGCAATCGCTATCTCTCACCGGAGTCATCCTGACCAAGCTCGATGGAGATGCCCGTGGCGGTGCTGCGCTATCGGTAAAGGCGATCACCGGCAAGCCGATCAAGTTCGTGGGGGTCGGTGAAAAACTTGATCGACTCGATGAGTTCCACCCCGATCGGATGGCATCGCGAATCCTCGGCATGGGAGACGTGGTAAGCCTGGTCGACCGAGCGCAGCAGGTGATCGACGAAGATGAACAGGAACGCATCCAGGAGAAGATGCTCGAGGCAAAATTTGACCTCGAGGATTTCCTCGGACAGCTTCGACAGATCAAGAAGATGGGAAGCCTGAAGGACCTGCTCAGCCACCTTCCCGGTCTCGGCGGCAAGATCGATGAACTCGATGTAAAGGGCGATGAGATCCAGGTTGTCGAGAGCATCATCCACTCGATGACTTCTCAGGAGCGCGCGCGACCGGAGATCATCAATACCAGTCGCCGTCGCCGCATCGCCGCCGGTGCCGGCCGCAAGCTGGAGGATGTCACCGGGCTACTCCGCCAGTTCAAACAGATGCAGGGGATGATGCAGCAGATGAGCAAGCAGCAGGGTCTGTTCGGGAAACTGAAGGGGATGCGCGACATGAAGGGCGCACTCTCCGGGGAGGATCCGCTGGCCGGCGGTGGTCTGCCTCAAGGGTTGCCTCCGGGGATGTTGCCACCCGGAATGGGCGATGGAGCACCCTCTGGCCCCGGCGGCCCGGGCCGAAAACGCCAGGGTCCGTCGCTGGAAGAGCGACGGAAGAAACGCAAGAAGGAGCGGCAACAGCGGAAGAACTCCCGGCGGAAATAGCGAGAATCTGCCCTATTTGACCGATTCTGGCCCATAAATCCCCGGTCGGTGTTGATGGATCGTGGCCTCCCCTGTAATTTCAGCCATCCCCTCTTTGATGGGGCTTGTGGATCTGGGCACCTCGGTGCCCCGGTCCGGATCACAAATTTTGATTATCCTCCGGTTCTTCCGGAGCTGTACGGGTGGAGAAAAAAGGCATGGCGGTAGCAATCCGTCTCAAGCGCTGTGGAAGACGCCATCGGCCCTTCTATCGCATCGAGGCCATCGAGAAAAGAAACGCCCGCGGCGGTCGGTCCCTGGAGACAGTGGGCTGGTACGATCCGATGGTGGATGACGCACAGAAGCGCGTGAAGCTGCACGAGGAACGAATCCAGCACTGGATCGACAACGGAGCGAGACCGAGCCAAACGGTGACCTCGTTCCTGCGCAAGTCCAATGTCAAGTGGGGCGGAACCTTCAAGAAGAGCCGTCGCGCCCAACAGCGTGCAAAGAAAAAGACCCAGGGTGGTAGTTCCGCCTGAGGATCTCGTTCGGAGTAGACCGGTGCAGATCGACATCTTGACGATCTTTCCGAACTTCTTCGATGAGTTTCTACGCCATGGAATGGTGCGTGTGGCTCGCCGGTCTGGCCGGCTCGATGTCCGCGTCACTGATCTTCGAGCTTTTTCCGAAGATCGTCACCGTACCGTGGATGACCGCCCCTACGGAGGGGGCCCGGGAATGCTCCTGAAACCGGAGCCAGTGTTCCGGGCGATGGACGGACTCGGCCTCGAGGCCGGGTGTGCAGCTCCGGAAGGGGTTGTTCCGCTGCTGATGTGTCCGCGAGGACAGCAGATGGGACAGCAAGACCTGGAGGAATTGTCAGGGGCAAGGCACCTGATCTTCCTGTGTGGTCGATACGAAGGATACGACGAGAGGATCGTCGAGGCCTACCCGTGGAAGCGGGTGTCACTGGGAGACTATGTTCTCTCCGGTGGCGAGGTGCCGGCGATGGCGATCATCGAGGGAGCGGTGCGATTGTTGCCGGGTGTCCTCGGAGATGGGGAGTCGGCGCTGCGAGACTCCTTCAGCGAGTGGGCGGGACCCGATGGTCTCGACCACGCCAACTGGACCCGACCTCCCATGTACCGGGGGCGGGGGGTTCCGGATGTTCTCCTCAGTGGAGATCACGGAGCCATCGAGAAGTGGCGACGCGAAAATTCAGAGCAACAAGGCTCGAAGCGTGCGCGGGAACGAACTGGAACGAATGATGGAGCCGATCGAAAAGATGCTCCGGGAGAGAAAGATGTCGAAGAGGATCACTGAGTTTGAACAGCATCAGCTGAGATCAGAAGATCTCACCCAGTTTCATGTCGGCGACACCGTCGAAGTGCACGTGAGAATTGTCGAGGGTGACAAGCAGCGGGTTCAGATCTTCAACGGGACCGTCATCGGCCGTAAGAACTCCGGCAGTCGCTCCGCCTTCACGGTGAGGAGAATCGTCGCCGGTGAGGGGGTCGAGAGAACCTTCCCGCTCCATTCTCCCTGGGTCGAGAAGATCGAGGTCAAGCGACTGGGCCGGGTGCGTCGTGCCAAGTTGTACTACCTGAGAAGTCGGGTCGGCAAGGCGACCAGGGTTCGTGAAAAGGTGGCAGTGCGCAAGAAGGGGTGATTCCTTCATTGCACTGGATGGGGGCAGCAGTTTCCTTCCGAAGAAAAGCGACACGATGGATCCCGCCGGAAGCGCCAGACGCGCCTCCGGGGGGGTCTTTTTTTTCGCCGTCCGTTTCCGGACGATTGGCGGAGCGCTGGGTGGTCCTGTGGTTGCGATGTTGCGGCTGGCGAATTCTCGCCACCAACCAGCGAACTCCCCTGGGAGAGGTGGATGTGGTGGCGAGGGAGGGAACGGCCCTGGTCATCGTCGAGGTCAAGTATCGCCGTCGCAAAGGGCGCCGACCTCTCGCCCCCCGACAGGCGATCAGGCTGCAAAATTGCGCCCGCTGGCTCCATCGGCAACTGGGCGGGGAGGGGGGAGTTCGAATCGACCTGGTGGAGGTTACCCCGGGCAAGTTTCCGTGGATTCCGCAGCTGGATCACCTGAGAGCAGCGGTGACGGAGAGCCGCTGAAGATTTCAGTGGCGGCCCCTTTCCTCCACCGCCATCAGAAGTGAAACTAAGGATCGACGGGTACTCGACCACGCCGCAACTGCCCCTTCGATTGGAGGCCCTGTCATGACAGAAGAGCGCTATTCAATTCCCCTGCTCGATGAGAGCTGGAAGAGATTTCTGGGCCCAGACGATGCAGCCTTTTTGCTGGAGAGACTGGGTCAGGGACGGATCCGTCAGCTGTGGAAATGGTTCGAGTCTGACGAGGGCCTCGCCTCGGGAGGCCTCCTTGCCCAGGAAGCTCCTGTCTTCGACCTGCTTCTCGACAGGCTTTGCGAGGAGTTGCGGTCGACCGAAACGGTCGCCGACGAGGACCCCTTCTCCGGTCCCAGTTTCCTGAGAGATCCGGACTGGGCGCACGCACTGTTCGGCGCCGGGTTGATGTTCGGCAGCAGCTGGCGCAACGACTCGGGGGGGAATCCCTTCGAGAAGGCGAGCACGCTGGTCGATCTCGTGCATTACATCGCCCAGGAAGACTGGGTGGAGCGGGTCAGGGCCGATCGAGAATCGACAAGAGAAACCAAGCAGGATCCGCTGGCGGTGACACGAGCGCTGCTGCGCAAGGAGTCGCTGTTGGCGTTGCCCATCGATTCACTTCGAAAGCTGGTGATTCGCGAGAGTTCCGCGGTCCAGTGGTGTCAGGAGGTACCCGGAGAGGCGAGAGCCCTCTTCTTCCTCGGTGCCATCGCTTCGGGAGTCGAACTCCCAGGGCGAGACGATGGGGAGCAGGCACGACTACAAGAGGCGGAGATTCGCCACTGAAGCTCTCCTCACGGGCAGTCGATGGGGGACAGGCAGTCGAGCCACATCGGCTGTATTGCACACTCCGAGAAGGGTTCTCCAGGAGCAGCGCCGGCACCGAACAGGTATCCGAGCAGGTACACCGCATCGGAAACATCGAGGCTCGAATCGGAGTTGCAGTTGCCCGCCTCCCGGCAACCGATGGTGCCGGAATTGAAGAGGTGCACCAGAATCGATACGGCATCCGAAAGGTCGAGTCCCAGGTCCCCGTTGACGTCTCCGCGCAGAAATCCAGGAGCAGGGCCGGTCGGTAGTTTCGGATGATCGAGCAGGTGCTGGAAGATCAGGTCTGACATCTGGCTGCTCTGCGCAGGAAGATGTCCGCCCAGGATGATCGACCACAGTTCGACGGATCCGTTCGGGTCACAGCCGTTTTCCCACCTCTGCACCGTGGTCTCGTTGCCAAACAGGAGGCCATCCAGGTTGATGTTACTGCCGGTTACCGGTGTCGAGTTGCAACCATTGCGATTGACCCAGCTGACACAGGTTTCCATGGCGGAGGGGTAAGACGCCTCCAGGAAACCACCGTAATAGGAGATGATGGGATCCAGCGTTCCGTGAATTTGCAGGATATGTACCGGACCGACACCGGTACAGTCGATGGGATTGTCGAAAGTGGCTCCGGCAAAACTGACAATCGAAGCGAAGCGATCGGGGTTCTCGCAGGCGAGGCGATGCGCCATGAAGCCGCCGTTGGAATGGCCGACGAGATGAACCTTCAGCGGGTCGACGTTGTAGTTGTTCGAGATGGTATCAAGGATCGCGGTCAGGTAGCCGACGTCATCGACTCCAGATTGATCGAAGTCACAGCAGGCATCGGTGGCATTCCAGTATCTCCAGCCGAGGTTGTCGACGGTGCCATCTGGGTAGAGATAGATGAATCCGTGTTCTTCCGCTCTGGGTAGCAACTGCAGGTAACTTTCCATGTAGTTGCCGGTGAAGGTGTAGCCGTGCAGGGTCATGATGACCCCTGTTGCAACGGAGGGGTCATAAGAGGACGGAACGTGGACGGTTACATCGCCCCTACCTAGATTGATGGTGTCCGTGGTCTGACCGGACGCCAGTCCAGATGACACGATCATCATCCAGAAAGATGCCGCGAACAGAAGCCAGTGCGAGGTGAAAAACTTCATGCTTCTACTGTATCACCTGAAGGGTTGGTTGATAACGCAGTGATGGCCCGTCATGGAGAGGTCTTTACTCGCCGATAGCCCCGGATCGGGACCATCAGACTGAAGGCGATGAAGGTGGCAACTCCCCCCTCGAAGATGATCTGTAACCTGACCGCGGTTGTCGTCGCCCACCAGCCTGCAGCATCGATGACTGCCCAGCGATGAATATGAAGGGCTGAATGGAGCAGCAGGATTGCGATGGCTGGAACCCGAGCTCCAGGAATCCTGTAAATCAATTGAAGGGCCAGGAGGACACAGAAGCCACCGAGGAGTCCATTGGTGAGTCGGACCATCTGGTACACCACATCGAGTGGGGGGAAGAATGCAGAGTAAACCCACAACAAGCCACGGGCCAACAGCCAACCCGCCGCGATGAGGTGAATGGTCCTCTCGACAGGGATTCCTTGTCGTTCCTGATCGGCCATGACGTGCTTCGCCTCTCCTCGTATCGCTCCCACCGGTGGTGAGTCCAGAGTATGCTACGGGCAGATGGTTATCGATACTGCCCAATCATGAAGACACCGTGACATCGATAAGGCAACTCCGGATCGGGAAGAGAAAAGGGTTCGTGATCAACAAGGCAATAGCAGCACTTCTACCCCTGGTTCCCAGGCCACTGGTGTGGCGAGTCTCTCGCCGGTACATCGCAGGGACAACTCTCAAAGATGCTCTGCAGTGCGTGAAGCGCCTCAACGATGAGGGAATGAGTGCAACCCTTGATGTTCTCGGCGAGGACAGTGTCGAGCAGCATCAAGCGCTGGCCGGCGAGAAGCTGTACCAGCAAGCCCTCCGTGAGATTTCCAGCCATGATCTCGACGCCAACATCTCGGTGAAGTTATCGATGTTGGGGTTGAGGATCGATGCCGGGCTGTGCGAATCGATCTTACGCAGGCTGCTCCAGTCTGCAGAGTTGTATGACAACTTCATGAGAATCGACATGGAGGATTCATCGGTTACCGAGGTGACTCTCGATTATTACCGAAAGTTGCGGGTTGATACACCGAGGGTGGGAACCGTGGTGCAGGCCTACCTCAGAAGCACCGAGTCATCGGTGCAGGATCTCCTCGACGAAGGGGAGACAAACCTGAGAATCTGCAAGGGCATCTATATCGAGCCGGAAGAGATCGCCTTCAAGGAATTTGTCGAGGTGCAGCATTCCTTTCTTCGCAGTTTGAAGCGAATGCTCGATGGAAGCGCTCGGAAGGTTGCGATCGCCACA
Organism: uncultured Planctomycetia bacterium; assembly: GCA_964412635.1. Lineage (GTDB taxonomy): Bacteria > Planctomycetota > UBA8108 > UBA1146 > UBA1146 > QNYK01. The sequence continues at coordinate 15,998 of CAYPPQ010000008.1, read as the reverse complement.
CACGACCCCCAGTTGATCGAAGCTTCGGAGGCGATGCTCGCCGATCTGAAGGTTCCGCGAGAGCGCTACGAGTTCCAGATGCTGCTGGGGGTTGCCGAGAAGTTACGTTCCGATCTGGTTTCCAGGGGCCATCCCCTTCGTGTGTATGTTCCCTTCGGCGAGGAGTGGTATGCGTACTCGACGAGAAGGCTGCGCGAAAATCCGCAAATCGCCGGCCACGTTGTAAGGAATCTGTTTTCCGGCTGATTTCAACAGGGAGCATGCCAATGCTGGCTTCGATGTGGATGCCTGGAGATGACCGTCTTGCGCCATCGGATGAGTTGTCTCACGCCCTTGCTCTCATCGAGGCATATCTGCCAGAGGATCGACAGCAGCTAGAATTCAAGACCCGCATCCAGGAACTGGCCAGGGAGCATCCTGATCTCTTGCACCGGGAGTGCTTGAGCGCACACCTCACCGCATCGGCGCTGGTGATGAACCCTGACAGAAACAAGTTCTTGCTCCATCACCATGCAAAGTTGAATCGCTGGCTACAATTTGGCGGCCATTGCGATGGGGATGCAAATCTACAGGCAGTGGCACTGAGGGAGTCGATCGAGGAATCGGGAGTCGAAGATCTGAGCATCGATCCGACCATCGTCGATATCGACATCCACGAAATACCCGCAAGGGGGGGCGTGCCGACCCACCTGCACCTGGATGTGCGTTTCTGCGTGCATGCGCCCGAAGGGTGTCGCACTCAAATAAGCGACGAGTCGCTGAGTATCGAATGGTATCGTGTCGACGAGGTCGAACAGGTCGATACCGATGAGTCTGTTCTTCGGTTGGTTCGAAAGCTACAGGGCTGAATGCTTCAGCGAGCAAGGAGGCAACCTTGGCAGGACTGAGTTATGAAGTGCTAGAGAGAGGGATCGCCTTCGCGAAGATATTCATCTTGGTCGCAGTCGCGGTCTTGATCGCTGCTGCCGTCACATTCGGGTTCGTCCTGGAATCGACGAACAAGCTGGAATCAGACGCCCTGCTCAAATCGGCAATACTGTTCAGTATTCTGGGGATCGCATCGTTCGGTGGCGCGAAGATGATCGGCGGAGAAACCGCTCGAGAAGCGGCGACGAAGAAACTGACGATGACACTGGTGAGTGTCGCCATCCTGGAGGGCGGTGGACTGCTGTGGTCCGTCTTCTGTTACCTCGTCCAGGATCCGATGTTTGTGGTGGGAACAATGATTCATTCCGTCTTGTTGTTGCTGTTGTGGCCCGGCGATGTGCAGGTCAGGGAAATGGAACTTGACCTCGATGAAGAGGGGGCAGAAAGATGAACCGTAGACTGGTCAGGACGGCCACATTACTGGGGGGTGTTGCGATGCTGGGACTGTTGGCAGGTGTTTTTTCTTCCGGTGCCAGTGGCGAAGAAGGGTTGAAGGAGGGGGACATCGTTCCGGATTTGACCCTCACCGGATCGGACGGTAAGAAGCACTCCCTGCGAGATGCGATGAAGGAAGGAAACGGACTCATCGTGGCATGGGTTCCCAAGACCTTTACCCCTGGCTGAACCAAGCAGTGCAAGGCGTTGCGTGACAGCGCCGAGGCGATTGCGACCTTCAAGGTCAAGATGTTCGTCGTGTGTTGTGATTCTGTAGAGAAGGTCGAAGGGTTTGCCGAGAAGCTGAACGCTCCCTATCCAATTTTGAGCGACGACGATCGCATCGCGTCCAAGAAATTTGGAGTCGACCGGGCGCTGGGATTGTCTCGTAGATTCACCTTCTACTTTGGATCCGAGGGGAAGCTCCGATTCATCGATAAAAAGGTGTCAGTGGGGACTCATGGTCAGGATGTGATCAAGCGCCTCGAGGAACTTGGATTCGAAAAGAAGCAGGACTGAGTCGAGACCTGGACTTCTCCATGCTCATCCTCATCTGAACTCCCTGGAGCCTGTTCAATCTTCGGAGAGGGGGAGTGGCGAATCGCTCCGTTTATCTGTGCTGCGCAGCGCAAGCTCCATGCGGGTGTAATTGACGATGATCAGCAAGAATCCAATCACTGAAGTCGTGATCAAGAGGCCGGTCTTCGAGATCAATCCCTGCTCCTGAACGAGATGAAGCCCGAGAGCAACTCCGGAGAGGCTTGCCACCATGAAGCGTGCTCGCCAGTTGCGAGCCGTGAGGAAGGTGAAAAGGGCTACCGCCAGCAGAAAAGGCGCGACAGAAGCCCAGGTTGCCAGATCCGACTCCCAGCCCTTGAATGGAGATGGATCGAATGCAGCGGTATAGAAACCTCCGATCAAGAAGATCGGACAGAGCCACTCGAAGTACTTGGCGATTCTCCTGCGTTCGAGTCGCCTGCTCCTGTCGAGGATGGATCCTATGATGAGCATGACGACGCCGATGATGGCCATCGACCAGCCGAAGGTGGTGTTATGCGTCAAACTCGTGAATCCAAACCACGTCAGAAGAGGGACCCTGCCGAGCATGTAGAGTCCGACAATCATCCCGATGGACCCTAGCCAGTGGAAGGGACGTGCAAAACGAGGCTTCTTCTGCATCTCGAAGCCAGTTCCCACGATCCAGACGATGGACGTAGACAGAATGCCGAGTGCTTTGGGACCATCGCCCCACTCGAGAAATCCGAGCATCAACAACAATGACAACTGTGTGGAGATGAACAGAAGAGAAGCAAGCCAGGCAAAGAAGGAAACACCCGTGCGATTCAATCTTACCACGCTTGCGATGAGTGATATCAGGCTCGCAACGAAGATGGTTTTGTTTGCCACCCCGGCACCACGAAGAAGGTCAGTAGAAACGGTCGATTCCGGAATCCATAACCACTCGGTGAAGATCGAGATAAGGGTTGGCATCATCGACAAGATGGCGCCACCCATGAAGAGTGGAGTCACGCGGTTGTTAGTTCGATCGTGGGTGATGAATGAAAGAAACAGGAATCCGCATGTGATGGTAAGTGGGACCAGCCAACGGACGGGCGTTCCGATCTCCTCTCGATAGAGTCCAGAGGCGAGGACAGAGACGCACAAAATCGCCCACACGGAGAAGTAGATTCCAAGTTCACCGGCGCGGATTTTCCTGGTTTCTGTTGGCCACAGATCATCGCCTTCCAGGATGCGTCGATATTGCCAGCGAAGTTGATCACGCTCCTGGGTGCTGGCCAGCGACAACGAGGTCCAGCGTTCAATTTCATCGACATGCTCTTCGATGCGATTGAGCAGGTGATTCTGTACAGCGGTGGCTCGTAGTTGCACCGGCTGGCCGGCGAGGAAGGAGCGAAGAGCTGCGGAAACCTCTCTGCTGCTCGGTCGATCTTCCTGATTGTAGGAAAGGCAGGCCATGCAGATTCGCTCGAGATCCTCAGGAATTTCGGGCCGATGTTCCCTGGGAAGACTTGGATCGCCGGCGAGGATCGAGGAGACGGTGGGCGGTTTTCCCAGCTTGGAAAAGGGATGGCGTCCGGTCAGTGCCTCGTGAAACAGCACCCCCATCGAAAAGATGTCACTGGCAGGCGTTGCCCTTGAGCCGTGCAGGCGTTCCGGCGCAGCGTAGGCGATGGTTCCAGAGAACCCATCCTCTTCGTCCACATCCATGTTGACATCGATGGAAAGCCCGAAATCGAGGATTCTCACCTCGTGATTCGGAGTGACGACGATGTTCTGCGGTTTCAGGTCTCTATGTAGAATTCCAGCCTGATGTGCAGTGGTGATCGCCTCCGAGACCTCGGAGATGATCTTTGCAATCTGCCGAGGCTCGAGCACTGAGGAGACATTTTGAAGTTCGTGTCCGTTTACCAGTTCCATTGCGATGGCAGATACGGATTGGTGCTCGAGAACACCATAGATCGTCACGATCCTTCGGTCGTCGAGGGCAGCAGCCTTGCGAGCTTCTTGAAGAATCGCCTCGCGCTCCTCCCGATCTCCGGGAGTGGTGTTCAGTACCTTGAGTGCGACGGGGCGATTGAGCGTCAAATCTCTGGCGCGATAGACAACTCCGAGGCCGCCTCGGCCCAGTTCTCCCTCGATGCTGTAGCCCGGGAAATTCGGAACAGGAAGGTCCGATGATGGTGATGATTTATCATCCACTCGGATGTCGGGGATGAACTCAACAGTGTCGTCTTCTTCTGGGCGAATCACTCCTGGTCCTCTCGGCGCAATCAATGCATACGTTGAGGCGGATGATGCCATCGGAATCAACGGATGGCGACTTGTTAGATCATCATCGGCAGCGCCCACAGGAAACTGCACCCCAGTAATGCAATCAGCGGGCCATCAGCGGTGTGCGGGCTGACCGCTTCCGCCAGGGTCAGGAGCAAGGGTAAGCAGGCCAACGCCAGCAACAACTGGGGGGTGGTGAAGCTGGCAGAATAGAAGACCAGCGCCAGAACGGTAACGAGGAACACCATGGCGCTTCCCTCGAGGCTTCTGTAGTACTCTCCATTCCAGAACTTACCATCGTGCCAGATCGCTTTGGTCTTGTACTTGTGTTTTCCAAACTTGAGTCCAACCGGTTCTGCAAGTCCATCTCCGAACTCATTCACCAGTTGCGGAATCAAGGTGATGATCTTGTGGTCAACCAGGGCGATGAATGGGATATAGATGACGAAGCGAAGGACATCTTCGATCATGTCGTAACGCATGCTGTAAGGACGATCTTCAAGACGATCCCATGAAACAAATGCAAATCTGAAGATCGGGACCTGGCGGCGAATTACGTTCCATTCTGTGATGATGGTTCTCAGTTGTTGAAGAGAGAAGAGAAATACGGTGTCGATGATGATCTTGTCACCGGCGACGAAGAAGAAGGGGATCACGAACGCCTGGAGTTTTCGCCACGGCCTGAGTCCTAGCTTTCGTACGTAATTGATTCGGATGTCGTACTTCAGCACCAGATGTGAGCAAAGAATTTTACCGCCAAGCTCGAATACAGATGCAGCACAGAAGAACAGAAATGCATTGAAATTGAGTGTCGGGATCATGCCGCTCTGCGACGCGAACAGCATTCCCAGGGCGATGAGCAGGTAGGCGACGCCGACAACGCCGACGAATCGATCCTCCCCATTCCAGTTGTATTCGGTGTTCTTGAGGCCGTATGGATCATCATGGAGCACCCGAAAGTACTCGTCGAGATCGTCGTGAATGTCCATCGGATTGGCGGCTTTGCGACCATTGGCGGGATTGTTGGCCATCTACACCTCTCTTCTTGAGATGTACATCCGGAATATGGATCGAGTGAGACGGAATTTCTGGCGGGATTTGAAGTTGCCAGGAGGCCTTCAGGGACGCGAATTCGGTCAGTAACAACGAATTTCGAAGACCCGGACCTCGTTTGAGCCGTGGGTTGAGTCGACCTGGAGGCGCACGGAACGAACCTCCTTCGCTTCGATGGGGTGCCGCTTCAGCCGCAGGTAGTTGTCCTGTACCGAAACAACCTCGTTGCTGGATCCATCTGCGTCAGTGATGACCAGCTTGTAGTCCTTCACCATCTCCGGTTGGGGACCTCGAATGATCGACCGATTGGCGCTGTCGGAGGCGGTCAGTGTCAGCTGTCGATGAAATCCGCTATCGAAGGTCAGTTGCACCTCGCGCAGATCGATGGGGTCGTCCCAGGATAATTCGATCCACTGCCCTTGCTCCCTCATCTTGGCTCCCCAGCGATGATTCCAGCTACCGGGAACATCCCGAACATGGCCATCGATGATGTGCTCGGGTAACGCTTCAGGCAGATGATCGGAGGCGCGGATTGTAGAGAGTTTCGCCTGATCCTGTGGATCTTCATTGATGACTTCACGGATCGATTGATCATCCTTCAGCAATCTCTGTTGAAATTCCGAGATGTGATTCTTGCGTAGTTTCACCGGATTCACTCCCTTGGAGAGGCAAAGTGCCGCTGCAGTTCCAATCGCCTGTCCCGTGCAGGCACAGGTCGCCATCACTCTCGTCGAGGTGAATGCGACGTGGGAGTTCGAGATGTTACGGCCCGCCATCATCAGATTGTTCACATTGCTGCTGTACAGAGCCTCGAAGGCGATGTTGTACGGTTCGTCGATTCGCTTCGAGTAGAAGGGGGGCTGATCCCAATCATCGAAACCTCCGGGCGGATGCTCATCGAAGGGCCAGCCGCCGATACAGACACCATCGTCACGTTGCTTCCAGCCCCCGGTGAGATCGTGTTGCGTCTGGATGTGGGCCCCGGTCAATCTCCTGCTCTCCCGCTTGCCAGGAATCATGCCGATCCGTTGCAGTGCCCAGTTGGCTGAATCGGGTCGTTCTCCCGAATTCTTGATCCAATCCCACACACCCATCACGATACGAAGTAGTTGATAGCGCAATTCCTCGTTGTCGTGGATCACATCCCGTTCCCCGCCCAGTTCGATCCACCAGTATCCGTACTCATAGGAACCGCGAGGAATTTTCCGGAACAGGAAATCGTTTTCTGTCATCTTTCTCGCCCACGGTGGCGCAAGAAAGTCTATCGGCTGCTCATGCTTCTTCGCCGTGAACAGGATCGTCGAACCCTGTGAATTGGAATCTCCCTTTTCCAGCGCAAGAGGTTCATCGTAGAGAGCCCTCGGTTCGCGACCGGTGCGGAATGCAGCACCCGCTTCCAGTGCCAGTCGTGCATCTCCGGTGCAATCGCAGTAACTGTGTGCAGTGATCCTGTAGATCGTTTCCGTCTTGTCGCAACGGGCTGCAACGCTGGTGATTTCTCCGTCGCTGGTTGTGGCAGAGTATACGGAAGTGTCGAGAATCAGGGTCAGTAACGGCTCCCTCTGAACCAGGTCATACAGAGTCAGATCGAACATCTCGAAGGAACGATGCGGGTTCCTTCTGGCATCTTCGAGGCGAATCTCCTCGATCAGCCCACCCTCTCTCCAGCCACTGCGTGATCCGTGGGTATCGGCACCCACGATGTGCATGCCGATTTCACTGGAAGCATTTCCGCCAAGGCGTGATCGATCCTGGATCAGCACCGTTCGTGCGCCATTGCGCGCAGCAGCCAGTGCCGCACAGACTCCAGACATTCCTCCCCCGGCGATGAGAACATCGGTATCGAGATCGATGATGCGCATATGAGGTTCAGCGATGTCTTTTCGTGGCTTCTCCTGGTGGGGTTGAGAAACCGGATCCTCGGCAGGAGATTCGGCGGCGGATATGAACTTGCTGCCGTCAATTCCGAGGGTGAAACCGGCAAGAAGCCCCGCCTGGCCGAGGAATTTCCGTCGATGAAGCGGCGACGGCGATCCCGTATCGATGGGATCGCTCACCCTCGACTCTGTTTCTTTGCCGCCTTCTTTGTCTTCGTCTTCCTGGCAGCCTTTTTGATCGGCTTGGTGGCGACCTGCTTCAACTTTCGACCGGCATGGACAGCGTTTGTTGCATCGATGAATTTCTGCATCGGAACCGAAGCGATGGCATCCCCGATCAGATCGGGTTCACACTTTTCCCAGCTGGGAATGCGGATACAACTCTTCCCGATATCGAGCCGGGATCCCCGTTCCTTCCAGCGCGATTTGAGGGTTTCCAGGACTTTCGGCAATACGTAGATGCCACACATGTAGACGCCATAGTGCCTTTTCTGCGCGGCAATTGCCGCATACATGAGGGGTTCACCGTTGTAGGTTTCCGGGCAACGAGCGGGAGGTACTTCGTAACAGATGAATCCCCAACGCATCTCTTCTCTGTATCCCTTGGGCAGGTTCTTGCGGATCAGCGCTCGCAATTTCTTGACGGTTTCACGCCGCTCTTCCGGCAGGGATTCGATGTATTCCTTTGGTGTTTTTGCGGTCGAGGTGGCCATCCTGTTGCCTCTCTTTCGGGAGTCAGTTCCCGCATCGACTTCAGATGAGGTCCAGTAGTCTACACCTCACTGTATTCCACTCAAAGCGGTGGATACACTGTGTCAGTGCCAGATAGAGATCGATCAGAACTCGAAAAAATGAATACATCACGGCGCACCGTCGACGGCGGTGTCCGGAAAGGCATATCAAATGGCGAATGATAAGTTTGATCCAGGTTTCCTCCACTTCATGGGTCTCGTGACTCGTTTCATACTCGGAGCGTGGTTGATCAGTACCGGTATCTCCTGGGACGCCGTCGTTGCCGAGGGACTCAAAGATGGTGCCGGAATTCTAATAATCCTGAAGCCGGTACTGGTGGTCTGCGGTTTGATAATCATCTTCCGGGCCAACAAAGCCGCAGCGAGTGGCTGAATCGCCCGCGCTGGTCCTGCTCGAAACGGATAGAGTCGATGCGATGTGAGCTGCGGCCCCATTTGCTCGGTGTTGTTTTTCCTCCAGTGATGCTTGTGCTTGCTGGGTGCACGACCGATTCGTTGCCTACCGCCGAAGAGGCTCCGTCGACACGATTTATCGATGTCACCGACCGAATCGAAATTTCCACCGAGGGAACAACCGCTACCGATGGAGATCGGTTCATGCCGGAGAGTATGGTCGGTGGAGTTCTTCTCTTCGACTTCGACGGCGACGGAGATCTCGATCTCTATCATCTCGGGCAAGGGGCAGGCCGCGGTGAAGAGGAGAAGGGTCGAAATCGACTGTATCGCCAGAGGGCGCCGTGGGATTTCGAAGATGTGACCGAAGGTTCCGGTGCCGGAGATCCGGGCTATGCGATGGGCGTTGCTGCCGGAGATGTCGACCAGGACGGCGACCTGGACCTCTACATCAGTAATCTAGGGCCAGATCGATTGCTCCAGAATGATGGCAATGGTGTCTTCACGGACATCACCGAGTTGTCCGGTATCGATGTGGATGGATGGAGTAGTTCGGTCGCGTTTGCCGATATCGACGGAGATTCACACCTCGACATCTATGTCGCTCGATATCTGGAGTTCCCGGCCGATTTTCGAATCACCGATTCGGCGGGAAGACCCGAATATCCATCTCCAGCTCTGTTCAGCGGAGTTCAGGATCAACTGCTGAAGAATAATGGCGATGGTACCTTCATCAACATCACATCGGAGTCAGGGATCGACCGGGTTGCAAAGGGTCTCGGTGTGTTGTCGACCGACCTCGATGGAGACGGAAACGTCGATTTCTACGTGGCCAACGATGGGGAGCCGAACCAGGCGTGGATGGGGGACGGCAGCGGACGATTTGTAGATTCAGCGATGAAGATGGGACTCGCCATCAACCAATTCGGCCAGGCAGAGGCAGGAATGGGGATCGCCCACGGAGATGTGAACGAAGATGGTTTTTCTGACATCCTGGTGACGCATCTGGTGACAGAGAGTGACACCCTCTACATCAATCACGGTGAGGGTGCCTTTGTAGACGAGACGGGGCCGCGCGGTCTCGCTCACTCCACAATCGATGGAACTGGATTCGGAACCTCTTTCGCCGATGTGGACCACGATGGAGATCTCGATCTTGTCACCGTGCGGGGGCGTGTGCTGCGAGGTTCCACACATCCCCGCGCTACAGGAATCGAGTACTGGAAATCGTACGGCGAGGAGGACTTGCTGTTCCTCAACGACGGCGAGGGTCGTTTCCGACTCGACAGGGAGAGTGGCTTCAGTAGCAGGATTTCTGTGAGCCGAGGACTTGCCATCGGGGATCTCGACAAGGATGGTGATGTGGATCTCGTGATCGCGGAGGCGGCCGGGGTCTTGAGATGGTGGGAAAACCAAACCACCACAGGGTCCTGGTGGTTACTGAGTCCCGTTGCTGGAGAAACCAGAGTGTTGGATCTCGGTGCCACACTGCGCTTCGAAACATCCGATGGAAGCAGAGTTCGATCGGTATCCGGCAGTGGAAATTATCTTTCAGGAAGTGATACACGCGTGCACTTTTCAGCGGGTACATCCGAGTTGCTCGAAATCCATGTTCTGTGGAGCGATGGAACGTCGGAGCAATTTGAAGTTCCTCCACCCAACAGTGCCGTACCGCTGATCAAGGGATCTGGCCGGTGAAGAAACCACAACCGATTCGATCCTCCTGGCGAAGTGTGATTTTCATCGGACTATCGGTCCTGCTGGTATCGATGTACTACCTCTCAAATAATCAGAGACAACAAGAGCTACCCGAAGTGTCGAGGATCGAACTTCATCCCTCGGTGATAAGAAGTCTCGATGCAATGCTCGATCAGGTCTCTCAGCAACCGGATTCACCGAAGGCATGGGGCGAACTGGGCATCTTGCTCGATCTGCACCAGCAACAAGAGGCTGCCCTGTTCAGTTATGAGCGGGCGATACAGCTCGACCCGGGTGATTTTCGCTGGCCTTATTTTTCCGGCATCGTTGCAAGCACGGGAGAGGCGCAGAAGGCACTTGGTTATCTTCAACAGGCGTTGCAAATCAGACGACATCCACCGCTGATGGTGCGTATCGGGCTGCTGCATCTGCAGCGTGGCGATCTGTCCGCGGCGAGTGAGGCATTTCAGGAGGCGGTCACTGCAGATGACAGTTTGATCCAGGCGCATCTCGGAATGGCACGGTGCAGCCTGGCAACAGCCGATCTGGAGGCTGCCCATCGCCATCTGGCCGCAGCGGAGAGCAAGAACCCGGTATCTGGAGAGGTGGCTGCCGCCAGAGCGACCTACTGGCAGAGGATGGGCGATGAAGAGAAGGCACAAGAATCCCTGGAAGCATCGCGGGGGAGGGGGCTGAAGGAAGGTCTTCCCGATGGTGTACGACAGGAGGCAGTGCTGGCCTTCGGAGTCGGTCCCATCTGGCGCGAGGAACGATCGAGACGCTGGATCGCCGCAGGAGATCTGGGCGAAGCCCTCGCAATATGGCAGGGTGCCATCGATGAGTCCCCACAGGACGCAGATGCACACCTGCAACTGGCGAGAGTTGCAGAATTGTCGCAAGACACCCTGATGGCGAGGGCGGCGTATTCTCAAGCGATCCGTCATGATCCCCAAAATGCAGCAGCCCATGCAGGGCTCGGATTGTTGCAGATGAGATCGATGGAGCTGGTGCCGGCAGAAGCCTCTCTCCGAAAGGCACTGCAATTCGATGAAGACTCCCACGAGATTCGAGCAAACCTCGGTTCGCTGCTGGCAGCCACCGACCGAGATGAAGAAGGTGTTCGGCTGCTGGAAAGCGCTCGAGACCTGCGCCCTGACGATGCAGATGTGAGATTTAACCTTGCGATGACACATCAGAAGAACAGGCGCTGGCAACAATCGAGTGCTGAGTTTGAAGTGCTGTTACGAATCGATCCACAACGAGCCAGGGCGCGTTTCGAGTACGGCGTATCTCTGGCGGAGCTGGGTCAGCTCCCCGAAGCCATCGAGCAGTTCCAGTGGCTGTGCGAGAAGGAGCCGAAACGCATCGCCTCCTGGACCAACCTGGTGCGGGCACAGGTGCAGATGAAACAGCACGGTGCTGCCATCGATGCACTCAAGAAGGCTACCGAGATTCATCCCGGTGATCGTCGCATCGCCGCAGAGCTCGCATGGTTGTTATCGACCTGTCCTGACCAGCGTTGGAGGGACGGTCCTCGGGCTCGGCAGATCGCCGAGAAGCTCATCACCAGGCGAGACTTCGGTTATCCCAGGGCTCTCGACATCTTGGCGGCGAGTCTCGCCGAATGCGGTGAATTCGAGCTGGCCATCGAGAAGATGGAAGAGGCGATGCAGTACATGTCTGTTCCTCCCCATTCCGAAAAGGACCCTGCACTCAGGGACAGGATGAACAACAGATTATCAGGGTATCGCCAACAAAAGCCGCATCGTCTCGAGCTCTAGACGATCAGCCGGGCCGTTTCAGGGTGTTCTCAGAATTCCAGTCCGCTCCTCCTGAAGATTCGGATTTCAATCCAGAGGAATCATTGTGCCCAGATGATTCCCGAGGATGAGAAGGGAGCGATCTGATGACCACAACGATGCCCAATACGATGCCCGGAGTTGCCCGGATTACAAAAATCCTGTGCCTCCTGTGTGTCGCTTTCTGTTTGTTCGTGCCCGATCCTGCGAAGGCGAGTACCTCGGATAAATCCCCGAAATTTGCATCGAGCAAGGGATCTTCGGTGAACGGGACGACCGGAAAGAAGACAGAAACAGCATCGGTGTTCCTCGGCGTTGCTCGCAAGGAGACGGAGATGGTCATCACACGGCTGTCCGACTCGCGGCAAGTACGCCAGCCCATCGATGATGATGGTTTCTATTCGATGCCGGGCGAGGTCGGGGTCGATTACGTCCACGTCTCTGCGCGTGCGGTTCTAGGAGACCTATCGAGTGGCAGGGAAACCCAGGCGCTGGTACTTCTCTCGGCAGTAGATCGAGTTGAAGGAGATGAGATTGTTCCACAGGTGAATGTACTCTCGCACCTGGTTGCGGTCCGTGCCAATGCACTGGCGGGACCATCTTCCAGGGGGCCCTATTCTCGTATCGTCATGCCTCATGCCATCGAACAGGCGGAACGTCAGCTTCAAGATGCTCTGTCCGCAGCGATGCGGGAGATGCGCCGGGATGATTCGACCCTCTCCACTGAAAAGGACCCGAGAGCAGAAGGATCAGCGGGCCAGGCTCAGCTGGTTCATGTCAGCATGGTCTTGAGCGAGGCGGCCGCTCGACGCTCAACTCATGCGGGTGCAGATCCCGGTATCGCTCTGGCTGGCTTGCTTGGTGATCTGGCCCAGGAGTTCACAACCCTGGGACGATTCACTTCAGCCACGGTGCAGGAACTGCAAGAGGCGGAAGCTCAGATGGATGCGGTCCCCATGTTGCGCCGTCTTATGGAGACCGATGGTATTGGCGAGTCGTTGCTGGTCCATTACCTGTGATGAAAGATACAGATGATGAGAACTCCCCGGCGGAACCATTTCCGCCGGGGAGTTCTTGTTCAATTGACATCTCCTGTTCAGATCAGAGAGATTCCAGTGCCTTATCCTGCTCGGTGAAGAGACGGTCAAAACGCTCCTCCATCGCCGGTGCAAATCGTGTCGAGACGTGCTGTTGATAGAGCTTTTCGTAGCAGCTCTCCTCGAGCACACCTTTGAGACCACGTATCCGCTGTAACAGGTGCGCCTGATCGGTTTCTTCCAGGTTCTGTATCGCATAGGAGAGCAGATTGCCGAGGGCGTGCATCATCAGTGCAGGATTCTGGATCATGTGAATTCTCTCCAGAACATTGTCGAAGGCGAGTCGCGTCGGCGGATCGCTGCTGATGAAGAACCAGGTCTGCAGCAGTAGTGCCCTGGAGCGCATCGGTAAGCAACGGTGGTCTCCCGCCTCGTCGATGAGGCTTCTGACGATGGCCCATGCCATCCGCAGATCACTCTGAAACAGTGCATAGCTCCCCAGAGCGATCTTGGTCTCGAGCAATCCCTCGGAACAGGGCGGATCAAGGCTACGAAAGAAGTCGAGAGCTCGTCGCAGCAGGATCTCTCCCTCCTCGTAGTTCTCTTCCAGGGTGGCGAGTTCTCCCTCTCTCAGGTGCCGGTAGCCCTGAAGCCTGGGGGTGTGTCCTTCGATGATCGACAACCACTCGTTGGCATTCTCGAGCAACGATCTGGCCACCGGGATCGACTTCTCATCCATGGCACATCGCGCAGCGTTGAGATGGCACACCGCCAGGTTCGGGTAGTCGTGAAAGTACCTCAACCTGGTCAGGAGATCTGGATCGGACCAGATTTCCAGGGCGTCCGCTGGTTGCCCCGACTCTCTCAGGAGCCTGGCGAGCATCATGCGGATCCGATCGGCACAGTGGAAATCGAGTCCCGATGAGATGGGCAGTGCCGAGTTGAACGCGTGGTGTGCAACCTTGTAGTTGCCGGCGACGAAGGCAGCTTCACCCCGTACAAAATCGACAAGCGCATCTCCCCACATCGTCAGGACGTCTGATTCCCGTGGATCGCGAGCCGCGGTCCTGGCTTCGATGATCTTGTCGATATCGACAGGTTGATCCTGATAGATCGACCGAAGGCATTCGAGATAGAGGGCATGGGAATGGAAGGGAGAGTTGTTCGGAATGTACGGCTCCACCGTACCGACGTAGCGACTGTGTTCACTCGCAGAGATGTCGAAGTAGTCCGTTCTTGCGATGAAAAACGCACACGCAAGTTCCCGTGCCGAGATGGAGGGGATCTTCTGTGGATCCATCAGGATCGGGATCACTTCTTCCGGGCTGGCTTCGATGCAGCATCGCATCGCTTCGATGAACTGGTCTCCATCGGAATAGCCCATCTTGTCGAGCAGGCCACCATGTTCCGATGCGATGAATTGAATGCGACCCAGTCGCGCGAATGCCACCCAGGCGGCGTGCTGATTTGAATCGGAGGCTGGAGCTGTGTGGTTCATGGCTGCACCTCCAGATCGACATGGCCCCCGTTGGAGGTCGCCTGCCAGGAGATGGTGCTTCGCCACTTCAACGGTTCTCCAGAGGGGTTCGCTTGCTGTCCCGAGAGGCGCACGAACACCCTTCTCTTCTGTTGCCAGCACTCGACACCGTCCAGTGTGGAATCGGATTGCTGCAGCCAGTCATGGATCGGTTGCAGTTCGACCGGAGTCTGCCCCGGTTGCATCCAGTCGCACACCTGGATCAAGAGATCGAGCTGCAAGACGGAGCTGATGATCGGGAGTCGAGTTCGATTGGTAGCGGCGATGGGAGTCACCTGCACCACAAAGGTGTCCTCTGCCAGGTCCGGCGGCGCTGTGCTGTCCTGATGGAGGTATCCCCAGCGGGCGATACTGGTCGGCGCAAGTGGCGGTCCTTGACCCAGAGCGAGGGGAGCTGGATCTCCGCTGACGAGGAGACCTCCCATGTACACGGCGGAACCACCGGCATCGATCACCTGCTGAAATCGCAGGGATGTGACCGGGTGCCGCGCCAGCAGATGAGGAACCAGAAAATCATCCCGCATGGATTTCAGGGAGTTTCCTAGACACACCATCTGTGGGGGAGTGGTGACCACCGGTCCATCCTGACCCGGACCGCCTGGGGTCTGAGCCTGCGCCGAGGTCGGCGACAACAATGGAACCAGCAATAGAAGAGCGATCGCCACTGTCGATGTCAGGGATGAGAAACGGTGAAGCCATCGACAGAGGGGGGATGGCTGGTGCCGGAGAGCCGGCATCGCGGCATCCAACATGAGCACCTCCTGAGGTTTTCGTGGAAGCGATCCGCGCCGGTTTTTTAGACGATCTCGTTCCAGAGGAACAATATCGAATGAAACACCTGAGCGGCGAATCGATCCCTGTCCAGCGGCGGGCTGAACCGGAGTCTCTCCGTCACACCTGAACGGAAGAGAACCCCCGATAGCGACAACCTACACCTCGCATCGGTCCAATTGCAAGATTGCAACTACCCAACATTCGTCCGGTTACGGACAGCCAATTCACCCCCTCGTAAACCGTCGTTATTCGGCAACTGAATAGCAAACGCCATATCTGTACCACAACAGTGCAATTTGTTACTTGTTCTCATCGAGGCCAAGATGTGTCGATCGGTCGAGTTCACCGACGACATCGTCCTCATGGCCACCGATAGCGTCGGTGATGGGAAGATCCGCAGTCTCTTCGGAGTCCACGCATCACACTGGCGGAGGGTGTCAGCGAGAAACAGTTCGAGGCGTTTCTCCCAGGAGATCGACGATAAACTCGATTCGATGATCCAGAAGCAAGGCTTCACCGATTCCGCCCCCATCGTCGGAGACGGCAGCTAGCGAACGATCATCCGATGGGGTGCTTCTTCTTTACCCCCACGGTGAGTATCCTGCACCGATAGCACCATCGGACCCACATCAGTCTGACCCACATCAGTCTGACCCACATCAGTCTGACCCACATCGACCTGAACCACATCGACCTGAACCACATCTGGAGGCGCACCGATGATCACCCGCTGGGATGAACGCTACGATCAGGAGACCTTCATCTTCGGTACCGAGCCCAACGACTTCCTCCGGCAAGAAGCACACCGGATCCCCGGCGGGGGCGATGGCGGGGAAGATGGCGGGGAAGATGGCGGGGGAGATGGAGGGGGAGATGGAGGGGGAGATGGAGGGGGAGATGGAGCCCGGGTGCTGTGTCTCGGC
>CAYPPQ010000007.1:59292-65218 GCA_964412635.1 uncultured Planctomycetia bacterium | reverse complement strand
GAGTGACTGACAAAATGAAGATGCAACTCGATGGCCAGGAAGTGTCCTTCTCCGAAGGGGAGACGGTCCTCGAGGTGGCTCGAAGAGAGGGCACTTTTGTGCCGACCCTGTGCTGGGATGAACGCCTCGATCCATACGGCTCTTGCCGACTCTGTGTTGTCGAGGTGGAGGGCCGCAGGATGCCCGCGTCATCCTGTACGTTGAAGGCAGAAGATGGGATGGTCATCACTACCGGGAGTGACAAGCTGCGCAAGATGCAGGGCACCCTGGTCGAGATGGTTCTGTCCGAGAATCCAGACGATGAGTGTCCACGCTGTCGCGACCTGGGTAGTTGCGAACTCCACGATCTCGCCAGCGAGTTCGAGGTGGAGCGATCCCGATTCGTTGGAGCGATCAGTAATGCCTCCAAGGATGATGGAAATCCATTCCTGCTACGCGATTACGACCGTTGTATCTCCTGTTACCGCTGCGTGAGAATCTGTGACGAGGTGGAGGCGGACCATGCCATCACCATGACCGGTCGAGGTTGGAACAAGGGCATCGCCACCGCCTTCGATGGTGGTTTGATGGATAGCGATTGCACTCTGTGTGGGCAGTGCATCTACACGTGCCCGACGGGTGCCCTGGCAGACAAGAAGATGATCGGTCAGGGAGCAATCCCCGGCGAGATGGAAGTGACTCGCAGCGTCTGTCCATATTGTGGAACCGGATGTTCCATCAACCTTCATTCTCGAGACGGCAAGGTAGTGGGGGTCACTCCCGTACTGGATGGCCCCGTCAATGAAGGCGCACTCTGTATCAAGGGACAGTTCGGTTTCGATTTCGTGAACTCGGATGATCGACTCACCATGCCCCTTGTCAGAAAAGATGGTGAACTGACTCCGGTGTCATGGGACGAAGCTCTCGATTACACCGCACAGAGGTTGCTGAGCATCCGCGCACAAGATGGACCGAAGGCGTTCTACGCCATCGCCAGTGGAAGGGCCCCTGGAGAGGGGGCATACATGCTTCAGAAGTTCACACGGGCGGTGATGAACTCGAATCAGGTCGATAACTGCTCGCGTGGCTGACACAGTCCGACGGTCGCCGGTCTGGGGGCCTCAATCGGCAGGGGTGCAATGTCCAACTCGATCCCCGAGATCGAGGATTGTCCGATGATGCTGTGTGTGGGCACCAATATGACGGAGTGCCATCCGATCATCGCAGTGAGGGTCAAGAAGGCGGTCCGCAAGGGAGCGAAGCTCTATGTGGTAGACCCAAGAAAGATACCCCTCACGAAGTACGCAACCAATCATCTGCAACTTCAACTCGGTTCCGATGTGGCACTCTTCAATGCCATGGCCAAGATCATCATCGATGAGGGTCTCGAGGATCGAGAGTACATCGAGAGTCGAACCGAATGTTTCGAGGAGTTGAAGGAACACCTGCAGACATTCACCGCCGAGTATGCTGAAGAAGTCAGTGGCGTTCCTGCGGACTTGATCCGGGAATGCGCCATCGCTTTTGGTTCTGCCGAAAGAGCAGGAATCTACTACACCCTGGGCATCACCGAGCACATCTGCGGTGTCGCCAACGTGCAGAGCCTTTGTAACCTCTCGCTGGTGACAGGAAACCTCGGCAAGCGTAGTGCCGGCGTCAATCCACTGCGGGGACAGAACAACATCCAGGGAGCGGGAGATTGTGGGGCACTGCCAAACAACTACCCGGGGTTCCAGGATGTCACCGATCTCGAGAACCAGAAGAAGTTCGAGGAGGCGTGGGGAGTACCGATGGATCCGCACAAGGGGATCACCAAGATCGCGGCCCTGGACCATGCCGTCGATGGACGCCTCAAGGCGATGTGGATCTGCGGGGAAAATACCCTGGTCAGTGATCCAGATGTGAAACACACCACCAAGGCGCTGGAGTCTCTTGATCTGCTCGTGGTACAGGACATGTTCCTGACCGAGACCGCAGAGAAGGCAAGTGTGGTGTTCCCTGCGGCAGCTTTCACCGAGGTGGACGGATTCTTCACCAATTCCGATCGAAGGGTTCAGAGGTTACGGCAGTCTGCGGAGCCTCCAGGTCAGGCGAAGCCAGACTGGTGGATCATCGCAGAGGTGGCCAAGCGAATGGAGACCGGCGTTCATTTCGAGTACGCCAGCAGCGAAGAGGTCTTCGATGAGTTTGCTTCTCTGACACCGATCTACGGTGGTCTGAACTACGATCGGATCGATAGCGGCGAGCTATCGTGGCCGGTTCCTGACCTCGATCATCCTGGCACACCGGTTCTCCATGAGGATGAGTTCCCCCGAGGTCGGGGAAAGTTCATGTTGCTCGACTACGTTCCCCCTTCCGAGGTTCCCGATGAGGAGTATCCATATTTCCTCACGACAGGAAGGCGATTGCCCACTTACCACACCAATACGATGACGGGTCGATCGGGTGGCTTCCGCATCGTCGTACCCCACGAGTGGATCGAGATCCATCCTGCAGACGCCGAGAAACTCGGCATCGAGGACGGTGATTGGGCGGAGGTACGGTCGAGGCGTGGCAAGGTACTGACCAGAAGTGCCATCACTCGCACTTCTCCACGTGGAACGATGTTCATGAGCTTCGCATTTCCAGAGGAGACGATGACCAATGCCATCACCAATCCGGATGTGGATCCGATCACCGAGACACCGGAGTTCAAGGTGGCGGCGGTGGCAGTGAGGGCGGTGGATAAACCAGCCGAGCTGGAACACCCCTCTTCACTCCGGGCGCATCCGGGTATGGACCATCCCACTCATGGATAGTTCAGGAACCGAGTACCCGGTAACCGCCCATGGCGGATTGTTCGGGGTCAGTGCACCGGCGATGTTATCTCTTGGCGGTGGCAGAGCGATCCTGACCGGTGCAGAGGGTCAACAGTCGGTCATCGAACTGACCTACGCCCGCGCGCAGAATCTGGGTAGTTGTGTGTCGGTCAATGATACTCGCTCCGATGTGGCCTTTTCCATCCGGGATGGAGAAGTGTACGCAGCAGTCCTCGATGCCGCTCCTGGCGACCTCAAGGAAGATCTCGAAGAGCTGGCTGAACAGTTACGCAAGAAGACATGGAATAGCGGCACTGTTTTAGCGGTCTCCGCGCTGTCCCTCGGATTGCTGGGTTTCATCATCTACATGGGGATCTACCTGGCATCGAGCATGTTGGTGTACCTGTTGCCGATCGCTGTCGATGAGACCATCGGCAGGAGTGCCCAGGAATCGATGCTGGCGGATGAATCCCTGTGTGAGATCGAACTGGTCAATCGATCGATGCAGCAGATTCTGGACTCCTTGAGGCCTAGCCTCTCGATTCCATATCTACAACCTGAACTGGTGGTGGTGGAGAGTGACACCGTCAACGCCTACTGCTTACCAGGAGGATTCATCACCCTCTACACCGGATTGATCCGGGAGGCGCAATCAGCCGAAGAAGTGGCAGGTGTCATGGCACATGAACTTGCCCATGCAACGGAGCGACATGGGCTGCAGTCGCTGTCACAGACGGTAGGAGTGGCGCTGGTGATCCAGGGGCTCCTCGGTGACGTCTCCGGTCTTGCGGCGATGGGTGGTGGTGTCGAGCTGTTGATCCGACAGGGATATAGCCGCTCTTTGGAGACGGAGGCGGACGAGGAAGGTTTCCGTATCCTCGTCGAATCTGGCTGGAATCCACTCGGCTTTGCCGACTTCCTCGACCGGCTGGAAGAACAAGATGAGGCTCTCAGCGTTCCAGAGTGGCTGATGTCGCATCCGGAACCGGGGAAACGGGCGATACGAATTCGAGAGTTGATGGAATTGAACTCATCTCGGCAGAATAAAATTGGACCTCCTCCCATCGACTGGGAGCAAGTACAGCTGTTGCTGGAACGCTGAAGGATGGGAACAGGGGAATGATCTGGACCGTCCGTGCTCGGCTCTTGCTACTGCTGACCGGAGTCTTTCTTCTCGGCTTGATCCTCTCCTCTTCCACCATGCTCTGGGATCGTGATGAACCACGGTTTGCCAGGGCAGCGGTGGAGATGGTTCAGAGCGGAGACATGCTGGTCCCCCGTTTTGATGGCCAGCTTCGTGCAGACAAACCCCCGCTGGTGTACTGGCTGATGATTCCATCGATTCAGTGGCTGGGACCCAGCGACCTCGCCAGCAGGATCCCTTCACTTCTCACGGGATTGATCACCGTATTGGCGACCTTTCTCATCGGAAGGAGTCTCGGTGGCAGTGAGGTGGGATTGAAGTCTGCCATGGTGCAGGCGCTGCTGCCGCTGCCATTGATCATCGGAACCGCAGCCACTGCGGATTCCACCATGCTGGCCGGAGTATCACTTTCACTCGCCGTCCTCGTCGATCATTGCAGCGGTGGACCGAGGAGATGGCATCTTCCCATTCTGATGCTATCTCTTACCTGGGCCTTCATGGCAAAAGGTCCCGTCGGCCCCCTGATCTTTCTCATGGCCAGTGGGACCGTTGCCTTGCTGGGGAAGACACATTTCTCGGCGGGGAAATCCTGGTGGGTGACGGTACTGGCCTCGCTGGGAGTTGCGACGGCGCTGTTCCTTGCCTGGGCAATCCCTGCCAACGAAGCCACCGGTGGCGAACTGGGCAGGGTCGGCATCGGAAGACACCTTTTCGATCGCACCACCACTGCACTGGAGAGCCATGGGGGAGGTGGTTGGGTCGGTTGGTTGATGGGGCTGCCCTTCTACATCCCCGTACTGTTTCTGGGAACCATCCCCTTCTCTGCCCTGTTGTTGCCGATACTTGTGGAGAGAAAGAAGCTATTTGCATCGGACCATGTGAAAACGTTGCTGGCAGCACTGGTGATACCTACCTTTCTCCTGATGACTCTCGTGGCCACCAAGTTGCCTCATTACATCCTTGCTCTTTTTCCCGGAGTTTCGGTGATGCTGGTGCTTGCGTGGAGCGAAGTGGCAGCAGGAAGGGTCGACATCTCCCTGCTCAACCGTTGGCCAGGTCGTATCGGGAGATGGGTTTGTGCCCTTCTCGTGGTACTGCTGGGCGGTGCGGTGATCGATGTTTCCCGTCGCTACGGCGGGGAACTGGAACTGTGGCCCTGCATCGTCATGGTCGCTTGTACCGGATCGGTAGTGTCGGTGGTCTTTCGGATGAGACCTGCGGAGTTCTTCTTCGGTTCGAGAGGTGCAGGCACCGCCCTCCTCGTCGCAGCAATATTCTGGCTATCGATCTTCCACATCCTTGAAGAAGTTCAGCAGCGTTGCCAACCTGCGCCGATCATCGCCAGCATCGTCTCCGCGGATGAGGGAGACGTCACGCTTCCCTTCTTCGTACACGGCTACAACGAACCGTCGCTGGTGTTTGCCCTCAACCGAGAATCGGTGCAGGGAAACAAGAGCGTGCAACAGCTCTCGGCGAGGTATCCGCAGGGGCTGGAGGCAGGAGTGGCCAGTGGTGAGTCATCCTGGATCCTGATCCGTACCGATCTCAAGGAGAGAGATGGTCTCGATCCACTGGCAGTGGGAGGAGAGCTCCGGTGGTCCTCCGGGACGGAACCGATTCTCAACTACTCGACGGGAAGGGAGATCTCCCTTGAACTGTGGCGAATGCCCTGAATCGTCATCCCCGTGGTGACCCTACCGTTGAGCCAGCCGGAAACCAGTGCGACACAGAAGGAACCGGTGATCACTCCGCAAAGGGCATCGGTGGGCCAGTGATTGCCGGTCAGTACCCGTGTGCTACAGATCCAGATCGAGATGAGGGCCCAGATCCACCATAGCCGCGGAAAGAAGAGGGTCAGTAGCATCATGCCGGACCCTACTGCAGTGGCGTGACCCGAAGGAAAACTGTGGTGGAGATTTTCAAGGGACAGAAAATTCCAGTCGGGTTGATCGTGATAGATCAGGTTGTTTGGCCGAGCTCTACCCACGGCGATCTTCAACACCCA
>CAYPPQ010000007.1:45596-59282 GCA_964412635.1 uncultured Planctomycetia bacterium | reverse complement strand
GTCGCAGAGGCAGCCATGACCATGCCGAGAAATCCGCCGAGGAGTCGGTTTCTCGTCCGTTGTGGAAAACCTCGCCAGTAGGTGAAAAGACAGACCAGCAGCATCACGCCCAGTACGACTTCTCCCTTGGCAAGATGTGTCGAGTGTTTTGCCACCTTGCGGATCTGCACGAACCAGTTGTTTTCGCTCCACTGCGGGTCCACGTTCTTCCACGAAGAATACACCTCGAGAATCATCTGTCTGTCGAAGGAGATCCTCGTGGGAATCTCCCTGCTGGTGGCGGTTGCCGCGGAGTCGCTTCCCGATCGGATCGCCTCCGCCTCCAGCAGCAGGTCGAGAGCATGATTCTGATCGGTGGAGTAAAGGGGCACGAATGCACCGATGAAACAGAGCACGATGGTGATCACCATCGTGAGTGCCCAGTTCCTGGCACCAGTGCTGGAGAGAGGATCCAGCGAAGAGGAAAGCAAACGATCAGCACTCATTCCAGGAATCGTTTCGCCAGTTGACCGAGTTCGGAAGTTTCATGGATTCGCATCCCCTCGGGGCCGGAACCATCGAGGCTGCCTGGAGCCACGCACGCCGCATGAAAACCGAGGCGGCTCGCCTCCTCCAGTCTCTGTCGAGTTCCTGGCACGGGTCGGATTTCGCCGAGCAGTCCCACTTCTCCGGCAAAGATCACATCCCTGGGTAGAGCTCGATCGTGAAAGGAAGAGAGGATCGCGGCTGCCAGCGCCAGGTCCCCTGCGGTTCCCTTCAGTTTGACCCCGCCGACGGCGTTGGCGTGGATGTCACACCCGCCCAGAGGGATGCCGAGACGCTTCTCCAGTACGGCGGAGAGCATCGACAATCGGCCTCCCTCGATCCCCGATGGCTTGCGGGTTGGAGTCCCGTGAGCAGCCGGTGTGACCAGTGCCTGGATCTCCACCAGCAGTGGCCGGGTTCCCTCGAGGATGGCGGAGGTAGCGGATCCGGGAGCGGATCCCGGTCGGTCGCACATCAGCAACGCCGAAGGATTTTCTACCTCGTGTAAGCCGGTCGATCCCATCTCGAAGATCCCCACCTCTTCGGTCGATCCGAAACGATTCTTCAGGCCGCGCAGGATGCGGAGGGAATGACCCCGTTCCCCTTCGAACTGGATCACGGCGTCGACCATGTGTTCGAGAGTTCTCGGTCCGGCAACATGACCATCTTTGGTGACGTGACCGATCATCATCACCGGGATTCCCTCCCGGCGAGCCATGGTGAGTAAGCGTGAAGTGATCTCCCTCACCTGCACCACCCCGCCAGCACCGGCGGGCAGTTCATTCCAGTGGATGGTCTGGATGCTATCGATCCCCAGAACCGCCGGACGACAGTCTCGGATCTGTTCCTCGATCGAATGGAGATCGCACTCGGAGTGGACCCACAATTCATTTCCGGCCTCACCGATTCGATCGGATCGAAGGCGAATCTGCGCTGCAGACTCCTCACCGGTGACGTACAGGAAACGATGATTCTGTTGTGAAATGGCATGGGCGATCTGCAGCAGCAAGGTCGACTTTCCGATGCCGGGTTCGCCAGAGATCAGCAGACCACAGCCGGGAACCAGGCCACCGCCGAGGACGCGATCCACTTCTGGAATCCCGGTGGCGATGCGATCCTCTTCCCTTGCTTCGACCTGATCGATGGGAATCGCAGTGGAACGAACCTTCGGAGCGGAACTGCTCGATTGCGCAGCCTCAGCCGGGATGCGGTGCTCCTTGAGGGAATTGAAGGTGCCACAATCGGGACACCTTCCCATGTGGCGTTCATGGGAAGTGCCGCATTCGAGGCACATGAAAACGGTTCGACCCTTGGCCAATCATCCTCCGAGCGACTAGGAACAGGGCGATCGATGAGAGGGATATCCTGAACCCTGGACAGGTCAGAATCCAGTCAACGGGGGAAAAGGACTGCTCACGAGATGGTGGAAGTCTCCTCGCGGAATCTGACGAACCACTGCTGGAAGTCTCTCCCACGCTCCTCGGCGCTGCGGTACAGATCGAAAGAGGTCCCTCCGGGGCTGAGGAGGATCGTCTCGTGCCCGTCAGCACGGTCGAATGCCGCCCGAGAGGCGGTTGCGAGATCTTCAAAGGTGTCGATCTGGACGCTGGGGATCCGACGAACCAGTTCCTCCTTCCATCGCCTGGCGTGGGGTCCGAAACAGTACGCTGCGATGTCGTCCCGTTCAGCGAAGGCGACCTCGATGGCACTCCCGTCGATTTGATCCCCCTTCGGTTTTCCTCCGCACAGCCAGTGGATGCCCCCCGGGGTCGACCGCAAGGCACTGGCAACCGCCTCCGGGGTGGTGGCCTTGGAGTCATCGATGAAGTGAACTCCCGAGATGTCTCCCAGCGGTTGATAGCGGTGTGGCAAGCCAGCGTACTTCTCGATGGCAGTGGCGATGGCTTCCGGCGTGGCAGAGAGAGCGGTTGCGATGGTAGCCGCTCGCAACGAGTTCTCTGCGCCTGTCGAACCGGCCAGTGCCGCAGAGGGTTGGAAGGGAATCCTCGCCTCACTGCCATCGGTGGCGATGATGCACAGTTCCTCCGCTTCGATCCGGGATTCTCCGACCCGACCATCTGTGCCACAACGAATCACCCGTGATCGAGAAGAGGTGAAGTCTCGGCCGAGGGGACCGGAGGTGGGGAGGATCGCCACCGCATCGGTGCAGCCATCGGAGGCGAGTAACCTCTTCTTGGCCCGATGGTACGCCTCTCGACCGCCGTGCCAGTCGATGTGGTCTTCTCCCAGTTGTGTGATGGCGACCACCTGCGGAAGTGGTCCCGAGACCTCCAGCCGCTGGGCCTGAAAGGAAGAGACCTCGACGATGAATTGCATCCGGTGCAGTTGTGGATCGTCGAGGAATCGCAACAGGCTGCCGCCGAGGTTGCCACCGGCTTGCGCCAGCACTCCTGAACCGATCAGCATCTCCTGGACCAACTGGCACGTCGTGCTCTTGCCGTGGGTGCCGGTGATGGCAGCGACCTGATTCGCAGGTAGCCAGGAGAGTGCGAGGCCAAGTTCCGTGACAGGTCGAACCCCGCTTCGAGCAACATCTCGCAGGAACGAATGTTGCGGAGGAATCGCCGGGTTGATCACGACCCAATCGATGTCTTCGAGATCTTCCGCGCGGTGTGGTTGCCCCAGTCGAATGGAGTGAAGATCCAGTTCCTCGATCTGCTCGAGGGAAGTACCAAGAGTCTCGGCGGATGCAGTATCAGTGATGGAGACGATGGCCCCACGCTCGGTGAGAAACTTGACCAGGTCAGTGCCACCACCGTGGGTTCCCAGTCCGACAACCAGGATCTTCAACCCGGTCAGTTGGTCCGCTTCTCGATCGGGCGGCAGAAAGCACAGATCGTCGGCGATTGAAGAGGTCAAATCAGCCTCATCGAGGGGTGTCGACGGGGTCATCGAGTGGTCCCGTGATGCCGTGTTCTCTGGCCGTGTTTCGGAATTTCTCCGACAGCGCATCCAGATCCTGTGGTTCCAGAAGAAAACTTTCCTCGTATTCGAGGCGGATGGTGCCTGGCCAGAGAACCTCGGAGACGAAGTCGATGGGGAACCTCTGGTACCAGGGAGGGGTCAACTTCACCTGCCGCCTCTGCGGTGCCAGCGAGCGTTCTCCTCGTTTTTCGTCCTCTTCCATGCGAACCAGAACATCCCAGGTCCCGTAGTGCGAGAAGGGAATGACCAGCGGCGATTTCCCCACCTCGACGCCATCGATGAAGACGTGTGCACCGGGAGGTGTGGTGCGGATCGACAGCGAGCGATCGACACACCCCGACAGCAATCCGGTGGTCACAATCGCAAGTAGAAGTGGGTACCGAAGAGATGGGTCTTTTGTCATGATTTGCATCCAGTTCCTCCGGCTCGGATCGTAACCAACAGTCGCTGTCGGTGCCACGGGCACCGCTAGCATTCCCCACCGGGGCGAAGCCTGTTACCTTGAATCGTAGGAAGAGGACCATCGATGGCACGCAAGTGGTGGAGTGAAGGGTTGCCGTTCAAGTGCACCCAGTGCGGGGATTGCTGCCGGATCGAGGGCTATGTCTGGGTGACGAGCGAAGACATCGAGCGGCTCGCCAGCTTTCTGAAGATGTCTGCGACCGCCTTCGAGGGCAAGTATGTCCGCCAGGTCGGTCGCAAGCGTAGCCTCATCGAGAAGCCCAATTCGGAATGCATCTTCTGGGAAGACGGCTGTAGCGTCTATCCGGTGAGACCTCCTCAGTGCAAGACCTTCCCGTTCTGGCACGACAACCTGTCTTCTCTCGACAGCTGGCAACAGGTGGTGGAAGAGTGTCCTGGATCGGGGACCGGTGTCATCTATTCCGCAGATGAGATCAAAGATCTTCTACGGGGGCGCGGCGAGACCAACAAGGAGGGTGATTTCGATGGGTAAGGAATCTTCAGTTCTCCGGGGTGGCTTGCTGCTGCTACTGATCTTCAGTGGAGCGTGCCAATCTCCGCCTCGAGGAGCCAGCTCCCCCGACCCGATCACCTCTGAGGTGACGGCGAAACCGAGCGCAGCAAGTTTGGCGAGGATGCGGGTAGAGAAACTGTCGCTTGAACTACTCGACAGAGCTGAACAGGAAAGAAGTCTGCAGCTCTCCTTTCTGGAACGGATGTTACGTCACGATTCGCCAGTAGTTCGCCAGAAGGCCGCTCGTGTGGTGGGACGAACTCGCTTCAAACTCGGTGGCACTGCGCTGCTCGCTGCCGGTGCCAGCGAGAGAGTAGATCTGGTGCGCCAGGAGATCGCCTTTTCTCTCGGCCAGATCGAGGAGGGGAACGCTGTCGATCTGTTGGCTCGCTGGAGTCAAGAATCGCAAGCGCTGCCGCTGAGAATGGCAGCGATCGCTGCGCTGGGCAGGATCCGCTCCCCCGGGGAAGAGGGAACGGAGTGGTCGGCAAGGGTCGTCTCGATTCTCACCTCCATCATCGACCAGTCCACCAGCGATGAACCTCGCAGAGAGGCTGCCCTGGCGGTATGGAGGCATGAGGATGCAGCGGTTGCGGCGATTCCGGCGCTGACCAGGCGTCTGATGGCAGAGACGGACGATGATCCGTGGCCCCATGCCTATGCTCTGATGCGAATCGATCACGCCGACACATCTGCACCGATCCGATGGGCCCTGTCTCACCGGTCGGGCCTGGTCAGGACCTACGCTGCATGGGGCACACGACAGCCGCTCGATCCCTCCGCTCTCGAGGGACTGGAGACTCTCCTCGATGATGCGCAGAGCCCCTGGACGGCGAGAGTCGAGGCGTTGCGATCGCTGGGCAAGTTGCGCGAAGAGGGGCTCGAGGAGAGTTCACGATGTCGAGACGTCCTGCTCAGGCATCTGATCAGGGAACAGCATCCTCTGGTAGCACCGCTGGTGGTAGAGAGTCTTGGTAAAGCTCCGACAGAGATCGAGCTGCCTTTCATCATGGGGTGCCTCGATCCGGAGCGGCCTGCTGCAGTTCGTTCCGCTGCGGTGATCGCCCTGGCTTCTGCGGCGAGAAGTAATCTTCTCGAACGAAAGAACTGTGGACAGATCCTCGAGCAGTTCGCCACCGAGGAGTCGCCGTGGTTGAGAAGTTCCTGTGCGACCGCCATCGCCAGCCTGGGGAAGCCCGGATTTGAATTCCTGGAGCCGTTTCTGACCGATGCCGACGGAAGGGTGCGATCGACTGCGGTGACAGGGTTGCAGCTGATCGCCGATCCGGTGGTGGAGGCAGCCATCGATCGAGCGCTGGCAGATCCCGATGTCTCGGTGCGGATGCCTGCAGTTGAGCTGGTCGGAAGCAAGAAACTGGACGGGTGGCGAGAGCGACTGAAGAGATGCTGGACCAGATCTCTCGGCGATGACAGCTGGGAAGTGAGGGTGATGATCCTCGACCTCCTGGCCGACACCGGCGAGGGAAAGATGATGGCCAGGAACTCCCTGGAGGATCGATTCAGGACCGTTCGAAGTGCTGCAGCAAGGGTTCTGGAGGTCCCCGTGCCGGCCCGAGCGGGGCGTTCCCCTGCGAAACAAATCGAACCGGAGCAGATGACCGGTGTCGGTCCCCCCCGCGTCTTCATCGAACTGGAGATGGGGACGATGGCGGTGGAACTCGATCTCGAGGCGGCACCACTCCACGTCAGTTCCTTCATCGACGGGGTGCGTCGTAACCAGTTTGACGGAAGGATCTTTCACAGGGTCGTTCCCTCCTTCGTGGCCCAGGGTGGCTGTCCGAGGGGGGATGGTTGGGGTGATGAAGGCTGGCATCTGGTCGATGAGATCCATCCGCGCCCCTATCGGAGGGGGACCATCGGAATGCCCAAGGCTGGAGATGATACGGGAGGGTCGCAGATCTTCATCACTCACCTGCCGACTCCTCATCTCGACGGCCGTTACACGGTGTTTGGCCAGGTGGTCGAGGGCCTCGATCTGCTCGATCAGATCGAAGTGGGAACACGCATCCTGCGAATGACCGTCGATGAAAATCGCTTCCGTAAGCGAGTCGCATTCTGAGATGGGCGAGCCACCCTTCGGTGGTCAGAGAGAAGGAAATCGATGCCTCCAGGATGGTGTTCGCCACTGACTCGAACCGACCTCGACATGGCGGCTGTCGATGGTGTGGTGGACTCTCTGGAATCGTGCATTCAGGTGAGATCTCCACAAAACCCTGGCTACTACTGGGGCAACTACCTGTTGCTACCTACGGCACCGGAGGCGGACCAGCTGGAGGGGTGGATCGATCGGTTTCGCGAGCAGTTCCACGACTATCCCGAGGTGGAACACGTACTGCTGCGCTGGGACGGTGCGCCTCTCGCTCCGTCAGCGCAAGCCGCCGCCACCGATCTTGGAATGACCGAGGATTCTGGTCCGGCGATGATCGCGACCCGCTTGAGCAGCCCCGAGAATCTCGATGTTGAGGTGCGGCCACTGGACTTCGAGGGCGAGTTTGATCGGATCGAGAAACTCAACCAGCAGTGTGACCCCAACGAGAGTCTTGGTTCCGAGCAATACCAGCTCTTCAAGGAACGGACTCGCCAGTCGTGGCGCCAGCGAGTGCGTACGGGGCTCGCCACCTGGTGGGGGGCCTTCGTCGAGGAACAACTGGTGGGGCAGTGTGGGATGGTCTTCTGCTCCGATCGTCTGGGGAGATATCAGGCGGTCGAGACCCATCCCGATTTTCGCCGGCGAGGAGTCTGCTCGACACTGGTCGTGACGGTGGGCCAGCACGCGATGCAGAGCGGCGGATGCCGCGCGCTGCTGCTGGGGGCTGACGGCGAAGGTCCTGCCCTGGGATTGTATCGGCGCCTGGGATTCGAGACCGATACGGTGCAGCGCAGCCTGCTACTGGGGGGGGAATCGATGGAGGTTCGCCAGGAGGTCGCAGCGGATCATGCTGAGGTGCGATCTCTGGTGCAGGCTGCTTTCGAGCGGGAGCAGGAAGCGCAACTTGTCGACGAGTTGCGTGGGCAGCCGGGGGTGCTGTCGCTGGTGGCGGTCAGGGCGGGCTCGATCCTCGGGCACGCAATGTTCACCCCTGTCACCAGTGCCGCTACTGAATCGAACCACCAGCCTGCGACGGCGCTGGGTCCCATCGCAGTGCGTCCATCGCAGCAGCGGCAGGGATGCGGTAGCGCATTGATCCGCGACGGGCTCGATCGATGCCGGGAGCAGGGGATCGGTGTCGCCTTCGTCCTGGGAGACCCCGAGTATTACTCTCGATTTGGCTGGCAGCCGGCGAAGCAGAGGCAACTTCATTGCAAGTGGCCCGGGACCGAGAATGCGTTCCAGGTGCTCGAGTTGATCGAGGGAGGACTCGACGGCTGGCACGGTCAGGTGAACTACTCTTGCCACTTCGATCGGTGCTGATCGATGGCAGGAGTTGCCGTCGCCCCAGGTCTTCTGAACTCAGCGTTCGACCTGTCGAAGGTTGTGCTGCCAGCAGAGCTTTGCAATGTCCCGCAGTAACACGAATCCCTCGTTGTCGGACTCCCAGCTGGTGTCCTCCTGTTGACGGGTGATCACGCACAGGACGAAGGGGCCGGCGGGGGATTCGACGACAACCACCTCGGAGCGACTCCGATTCACGGCACCCTGCTTGGAGAAAACCTGAACCGATGGGGGGAAGACGGAGAGCATCTCATCCCTCCAGTAGGAGCCTGACATCACCCGGAGCATCCTGTCGTCGAGCTGTGGGGACACGCATTCCCGGGCATGGATCTGCATCATCAGGCGAGCCATTTCGCGAGGTGTGGTCTGTCCCCATCCCCACTTCTGTCGGTCTGATTCGCGTCCTGGGGTTCTGGAATTGACCCTGGTTTGCTCGAATCGATGAAGTGATAGCCACTGATTGATGGCGGTCCCGCTACCAGCGAGTTCCTGCAACCACAGGGAGGCGGTGTTGTCGCTGTACCGAAGCATCAGGTCGACCAGTTTCGAGAGAGAGATCTTCTCACCATCCTTGAAGGAGGCGAGTAGATCCTCTCCAGCGTATTTTCGTGAAGAGTTGTAGGTCAACGAATCGTGCCAGGTCAGTTCTCCGGAGTCGATCTTCTCCATCGTCTGGATGAGGATGGGCACCTTGATCAGGCTTGCCGTCGGAAAGACTTCATCGCCGCGAATCGAGATCTGCTGCTGATGATCCAGTTGTTCGTAATACACACCGACGATGCCATCGAAGTTGGCGATCCGCTGGGCGATCTTTCGCTGCAGGGAGTCGTTGTGGATGTCGCGGTGGGAGAGACCTCCACAGCCCTGAATCATGAGCATCCACAGCGCCGTGGAAATCAGGATTTTCGGGTATTGATACCGGCAATACTGCATAGCTGAGATCTTCCCGTAGGGCCCCCTGCCCCGGGGGAGCCGCTTCAATTCGAGAACCAGAGCAGTTGTGAGGCAATTCGCACAATTTCCTCAAGATTGAGGCGACTTTACCCGATCAATTCCACACGGAGAAGGTCACTCCCTGCGGGGAGGATGCTCCTGAGAGGATTTTGAAATGAAAAGATTGAGTTTCCTGGTCGCTGGAGTGCTGTCACTGCTCCTGGTGTCTGGATGTGCCACACAGACGATTCGTCCCATCTCCCAGCAGGTGGTGATCGAGGATGACGATAGTCGTTCGACCATCGTCGATGTGAAGCTGGATAAGTACACGAAACTGGTCGCTGAGTTTCCCAAGGAGCCGAAGTACCAGGAGCGTCTGGCACGTCTCTACTGGGAGAAGTCAGATCACACCAATGCGCTGAAGGCTCTCGCAAAGGCCCGCAAGATCGATCCCGATAACCCCAAGTACCACTACCTCGCCGCGAAGATCTACGAGGGAATCGGCAGCTACTCCGCAGCGGAGCAGTCCTACCTCAGTGTGATCAACTCGTCAGGTGGTGAAAATTACTCGGGGCCGATGTTGCAGCTGTCGATTCTATACATGGAGATGGAACGCAGCGATAAGGCTTTTGCACTTCTGAATCGTTGTCTTGAGGTGGATCCTACCTTTGCCGATCCACACTACTGGCTGGGACGGATTCACATGCAACAGCGTAATCGTCCCAAGGCGATCAAGAGTTTCGAGCGCTACCTGCGAGTGGGTGGTGAAGCACGACAGAAAGAAGTGCTCCAGACCCTCCAGGCATTGCAGCCAGACCTGCGGATTCACGACATCCGCTGATCAAATTTGCCCTCTCTTCTTCGGCGGAGGTCCGGTGCTTATCACCGTGCCTCCGCCGATTCTAATTGAAGCATCGACGAGTAAATTTCACGGTTGCCTGAAATTGAGGCAACAGTGGAGGAGGGTGAGAATTCACGGGGGATTGCGCGGATATGAACAAAAAAATAGAGCCGGAGGGAATAAATTCCCTCCGACCCGTGAGGAGGTGTGTCTACTTCAGTAACGCTAGAAACCGGGGGCCGGTTCCACAATCACTACAATTTTCGGTGAGAAATTGGCACTCGTATTCCCCCTGCATTCCCCGTCTCGCCGCTCACGATCCCGGTGTATCTCGGGACCCTGGAACCTGCGGCTCCCGGAGGTGTAACAAGACCGTCCAGGCCCGTTCCACCTCCGTCGCCGGGAGTATGTACGGAGGAAACTCAGGGCGCAAGAACTGCAGTCGAATTGCGTCTGCGACGTCATCGAAATACTGGCAGAAGATCGTTTTACTACATGTATCTGTATCTTCCTCAGTTTTCCACAATGTTCTCACGAGTGCGAAAGAACCACAAGAAATCGGCTGGTTTTGACTGAGAACGATGACATCTCCGTTGCGAAAACAATCCTCGCCCGGACCCGCCATCGCATCACCACAGACGCGCACAGCAAAAGCATCTCGGGTGTCGATGCCTGGCAGATGTAACCACTGCTCCACTGCACCGGCGGGTCGATTGAACTCGTCCAGTTCTTCCGGGTACGCACTCAACTCTGCAGCCAGCAAGGGAATCCCCTCTGACGGTGAATCGGGTAGAGAGGTGGGCTCCTCCTGTGGGATCACCTCGGTCACATCGAGTCGTTCCTCGGCGGCGGCGAGCAATTCGATGGGCGTGATTCCCAGCTGTCGGCACGCCCTCTTGAGAAAATCACCTTCATGGCCACTTCTGCGGCCCTCTTCCACCGAGAGACAGAAGGCACGGGAGACGTTGGTCTTGCGGGCCACATCCTCGACGGTCCAGTGCTTCTGTCGCCGGGCGGATCGCAGAGTCTTGCCGATGGCGACCCGCAGCGGCAGTGCCGCAGAGCTGGAGAGGGGCCGGACCGGCTCGACGGAACGGTCCTCGAAGAACTCGGAAGGGGTCACCTCCAGAGCCCTGGCGATCCGTGCCAGAACCTCGCTGTTGACCCGTCGCTGTCCCCGTTCCATCCGGCTCATCTGGGAAGCGGAGATGCCGATCTTCTCGGCGAGATCCTTGGAAGTGATCCCCTTCTCCTCACGGAATGTTCTGATCAGTTCACCTATCAATGCCATCTCAGATGTCCCCCAGCATTACGAGGATCATCATGGTGGAGTTGAAGATGGCGTGGATGAAGATGGGAACCCACAGGTGTCCGCTGCGGTGGTAGGTCCAGGCCAGAATCGATCCGAGAGCCATCAGCGGCCCCCACGATGTGATGGAATCGTGCATGACGGTGAAGAGGGCTGCGGAGCAAATGATCGCCGGAGTGACTCCCATCGCTGAGCGCAGGTAT
The DNA here is from genome assembly GCA_964412635.1 of uncultured Planctomycetia bacterium. Classification (GTDB taxonomy): domain Bacteria; phylum Planctomycetota; class UBA8108; order UBA1146; family UBA1146; genus QNYK01. The sequence continues at coordinate 48,095 of CAYPPQ010000007.1, read as the reverse complement.
CGAAAGAGGAGACCCCTGAACAGAATCTCCTCGCTGATGGGAGCGATCACCGAGGCCAGTAGTATCAGCGGAACCAGTACCTCGAACTGCTTTTCCTCGAACGCTTTCGAGAGCTCCAGGATGCCCTTCTGGTAGGAGAAGTCGATGGCGAGTGCTTCCATCAGTTGAGTCCACAGTATTGCGACTCCGAAGTTCGCGGGGAGATAAGCCAGCAGGATCAAGGCAGAGGAGATGATCGTCGTGGGTAAGGCGGATCGTAGAGCCAGTGGCATCGCATCGTCGATGTCGCCCAGCTGGCAGCGGTAGCGGTGAAGGGTGACGATCAGCACGGTCAGCAGAAGATTCAACACACCGATTCCGGAGGCGATCAGGACCCAGGGAGGATCACCCTCGGGGTTGAAACCCTGCAGGAGCAACGCCAGTAGCGATTGTCCAAGGATCAGCAATCCGAACACGAGAATCACGTCGCCGATGGTGAAACAGGATCGAGGCAGAGGCGTGGTGGTTCCCCACAACCGTGCCGAGAGCGACCTCAAAAGCCACAGTGTGATGCCGATGAGGATCAATCCGATGAGAACGGCCATCGCGGTCTCAGGGGGACTGGCTGCGGTAGAAGAGGCGACTTCCTCGACTTCGCTGGCGGGTGTATCCATCGCTATTTGACCGTGGAAGATCACTCCCCGACGATTCCTTCCATCGGACTCGATGCTTTGGCGTAGCGTCGCCGGGGAATCCTCCCCGCTCTGGCAGCGAACCAGCCGGCATCCAGGGCACTTCGCATGGCGTGGGCCATGGCGACGGGGTCCTTGGCTCCGGCGATTCCGGTATTGAGCAGAACTCCCTCGGCACCCAGTTCCATGGCGATGGTCACATCACTGGCGGTACCCACTCCGGCATCGATGATCACCGGCACCTCGAGCTGTTCGATGATGATCGACAGACTGTTGGGGTTGAGAATCCCCTGGCCACTGCCGATGGGTGACCCTGCCGGCATCACCGAGGTGGCACCGGCATCCTGCAGTCGCAATGCCAGCACCGGATCATCGCTGGTGTACACCAGTACCTTGAATCCCTCGGAGACCAGCGTCTTGCACGCTTCAAGGGTACCGATGGGATCGGGAAGCAGTGTCTTCTCGTCTCCAAGGACTTCCAGTTTGACCCACTCCCCCAGACCCAGTTCACGGGAAAGGTGGCAGACCCGGATGGCGTCCTCGGCGTTGAAACAGCCGGCGGTGTTGGGGAGGAGGAAGTAGCGATCTCGGTCGAGATGAGTCAACAGGTTGTCGTCACTGCCGAGGTCGACCCTGCGGATGGCAACGGTCACCACCTCGCAGCCGGATGCTTCCAGCGCTGCATTCATCGTGGCGGAATCGGAGTACTTCCCGGTTCCCACCAGCAATCTGGAGCGAAAGGTCCGATCGGCGAGTTGCAGGGGATCCGCCTGGATCCCGGGACTCGAAGTGATCTCGGCGTTCATTCTCAACCTCCCCCGACGATGGTGACTACTTCCAGTTCATCCCCCGCCTCGATGGTGGTGGCCGGGTGCAGGGAGCGTGGCACGATCTGTCGATTCTGTTCGACGGCAATCGCCGTCGGTTCCACCGGCAAGCTGACGATCAGTTCCGCGACGGTACTTCCTTGCGGAAGCGTATGTGACTTGCCATTGAGACGCACCTCGATGGTCGCAGCAGAACGATTGTGCTGGTTCATCGGGCCTCCCGGTTAGCCACCTGCACGTGCGAAGCGGTAGTAGACCTCGAGGGTCATCGCTCCGATGGCGGTGTTGTAGACGCGGCCGCCGGCGATGCCCCACTCACCGATGGGATCCCAGGAGCCATCTTCACAACCACCCACTCGCTGGTTCCTGACCAGTGTTTCGATCATCGCCTCGTTCCACTCGCGCCACTTGCTGCCGCCGATCTGGAACATTGCGTAGGTGGCGTAGTACCAGTAGTAGAGGTTGATCTTTGACTTGCGCTTCCCCTCCTGCGGTCTCCAGCGGGGCACCTCATCCATCAGCACGGCGGTTCCGGCCTTGATGGCGTCGGAACTGGTCTTCTCGCCGGAGAAGATGCGACACAGCACCGACACCGCGGTCATGCACGAGAGATCCTTGGAGTAGGGGTACGGTTCAGGATAGGCCGCAGTCAGGCGAGAACCCTCGTCTCCGGGATTCTCGTAACCGCAGATTCCGCTCCGGTCAGAGGTGCAGGTCTCGAACCACTTCAGTGCTCCCTGGAACGCAGGTGTGAATTCACTGCTCTTCATGCGGAAGTACTTCGATTGAGCGCACACCTTTGCGGTCTTCAGTGCCAGCACCATCCAGCCAGTGACGGAGGTATCGTTTCTTCCCGCCTGGTAGCCGTACTTCCAGCCGTACTCAGGGTTCTGAGAACGAAGGCACCACTTGGTGGCCTTCTGGACCGGTTTCGACAGCTTGATCTTGTCACGGGACATCAGGAGCAGTTCGCTCATGGCCATGGTGGCGATGGAGTGGTT
>CAYPPQ010000007.1:155-45586 GCA_964412635.1 uncultured Planctomycetia bacterium | reverse complement strand
GATCCACTCGTCAGCATCGTCTCTGGGCAATCCGAACAGCCCGTTGAGTTTGGGGTCGGCATCCTGGACCTGCTGCGCGAGCATCCAGTCCATCGCCTTTCGCATCACGACGATGAACTCCGGGAACTCACCATTCTCGTGGGTGTGTCCGAAACCGAGGAATGCCAGCATCGCCAGGGCGGTACAGCCGACGTCGTAGCCCTCGAAACCGTCTCCGTCCTCTTCATTGCAACCATCGGGTCGCAGGAAACCGTTCGATGACCAGTGTCCGTCGGGATGCTGGTGACGCTCGAGCCACTTGAGGGCAGCGAGAACTGCACTTTCAGTCGCTTCCGAGCCTCCCTCTCGCGACAGCGATCCCTTGCCGAGACGGTTGCCGTAGGCACCGGCTCCCGCTCCGACCATCCCGAAGGCATCGTTGAGTTGATTCTTGATGTTCTTGTTGGTCTTGTTGTTCTTGCTGGTGCCCTTGGGAGTCCGACTGATCTTGTCGGGGGTGAGCATCTTGATGGGGTCTGTCTTCTTCTTCTCGAGGATCTCCGGCTTGCGCTCGATGTCTCGCTTCTTGGTGGGGTCGTAGGTCGGCGGCTTGATCTCCTTGCGAACCACCGTCCTGCGCTCTTCTTCTACCTGTGCCTTCTGGTAGACAACCACCGTTCCGAGGATGAACAGCAAGATGCCGTGGCCCAGGATGGAGATGAACCAGTAGGGAGTGTTGTCGAGCCACCCGCCCCTGCTGGGTTCATCATCGTACTCCTCGAAATCTTCTTCTTCGTATTGCTGGTTCAAAGCAATTGCCTCTCTGCTGCGCTGGCAGCACTACGACCTGATCGATTCATCATCGGATCGAGGGTTGCGGTTTCTTTCCTGGTCCGATCCTTCACGGTGCCGGAGCGACACCGGGACTTCAACGCTTCCCTGTCGAGGATATCCGAAGTTGTCACATTGGCAAGACTGGGATTGTCAATTTGGCAATCCTTGGCAGCGGATATTGCATAAGATCTTATTTTGTAAGACTTTAGCGATTCAGTCTTCGATCCCCAGCCAGTCCCGTGGTTTCAGGAATTCCGCCAGTTCTTGCTCCTCGCTCCCCTCTCCGGGTTGCCAGCCACTTTGCCAGCGCACCAGCGGGGGGAGAGACATGAGGATCGCCTCGGTGCGTCCACCACTCTGAATTCCGAACAGGGTGCCGCGGTCGAAGAGCAGGTTGAACTCGACGTATCTTCCGCGGCGGTACAGCTGGAACTGGCGCTGTCGATCGCCGTATTCGTGATGGCGGCGACGACCGACGATGGGGAGATACGCATCGAGAAAGGACTCGCCGACGCTGCGGGTCAACGCCATCGAATCGTCGAAGTTGCCGCTGTCGAAATCATCGAAGAAGACCCCGCCGACACCGCGGGTTTCCTGGCGGTGGGGAAGATAGAAGTAGCGGTCGCACCACTCCTTGAAGCGGGGATAGTAATCGGGGTGGTGGCGATCGAGTGCTTCTCTGGCGCACCGATGCCAGTGGATGGCATCCTCCTCGAAGGGGTAGTAGGGAGTCAGGTCATAACCACCGCCGAACCAGTAGACCGGTTCCTTGCCCTCCGCCTCGGCATGAAAGAGGCGCACATTCATGTGAGTGGTGGGGAGATATGGATTGTGCGGATGAAGGACCAGTGAGATTCCCATCGCTTCATAGGAGCGACCTGCAAGTTCGGGTCTCTGGGCACTGGCAGTGGGGGGAAGGGAGTCTCCGGTGACCCTGGAGAAATTCACACCGGCCTGCTCGAACAGATCGCCATGGCGAAGAAGGCGGCTGCAGCCCCCTCCACCCTCCGGCCGATCCCACGAGGTGGTTTCGAAACGACCGCTACCGTCCTCCTGCTCGAGGGTGTTGCAGATCTGTTCCTGCAGTTGCATCAGCCATTGCTGGAACAGCTCGGTACCTGGTGAGTGCATCGGACCTCCGAGGGGAGTGTCCGCCACGGCAGGATGGAGGGCAAGGGGCTCTCGGATGTGGGCAAAGGCGGCCAGGAGTGGTTCAGGGGCCAGTTAGAAAAAAGAGGAAAAATACCCTTTACATTTTATATTATGCAAAGTATGTTTGTCAGCGGTTCGACGGCCGGAGAGAGTTGGGGAGTTGTCGGACCCGTGGAGTGGTTTTTCCCCGAAGTTGACGCGGCGTACCTCTCTCCGGCCCACCTTTGACTCCTCCCCGGATCCACGGTCGGGCGGGAAACCAACAGATTTGCCTTCCAAAACGGCCCTCTCCGGGATCGACCCATTTCCGGAGGGGGCTCACGCCTTTTCCATAACGATCGAGACCCACGGGTCTCGTTGCCCCCATTACGGTAGGATTGCGTGTGGAAAAAGGATATAGAGGATACAATCCACCCTCTGTACCGCCGACAAGAGAAGAGGCTCACGTGAAGAGTTCAGAGTGGATCGAAGCCACCGAGGTGGAACTTCTGAAACCATCCACACTACTCATCGTCTGGGGAGATGGGCATGAGAGCCTCTATCCCGATCGAGCCTTGCGTGAGAGCTGCCAGTGCGCTGGCTGCGTCGATGAATGGTCGAGGGAGCCGATCCTGGACCCCTCGACATTGCCGGCAGATTTGCACTGCACGGGATATGAACGGACCGGCAGGTACGGACTGAACCTGACCTTTTCCGATGGGCACTCCACCGGAATCTGGTCGCTCGATCGACTACGAGAGAACTGTCCCTGCCCGGATTGCGATGGGAGTCGCGGATGAAACGCTGGATGCCTCAATTGATCGCCACGGTGGCCTTGCTGTCCATCGGATGGTTCGCCCATAGCGCCTTTTCAGGGGGCAATTCGATGACCCCTGGTGGCTCCGATCGTGGCGGGATGAGCCGCGGCGGTAGACCTCCGGCAACGGGTTCCTTCGGCTATCCAGGAGCGACCAAGAATGGCGCACAGGAAGTGCAGCCGGTCGAGGTCACCTCTTCGATGCTGGCGGTGATTCGCGAACGAGTTCGCGGGAGCGGTATTCTCGAACCGGAGCGTGAGGTTTCACTCCTCTCGAGGGTCGAGGGTAGCGTCGATGAAGTGATGGTCGAGGAGGGGCAGGAGGTCAAGGAGTCGAAGATTCTGTGCTCCATCGACCAGGAAGAACTGAAGATCTCCGAAAACCTGGCACGCATCGAGATGGACAAGTCACAGGCAACCTATGACCGGCTCAAGGGACTGACCGAGATCGGACGATCGGACCAGGAACTTGCAGATGCTCGTTTCGCCCTGGAGAAGTCGAAGGCGAATCACTCGAGAGCACTTCTCGATCTGGGGCACTCGCAACCGACCGCACTCTTTGACGGCATCATCATCCGCAGACGTGTGGAACCAGGACAGTACGTAAGGGTTGGCGATGAACTGTTCGCCTTTGCCGATTTCCATCCGCTTCGGGTGAGGTTGTATCTTCCCGAGAGTGAAGTGGCCGATGTGGAACTGGGACAGAGATGCGTCCTGAAGGCGGAGAGCGATGGTCAGATACTCACCGAAGGAACGGTGGAGAGAATCAGCCCCGTCGTCGATCGCAATAGCCTGACGGTGGAAGTGCTGGCTAGCTTTCCCGATGCGGGATTGTCGTTGCGTCCAGGTTCCTTCGTCCATGTCGATGTCATCACCAGGATCCTCGAAAACCGAATCGTCGTGCCGCGCAAGGCGGTGCTTCGAGGTGAAGGACGTTCTCGTATCTTCCGCTTGCTGGAAGATGGAGAGACGGTCCAGGAGATCGAGGTGGTGACCGGTTACGAGAACGAATCGATCATCGTCTGCGAAGAGGGACTGGCGCTGGGAGATCAGGTCGTCATCCAGGGACTCGAGGATCTCAAGGATCACGATCGAGTCAGCGTCTGGAAGCGGGAACGACCGATCCAGGTCGATGCCCTGACGGTAGAACGGATCGATGGGGGAGAAGCACCTGCCGACCGGGAGAGAGTCGTTTCCCCTGCGGTGAAACAGGAGCGTGGGCCAGGTGGCAAGCGCCGGGGCCCGGGCAAGGGAGGTCCCCAGCAGCGACCTGGTGGAGGTCCGCAATCGACCCCGAACGGTTCTGCAGCGGATCAAGGTACGACCGATGGCTCTTCGGATGCCAGCGGCGGAAGTGACGGATAGGTCCACGGCCGGAGGAGAACTCGATGGAGAAGTGGCTGAGAGGGATCATCCGGAGACCCGTAACGGTGGGAATGATCACCGTTGCGGCGTTCACATTCGGTGTCCTCTCGCTGGCGAGACTCCCCATCGAATTGCTGCCCGACATCACCTACCCGACCCTTACCGTGCAAACAGAACTTCCCGATGCTTCCCCTCAGGAAGTGGAACAACTGATCACGGAACCGATCGAAGATGTGGTGGGAGTTGCGCAGGGATTGCGACGTTATGTCAGCAATTCCCGAGCAGGTGTTTCCGAGGTCATCCTCGAGTTCACCTGGGACACCGACATGCAGAAGGCAAGTCTCGATGTGCGGGAGAAGCTCGACCTCGTAAATCTGCCTGAGGACTCCAGAGCGCCCCTTGTGTACCGATTTGACCCGTCACTCGATCCCATGATGCGGCTGGCGTTGACCGGCAAGTCGAGATCGGTTCCCGAACTCCGAAAACTTGCGGAACTGAGCGTCAAGCGCACCCTGGAAACTCTCAATGGTGTGGCGGCAGCCCGGGTCATCGGTGGAGCTGAAGACGAGGTACTCGTCGATCTCGACCCGAGTCGGCTCGACGCACTTGCGCTCTCGGTGCAGGAAGTTGCTCAGCGTCTCTCCCAGGAAAATGTCAATCGTTCGGGTGGAGAGATCCGCGATCAACAGACCGCTTATCGATTACGAACGGTGAGAGAGTTCGAGTCGATCGAGGACATCGAGGATGTCATCGTTCGCCACGGAGATGCGGGCACCCTGCGCGTCCGTGATATCGGATCCGCTGCGGTGGTGCCGATGGATGATGAGATCCTGGTGAGGGTCGATGGTCGTCCGGCGGTGCAGATCGATCTCTACAAGGAAGGGGATGCGAACTCGGTGGCAGTGGCCACGGGAATTCGCAAACGACTCGATACCATCGGCAAGGATCGGAGCCTGAAAGGGTGCGAGGTGGTGATCCTCTCCGACCAGGCACGATTCATCGAGGATTCCATCGCCAGCGTTCAATCGACGGCTCTGTTCGGTGCGCTGCTGGCGGCCCTGGTTCTGTTCCTGTTCCTGCGCAACATTCTCAGTACCTTCACCATCGCCCTGTCGATTCCCATCTCCGTGGCGGTCACATTTCTGTTGATGGAGTTGACCAATGTGAGCATCAATGTGCTCTCCCTCGGAGGTCTCGCTCTCGGCATCGGGATGCTGGTAGACAACAGCGTCGTGGTGCTGGAATCGATCCAGCGATTGAAGGACTCGGGGATGAAACTGAAGGATGCTGTGGTCGAGGGAACCGGTCAGGTGATGGGCGGCATCATCGCCTCGACCCTGACCACCATCGCGGTCTTCTTGCCACTGATCTTCGTACAGGGTGTCGGTGGTGAGATCTTCAGGGATCAGGCTTTGACGGTGACCTACTCGTTACTGGCCAGCCTGTTCGTGGCGATCACCGTGATTCCGACCATCATCGCCAATGGCAGTGATACTCCACGTGGATTCTTCCATACCATCTTCAAGTTCCTCGACATGATTCTTGGGCCCATCTCGGGCGCTTTCAATGTGGCGATGGGATACGCCCAGAGGCTCTACGCCCGGATACTCGAGGAGATCCTGGCAGTGGCGTGGGTTCCGCCGGTACTGGCCGTGGTGCTGTGCATGGCGATCCTGCCGCGGGTTACCGAACTCGGCACCGAACTGGTGCCCGACCTGTACCAGGGTCAGTTCCACTTCGATGTGGAACTGGACGAGGGAACCCCGATGGAAGAGACCGATCGAAAGGTGGCCTCCCTGGAGAGTGCCATCGGGCGATTGCAGGGCGAGGGATTGCCGATCGCAATGACCACCTCGGTGGTCGGAGATGCTCCAGTTCTGGGAGAGGTGAAATCGGGGGAACGGCGTGAACACGTCGCCCGGATCGGGATCACACTTGACCCGGAAGCAACCCGGCAAGATGAGAGTGTCGTGATCGACAAGATCATCGCGGAGTTCGACAAGGTCCCCGACTGTCCTTACACACTGGGACGACCATCGTTATTCACCTTCCGAGCACCCATCGAGATCGAAGTCTTCGATGACGATCTGGAAACGCTTCGCACCTCTGCCAGGAATCTGGAGAGTCGATTGCTTCAGGTTCCAGGTCTGCTCGATGTTCAGGCACAGGTCTCTGATCAGGTCCCCGAAGTTCATGTGCGCCTCGATCCCGTTCGGATCTCCGCCTATGGACTCTCTCTCGAGCAAATTGCAAACGGCTTGCGGGCCAAGGGCATCGGCGAGATCGCCACCCAGTACCGTTACGCCGAGAAGCCCATCGACATCCGGGTGAGGCTGAGAGGTGCACTCGACAAGACGATCCAGGATGCGGAGATGGAGTCGGTGACGGTTGTTTCTGGTGATACCGCTGCTCCTCTACGGATCGCATCTCTCGGTCGGCTGGAACAAGCTCTCGGTCCGGTGGAGATTCGAAGGGTCGGTGGTGAGCGATCGGTGATGATCACCGCGCGAACCGATGGAATCGACCTGGGTACCGCCACCGATCGGGCGGATATGGTTCTTCAGGGCCGGGGATTACCGCCCTCCAGTTCGGCCCGGATGTCGGGTCAGAACCAGGAGATGAAGGAATCGTTGGCAAGCCTGGCCCAGGCGCTGGCACTCGCAGTGTTCATCGTCTACCTGGTTCTTGCCAGTACCTTCGAGTCGTTGAAGTTGCCCTTCATCGTGATCTTGACGGTACCGCTCGGAATGTGTGGAGCCATCATCGCGATGTACTTCACCGGTATTCCCCTCGGTGTGTTGTCGATGATCGGCGTGATCCTGTTGTGCGGAATCGTCGTCAATAACGGCATCATCTTCGTGGCCAGGATTCAGCAGTTGAAGGAAAAGAATCTCGATTCGACGGAAGCGGCCAAGACAGCAGGTGTCGAGCGGTTGCGACCGATTCTCATCACCAGCGCCACCACCATCCTCGGGTTGCTGCCACTTGCACTGGGGATCGGGCCGGGAGCCGAACTGCGCAAGCCGCTGGCCATCACGGTGGTGTGGGGACTCGCCGCTGCGACGCTGATGACCCTGGCAGTGATTCCTACCGGATTCCGCCTGCTCGATCGATCCCCACCGGAAGAGGGGACGGCATGAAGTCATTCGTACGAATCTGTCTCGCTCGCCCCATCACGACGTTGACGGTACACATCCTGCTGTTGCTCGGCGGAATCATCTCTCTCGATCGGATTCCTCTCAGTGCTGCTCCCGATTTCGGTCGGACCAGGATCAATGTCAACGTTCCCTATCCGAATGCGTCACCGATCCAGGTGGAGAATGAGGTGGTACTTCCGCTGGAAGAAGCACTCTCGACCCTGCGAGGCCTGCGCAATATCGATAGCGAATCACAGGAAGGTAGCGGGCGGGTAAACCTGCGATTTGACTACGGTGAGGATCTCGATGCCATCAAGGTCGAGGTTCGAGAGCGGATCGCCCGCGCCATGGATCAGCTGCCGGTGGAGGATATCGAGCGAGTCAGGATCGGTACCGGTGGGTGGGGCGGTGGCAACGAGTCGATCATGGAAGCTCGAATCAGCGCCAAGGGCATCGACCTCTCCGAGAATTACGACCTTCTCGTGAATCGCATCCAGAGACCACTGGAACGTCTCGATGGAGTCGGTCAGGTGGAACTGGATGGAGTGACTCCTCTCGAGGTGAAGATCACCTTCAAGAAGGGCGATCTGGAGCGACACGGTTTGACTCTCGGTCGGGTTGCACAGGAGATTCGCAACTCGAACGTCGATATCACCGTCGGCAAGATCTGGAGTGATTCCAAGATCCGTCGTCTGCGTCTCCTCAACGCACTCCAGGATGTGGATTCTTTACGTGAGCTGCCCATCAACTCCCGTGGATTGAGGCTGGGGCAGGTTGCGACCATCACCAAGGAGGAGGGGGAGTTGCGCTGGGGCCGGCATCTGAACGGTTCCTATGCAGTTTCGCTGGAGATCGCCCAGGAATCCGGGGCCAACACCGTCGAGGTGTGTCGCAAGGTCAGGGAAGAGGTGAAACGCATCTCGCAGGATCCGCAGCTGGCGGGGATCAACCTGCTGGTGTGGCAGGACCAGGGCCAGATGATCGTCACCTCCCTTCAGCGACTGCGCGATGCGGGTTTCATCGGAGGTGGGATGGCTTTGATCATCCTGTTCCTCTTCTTGCGGCGTTTTTCCGCAACGATCCTCGTTGGAATGGCGATTCCCATCTCGGTGCTTTCGGCGCTGGCCGTACTTCACCTGCTGGGCAAGGACCTGAACATCATCACCATCATGGCACTGATGCTCGGTGTCGGAATGCTGGTGGATACTGCAGTCGTTGTGGTGGAGTCGATCGTACGCAGGGCAGGGCTCGGCGACGATTCAATCACTGCAGCGACTCGAGGAACGATGGAAGTTGCGACACCGGTATTCGCGGCGACCTTGACGACGATGGTGGTTTTCTTGCCGGTGTTCATCGCAGATCGCAATGGCTTCTCCGACGCGCTGAGTTCGGTGGGATTGGTCATCTCCTTGACCATCGCAGCAAGTCTATTCGTGTCGCTGACGCTGGTTCCCATGGTTGCGGCTCGAATCTACTCCGGTGGTGATCCCGGGATCTCCTCCTGGTTCTCCTTCCTTCGCGGCGGTTACGAGAATCTCCTCGACAAGGCGCTGAGGCATCGATTCATCACGCTGCTGCTGGCGGTGGCGGCCACCTTCAGTGTCGTGATTCCCTTCGAAAACGGTTTCCGTATGGATCTCTCCGATGCGGACTGGAAGGCCAATTACGCCAACATCTCCTACAGACCCGCGGAAGGCCTCGACTACACCGAGATGGAAATAGTCGTGACCGAGGTCGAGACCTTTCTGGAGACGAAACGAGAGGTGATCGGTGAGGCCGACATCTACTCCTGGTACACCGATGGTTACGCCATGACTCGCATCTACCCTCCCGGGGAGATGGCGACGGAGGAATACATCGCCGGACTCAGAACCAAACTCGACAAGATCTTGCCCAAGGTGCCCGGAATCAGGATCCGCACCGATGAAGGCTATGGTTGGGGAGGTCGTGGACACGGTGGTGGCCGTTCTTCAGCGGGGTCGTTCAATGTCCGTTTACGCGGAGAGTCGACCGCATTGCTCAATGAACTGGCAGAAGAGGTCGCAATCCATCTGAAGGGGGTTCCTGGGGTCATCGATGCCGAGGTATCTCGTCGAGAAGAGGTCGACGAGTTACATCTCGAACCGAATGCGGACCTGCTCGGGCGATTACAGATCTCCGGAGAGACGGTGGCCAGGAGTATCAGCTCCGCTTTTTCGGGGAATCGTCTCAGCCAGTTGAGAACACAATCAGGAGATCTCGACATCACTCTCGGTCTCGATGAAGAGGAGACCGATTCTGTCGAGGAATTGAACTTCATGCGTTTCCCACTCGGTGACGATCTGGAACTTCCCATCGATGAGATCGGAACCGTCGCCCAGGTCGAGGCACCGGCAAAACCACGTCGAGATAATCGGCGCAGTACCGTTTCCGTCTCGGCCCAGTACGATGTGAGTGCCAAGGATGTGATCCAGCCAAGACTCGAAGCTGCGCTGGAAGCGTATCGTTGGCCGGTGGGCTACAGCTGGGATCTTGGGGAAGGGTGGTCAGGCCGCTGGCGTAACCGCAGTTCCTTTGGCGAGGGGATGTACCTGTCGGTGTTCCTCGTCTACATGGTACTGGCCTGCCTCTTCGAGTCGTTTCGAACTCCATTGATCCTGATGGTGACCGTGTTGCTGGCGGTACCGGGTGTGATCTGGACGCTGTGGATCCAGGGGGATTCCCTCGACACTCCGGCAGCAGTGGGATTGATCCTGCTCTGTGGCATCGTGGTCAATAATGGAATCGTTCTCATCGATCAGGTGCGCAGGAGGATGGAGGAGGGCTATGATGCCTCCGATGCCATCCGTCTCGGCGCCAGCGATCGACTGCGCCCCATCCTCATCACCGCTCTGACGACGATCCTGGGACTGATTCCGATGGCCTATGGCACCCAGATGCTGTCGGGTCCCCAGTTCAACACCCTGGGAAAGGCGATCGTCGGGGGGCTGTCGGCGTCGACACTGCTGACGCTGCTGGTTCTTCCGACGGTGCTGACCTTCGTGTTGAAGGGATCCGATCGCGCCACAGAAGCGGAGAAAACCACTCCTCCTGCGCCTGTGTAGCGTTTTCGAACACCGGATGCCTTGATTCAGGTGAAATCTTCCAGAAGAAGTCCCGTGTGATTTTCGGAGCATGGGTCTAACTGTATATGGTTTTGTGGTTTATGAATCTGCCTGTGATCTCCAATCGATTCCTGGAGGGGTATAGAATGGCATGAGATCTGCCGATCATCAGAGCAGAGAGTTACCCTTCCCCCGCAGGAGGGGAGAGTAGTACCAGAAAGCACCAGAAAGACGGAGACGCGACCATGGCACCTTCGAGGCACGACCACAGGATTCACGGGAACAAGCCATCCGAGCGGGGTATTGCCCTGTTCGTGGTGCTGATCCTGGTCCTGGTGCTGACGGTGGTCATCACCCAGCTGATCTTCGTCACCAAGATCGAGGAGAGGATCACCAACAATCGTCTCGGTCGAACCTCCCTCTCCTATGCCGTCCAGGCCTCTGCCCGCCAGGTGTTGCAAACCCTTTCCGATGATCTGATGAATGACCTCGGCTACCTGGCTGAAGATGATCTCGAGTCGGACATGATGGATGGCTTCGGCGACGTCGGCGGTGCCGGTAGCCAGTTGCCGGGGGGTCTCAATATCCCCGGTGGAACCGGCGGTGGCGGCGGTGGTGGTGAGGGAGAAGGGGATCGCAGTGATGATCCCGTCGATACCCATCACGATCGCTGGGCAGATCCGATTCAGGACAGCATCAACGGGATCCAGGTCGAGGGCGTCGTCGTCGACGGAGAGTCCTGCATCGATCTCAATCACCTGTTCGAACTGGTCTCCCTCTCCGAGGAGGAGGAGGAGATCGACAGCGAGGAGATCGGCGAGCAGTCGCCGGAGGCACAGGGCCTCCTCGATGATTTCCTGGCCGGCGAGGAGATCGGCGAGGAGTTCATTCCACCGGAGCAGGAAGACCTGGAAGAGGCTCAGATCGTTCTCGAGCGACTGGTCGAGGCGCTGGTGGACTACAATGAGGAGTACGGCTTCGACTACAACGAGACCCCCAATCCTTCAGCGGTTGCCGAGGCGATCGTGACGATGGTCCACCAGAGGGTGCTCGACGAAAACCAGCGGAGGATTCGATCTCTCGACTCGATCCGTCGGCTGGAAGAGATCACCTGGGAGCTGTTCTACGGCCCCATCGACCCGGAAACCCTTGAAGAGGAATCCGACGGCTTCGACGACCTCGGCATCGACAGCCAGATCGGCGATATCAGCGAGATCATTCCCGGGACCTTTGCCGGGCTCGAGTCCGCAGGTTACGAGCTGGAGGATGGCGGAGTCAGCCAGTTACCGACGCCCATCGGATTGAGGCACGTGTTGACCGCAAATTCGAGCGGCAAGATCAACCTCAACACCGCTCGCCCCGAGGTCTTGATCGCCTTGCTTCGCTCCTTCGATGATTTTGAGGAGGCGAAGGAGATCGCCTGGATGATCCGGGAGCACTGCAATAACTACCAGCAGGAGATCGATGAGGTGACCGGCGAGATCCTCGACGACCTGATGGGGAGCATGGGGATCGACGAGGAGGAGCAGGTTCAGGAGTTTCAACACTTCACCAGTTTCGAGCAGATCAAGCAGGTCGATCCTACCTGGGAAGAGGATAGTGGCTCCGAAGACTCGATTTACGCCCTGCTGAGCCAGGATCTTGAAGAACATACGGTTTTTTCCAGCAATTTTTTCACCGCTACCATCGAAGGAACGAGCGAGGATCGCTCGCTGTCGGGTAGAATGGTGTGTGCCAGGAAGGGCCAGCACGTGGTGGTACTTTCCTGGAAAGAAGTGCGCCGCTGACCGCGGTGCGGAGGAATTGACGATGCCAAAATTGAGCATCCGTGTAATCAGAATCTCGATACTGCTCTTCAACATAGGAGCACTGACCCTGCTCGGGTTCGTGTTCCATGATCTGCTGCTCGAATCCTCGGAAGATGTTCAGGTACGTCTGGCCAATCCCAAGGATTTCGAGTTGAAGGAGCAGGCGGCACGACCGGTTCCCAATCAGTATCGCGACATCATTAGCGATCTTTACAGGACTCCGCCGGTCCCACCCACTCCCATCGATACCAAGCCAGTCGAGTCGGCACTGCCGGCAGCAGATTCGGGACCGATCGGCGACTGGGAGATCGTAGGAGTGATCTTTTCTCCCGAAGGAAAACGCTTCGCGTCGATCCAGGAGAAGGGGCAGACCTCGGTCTTGAATCCGTCGACCCGTGGTGGAAGAACCGTCAACACCAGCCGTGTACGTGGTTCATCCTCCAGGAGGGGCGGGCCTTCTCCTACAACCCGACGCAGTAGCCGATCGACACCCGGCCGAACTCAGGTATCGAATCAAAGGGTTCGTTATCTGGAGCAGGGTGAGTCGTTCAGGATCGACGAGAACACCTACCAGGTGGTCGAAATTTTCACCCAACCAAAAAAGGTCATCTACTCCCACAACGGGCGTCAATACACGCTGGTTCAGGAATCTGCAGTCGACCCCGTGTTACACGAGGAGGGAAACATCCTGGTGTTGAAGGGGTACAGTCCCGAGGAACTGGAATTGCTCACCGGAGTTCCGTCTGGCCTCGGTGCCGGTGCGGCCTCTCAGCCCATCCCACAGGACGTGAGAGGTTCGATCCGGGGACAGGATGGAAAGCAGGTTCCAGGAACCGCAGCGCGTAGGGGCGGTGGTGCGACACCTCCCGCGACCAACACTACACGTGGAAGCACCAGACCCTCCCCGGCTGTGCCGGGTCGTCTCAATACGCCGCAAAATCCACGAGACACGAGACGAGGTGGAGTTCAGCCGTCGCGAAAGCCAGCGCCCAAGCCGAAGCTGGGATCGCCGACGAAAGTACCCGGTGGCGGAGCACGGGTGACTCGAACAACTGTTGACTCCACCCTGGGGGTCGACATCGAAGCAAATCCTCAGGAGGCGATTCGCCGCCTTGAAGAGTTGAATCGAGCCCAGCAGCAAAATCAGCCCAACTAGTCCGGCTTCCCGTCCCGAGGAAGCATCGAGAGGAGCCCTGTCGTGGCCCTGCACGCAGGAATAGAAATTGATGGTTCGGAAGTTTGCATCGCGGTGATTGAATCCACCTCGAAGGCGACCACCATCATCGATTATTCCGAGGGCAGAATCACCGGTGAGTCGAGCGCTGAGCGCGTCGAGTCCCTGGCCGAGATTCTGACCTCCGCCTTCGAAGTCCACCGCATCCAGACGGTCGACATCGTGACGTCAATACCTACCCGGATGACGACGTTACGAGAGATCTCGGTTCCCTTTACCAGGGATGACGTCATCGCAAAAACGATACGGTTCGAGAGCGAGGGCCATCTTCCCTCGGTTTCCATCGACGATCTGATCATCGAATACCTCAAGTGTTCGGAAACGGAAGATTCCAGTCGGCTGTTGATCTGTGCAGTGAAGAAGGATGCCGTCGGAGCCCATCTCGAGATGCTCATGCCTGCTGGAGTCGATCCTGTACAGGTGGAAGTCGATGCGACTGCGCTGGCGAGTTCGCTGCACATCGCCAGGCCAGATCTCAGGGGTGGACGGACCCTGCTGGTTGGCATGGAAGCGGGGCACTCGACGTTCGTGTTGCTGGAGGAAGGTCGAATCACTCGCTTGAGATCGACCTCGAATCACCTGCAGCCCTCGGGAGTGCCGACCCTCACGATGAGTGGTGCGACAACCGCACAGCAAGAAGAAGAGGGGACTGCAACGACTCCGGCAGCGGAGGAGTTCGCCGAGTTGATGCAGCAGGATGAACCTTCCGAGGTCTATTCCGACGATGATGAGTTTTCCATCGCGGTCGTTTCCGACGAAGAGTTCGAGAAGTTGAATGAGGAGATGACGACCTCCCCGACATTGCCACCTGCAGATCCGGATGAGGTGGTGGACAGGTTGCTGACTGAAATCGAGAGAACCTTCGCAGGTGTTCTCATGAGAACACCGCTCGACAGGATTGTCGTTTCCGGCAGTGCTGCGTCCGATCTGGGCATCACGGAGAAGCTCGCCGAGGAATTTGAAGTCCCGACACAACAACTTCGAGTCTGTGATGGTGTCGATACGAATATGGCGCACTCGCTCATCGATCGGTGCAATCGATCGGGTGGGGTCGCAGTGGGGCTCGCATTGCAGTCTGCAGGTCAGGGCTTGACGAAGTTTGACCTTCGCAAGGAAGAGCACAAGTTCGAACGCCGCTTTGCAAAGTTACTGCCAGGGCTGCTGCTGATGGGTGCGATTCTGTGCGCACTGTCGGTCAGCTGGTTACTCGAAAACCACTGGGAAAAGCAGTATCGCCGGGCGGAGTACGACCAGGTCCGCCTCAATCAGAAGGAGATGTACGTCGCTCGCTTCGGTGAGGCTCCCAAGACTCCCAACCCGATGTACGTCAGAAGCGCCGAGAGAAAGATCAATGAACTCAAGGGCGGCCCCTCCGGGGGAAGCAAGAATCGGATCACCCAGTTCCTACCCGGTCTCGATCTGATCTCTGACATCACCGAGGGGATCGCTTCTGCCAATCCCAAGGTGTATCCGAAATGGAAAGCGATCGAGATCAACAGTGCCATCAAGAAGAATGGCATGTCAAAGGTCGTCTTCATCGTTCCCGATGCGTCTGCAGCGGAGAGAGCGGTGTCGGCCCTGGAACGCAAATCGAAGTACTTCACGGTAGAGGATTCGGTCGATTCGAAGGGTGATGAGAAACAGGTAACACTCAAGTTGTTTCTCAAGGCCAGCATCACCGAAACCAAGGGGAGGCGCTGATCATGGCGGCCAAGAATCAAACCAGTGATGTGACGCAGATCCTGTTGCTCACCCTGTTCCTTTGCTCCGTGGTTTTCGGCGGCTGGGGAATGTGGCTCTACAATGGATCGGAGTCGCTACGCCAGGCGACCCAGCGTGAAAGCGCCAATCTCCAGGGACTCAAGGAGTTGTTCGAAGGAGCCGAGAGCAAGGATGTCGTCCTCGAGCATCTCCGTCGTGAGGAGAGCAAGAAAAACTCCGGCAAGATCAGTTCCACCATCAATGAGATCATCGAAAGCATGAAGAACTCCACTGCGAAACCTGAGATCGATAGTTCTTCCAACAACTCGACACCCGTCGCCGGCCTGATAAGAAACACCTACACCGTGTCCTTCAAGCCGAAACCCCTGAGGGAACAGATCACCTTCCTGGCAAACATTCAGACGAGAGCGCCGCACCTCGGATTCGACAAGGTGAAGCTGAACAACAGGGCCAAGAACGCCGATGCTGCGGAAGCATGGGAGTTGACCCTGGTGTTGATGACTTACAGTGGTGAGCCTTCCACCGGTCCCAGGAACTAGAGGTCTCCCCGGCGGTCGAAGTTTTTCGCCGTTGGGTCAGTCACCAGACTTGAAGATGGAAGCTCTGGTGCGTCGGTTTTCCGGTGAAGTTGCGACGACCATGGCACCTCCCCACAGCGAAATCGCGCGTGGTGCCAGCAGCCTCTCCTGGGAATCACTCCCCTTCATCGGCTTGCATACCCGCTCGATGATTCCCGAGTATGGATCGTAGATGGCTGCCTCAGCCGTGGGCAGACCTCCCCGATCGAGTCCACCGGCCACCAGGATCCTGCCTCCGGGCAGATCTGCGATGCATGGCTGGAACATCTCCACGGGCAGGCGTCCGGCAGGTACCCAGTTGAGGCGGATCATGTTCTGGCGCACCTCCACCTGTTCGAGCAGGTAGCTGGTTCTGCAGCTGGTAGGCTGGGAGGGGGAGAGAGAATCGGGGTTCACCTCGCGGCGAGTGCCCGCAACTAGCAGGGCCAGATTACTTGCAGACGAACCATCTCCTACCACCTTCAACCTCAATCCTCGCCGTGGTCCGGGCAAATCCGCATTGGCCTTGTCGATCAATAGCGGCTGGGCGGAGCGTGTATCGGTTCGGATCCTGAACGCTTCCGGCGCAGCCAGAACCCGGCATCGTTCGCTGTCGTAGGGGATGTGAGGGTTGCCGAGAGAGTTTCCGAATCCTCCGTAGATCAGGAGCAGTGGATTCTCGGAGTCCTCGAAGAGGACCGATCCGTGCTGATGGCGAGGGAAGCGAAGTTCTCCCATCGAATGGGTGATGCTGGATGCAATCGGTCCATCATCTCCTTCCTCGACCGACACCTCGACCTGTTCGATGAGACCATTGAGGCGACCATCGAGACGTCCCGCGATCAGCAATACCGTGTTGGATTCAGGAATCGTGTGGGCGGAGTGCTCGAAACGGGGGCTGGAAGGGGTACTCGTTTCGACAGGAATGAAGCCGATGTGCTGAGGCGAAAGGACCAAGATCTCCGCATCAGATCGGGCAGTGGAACCATCCCACCCGCCAGTGATCAGCACCACGTCATCTTCTGTATCGACGATTCCGTCGGAGCCTGCCAGCAAGCTGGCACGATGATGAGAGCGAGGAGATACCATCGAGTACGGGCCCTGGTGATTGCCGAGTGGATCGATGATCCAGGCATCGGAAAGCACCCTTCCAGAACGATTCGATTGCAGTGATCTGCCGCCAGCCAGCAACACCTTGCCGCCAGGCAGTCGAGTCAGGGAATATCCAACCAGTGCGGGGAGGTCGACGGGAAGATCGAGATCGTTCCACGGGTCGCAGTCCCCCTCGATATCGACCACGGTGGGGGAAGACACGCCTCCACCTCGGGAAGTCTGTAGCATCGCACTGGGCAAGATCGTGGTACCGGAAACGGCGATCCCACTCGGTGATCCTTCAAAGCGAGCTCGGCCGTGATCGTGGATGCCATCGATGGTCAGGTGCGGCAATTCTCCCAGCAAGATGATCGATTCTCTCGATGGAGGGCTGTCGAGAAAGCGAGCAGGGTTGCGGCTACTTCCCAGCTGATCCCCCTTTACCGACAGCCGTAGCCAGCTGGATGAGATCTCCAGTTGCTGTTCTCTCATCGTCGAGGAGAAGAGAACCGGTTGGTCCCAGTGCAGTACCAGCTGGTCTTCCCGGTTGACGGTAGAGCTGAGATCGGAATCGACCCACCGAGCATCCATCAGGATTGCTGGATCGGACACGGGGAGTTCCACCTCGGCGGGCCCTGCCAGGCCCAGTAACGGAACGCCGTCCTCTCCGCGAAGACCGATTTCGCCAAGGTCGAGAGCGATGGTGATGGGGCTGCCACTTCGTGCAGACTCGATGAAATCAAAATGATCGAAGCCGGTTTGCATCTGGATGATCAGTACATTGCGCTGTTCACCACTGACGACGGTGTATCCTTCGTCGCCACTCGCATTTTCGAGGATGATTCCAGTGGTTGAAGAGCCGTCCAGTTCCACTGCAGTATCGAGGACCAGGATCAACTGATCCCCATCACCGATGCCTTCATCGATGAACCCATCGATCCTGGCAGAGATCAACTCTGGAGCGGTGGACGAATTGCATCCGGACAGATGAATGGCGAGAGTGACCAGCAGCAGGATCACCGGAGGTACGTGGTGTGACGATCGGGCGGATGGCTTCGGATGTGGAGAAGGCATCGGTCCCTTTCATACCTGACCTGGTGAGGGGGTTCCTGAAATCGGCTGCAACTGGCTCGATGGTGACACCGACGGGGAGGGCTCACAAGTCGGAACGAAACAAGTTAGCCGTCATATCCCAGCGATGAGAGCGCTCGGATCACTTCTTCACGGACCCTCTGCGGCTGGGAGTCGTCCTCCCTGGCGGCGACGAGAGCGTTGAGAACGGCATCCCCTTCGATGCGTAGGAGAGCCTTCACCGCGGAGACGCGGGTGGAAAGAACGTCATCTTCTTGCAGAATTCTCGACAGCAGTGGGACCGAGCGCACATCTCGGATTCCTCCCAGTGCTCCCAGGTACGATTGACGGACGTAGGGGTTTGGCTCGTTGAGGAGGGCGTCTTCGATCCGGGGAGCGTGACCGAGGCTGCCGGTCACCTTCAAGCCGTATGCGGCACGTTGGCGCACCCGGAAGTGTGAAGGGTCGGTCAGTAGATCGGAGAAGATCCCGCTGGCATCGGGCGCACGGGGGTGATCACTGAGGGCCCCCAGGAATCGGTAACGGTGCTGGGAAGTCTCTTCCGAGAGGGAATACTCACAGAGGATCTCGAAGGAGAGGTCGTTGTTTGCAGAGGCAAGAGCATCGACGGTGTGCTTGACCTCGCTCTCCTTGTTCTTGCCGACAGACCAGTGGTAGTGGTCCACCAGTCCAGTCAACGCCTCCTCGCTGCCGATCCTACCCAGCGTCTTCAACAGGAAGCGGCGATTGATGAAATCAGGGTCTTCCTCGAGGAGGCCCACCAGCATCGGAACATGCTCGGGCCCGAGGGTGTCGAGGTATGCCTGCAGATCTTCGCGGGCACGGGCAACTCGATGGGCGGTGGAAGCATCCAGCGCCTTGTTCCACTGCATTCCGCGGAACAGGACATCCAGTTCCTCACGGATCTGTCGCATCTCGGGGGACAGATCATCGAGAGGAGATCTCACCGCAGTTCCCGAGGTGTCGGTGGAATTGCCGGAGGTCTGTTCTATCAGAGAACTGCCACCCTTCGGAGCGGTGGTTGTTTCCCTGGCGGTCACTTCTTGCTGTTGCTGCACCGGCACCCACAACATCGCCGTGATCGCTCCGAGTAGAATCAACAAGATGATGATGGGGAGGTTTGCCGCAGCTCTTCCCGCCTGACGGTGGTCAGGAGAGAAAAGATGATCATTCAACGGTCCGGCGGAATTCGACGAAAGCATCGGATCCTCTTCTCGGGGAAGACGATGGGTAAGGGCACGACGAGTACGGGTCACGATGAATACGGATCACGACGAGTACGGGTCACGATGACTCGAACCAGAGTGCGATCAGGGTGTCGTTTCCGGGGGGTTGGTACCCGGAAGCAGAATCACCTCACAACTGATGTTCGCCGGTTCATCCCCGTAATTCGGGAAGTAACTGAGACCACCACCGATGGCGACCACCCGGTCATCGACGGTGTTCATCACTCCGTCCTCGCCAGGAACCACGTTGAGGGTGTGCAGCATCTTTCCCTGAGCAAGTTCGATCAGGAATGAACCCTCGGCAAATCCATCGAGTGTGTCATCCGCTGTCTCTCCGTCGATGTTGAGGAAAGAACCGACAACTCCCGTTGGGTGGGTGAGGGGATTGATCTGCGAGGATTGATCCCAGGGGGGATCGAGTTCGCCCTGGTAGAAACGATCGAAGATCGTGACTCCCTGGATCTCGTTGGCGCACAGGCCCTGGGTGATCTCGACGCAGCCGGTTGGGGTCTGCAACATGTAAGAACCACCGGCGGTGATTCCGACGGTGGTTTCGGTGATCACGCCATTGTAGGTCCGGCGAGTCATCACCGGGACCAGGTCCGCTTCACTTCGAGCGAAGGGTGCGCAGTTCATCGGGTCGAAGGTGATCAACTCGAAACTGTTGATGAGCGGAAACAGTGCGATCAGATTGAAGGAAACTCCATTGGAGGGTCCGAATCCTGAGAAGGTGGCGATCAGCAACTCACTGCCGATGACTCCGCCCCCGGGACAAGCAGGATTGTCGTCATCACCGCACGACATCAGCAGGATGTTTGAGAGTCCAGGAATCGAAGGAATGTCGACGATGCCGTCTTCCGGATCGAAGTCAATCTCGAGACTCAGATTACGATCGGATCCCAGGTTGAGGATCTGCGGATCGTTGACTCTTTCGACGGCAACCACTCCTGCGCACAGACGATTCTCACCGGTGGTGGCATCGAAGTACTCGTAGTTGGTTGCGTTACTGGTGTCCTGTTGCCATGGCAGCTTGAACTGTGGTGCGAAGATGGTCGAAAGGGTCTGGAAGCCACCGACACTGATCAACAGGTCGTCGGTAGTTCCGAGCAACTCGTCGGCTCCGGCGAGTCCATTCATCCGGTGTCCTGCGCGCCCACGGGCACTGAGGAACTCGGTGATGTTTCCACTGACCGACTGTGCCGGCAGGAAGGAGAGTGACCCGGGATCAAAGATCTCCATCGACTTGAGGGAGGGGAAGACGTTGATATCGAGCTGGAAACCGGGCTGTCCCGGCGCAAAGTTCGGATCGATGATCGTTTCCTGGCGCGATTCCTGGCCTCCTGCGACCAGAACCCGGCCATTCGGCATCAAGGTGGCGCTGTGCCTGAATCTCGAGACGAACATGTCCTGGTTCAACTGCAGGAAATCAGGTGCGAATTCGCGGCTACTGATGTCGTAGATTTCCGACACATCCGTGGCCTGTGCAAAGAGCGCATCGCTGGTTCCTCCACAGATGAAGACGTTTCCATTGGGCAGTCTTGTTGCCGTGTGGAAAACTCGTCCCCCCTGAGTCAGCGTCATCAGATTGCCTTCGACGTCGGTGTCCACGAAGTCGCCGGAGATGGTATCGGGAGTCGGATCGAGTAGTCCAACACTGGCGCCCTGGTCAAAGATTTCTGCTACATCGAGAGAGGTGAGAAATCTCTCGTCGGTTCCGCCACAGATCAACACCGTGCCGTCCTCGAGTGTGGTCGCGGTGTGACCATAGCGAGGGGAAACCATCGGTGGTCCCGAGTAGACTGCGTTGTCCTCGAGAAATTCTGCGGCGTTGTTGATGTTCGGGATGGCAGCGCCATCGCCGTGACATCCGACGAATCCGAAGAGCAAGGGGAGACACACGGCGAAGCAGAATGCTGCAAAGTTGATCCAGCGACCCTGGCTGATCGAGGTGGTTCCGTTGTGGGGGCTCATTCGTGATTACTCTTTCCGTGCGGTGATGGGTGATCTGCCACATCGGTGTGTCAGCAAATCAACCGGGACATCACTGGGCTCAATATCCTTGGTATCGTAAATTGTTCTCAGCCGTCGTCATCCCATTCCGGCCACCGAGAACCGCCTTTGTGGGCGATTTCGGAGCAGAAACCCCGGGGATGGAAACAACCTCCAACACCTACAAGTCGGGATCTGAACACCCGCTGCAGGTTCTCTGAGTGGCGGATTGTAGATCGCCACTGCAAGCGTGTCCACCGTCGCCGCTGTTCCACCAATTGGACAGCATCCTCGGTGCTTCCGCGAGTCTCACGTCCATCGAGGGAGCATCAACGGTGCCAATGGGGGGGGGTGTGAAGGGGCGGAATTCGGCCGGAATAGCACTCTACTGTGCGGAATTGGCACACAGGGAGGGGGGCTGTCAATTTCAGGATCTTTCCGGGCTCATCCCGGTGCAATCAAGAAAGTAGGGCCTCCGGGGCTCAAACCTGGGGATCACGCAATCCTGGTTCTCGCCATATCCTTCCGGAGGCCCCTCCATTTCAGCTGTTTTGCACGTCAGAAGTTGCCAGATCCATCGTCGAGCAACGCATTTTCCGGATCCTCCACGAGGATCTGGTCGGAGACGAGCAAGGGTATGATCGTCGAGAAGACCTCCTCGTAGGGGGTCTGATCTTCATTGAGTATCTGTCCACTCTCATCGGAGTAGTGCAGGTACAGGACGATGCGAACCGCCCTGGGGAGAGGCAGCGGTAGCGGCTCCTCGAGGATCACCTCTCCGGTGGCAGGATCGATGTCCCCCGGCTGAAGAGGCGCGTTGCTCCCGGTCGAGGCGACCCCTTCGAGGCCCGATCCCGATCCCGTCGAAGTGGTCGCGCTGGCATTGGCTGCGGCGAGTTCCTCTTCTTCCAGTTGTGCCAGTGCTTCCCGTTCATCGAGGTAGGGGAAGTCGGTCAAGTTCTCCTCGGGTAACAGGGTCGATGCATCCCACTCGGTGGACCACTCGCCCAGCTCATTGAGGTACTCGATATCGAGCGCCTTCACCCGATCGTAGATGGCACTTCGTTCGCCAGAATCGAGCGGATCATTGTTGAGATCCCAGGCGATCCTGCGGAACAGGATCAGGTCTCCATCTTCTCCCGGACGCAGTGCGTAGCCGATGGAACTGACCTCGCCGGTCCAATCGGAGGTGTCATCATCGGGAGGAGGAACAGGGGATGTGGTCAGGAAATCGATGGAGTCCTCGGAGTCATCTTCACTTCCGTGGTTCTCTCCCCGGAACACTTCCGATCCGAGTCCACGCCACACGACGCCTTGCAGGTCGCGACGCATCTGCCCCAGGATCGCCTCCCCGACCTTGCCGGTGAGGGTAGCCTTCTGGATCCTGCGATCGGCGATGAGGGTGGTGTCGAGGATGGTGTAGGCCATCGACATCACGATGGTGAAGATACCCAGCACGACGATCAGTTCGATGAGAGTGAATCCACGTTGTGCCATCAGAACCCCGTTCCACTCATGGTGGAGGACTGTGCGCTGGCGGCGAGGGGATCGTCCTGGGGGACGATGACCCTGGTACTGAGGGTGAACTCCTCCGAGATGGTCATGTCTGGCCCCGGGTGTTCGAGGGTGAGGGTGATCTCGAGAAGTCGCGGTCCGAACTCCTCGGTGGAGAGGTCGTTGATGGTCGCAGACCACGGCCACCCTTCAGAATCGTTCGACTGTCCCGGTAGTTCTGCCGTGCCGTACATACTCTCCGACACGCCAAAGGCCACCTCGTCCAGCAGCTCCCTGGCGAGTCTTTCCACCAGTCGCTGCTGATTGTAGGTAAAGGCGCGGTCGACGGCGTCGGTTCTCATGTACAGGAGGGTCAGAAACGCTCCGCTGATGATGGCAACGGCCACCACCAGTTCGACGAGGGTGAAGCCGTTCTCCGAATCGAGTGAGGGATTGGTTGAAGTTACCATCTGGGAAACTCCGCCTCGTCCCCGGGCATGTACTGGATGGTTCCGATGATCGATTCGAAATGGACTGCCAGCGATTCTTCGTTTTCATTGGTCACGACGACGATGTGCGATCCCGTGATGCCGTACTCATCGAGAACGATATCGACGATTCCATAATCGTCAGAGGTGCCATCGGGATGGACGATTCTGGTGATCTCGACTCCCTCGGGAAGTGTCATGATTCCCAGCGTCTCCCGGAAGTCCACGTCGAGGTCCGGGTCGTCATCCCCTTCCGGGGGAAGAATGATGGTGAAGGTGTTCTCGGCAAGGTCGTACCGGAGTACATGCTCACTGCCGATTCCGGCACCAAGGCTCCTGACCCAGCCGATGTTCTGGCCGACCGTTCTCGCCGCTGATCGAAGCCTGTACTTGGGGGAGACTCCGTCGAGGTTCGGAACGACAAATGAAGCGAGCACTCCCAGGATCGTCACGACGACGATCAATTCGATCAGCGTGAAGCCAGTGTTCGCGACCGGTCGAACCATACTATCAGCGCCCGCCCTCATCCGAGTAGATGTCCGAGTTGAACTCGTCTCCACCCTCAAGCCCATCTGCTCCCCAGGAGATCAGCAATGGGCCTCGATCACCGAGTTCGTAGTAGTAGTACTCACCGGTCCACGGATCGAGGGGTTCGGTGGTGAGGTATTCCATGTTCATGCCGCTGGTGGTGGTGGGCGGCGTGATCAACTCATCGAGGGTGTCGGGCCAGCGCTTGTGGTCTTCCCTGAACAGGCGAGATGCGGTCAGGATGCTGGCGAAATCCGCCTTGACCGCAGCAACTCGTGCCTGGTCCGATCTTCCGAACACGCTCATCACCACGGTGCTGGCCAGGATTCCCAGAATGGTGATCACGACGATCAGTTCGATGAGGGAGAATCCGGACTGTGCTTTCTTGGTTCGACGGTTCATGCCCGCCTCCTTTACTTTTCAATTCCAGCCGCAGCGGCCGGGAAATCTACAGGTTGTTGAACTGCAACAGTGGCAACAGTACGGCCATCACGATGAAACCAACGACAACCGCAAGCAGGATGATGATAACCGGTTCAACCATGGCAGTGAGCCTCTGGATGGACAGGTCGATCTCTTCCTCGTAGGTGATTGAAATTCGATCCAGAACACTCTCCAGCTCACCACTTTGCTCACCAACTGCGATCATGTAACCGACCATGGCAGGGAACATCTTTGATTTCTTGAGCGGGGTGGAGATGTCAGCTCCCTCGACGATGCGATCGGCAACCTTTGCGATGGTCTGCGACATCAAGGCGTTGTTCACTACCTTGCCGACGATGTTGAGGGAATCGAGCGCTGGCAAGCCACTCTTCAGCAGGATGGAGAGAGTCACGGTGAAGCGAGAGATGGCGGATCGCTGTAGCAGGGATCCGATCACCGGGATCTTCAGCAGAAAGGTGTCGTACATCAGGCGACCCTTCTCGGTGGCGATCACGCCACGAAGGAACACCATCAGGCACAGCATGCCGATCATTCCAGGGAGCCAGTAACTCTTGAACATGTCGCTGATGAAGATCAGGACCTCGGTGGGGGCGGGAAGCACGTTGCCCTTCTTCACCAGCATCTCCGTGATCTTCGGGACGACGAAGGTCATCAGGAAGGTCACCACCATCGCTCCAACAAGAACCATGATGGCAGGGTAGGTCAGTGCTGCAGAGATCTTTCCGCGCAAGCTGGCCTGTTTCTGCAGGTAGTCGGAGAGGCTCATCAGAACCTCGTCCAGGTTTCCACTCGCCTCTCCAGCACGCACCATGTTGATGTACAGATCACTGAAGTAGGCAGGGTGCTGAGAGAAGGCATCTGCGAGTCCTGCTCCCGAGACGATCTTCTCGCGAACGTCACGGAAAATCACCTCCATCCGGCGATCCTCGATCTGTTCAACAAGTACCGTCAAGGCCTCGGAGAGGTGAACACCAGAGGAGAGCAGGATCGCAAACTGTCGGGTGAGGATGGCCAGATCGCGGACGTTGGCCTTTCGCTGCAACTGGAATCTACCGGCCTTGCCGCCACCTCGAGCCACCGCATCGATCCTACGCATCTCGGTGACGCGTAGTTTTTGATTCCGCAACTTTTCACGGCCATCACGTGCCGTATCGGCATCGATGGTGCCCTTCTTGTTGCGACCTCGAGTATCGATGGCCTGGTACGAATAGATCGGCATCCTGACTCCTGGCTATTCTCTAGAAAATATCCATCTGGGTGACACGGAACACCTCGTCGGTAGTGGTGATCCCCTGAGCCACCTTTCTCGCGCCATCCATCCTCAAGGTTCTCAGATGTGACGTCTCCACTGCGGCCTGCTTGATCACCGAGGCACTGGTGTGTGCGATGATCTGGTCGCGGACCATCTCGTTGATGGTGAGGATTTCGTAGATCGCGGTTCGATCGTAGTAGCCCCGCCCGAGGCACCCTTCACAGCCACGTCCCCGGTGCAGTTGCCCGTTGAGCAGCTGATCAGGCTCGAGGCCAAGACTGGCGAGTTCGTTCGGCTCCGGGTCGTAACCCTCCTTGCAGCGGGGGCAGATGACCCTCACCAGGCGCTGAGCGACGACGCCGATCAGCGATGATGAAACGAGGTACGGTTCGACACCCAGGTCGATCATCCGGGTGACCGCTCCGGCGGAGTCGTTGGTGTGTAGCGTCGAGAAGACCAGGTGACCGGTATTGGACGCCTGCACGGCGATGCCTGCAGTTTCCTCGTCTCGAATCTCTCCCACCATCATCACGTCAGGGTCCTGTCGCATCAGCGATCGAAGTCCAGACGCGAAGGTCAGTCCCTTCTTGTTGGATACCTGGATCTGACTGATGGAATCGATGTTGTATTCGATGGGGTCCTCGATGGTGATGATGTTCAACTCCTGGGAGTTCATCTCGGACAGGCCAGCGTAAAGGGTCGTGGTTTTTCCTGAACCGGTGGGGCCGGTCACCAGGATGACGCCGTGCGAGGAGTTGATGAGTCCGTCGAGAAGTTCGAAGTTGCGATCATCGAGACCGATCTCACCGAGTCGGTAGAGACGAGCACTCTTGTCGAGCAGTCGGAACACGATCCGCTCACCATAACTGGTGGGGACCGACGAGATCCTCACGTCCAGTTCGCCTTCTCCAACCTTGAGGGAGGTACGACCATCCTGAGGCAGTCGCCGTTCGGCGATGTCCATCTTTCCCATCACCTTGACCCTCGAAACCAGTGCGTCCTGGATCTTCTTGGGGATGACCTTGGTGTCGTACAGGATTCCGTCGATTCGATACCTGACCTGCAATCGATCGGCAAATGGCTGCAGGTGGATATCCGAGGCGCGATTCTTCTGTGCCTCGAACATGATGGTATTCATCAGTTTGATGATCGGAGCCTTGTTGGCGATATCGAGGACATCCTCGGTCTCGTCAATCTCTGCGGCGATTCCGATCAGATCGTCGTCTTCCAGTCCTTCGAGAAGTTCATCGACATCGGCGCTCGACTTCTGAAAGGCTCGATTGATCAGTGAGGTGATCTCCGCACGGGGAGAGATCACCGGTTCGATGACCTTTCCGACCATTGCCGCGAGATCATCCATCGGCTGCACATCGAGGGGGTCACAGGTGGCCACATGGATGATACCTGGAGCTTCGCTGACGGCGATGAGGTTGTAGGTTCTTGCGAATTGTGGAGGCACATCCCGGATGAAATCAGCGGGCACCTGGTGATCGGTCAGATCATCGAGATAGGGGATGTGTAGCCTCTTCGAGATCGCCTCCAGAAGGGCTGACTCGGAGACGTAGCCCTTTTCACGGAGCAGCTTATCGAGGGCCTTTCCGGTGGATCTCTCCTCCTCCTGGCACTCGGTCAGTTGCTCTTCATTCAGCAGG
This sequence comes from uncultured Planctomycetia bacterium, assembly GCA_964412635.1. Taxonomy (GTDB): domain Bacteria; phylum Planctomycetota; class UBA8108; order UBA1146; family UBA1146; genus QNYK01. The sequence continues at coordinate 18,662 of CAYPPQ010000007.1, read as the reverse complement.
CCATTTTCGATGAGGTCATTGAAGAGTGAAATTCTCATGGGTGCTGCTCTTCCTCCGTGGCATCCGAGTTCGGTCTGATGAGGGGAGCCAGTTCCTGGTCTCGCGGGTTTTCCGCATCGGAGAACTGTTGCAGACGCAGGTTGTCCTGGAAGGAGCGTACTCCCTCGATGGCATCGCGGGTGAAGTTACCCAGGTTGTTGAAGCCGTCGTCATCCAGGATGTGTGCGCTGAGGAACACGTAGAGGTTGTCGCGTGCAGTGTTCGATCCACTCGACTGGAACAGCTCTCCGATGAAGGGGAGATCACCCAGCAGTGGAACCTTGCTCTTGATGTTGCCTTCCGACATCTGTGCCAATCCACCGATGATGAACATGCCGCCGTCGGGGATCGTCACCTTCGAGTTGATGACGTTGGTCGAGCGATCGGGAAGGGCGCCGGTGCCGTCGGAAACTCCGGAGAAGGAGGACACCTCCAGCTCCAGTTCCAGCAGTACCACTTCACTCGAGATGGTCGGCAACAGGGAGAGGGTAATTCCCGCACTCTCTGACTGCTGACTTGTGGTGGTGTTGACGTTGGTGGCGGAGGTGGTCTGGTAGAAGATCTCCGTCTGCACCGAGATGGAGTTGTCCTGGTTGTCATCTGCGAGGATGAAGGGAGTTGCCAGGATGTTCGAGTCCTCGTCCGCCTTCAGTGCGCTCATGATGAGGGGGAACTGACCATCCTGCTGTAGCACTCCGGTGACTCCCGCTCCGCCGACCCCAGGGATTCGGTTCAATCCCGTGATCACCCCGTTGGGGTCGAGGCTGGGGGTCACCTCGCTCGCCCCGAAGGAGCTGAGCAGGATTCCCGTGAGCGCCTGATCGTCGAGGTTGCCGGCCAGGAACTCGAGGGTGTAGTTGAGGCTGGAACTGTCCTTGACCTGTACCAGAGCCACTTCGAGGAAGACCTGACGACGACGCTTGTCGATCTGCTTGAGGATCATCTCCACCTGTTCGTACTCTTCTGGCTCCGCCTGGATGATCAGGGAGTTGGTCTGCTCGTGGGGGACGATGCGGGTGGGGGTGAACTGTTGCTGTTGCTGAACACCTCCCGTTCCCGAGGTTCCCCCACGGGTGTTCCGTGAGGTGGTCCTGCTGCTGGTTCCGCGGCGGAGAGATCCGTCTGAACCCTCGACCAGCTGGCGGATGTTGTCGGCCAGCTCCTCTGCCTTGAGGTAGTTGACCTTGTAGATCCAGGTCGTGTTGCGGACGTTGCGCACCTTGGTGTCGAGTTCATCGATCAACTGGTGGACCAGATCGAGTTCTCCAGGGTCGGAGGACTGGATGATGATCTTCTGGGTGCGGTTGTCTGCGATCAGGCTGGTCGATTCTCCGGCGAAGGAGGTTCCCCGTCCAACGCTGCCCCGGTTGGTGCTCCCCGTCGTACGCCCCTGCTGAGAGCTGGGAGTGGAGGTCCTTCTGCCGGTGCTTCCGAAGCTGCCGGTATCGCTGAGGGCTTCCTGGACGATGCTGACGATGTCCTGGGCATCTGCGTAGAACAGTTCGCGGATGACGAGAATCTCGTCGGGGCTACGGACTTCCACGTCGATGTACTCGACGAGGCGCTGGATGTGCTCCAGAACCCGCATCTTTGCCTTGATGATGAGGGTCTCGTTGTTGGTCACGGTGACGATCTTGAGACTGCCGCTCTGGCTTCCAGCTCCCTGGATGCCCAGCAGTTCCTGTAACGCCTGTCGAACCACTCCGGTCTCGACATGCTCCAGTTGCAGGACAAGGGTGGCGAGTTCGTCCCCTTCTTCACTGGTGGAATCGGTACCCGCTTCGATGATGGGACTGACCGGGTCGGAGGGTGGTTGGGTTCGGGCTGTGGTCGCTCGAACGTTGATCACCACGGTTCCGTCCTCGAGGGTGCTCTCCCATAACTCGTAGCCATTGGTCTCCAGGATCGCCTGGACCACCGGGTAGGTGAGGGGATCCACATCGCCGACCACGTCGACGAAGGTCTCCTCGGCGAAGGCGGGGTCGTTGCCGGTGGAGGGGTAGTTCACGAACTTGCCGGTGGTGCGCTGGATGAAGCGCATCAGGCTCAGAACCGGGAACTTGCCCTCCTCCATGCGGTATCCGCCCGACTGGGAGTTCTCGACGACACTGCCTTCGCGGTCATCCTCCTCCTCTCCCTCAGGAACCGGCTGGTCGCCGTCTGCGGGATCGGGGGGATCCTGGGCCAGGGCGAAGGTGGGCAGGGAGAGTCCTGCCAACAAGATGAGTACCTGGAAGACTGCTGTGAGTCTCCAGGAGGATTCGGTTCGTGGCATATCCAGGGTCTCTATCGGTGAGACCGTTGATTTGCGGCCCATGGTGACACACCCTTCCGTCGTCGGGTTCATGGCTGCTCCTCTTCCTTGATCGGCTGGATCCAGACTTCTCTTGCGGGAAGTTCCCTGCTTTCTCATCGCAGGGCGGATCCAGTTGAGGTCCGGAAGTGGACCTCGATGGCCTCCCGGGGCGGGAGGCATGGGTCTGAGCATCATTACGCAAATGAAATGCCCGTCCATGCCAACCGGACAAGTTGCACAACTTTATTTTCTGTAGGGAGTTACGGATATTCCGGTAACCTGCAGGGAGGGGCTGTCAGCCTGATCTGGGGCAGGGAGTGTTTGAATTTTGAACACAAATTGGCGCGGTCGGTTAGAGGTCGTCGGGGCGATCGAGCTGATCGAGGAGTCGCTCCACCGCCGGCCACAGCTGCTTCGGGACCCGGATCATCAGACTGTTCGAGGCGGTGTGCACCACCACGTGAATCGGTTGGCCGCCGCGTTCCTCCCACGAGGCCTCGAGGGAGGTCGCCAGCTCACTGGCACGTCCGTAGCGGGTTTTCCAGCTTTTCAATACCGGCCGCTGGGTGCCCGCCACCGCCGGGCGATCGGCAGCGGAGAGTAGTTTCAGGTAGTGGTCGAGCCGTACCGACGAGGTGCAGGAGATGATCACCGCCCCGATTCGAGGGTCGGCGACGAAACGACTGCGTCGGTCGAGGGGGCCGAGATCGGACTCTCTCGTGCTGGCGGCATTCTCGAGCAAGCGACAGATCGGTTCCGGATCGAGATGCTGAAGGCGGATGACCCGCACCTGGTATCGCTCCAGCGGTGGCATCTCCGACGGGTCGGTGGTCGCCCAGTGGGGCCCGTGGACCAGTCCTCGGCGGATCGGTTTCAACTCGATCCCTTCGCTGCGCAGCAATCCACGCAACACCGGTTCCATCGATGGAGCCGAGAGGCGCAGGGGTCGCAGGATCTGCACCGACCGGTGACCGAGATCGGGTCGCTGGGTCAGCACCTGCTGGTCGGTGAGAACGCTCCATCCCTGAAGTACCAGTCCGACAGGGATGTTGCCGGCGGGGATGATGGACTCCTCCGATTGAGCCAGGGGGATCATCAGTCCGATCCATGTCGCCAGTAGCGTGGCGCTCATCGGGATGGCTCCGCCGGTTCGATGCCGAGATTGCGGATCCGTGAATAGAGGGTCGAGCGTTCGATCCCCAGCAGTTCAGCCGCCCGCTTCTTGTTCCAGTGGACATGTTCCAGAACCTTGCGGATGTGTTCCTCTTCCACCTTCTTCAGCGAGTCGGGTTGCCACGGGGTCGAGTTGGTAGAGGTGGCGGCAGGAGTGGCGTGGTGGTCGAGGCGTAAATCGGCGACATCCAGCAGATCAGAAGGGGAGAGGATGACGGAACTCTCGATGACATTGCGCAACTGTCGGATGTTGCCGGGCCACGAGTAATCGGCCAGGGCTGTGCGCGCCTCGTCGGAAAGCTGTTTTCTCGCTTCACCCCCGCGGCTGCACTGGTCGAGGAAATGATCGATGAGTAGATCGATGTCGCCATCGCGTTCTCGCAGTGGAGGAACCATCACTTCCAGTACTGCAAGTCGGTAGTAGAGATCTTCCCGGAACCGACCTTCAGCCACCTCTTCCTGGAGATTCCTGTGGGTCGCTGTGACGATTCGAACATCGACATCGATCGACTGATTGCCACCGACTCGCTCGAGACGTTTGTCCTCGAGAAGCCGTAGCATCTTGGATTGTGCAGGGTGAGGGAGTTCACCGATCTCATCGAGAAAGACGGTTCCCCCCGTTGCCACCTCGAACTTGCCAGGCTTCTGCTGATCGGCACCGGTGAATGCACCCTTCTCATGGCCGAACAGTTCACTCTCCACCAGGGTTTCGGGGATGGCGGCACAGTTGATGGCGATGAAGGGGGCGGCAGCACGGTTCCCCTGGTAGTGAATCGCCCTCGCTACCAGTTCCTTACCTGTGCCAGTCTCGCCCCGGATCAGCACCGTCCCATCGGAAGATGCAGTCTTGCGGATGAAATTCCGCATCTCTTCTACCGGTTTTGATTCGCCGATGATGGGGATCGAATCGATGACGGTCCTGACCAGTTCTTTCCTTTCAGTGGAGAGATCGTGCAATTCGCGGCTCACCGAAGCTCCCGCCCCGATGATTCCCGCAGCGACTCCCGCCCCCCACAACTCCTCGTTTCCAAACGGTTGTTGATCCCCGTCGAGACGGTCGAGATAGAGAATTCCAGCGATCCCGTCGTGAATCAGGATCGGCGCTGCGATGACGGAACGGATCTCATCCCCGACCACGCTACGTCGCTGAGCGAATCGTGGATCCTCGGTGGTATCCCGCGAGATGACCGCTCTTCGAGTTTGCATCACCTCACTGTGGATGGTGTGACTGAGGACGAATCCATGCATCGGGGTGCCCTGGTTTGACCATGCGGTCCTGCACACCCAGTCCTGCTCCTGTGCGAAGAGGATCGCCCCTCGATCGGCACTCATCCCCTCGGCCAGCAGCCGAAGACCCTTCTCCAGCTGGCCCGTTCGATCGGAAGCGGAGTTGCCGATCAGGGGAGCGCAGGAGTGGAGAGCGACGAGGATGCGAGCGGACTTCTCCCCGTCGAGGGGGGCGGGGGCGACCTCGATGCGTTGTACGACCTGGGTCCGAGCGGCATCCATCGATGAGATCTGCACCGCCGCTTCCAGCTGGATCTCGGTGTCGCCGATCGAGAGATGATCTCCCGGAGCAAGGTCCGAGTTCTTGACTCGATCGCCGTTGAGGTAGGTTCCATTGGAGGAATCGAGATCGACCACTTTCCAGCTGGTTCCCTGTCGAGTGAGCCGTGCGTGGAAGCGACTTGCAGCGGGATCGTCGATGAAGATATCGGCGTCCGGGTCCCTGCCGATGACGATTCCATCGCCGGCAGCAGTACTGTCGGAGATCTCGGTGACGCTGAAGACACCCTCTGCGCTGGAGATGTGCAGCTTTGTGGTCACGGTCCCCCCTCGAGGATCCAGCTGCGCTGGATCCTGGCCCTGTCGAAGAGGCCGAGGATATCGACCCAGGCGATTCGGGTGTTCCAGCCGGTCAGGTCTCCTTCACAGCGAATCGCCGGGGCTCCTTCGGGTACCGCTTCTTCCGGCAAGGAAAAGATGATGGTTGAGATGATCTCCGCTTCTTTGCCGGAGCGCTGCACCTGCAGGCGGAATCGTGCAGTGCCAGTGGTTTCGCTCGGCCAGCGTTCGAGAGTGATGTCGTGATCGACTCCATGGTGGATGAAGGATGAACTGATCTGTTCCTCCACTTGAACCTGAACGGCGACTCCCTTGCTGATCGCTTCGATCCGCGGGGAGATCTGTCTTCCCACTGCCAGACCGATTCGAAGTCGGTCACCGATCCTCTCCGGATCCTGGCCGATCCTCAGTTCCAGATCTGGAGAACCGAGAAATCGAATTCCCTCGATCTTCCAGCGACTCAATCGGGTCAGGTATGGAAAGGAGATGGGGCGGGGGTCGTTGGCCCACAGCAGATGTCCATCTCGAACCACCGGGAAGATCTGGCGGTGCCCTCGGGGGTTCTCGGGCAGTGGAGAACTGCGGAAGAAACGATGTAATCGGGCACCGTCCTGGTCGAAATCGTATTTGAGCAACTCATTGGGCGGGGAAGAGGAGAGCACACCCCGAAGGGTGCCATCGACCTGCACTCCCGTGTTCGCTTGCTGCTGGGGCCAGAAGTTGAAGAGGAGACCGCTGATCAGGATGGCGATCACCACTACCAACGACTTCCTGGAAGATGAACGAATCCCCTCGGGCGGTTCGATCTTCAGCTGCAATTCCTCAAGTGCTTGAAGCAGTTTCTTGTGAGTTCTCGGGCGGGCCTCAGGTTTCTTTTCCAGCATCTGGAGCACCAGCTCCGACAGTTCCGGATCGACATCCGGTTCGATCGACGTGGGTGCCGGAGCGGGTTCGTTTACCTGAGCCACCATCAGATCGACCCGGGTATCTCGCTCGAAGGGCGGCCTGCCGGTCAGGAGATGAAACATGGTGGCACCGAGACTGTAGATGTCAGATCGCTCGTCGAGTGCCCAGCCCTGGATCTGCTCCGGGGAACCATACTGTGGAGTGCACAGTAGTTCGGGATCGTCTTGCGGATTTTCGCCGAGGTTTCCCGCCAGTCCGAAATCGACCAGTTTCACCTCTCCCAGGGAATCGACCAGCAAGTTGGATGGTTTCACATCTCGGTGAATGATCCCGCGCCTGACGGCTGAATCGAGTGCCTTTGCTGCGCAGATGGCGATGCGAATCGTTTCCGCCGATGATCGTCGACCGCTCTGCTCGATCAACGTTTCGAAGCTGGGACCCTCCAGGAATTCCATCACCAGGTAAGGGAGATCCTCGTCCTCGTGAATCGCGTGAATCTGACCGATGTTTGGATGATTGACCGCTGCGATGGCTCTCGCTTCGGTGAGAAATCTCTCGCGGATATCGGTGCGGTTCTGGAGCCGCGGATGGATCCGCTTGATGGCCACCGTTCGTTGCAGTCGTGGATCCCGCGCTCGATACACCACTCCCATGCCGCCCTCACCGATCTTCTCCTCCACGGTGAAGGATCCGATCTTCTCGAGACGTGGGGTCCTGAGCGGCCTGGTCTCGTCGTTAGAACTCGAGCCACCGGTGGTTTTTCCCGGGGAGAGTCTGCGACTGGGTAGCACTGGAATCACCTTTCCTGGCAGAGGAAGCGGAGTCCCTCTCGCCTGAACACAGCCTCATGCTATCCTGCGGCACCGACAGGGTGACTGTACCCGGGTCAGAAGCATAGGAAATAGTCTCACCATGGCACCCACTTTCGAAAAGAAACTAATTGGCGGCTCCGGAGCGGAATTTTCCGGGATGCTGGTCGAGGCTGTCAAGATTGCCGATTCTCACGACGCATCTCTAGACGTGCTCCTGCTGACAGCAGATCAACTTCAGATCCGGGTCACCGGGACCTCGGAAGAGCAGTGCCGCGGTGCCGTCGATGCGATTCTTCCTCTCGGCTTCATCGAAGTGATCGATTCACCGATTCAGTGGCAAGCAGCCCCTGCCGACGGGGTCGCACCGGATGGCTTTTACAGCACGACCCATCACGACACCGAGGTGCTTCTGGATGGCAACTGGCAGCGGGTCGACAGACAGCGGATGGATGGCTGCATCATTCTCGTCGAGGGAGTTCCCACCTGTATCAAGTTGAGGGACCTCAGCTCGGGGCAGGCGGTGGCGATGGGGATCGATGGAATCCGCGTCATCACCGCTGAAGATCAGTCGATTTCCCACTCCTTCTCCTTCATGTCGAACGATGTTTCTTCCGAGCGTCAGGTCGAGATTCATGCCCGGGTGGTGGCACAGCTGGCACGAGATGCAAGAGATGCGGGACGCAAGATCGTCTGGGTGCCAGGACCGGTCGTGGTTCACACCGGTGCCGCCAGCGACCTGGAGAAACTGGTGGAGGATGGGTGGGTCGACGCTGTACTCAGTGGAAATGCTCTGGCGGTCCACGACATCGAGTCGCAACTGCTCGGCACCAGCCTCGGGGTCTCCGTGACCGATGGACAGGTCATCGAAGGAGGGCACTCCCATCACATGAGAGCGATCAATCGGATTCGGGGGGAAGGATCGATCTCTGCAGCGGTTTCATCCGGCGCACTGGAGGGAGGTCTGATGCATACCCTCGTCAAGAATGAGGTCCCCTTCGTACTGGCGGGCTCGATTCGTGATGACGGACCGTTACCGGAGACGGTGATGGATCTGTTCGAGGCACAAGAACTCTATGCTCAGCAGTTGCAGGATGCGGGACTGGTGGTGGTACTTGCCTCGATGCTTCACGGGATCGGTGTGGGCAACATGCTGCCGGGCAAGGTGCCGCTGGTGTGTGTCGACATTCATCCGGCAGTGGCCACGAAACTTGCGGACCGAGGATCTGCGCAGACCTTCGGCATCGTCACCGACGTCGGTCTATTTCTGCGTCGCCTGCGGGAGCAGTTGATTCCCTAGAGCTTCACCTTTTTCTTCTCCTGTTGCGCTTTCTTCGCCTCGCCAGCGGAGGGGTTGTCTTTCACGTTGTGGCCATCCTTGCTCTCCGCCGTGGCGACGCGCTCGGGAAGTGGGCTCTCGTGGGCACGGAATGCCAGTACGGTCATCGCCGTGCCGTAGGAAGAACTGCGTGGAAAGACGCGATCATTCCACGAACCGTCTTCGCCTCGAACCTGCCACAGCCGGGCCAGGATCCGCTTTCTGAGCGGTTCTCTGTCCTTTTCGGGTAACGCCTGCAGCGCGCGGGCTGCGTGGGTATGGGCGTAGAAGAAGTAGTAAGGAGCGATGTAGAAGGGAGGATTGTGGGTTCCAGTCTGAGCTCTTCTCTTCTCGAGCCACTCCCAGTGCTCGAGAAATGCATCGACCGCCGAGCGCACGCGATCGACATCGCCTCTGCCCCCCAGCCATAGTGCAGTCTCCGCCACGGCCATCCGTGCGCAGGCCCCCTCCACCGCTTCGAATCCTTCCCCTGTAACCCGGTCAGGATTGGTGGAGTACTGAAATGCACCGGACTCGAGGCGAGCTGCTGCAAGGGTATCGAGAGCACGATCGATGACGGTAGTGTCGAACTTGAATCCCTGATCACGAGCACGCATCAGTGCCATGGCAGCGGGGGCGGTCATGAAGGGGGAAGCGGGGCTGGCTCCTCCTCTTCTGCGCCGCGAGTAGTTCCAGCCACCTTCAGGGATCTCGTTCTCGATCAGGGTTGCGATGAGATCTTCGGTCAACTGCTGACAGCGTTTTTTCACGCCGCCGGGAATCAACTCCAGCTCGCGCATTCGTAGCAGTGTCTCGAGGCTATCGATGTGTCCCCAGTCCCGTACGTCGTATCCGCCCTTGAAGCCGACACCCATGCGCGGGGAGCGAAGCGATTCATCGAGCAGGAAGGAGAGGCCTCGCATCACTGCATCTGTTCGTGACTTGTCTTTCTTGAGACCGGGAATCTCCACCAGTGAACGCATCACGATGGCGGTTCCGCCGACGCGGTATCCCGGAGGGATCTGCCCGCCTTCTCGATAGACACCCTCGTAGGGCCACTCCTGAACCTCGGCGACCTTCTTGGTTGCGGCCAGGGATTCCTGATTCCCCACCAGGGTGGCAACGGAAGAGGCGATCGCCTGCTTCCAGTCGGCTTCGTCGTCGCCGACGGGAACGGGCTGAAGGGTGGTGGTCAGTACCAGCGCGAGTAGTGAAATCGACATGCCGAACTCCCTTTTCTGGTAGGTATTGCGGGATCCTCCCACGGGAGAAGAGAAAAGGAAATGCTTGAAAGAGGTCCCCATTTCAGGAAGATGTGATCAAAATCACTACACTATTGCCCGAAATGGGAAACTCATTGGAGGTAAGGGGTAGAACCGACCCTTCGGAGGGATCGACCGGGAAAATTATAAAGCCTTACCCAGTAGTTGTTTACGAGGATTACGGTGGTGTCCTGGAGATGGTGGGTTCCGATTTCTCGGTCCGGGAATGGTCTTTGCATGATATCGGAGGTCAACGGACCGGGAGAGAGGGTTCTCTCCGCCTCGTCGAAAGGAATAAAGACGTGTCTCGCTGGAGTCAGATCTGGAATTTGAGGGTCAAACTGGTGTTGCTGCTGGCGTTCCTGCTGGCGGGAACTCTGGCGGTTCAGGGATGGCTGGAGGAGCGAAAGAGGTTGGCGCTGGTGGAGGCCGTCGAGCAGATCGCTGCCGACATCGCTGCCGAAGCCGCCGAGATGATGATCCATGCCACCGCTGCCATTCCCCTCCCTGGGGAGCAGGTCAAGATCTCCTTCCTTCCCGGATCCAGCTCGCTCGGTGGGCGCAACCTGCAGATCGATGAGCAATCGAGCAAGATGCTGACACGACTCAATGCGCTGTTGATGCGGCAGGTCGAGGAGAGTTCAGAGACTTCGGACAGTACCGATGAAGTCACCCTCAATTATCAACACGCCCAGATCGAAGATCTGATGTTCGCCCTGATCATCAAGGGACATCCAGAGTTCGCCTACGAGTCGCAACTGGCCTCCGATTTCATCCTCCATAATCAACCTTCGGCGATGAATCAGTACAGGAGTTCAGGAGTTATTGGCGCTACCGAACTGAAGAAGAATGTGGTTCTGGAAACCACTCTGGCGCAAAGGGAATTTTCCTTTCCAGTACTGAACAAGGTCCGTAAGAACATCTCGGGATTGAACCGTCGTATCATGTACATCTGGACTGAGGATTCAGAAGAGGCTCTCGGCGATGATCTGGCTCTCGGCAGAGGAAGTTCCGAGGATAAATCGCAAGAAAAGAGTAATTTCTACGGGGCAAGGATGGCCGCCCCTGCGACTGGCGTGGATGAGCGAGCGAGAGAAACTGGCGACGAAGAAGCGGACGTGTACGAAAAAACAGTCGCGGTCGCCCCTGAATCCTACGGTGCTCGGGACAGTTCGCTGGGAGATCCGGACCAGGTTCGCAGCAAGGGAATCCAGTTGCAGGTGCACCTCGATCGACTGCAGAAGCTGGTCAACAAGGCGAGGACCGACGATCTTGTGGCAACCATCTCGGTGTACCTGGTCGGCCTCATCTTGGCGTGGATACTGGGAATTCGACTGATGAAGCCGATGACCGAGGTGGTCAACGGAATGCATTCGGTATCGGAGGGGGACCTCTCCGTGAGATTGCCGGAGCGCAGCGATCCTGAATTCGGCCCCCTCAACAGGCAGTTCAATGACATGGTTCTTCGGATCGAAGATGCCCGGCGGATCGAGAGAAGTCTCGAGCACCGGGAGCGAGTCCAGACGATGGGAGATCTCGCCGCAGGAGTTGCCCACGATATCCGTAACCCTCTCAGCGCCATCTCGTTGCATGTCGGTCGTATTCGCCGAGATTTCATCCCCGAAGATACCGAATCGAAGGAACGCTTCCTCAACTTCACAGGGGATGTGAAGGAGGAGATCGAACGCCTCGACTGCCTCGTCGGTGACTTCTTGCAGCTGGCACAACCTGCGGCGCATCAGTCGGAACGGGTCAATCCAGGAGAGTTACTCGAAGATGTACATCGATTACTCAAGAAGGAAGCGGCGGTTCGCAACGTCGTACTGGAAATCGATGTACAGAAAGAGCTGGGTGAGGCGATCTGGAATCGCATCGAAGCCAAGAGCGCGTTCCTGAATATCGCCATGAATGCCATGCAGGCGATGGAAGAAGAAGGCGGATTTCTGAAGATGTCAGTGGCTTCCGACAAGCAATGGATCGTCATTTCATTCGTCGATGATGGGCCAGGGATACCCGAGGAAGATCTACAACGGGTGTTGCTCCCTTACGTCACGATGCGACCGGGAGGTACCGGTTTGGGACTCGCCATCGCCAGGAGAGTGGCGGAGAGACATGGCGGTCGTCTCGAGCTGGACTCCGAACTGGGTGTGGGGACCGAGGTCCGCTTCCTGCTGCCCACAGAAGACGGAGGTACGGCATGAGCGATCGACCGGTACGGATCCTGGTCGCCGACGATGAGCGGCCTCAACGAGAGATCCTCGTCTCCTCCCTGCTCGCTGAGGGATATCGTGTGGAGGGGGTTCCAGGCCTTCCGGAAGCACTCGATTCACTGCGGATCGCCCGGGAGGAGGGGGATCCATTCGGTGTTGTGGTGACCGATCTTCGCATGCCCACCGACAAGGAGGGGCTGGAACTGCTCCAGCATGCGAGATCCGATGACCCGCTGTGCGAGGTGGTTCTCGTGACCGCCTACGCCTCCGACGATGTCGCCTTTCAATCGGGTCAGGCGCGTGCCTTCGCGTTCCTCTCGAAACCACTCGACTTCGAAAAGACTCTCATCACCATCTCCTCTGCTGCGGACAAATCTCGTCTCGCCCGTGAAAATGTCAACCTCAAGCGGTTGCTGAAACCTGACGCCGATTCCTTCTGTGGAATCGTCGGCAAGAACTCAGCACTGAAGAACCTGTTCAATCTGATCGAAAGGGTCGGGCCTACCGAGTCCACCTGTCTGATTCGAGGCGAGAGTGGCACGGGAAAGGAACTGGTTGCCAAGGCGATTCATCAGATGAGTCATCGGAAATCGGATCCATTCCTCGCCATCAACTGTGCAGCGATCCCCGAAAATCTGATCGAGAGCGAACTGTTCGGTCATGAAAAAGGTGTGTTCACCGGGGCTTCTGCCAGGCGCACCGGCCGATTCGAAGATGTGGGAACAGGGACCCTGTTTCTCGACGAGATCGGCTCGATGGAAACGAGTCTGCAACCGAAGTTGTTGCGAGCTCTTCAGGAGATGGAATTCTCGAGGGTAGGCTCCGCAGAAACGGTTCCCTTTCGTGGTCGGATCGTGGCGGCTACTGCCCGTGACCTCGACGAAGCAGTGGAACTGGGAGAGTTCAGACAGGACCTGTTGTTCCGTCTCAACGTGATCGTTCTGGAACTACCGCCTCTTCGACATCGAAAGGACGATCTGCCGCTGCTGATCGAGCACTTCCTGGCCAGAGGTGGGCGTCGACACGACAAGGAATTCCACGGGGTGACGCCGGAGGTTCTGGCGATCTTCGAACACCATGATTGGCCCGGTAATGTTAGAGAGCTGGAAAATTCTCTCGAGCGGATGATGGTCCTGGGAGATTCCGGTTGGCTGGGGGCGGATCTGTTGCCTCCCGCCATCGATGCCCGGAGATCGGTCGCTGGCGAGGAGCAGCAAGGAGCCTTCCACCTTCCGGGGGAGGGGCTGGTACTGGAGGAACTGGAAAAAGACCTGATCGAGCAGGCGTTGACGCGGACTGACGGACGGCTGGAACCCGCGGCCAAAATGCTCGGAATCACCTACAAAACACTCCAGTACAGGATCAAGAAATACCGATTGAAGAAGAGGAATACAGTAATGTCCGATGATTCTTTCCCCGAGGAGGGTCGAATCGCCTAATCTCTGGAGCGGAAGGTCCGTTGTAGAGAAACGAATGTGAAAAGCCCTGACTCCAGAGAGTCGTGAAGACGGCCTGGAAGTCGTATTTGAATCAGGCAGTGCACGCTGTATTGACGGCTGGTCATTGCGAAGGAGTAGTTCGATGAATATGGCGATGAAAGCCCTGGTTTTGACCGGTCTGATCGTGCTGATCGGATTCGGATTGATGATGTTCTTCGGAGATGATTCCGGAGGCCCAACCCTGCCGAGCGTGGTCTCAAACGAGAGAGATTCCGGCACAGGCGATGAGGGTACCTCCATCAATCGTCTTCCTGCCAGGGAGATCCTGACCGCCAGCATCTCTGGAATCGTTCAGGACGATGCGGGAGCTCCGCTGCCCGGTGTCCGCGTTTCCGTCTCGAAACTGCAGGGTGGAAGCAGTATTTCCACTGCCAACCTGCTCTCGCAGTTGCAGAGTAGTGATGGACGATTCCGGTTCGATGATCTGGAAGCTGGCCTTTACCGCTTTCAGGCGAGCCTCAGTGGTTATCAGAGCCAGAAGGTTGATGTCACTCTCATCGATGGAGTCGATCCTGATGAGGTGGTGTTGATTCTGACCTCGGGGATGACCATCAGTGGCACCGTCTTCGGTCCGCTAGGCAAGCCGATTCCAGGTGCTCAGATCGCCGCCTTCGTCGAGCGAGTCGAGCAGGAGGCACCGCTGCAGAAGCGGTTGCAGGTTCTTCTCGAACTGCAGGAGATGCAGGAAGAGAACGGAATCGTTGCGGTCTCCGATGCCTCCGGAAATTACCAGATCGCCGGCCTTGAAAACCTCGCATATCGTCTCCAGTCAGTGGTGGGTGGCTTCTCTCCACAGGAGAAGAGGTACATCAGTGCTGGCAGTTCCGGTGTCGACTTCAACCTGGAATTGGGAGGCGTTCTCTCCGGTACGGTGCAGGATCCAGGTGGAGTTGCGATTCCCGATGCGATGGTCGAGGTGTTTCGGGAGACAGGAACCCAGGACATCATCGAGATCATCCAGGAGCGGGCGATGCCTCCGCTGGCCTCGCTGGAGACGGACGGAAGCGGCTTTTTCCAGTTTGATCAGCTCGGTGCCGGTAGCAAGTACCGTCTCGTCGTTCGTGCCTCCGGCTTCCAGCCGAGGCAGTACGGAGAACTGGTCGTGGAATCGGGAGCCAGCGAAAGAGTCGATGTGATCCTGGAACCTGGCGCAAGGATCCAGGGGACCGTTTACGATCCGCTCGGCTCGCCTCTGGAGGGTGCCCGTTGCAAGGTGAACCCGATGGGCAGTCGCACCGAGGGTCCTCCCATCGATCTGACCGATGCAGGAATCATGACCGATGCGGACGGTTCCTTTCTCTTCGATACTCTCGAAGAAACCGATTACCGCCTGATCGTCAGTTCACCCCAGTATGCAACCTACCAGGAGTTGAGAATCCAGCCCGGTACTGATTCGTTGAGCATCCAGTTGACCGACGGTGCTGCTGTCAGTGGCAGTGTTCTCGACGCAGAGACAAGCGCTCCCATCTCCGGAGCGGTGGTCACGGTCAATGATGTCGCCGATGTGAAGAAAACTGCGGTGACGGACGGCAACGGACGCTACTACATCCGTGGAATCACGGAACAACGGCGCCCCATCGCATATGTCAGCGTCACCGCCACCGGCTTCATGCGCTCTGGCAATGTCCAGGTGGAGGTTGCCGAGGGTGCAGAGACCACCGGGCAGGACTTCTTCCTGGAGCGCAACGGAGTGGTCCGTGGTGTCGTGATGGATGCCAATGGAAAGCCCCTGCAGGGAATCTCCGTCAGTGCAAGAAAGCAACATTCCGAGCAGAATCCGGTGATGGTCAATGCAGCACCGGCAGTCGTCAGCAATGCAGACGGTAGCTTTGAAGTGGTCGAGGTCTCTCCCGGAACCGGCCTGTTCCTTGAAGGAACTCATTCCCTGTACCTGACGACCCCCTCCGATTCCTTCGACCTCACCGCCGGAGGCCAGGTCGACGACATGGTCCTGGTCATGAAAATTGGCGGCTCCATCAGCGGTGTCGTGATCGATGAAGTTGGCACCCCCATCGAAGGTGCCGTCGTCGCGGTCAGAGACAACTGGTTCGGTGAGGTGAATCCGGAGTCATTACCCAACAAGAGTTACTCCGATGCCGCAGGGAACTGGAGCATTCGAAGTCTTCCCGACGGAGATCACACGCTGATCTGTTCCGTTCCTGGTTACCTTCTGATCGAACGGTCAGGAGTGTCGGTCATGGAGGGACACGATCGCCCGAATATCGAGTTGCAGATGGTTCGAGGAGCGGTTCTTGAAGGAATGGTGACGGAACTGGATGGAACCCCCATCGAGGGGGCACGCCTCATCGCCATCGATACCAGTGACGGTCTCCGCAAGGTGAACCGGTCCTCCGATCTCACCGGTCATTTTCATTTTGACGAGCTCGGCAGATATCCAGTCGACCTGATCGTAGAGAAGAAAGGATTCGCCGATATCCGTCTCTTCGAGGTGGCTGTCGATGTCGCTCCGATCACGGTGCAGATGGAGGCACTGGGAGGAGTACGTGGAACCGTGATCGATGAGTCGGGAGTACCACTTCGAGCTTACAGCGTCTCCCCACGGATCATCGAAGGTGACCGTGAGGTCACCAGAGTTCCTGCCCGTACCTTCCAGTCCGATGACGGTTCATTTTCATACGATGGCCTGCAGCCGGGCCTCTACAACGTGATCATCGGAGCACCCGGTTTTGCCCAGGAGATCATCGAGAATGTCACGGTTCGGTCGAATCAGTGGGCCGAACTTCCGACGGTGATTCTCGGTCAGGGAGGCCGTGTACTGGGCAGGGTGATCGATGCTCAGACCAATCAACCGGTGGCGGGGGCGAAGGTCACCGTGGTCGGTGGTAATCGTAACTTCCTCAATAGCTCGCTGAGAGGATCGGGGAAGGGTCGTCGTGATCAGATTCTGACCGGCGCAGATGGCTTCTTCGAGTTCATCGAACTCTCGGTACCCTCGGTGCAACTCAAGATCGAGCACAGGGCCTACATCACCATCAGTGTCAACGATGTGACCAGCGGTACCGCGGATCTTGTCATCGCCATCGGAGCGGGCGGAATCATCGAGGGACGGATCCTCGATCTCGAGGGCAACTCGCTGGCGGGTACCCAGGTACTTCTCTCCGGTGGGGCCAAGGGAACCGACGCCCGGGTCCAGAGTGATCGCAAGGGGTTCTTCTCCTTCCCCGGATTGCCGAGGGGACAGTACACCGTACGCGTGACCAATTTCGGACGAGGAGACGGATCTCGTACCGACCTCAAGAACGCGCCCACCATCGAGGTCTTCGTCGAAGAGGGAACCACCGAATTCCTGGAGGTCGAGATCGAGCCGTAAGAGTCATGATTTGATCTCGAGTACCCCATCCGGGGTACGCTCGTGGACCAATCGAGGTGAAGGCACTTCGAGTCCTGGAGCTTACCCCGGATTCGCATCCAGGGTGGTCCCGTAAATGAAGTACTAGAAGCAATTTATGAAGTGTATAGATTGTCCTCGGTAGCAAGGGGAGAATGGCATCTTCTTTGCAATGTCATCGGTGTAGCGGGGAGAAACCCTGCGATTTCCAGGAAGGAAATTCTGGAATGGACAACTCGAAATCTGCAACGAGCCGGAGCCCTGGGCGCAACCGAGCCCAACACCTCCCCGGAATCTCCAGCAGGAGACTTCTGGCCCTCGTGACGATGGGTCTAGCCCTGACCTTGATCGTCGTGCCTGGGGTTCCGGACCTTTTTGCTTCCGCCAACTCTGCCACTCCCGATGAGCCACCCAGGACACCGGCGACGGGGAAAGTTACGGATGAACAGCACAAGCAACTTTCCGATAAAATTTCAGGATGGGTCAAGGATCTCGGCTCCGACTCCTGGTCGACTCGCCAGCGGGCTCGCAATGCACTGGAAAAGGTGGGGGAAGAGGCTCGCTCCTCTCTCGCCGTGGCTCTGAAGAGTGACGACCCGGAGATCCAGGCGCACGCGAAGGAACTGCTCGAGACCCTCGATTTGCAGAAGAAGCGTCCCACCCCGGCCAGCATCCGCACCCGTCCCGCCGGCAACGAAGAGCTGGAAAAGCAGGTGCGGGAAATGATCGAGGAGATCAACCGAGATCTGGAGCGATGGTCTACACCGTTCGGTCGTTTCCCCCCCTTCCCCGCTCCCAGGGATCACCCTGCCCTTGGCCGAAATTTCATCGGCCCGCGCGGTGTGCCCTTTGGCGGTGGAGAGGATCGTGGTTGGAGCCAATCGACAGAGATTCGCATCTCCAGAGATGGACAGATCGTCATGGAGAGTCGTAGTTCCTCCAGTTCGTGCTCCATCGAACCGCTGGGGGTGTTGCTGGAAGAGTGCCCGGAGATCCTCACGATTCATCTCCCATCTCTGAAAGATCAGGGAGTGTTACTCGCCGGTGTTCGTGCTGGCAGCCCTGCTCACCAGGCAGGTTTGAGGAAACACGATATCTTGATGAGTATCGGTGACCAGCCGGTGAAGTCGTTGAAGGACGCCCGCAACCTGTTGATGAACAAGAGTATTGAAACCCTCGTTGGCCCCGTGAGAGTTCTCAGGGCGGGTCAACGGATCGAAGTGAAATAACCAACAACGAACCGGTGAGGAACCTCGCCGATTTTGCATACCCTCGATAAGGAGAAGTGATGATGAAGCCCGCATATCTTGGATTCTTGCTACTGATCTGTGGATTCGTGCTTCCGGCATGTATCCACGTGCACCCCGGCAAGGCAGCTTTCGCCGATGAGCATGGAGTTACCGAAGGACACCGTGGCGACGAGAGGCGAGGCAATCCCAGAACCGAGCAATTGATCAATCGCCTGGAGGATCTCCAGCGTGAGATCGAGATGGTGGAGCGTGAACTGGAAGAGATGACTCGAGTTCCCCACGCACGCAGAGGTGATGACGATGGCGGGCGCTCCTCCGGTCGATCGCAAGAAGGCTGCCCTGCCTGCGGAGAGGGTCAGTCAAAGGAGGGTCACGGCGGCATGATGATGCTACGCACGCCAGAACAGGGTCGAGTCACACCATTCGGTCAGTCAAAGGAGGGTCACGGCGGCATGATGATGGGCCGCACCGGAATGCCGGGTGGCGGTGGCATGAAGATGGGCCGCACCGGAATGCCGGGTGGCGGTGGCATGAAGATGGGCCGCACCGGA